>CAMLLU010000021.1 GCA_946480925.1 uncultured Rivibacter sp.
TGCACGTACGGATCTGTGCGGGGGGCGGGGAGCAATCTCCGTCCCTACCGCGACCCGGCTGGTGGCCGAGTTCAAGTGGGATGACCTCGTCTTCACGCACATCACAGCGCGTGTGCCGGGCACGCAGGACCAGTTCCTCATCAACCCCTACGGCATGTTCTTCGACGAGATCACCGCGTCCAGCCTCGTGAAGATCGACCTGCACGGCAACAAGCTCGACGACTCGCCGTTTCCTGTGAACCCGGCCGGCTTCACCATTCACCGCGCCGTCCACTCGGCGCGCCATGATGCACATTGCGTGCTGCACACGCACACGCTCAATGGTGTGGCCGTGTCGGCACAAAAGCATGGCGTGCTGCCGATCTCGCAGCATTCGATCTTCGTGCTTGCGAGTCTGGCGTATCACGACTACGAAGGCGTGGCGTTGCGCGACGACGAGAAGCCGCGGCTCGTGCGCGACCTGGGCGACAAGACCTACCTGATGCTGCGCAACCATGGCCTGCTGACGCTCGGGCCTTCGGTGGCCGATGCCTTCATGGCGATGTACTTCTTCGAGACCACCTGCAACATGCAGGTGCGCGCAATGGCCGGCGGCTCGGAGCTGACGCAGGTGCAGCCCGAGATCATTGCCACTGCCATGCAGCAGGCGGCACAAGCGACGAAGGGGCAGGGCGCGCAGCTGGTGTGGCCGGGGCTGCTGCGCAGGCTCGATCGCAAGGATGCGAGCTACAAGACGTAGCGCCCGCGCGCTATACCCGCTATACCGGTAGCGAGATGCGCTGGTACTGCGCGAGCAGCTTTTCCATCGTGGTGTAGCGCTCGCGCTCGTGCAGCCATTGCGTGGGCGCGAGGTTGATGGCGCGCACGACGGCTTCGTTGTCGCCAACCTCGAGCACGTTGATGCAAGCCGGTGCCTGCTCCATGCGGCCGAAGAAGGCCCGCTCGCCGGCCAGCGCGCGCGACAACAGCGCACGGTTCACGCCGCCATGCAACACCATCAACATGCATTGCCAGCTTGCGTCGGCGAGCCAGCCTTCGAAAGAAGGCAACACGCGGTCGAGCAGCTCGCCAACCGATTCGCCGCCGAGGAAGCGCTGCGCTTCGATGCCGGGGCCGGCGCGGAATGCGCCGAGGAAGGCCTCGCGCACGTTTTCTCGCGGGATGTCGGCCAGGCGGCCGCTGCGGATTTCGCGCAATGCGGGGTCCTTGATGAGCGCAGGCGTGTTGCTGCCCTGGGCCGCGAGTACACGCGTTGCGGTCTCCACCGTGCGCGGCAGGCCGCTCACCACTGCGCGGTCGAACTGCACTCCGCAGCTCGCGAACAGCGAGCCGGCTGCATCGGCCTGTCGCTGGCCCTCGGCATTGAGCTGCACGTCGTCAGGTGGCACGGGCGTGCCGTCTTCGAGGAAGTAGTCGACCGATCCGTGGCGCATCAGGTAGATGCGGCGACGTGCACTCATGGGGTTCCTTATCAACCGAAACGCGGTGGCCTCTTCTCAAGAAACGCCTGCAGACCCTCGCCGGCATTGGCGTCGAACAGGTTCTCGACGAAGTGCTCCTGTTCGGCACCGAGCTGCGCGCCGAGCGTGTGCTGGGGCCAGTGGTTCACGAGCTCCTTGCCGCTGGCCAGCGCACCGGGGGCAAAGCCTGCCAGCGTGTCGGCCAGGCGCAGAGCTTCGTCGAGTGCACGGCCCTTGTCTGTCACGCGATTGACAAGGCCCAGGTTGTGCAGCTGCTGTGCCGAAGCCGGCTCTGCGAGCCAGATGAGTTGCAAGGCCAGCGCGCGTGGCAGTGCCTGCATCAGGTACCAGGTGGCGCCTCCGTCGGGCGACAGGCCGATCTTGTTGTAGGCCATCACGAACTTCGCGTCTGGTGCTGCCACCAGCATGTCGCAAGCCAGGGCCAGCGAGAAGCCGGCGCCCGCGGCCGTGCCTTCCACCGCGGCGATCACGGGCTTGGGGAACACGCGGATCGCTTCGATGAACTGGTTCAACTTGGCCAACTGGGCTCGCTGCGTTTCGCGCCCGAGCTCGCGGTTGCCGGCCAGGCGCTGCAGGTCGCCACCGGCGCAGAAGTGTTCGCCGTCACCCGTGATGACCACGCAGCGCAACTCCGGGTTCGACTCGGCCACACCGAGCGCCTCGACGCCGGCGTCGTAGACCTGGGGCGACAGCGTGTTGCGGGTGGCCGGGTCGCTGATGGTGAGCACGAGCGTGTGATTGCGGCGTTCGGTTCGGAGTTCGGCAGGCATGGTTCTGGCCAATGCAGAGGCTTGAGAGGGGTGAAAAAGCATTTTGTCATGCGGCCTTCTGCTCGTTTTGGAGCCTAAAGCGCACATAACTCCATGCTAGAGTGCCTCGGGGGGGGAGTGACGATAACGAGAGCATGAACGGATCACTCACAAGACTCGCTATGGCGATGGCGCTGTGTGGTGCGTCTGCCGAGTCGTGGTCGATTGGCCTCGGCCGCGTGACGAGTGCAGCCACGCTTGGCCAGCCGCTTGCCATCACGTTGCCGGTGCGGCTCGAAGCAGGCGAGGCGCTGGCACCAGAGTGCATCCACGCCGAGGTGTTCTTCGGCGACAACCGTCAGCCAGCATCCGCCGTGCAGGTGGCAGCAGGGGCAGAGGGCATCCGCATCACGACCAGCACCCTGGTCGACGAGCCCGTCGTGAACACACAGGTGAGCGTCGGCTGCACGTCGCAGGTCTCGCGCAAGTTCACGCTGTTTGCCGATCCACCGGCCGTGAACCTTGCGCAGGTTCCATCGGCGCCTCAACCCCGCGCCACCGCTGCGCAGCCACGGCAGAACCGTCCTCAGGAATCGCAGGTGCAGGTCGCCGCAGCGCCTACTCCCGCACCAGCGGCACGCCAGCGACGCAGCCCGGCAGCATCTCGTACAACCACGGCGCAAACGCGTGCACGTTCGCCGGCCTCCACGGTCCAAGCCAGGCGTGCGGAACGAACGGCGGCTGAACGAACGGCCTCCGCCACGCCGCGCCTGCAGCTCGACCCGATCGACGCCGGCGTGCTCGCTGACCCGGGGCTTCGCCTCGATGACACGCTGCCGCCGCCTTCCGATGGAGGCGGTAGTGCGCAGCAGGCGGCGGCTTCGACCTTGTGGCGAGCGCTCAACACCACGCCCGAAGAGATGGCGCGTGACCGCGAGAAGCTGCAGAAGCTGGAAGAGCAACTCGTTGCCATTCGCAGGGACAGTGCCGCCACGCGCGAGTCGTTGGCCGCGTTGCAGGCCCGGCTGCTGCGAGCCGAAGAAGAGCGCTACGCGAATCCGCTGGTCCTGGGACTCACCGCGTTCTGCGCGTTGCTGCTCGTGCTGCTGGGCTACACGTGGTGGCAGCAGCGTCGCCAGATGCAGGCGGCATGGTGGAAGGCGGAAGGGCAGGCCGTGGCCGAAACGATGGCACAGCCCGGCGCAGCCCACAGTAGCGAAGCGCAGGGCATGCTCCGCAAGGCCGAACCGGAAGTCACCGATCCGACGCCGTTCACGACGACGGCGGCCGCGGGCTTCTCGCAGGCGCCTGTGCCGCCGCCTCCGCAGGTGCGCGTGCAAGAGGAGCTACCGGTTGTCGTGCCGCCCCCTGCCGAAGCGCCACGGCGCGAAGTGTCCGTCGAGGAGCTGATCGACCTCGAGCAGCAGGCGGAGTTCTTCGTCGTGCTGGGCCAGGAAGACGCGGCCATCGACCTGTTGATGAGCCATGTGCGCAATACGGCAGGCACCAGCCCCTTGCCGTATCTGAAGCTGCTCGAGATCTACCAGCATCGCGGTGATCGCGCGGAATACGACCGTATCCGCGACCGGTTCAACAACCGCTTCAATGCCTATGCGCCGTCGTGGGACGAAGACCTGATGCAAGGCCGCTCGCTCGCGGACTACCCGGATGTGATCCGCCGCCTCGAGAGCCTCTGGGCCACGCCGGCGCATGCGCTCGACGTGCTGCAGGCCTCGCTGCTGCGGCAAGACGAAAACGCAGGCACCTTCGACCTGCCGGCTTATCGCGAGCTGCTCTTCCTCTATTCGATTGCGCGCGATCTGTCGGACACCGGGCGTGCTACGGGCGACGTGGTGGACCTGCTGCTGCCGCTGGACGATGAGCCGAACGAGGCTGCCGCGTTCACGCTCACGACGATGGGGCCGCTGGTGGCCGAACCTTCGGCGCCCCGCGACGCGAGCGAACAGCGGCGCAGTTCTAAAGCACCGGCAGACGAAGTCCCTTCACTGCTCGACCTCGATCTCGACCTCGCAATGGCAGGTGAAGGCGCGCCATCACCCGAGTCGGCGAGGTATTCAGGGATGATCGAATTCGAGCGGCTCGACATCACCCAGCCGCTGCCCAAGCGCGAGGCCTGAGCCGGAGGCACTTGGCCCGCGCTATGAAGGCGAGAGCCTCTTACAGCCGTGCCAGACGCTCCAGCGCCGCCAGAAGCGTCTCATCACGCTTGGCGAAGCAGAAGCGCACGATGTGCTGCTCGAAGCCCTGTTCGTAGAACACCGACAGCGGAATCGCGGCGACGCCGATCTCGGTGGTGAGCCAGCGGCAGAAGTCCACCTCGTTCAGTTCGTTCACCGCGCTGTAATCCACGCACTGGAAGTAGCTGCCGGCGCTGGGCAGCAGCCTCAGCTTCGTCTTCGCAAGTCCATCGCGGAACAGGTCTCGCTTGCGTTGGTAGAAGGCCGCGAGTTCGAGATAGGGCTTCGGATCGGCCATGTAGGCCGCCAGCGCGTGCTGCACCGGCGTATTGACCGTGAACACGTTGAACTGGTGCACCTTGCGGAACTCGGCCATCAGCGAGGCCGGCGCGGCCACGTAGCCCACCTTCCAGCCGGTGACGTGATAGGTCTTGCCGAAGCTGGAGATGAGGATGCTGCGTGCCGCGAGCTCGGCGTGGCGTGCCACGCTTTCGTGCGGTGTGCCGTCGTACACCATGTGCTCGTACACCTCGTCAGCGATCACCAGCACGTCGGTGGGGCGCAGCAACTCGGCGAGCCGCTGCATGTCGGCCGTGCTCCACACCGTGGCGCTCGGGTTGTGAGGCGTATTGATCAGGATGGCGCGCGTGCGCGGCGACAGTGCCGCGGCGATGCGCTCGAAGTCAGGGCGGAAGGTGCCCGGCGTGAGCGGCACGAACACTGCCTTGCCGCCAGCGAGTGCAATGCTGGGCTCGTAGCTGTCGTAGCAGGGTTCGAGCACGATCACTTCGTCGCCAGGATGCACCGTGGCGAGGATGGACGTGATGATGGCTTGCGTGGCCCCAGCCGTGACGGTGATCTCGGTGTTCGTGTCGTAGCGGTGCCCGTAGAGCGTGGCGACCTTGTTCGCGATGGCTTCGCGCAGGGCCGGCACACCGGTCATCGGTGGGTACTGGTTGAGACCGCGCTGCATCGCGCGCGTCACTTCGTCCACCAGCTTCGGGTCGCAGTCGAAGTCCGGAAAGCCCTGGCCCAGGTTGACCGCTCCGTGTTCCTGCGCGAGCGCCGACATCACGGTGAAGATCGTGGTGCCCACATGCGGCAGGCGGCTTTCGATGGCGGGCGTGCGATAGGTCATGTCAGAGGTCGTACGTTTCTGCGTCGCCGCTCATTGCGCGGGTGATGAGCGCACGGCTCAATCGGTCGGACACCAGCTCGGCGAAGGTGTAGACGAAGTTGCGCAGATAGGTGCCGCGCTTGAAGGCCACGCGAGCGACGTTCTGCCCGAACAGGTGGCTGGCCGGGCGCCACACCAGCTCACCGCCCGGTGCAAGGTAAGGGTCTTCGCGCACTGCCATCTCGGCCACGATGCCGATGCCCAGGCCCAGGCGCACATAGGTCTTGATCACGTCGGAGTCGATCGCCTCGAGCACCACGTTGGGCTTGAGCCGCTTCGTCTCGAAAGCCTGGTCGATGCGCGTACGGCCGGTGAACGAGGGGTGGTACGAGATGAGCGGCTCGGCGGCCAGCTGCTCGAGCGTGAGCCGTTCCACCTGGGCGAGGTGATGCTGCGCGGGCAGCACTACCACGTGCTGCCACTCGTAGCAGGGCAGGGTCACCAAGTCGTCGAAGCCCGAAAGCGACTCGGTCGCCAGGCCGATCTCGGCCGACTCCTCGAGCACCATGCGCGCTACCTGCTCGGGCGTGCCCTGGTGCAGGCTCACCGCCACCTTGGGGTAGCGCTTGCGCAGTGCGGCCACCGGTGTCGGCAAAACGTAGCGTGCCTGCGTGTGCGTGGTCGCGATCGACAGCGTGCCGGCGTCCTGCTTCGAGAACTCCTCGCCGATGCGCTTCAGGTTGCCGACCTCGCGCATGATGATCTCGATGGCCTTCAGCACCTGCTGCCCCGGCTCGGTGATGCGCTTCAAGCGCTTGCCGTGGCGCGCGAAGATGTCCACGCCCAGCTCTTCTTCGAGCTCGAGGATGGCCTTGGAGATGCCGGGCTGTGACGTGTAGAGCGCCTTGGCCGTTTCGGTGAGGTTGAGGTTGCGGCGCGCAGCCTCCTGGACGAAGCGGAACTGGTGCAGGTTCATGGGGCCTGATGGGGTGCTTGTGCGGGCAGGCCGAGCGACAACGCGGCCTGGGCCATGGCTTCGATGACGCCCGGCTGCGCGCCGACTGCCGGCGCGAGGTGCCAGTGCACGGTGGGGTGGTCGCGCCGCAGTTGTTCCAGCAGCTCGGGCACGTCCTTGCGCACGTGGCCGCCGGCTCCCAGGAACAGAGGCACCACCGTCACCGCGCGACAGCCTTGATCGGCCAGCGTGCGGCCTGCACTGGCCAAGTCCGGCGTCATGAATTCCAGGTAGGCCAAGGCCACTGGCGCGCCGGGCATGAGCGAGCGCAACCGTGCGGCCACCGCCTCGAACGGCGCGGCCCAGCCCGGGTCGCGCGCGCCGTGCGCAAAGAGCAGCGTGCCGTGCAAGGGGGCGCCGCTCACCGATACCTCACCAGCCAGCTGAACGCAGCCATCGACAGCAGCAGGTAGATCACGCTCGGGATCGCTGCCGCCACCCAGGGCGTCCAGTTCTGCAGCAGGCCCAGGTGGCTCGAGATATTGTTGAGCAGCACGAAGCTGATGCCCAGCATGATGCCGCCGAAGACCTTGAAGCTCACGCCGCCAGCGCGCGCGTGCAGGTAGGCGAAGGGCAGGGCCAGGCCCACCATCACCAGGCAGGCCAGCGGGTAGAGCGCTTTCTTCCAGAACTGGATCTCGTAGCGCTGTGCCTCCTGCTCGTGGCTCGAGAGGTGCGTCATGTAGGTGAACAGCGACGCGGTGGACATGGTCTTGAGCGGCAGCACGGCAGCCGACACCACGGCGCGGGTCAGCGTGGTGGGCCATTCCATCTGTTCGAGCTTTTCTTCGTGCACCGGCCGCTCGGAGGTGCCGCTGGCGTCCCAGCGCGTCAGCTGCACGTGCTGCAGCGTCCATGAACCCTTGCCGCCCACATGGCCGCTCTGGGCTGCCATGCGCATGATGAGCCGGCCATCGGGGTTGAACTCGAAGATGCGGATGTCGTGGAACACCCCATCGGCGGTGGCGCGCGCCACGTTGACCGAAAACGTGTGCTCGCCATCGGGCATCCGCCGGCTGTCCTTGAGCCAGGCCCCGGTGCGCCCAAGCGCAAGGCCGCCCTTGAAGCGTGCCTGCAGCAGCGTGGCTTCACGCTCGGACAGCGGCGCCACGAAATCGCCCACCACGAAGGTCAGCACGCCGAAGACCACGCCCAGCACCGCAAGCAGGCTCAACGCGCGGCCAGGCCCTAGCCCGCCGGTACGCAGGATGGTGAACTCCGACGACTGCGCCAGCCGCGCCATCGCGTAGATCGAGCCGATCAGCACGGTGATGGGAAAGAGCTCGTAGAAGTGCCCCGGCACTTCGAGCAGGCAGTACAGCGCGGCGTGGTAGGCCTCGTAGCCGCGCTTGCCGACGTCTTCGAGCTCGTCGACGAAATCGATGAAGAAGAACAGCGCCAGGAAGGCCACGGTCACGAAGGTGACCGCGCCCAGCACGTCGGCATAGAGCAGTCGGCGAACGGTGCGCATTGCGGCAACAGCGGGTTCAACGGGCCGGGCGCAGCCGGCGGAAGGAGCTGGCTGCCGAGCCGCGGTCGCGCCACCACAGCAGCGTCAACGCGCCGAGCAGCGTGCCTCCGTGGATCACCACCAGGCAGGCACCGAGCCCCAGCTTGCCCGAGGACACCCAGGCCTGCGAAAGGCTCAGCAGGTTGTAGTAGACGACGAAGGCCAGCAGCGCGTACATCAGGTTCCAGCTGCCACCGCGGCGCGGGTTGCTGGCGGCCAGGCCGATGCCCAGCAACAGCAGGTTCAGCCCGCCGAAGGCGAGGCCGAGCCGCCAGGCGAGCTCGCCCAGGTGCCGGTTCGACGGCCGCAGGATGAGCTCGAAGGTTGGCTGCGCACGAGGCGGCAGGTGCTCGGCCCCGGTCACCGCCCGTTCGCCGGCCAGCACGCGATAGCGGTCGAACTGCGCCAACTGCTTCTCGTTGGTCTTGAGATCGGTGTCGGTGCGTTGGCCGCGTTCGAGGATCAGGTAACGGTCGCCGTCGCTCATCTCGACCTGGCCGCTGCGCGCGGTGGTCACGGACTCTCGGCCGTCTTCGTTCTGCAGGATGAAGACATTGCGCCCGGCCAGCGAATCGCCACTGCCGCGCTCGACGAAGAACACGCGCCGGCCATCGCTGGAGGTCTGGAACTGGCCCGGCGCCACGCGTGAGAGGTCCGAGCGTTTTTCGTAACGGTCCTTCAGTTCGGCCACTTGGCGGTTGCCCCAGGGCCACACTACCAGCGCCAGCACGGCAATGGCCAGCAGCACCGGCCAGCCCAGGCGCACCACCGGCTTGACGAAGCGCGCTAGCCCCAGGCCGCTGGCGAACCAGATGACCATTTCGCTGTCGCGGTACATGCGCGTGAGGGTGGATACCACGGCAATGAACAGCGACAAGCTCAGCATCGTGGGCAGGTGGCCGAGTGCGGTGTAGCCCAGCAGCAGCGCCACGTCCTGCGGGGCCACCGAGCCGCCGGCGGCGAGGCCGAGCGTACGGATCAGCATCATCGTCAGCACGATGGTGAGGATCACGACCAGGGTCGCGCCGAAGCTGCGCGCCAGCTCTCGGCGCAAAGAGGAATCGAATAACATCGACGGATTCAATATTCGCTCGTCATTATGGACTTTCGTTCTCTCGTTGCAGCGCGCGGCGCGCTCTCCGCCGTGGTCGCCGATGCCTTGGTCGTCGTGGTCGCCGGTGAGCTGAAGGAGCAAACGCTCGACAAGCCGCTGGCCGATGCCTTGCAGGACGCAGTGAACCAGGGCGATTTGCAGTGGAAGCCCGGGCGCGTGCTCTACCTGCACCGGTTGGCCGGTGTGAAGGCGGGGCGCGTCGTGTTCGCGGTTGCGGCCGACGGCACGCCCAAGGCCTGGCGTACGGCCTTGCAGGCCGCCATGGGCCAGATCAAGGGCACCGGCGCCAAGCATGTGGCGGTGACCTACGCTGGCAGCGAAGAGCTGGGTGCCGAACATGCCGAGGTGGCGGTGACCGGTGCGGCCGATGCGGTCTATGTCTACCGCCACACCAAGCCGAGCGCGACGCCGGCTCCGGCGCTGCAAAAGCTGAGCGTGTTGTGCACGAAGGCCGAATCCAAGGCGGTGCAGGCGGGCCTGGCGCGCGGCGAAGCCATCGCCCACGGCGTGCGCGTGGCACGCGAATGCGCCAACCGGCCGGCCAACCATGCCACGCCCACGTTCCTGGCCGATCAGGCCAAGCAGCTGGGCAAGCAGTTCGGCTTCAAGGTGGAGGTGCTCGACCGCAAGGCCGTCGAAAAGCTCGGCATGGGAGCGTTCCTCGCGGTGGCGCAGGGCTCCGAAGAACCGCTGCGCTTCATCGTCGTGCGCTACGAAGGAGCATCCAAGAGCCAGGCGCCGGTGGTGCTGGTGGGCAAGGGCATCACCTTCGACACCGGCGGCATCTCGATCAAGCCCTCGGCCGACATGGACGAGATGAAGTTCGACATGTGCGGTGCCGCCAGCGTGCTGGGTACGCTGCGTGCTATCGGCGAACTCAAGCCCAAGGTCAACGTGGTGGGCATCATCCCCGCCTGCGAAAACATGCCGAGTGGCCGTGCCGTCAAGCCCGGCGACGTGGTGACCAGCATGTCGGGCCAGACCATCGAGATCCTGAACACCGATGCCGAAGGCCGGCTGATCCTGTGTGACGCGCTCACCTATGCCGAGCGCTTCAAGCCTGCGGTGGTGGTGGACATCGCCACGCTCACCGGCGCCTGCATCATTGCGCTGGGCCACCACAACTCGGGCCTCTTCACGGCCGACGATGCGCTGGCGGCTGAGCTGCTGGCGGCCAGCCGCAAGGCGCTGGATCCAGCCTGGCGCATGCCGCTGGACGAGGAGTACGACGAAGGGCTCAAGAGCAACTTCGCCGACATGGCCAACGTGGGCAGCCGTGCAGGCGGCGCCATCACCGCGGCGATGTTCCTGCGGAAGTTCACGGGCAAGTACCGCTGGGCGCACCTCGACATCGCAGGCACGGCATGGAAGTCGGGTGCGGCCAAGGGCTCGACCGGGCGACCGGTGCCCTTGCTCACGCACTTCGTGCTGTCGCAGGCGCGCCAGTCGGCCGCTTGATCGAGTGGCCGGTCTTCGAGCCTTCGACTGAGCGGGCACACCGATGACCGAGGTGGCTTTCCACTTCAACGTGCCGGACAAACTCGCCTACACCTGCCGCCTGCTGCGCAAGGCCTACCGGGCCAGTGCCAGGGTGGTGGTGACGGGTGACGCCATGCTGCTGCAGGAACTCGACCGCGTGCTGTGGACCTTCGAGCCTCTCGAGTTCGTGCCGCACGTGCGCGCGGCCGACGCGGGCCGCGTTGTCGAACGCCAGCGTGACACGCCTGTGCTGCTGCTCGACTCGCTGCGCGAGCCGCCACATCAGGACGTGCTGGTGAACCTCGGGCCCTCGGTGGCTGCGGGCTTCGAAAGCTTCAAGCGGCTGATCGAGGTCGTGTCCGGCGAGACAGACGACCGCCAGGCCGCGCGCGCGCGGTGGAAACACTACGAAGATCGTGGCTACAACATCGTGCGCCACGATGTTGCGGGAGCCCGGGCATGACCCACGCTCGCACGCCGCCACCACCACCGCCGCCACGCCAGGTCCCCACGCTTACCGAAGTGGTGGACGTGGGTAACGCGAAGCCTGCTGCCGCGGTGACGGTGCCAGACCCTGTGCTGCCTGTGCCAGCGACCATAACCAAGGCTGCCGTCGCAGCGGCTGCTGTGTCGCCTGCAGGCGTCGCATCGCCTGCCATCAACGAAGACGTGCTGGTGCAGCGCGTGCTCGTCGACGTGCAGCGACAGGTCGACCTGATGCTTGAGCATCGTCTGCGCGAAAGCCTCGCGCCCGTTCTGGCGAGGCTCACCGACAGCCTCGTTCGCGAGGTGCGCAACGACCTTGCATCGACGCTGCGTGAGGTCGTGGCCAAGGCCGTGGCTCAGGAGATCACGCGGCTGCGCGGCCGTTGAGTGCCGCGTTTCCCGGGAGTGGTCTGCCTCTTGCTAACAGAGGCACCCGAGCGAGCGGATCGCTCGATTTCGGGGCGCTGCTAACGACGCGGGTACACGCTGCGTTGACCCGTCAAATGAGCATTTCGCTCCGAGGATTCACTAGGGGAAATGTGTTTCATTTGGGGTATGGTTGCGCCCGTTGAGACATAACCTGTCCTTTTCACTCTCTCAACGTTCCCAACAGGAGGCTATTCATGCAAGTCAAACTGAACGCGGTCGTCGGTGCCATCGCCGTCACGATCGCCGGCCTGGCATCCGCCCAGGACGTTCAGGTCGTCAAGATCGGCCACGTCGGCCCCGTCTCCGGTCCCCAAGCCCACTATGGCAAGGACAACGAGAACGGCGCGCGCATGGCCGTTGAAGAGCTCAACACCCAGAACATCACCATCGGTGGCAAGAAGGTCAAGTTCGAGCTCGTCGCCGAAGACGATGCGGCTGATCCGAAGCAGGGCACCGCTGCTGCACAGAAGCTGTGCGATGCCAAGGTTGCGGGCGTTGTGGGTCACCTGAACTCCGGCACGACGATCCCTGCCTCCAAGGTCTACAACGACTGCGGCATCCCGCACATCACGCCCTCGGCCACCAACCCCAAGCTCACGCAAGCCGGCTACAAGACGACCTTCCGTCTGCTGGCCAATGACAACGCACTGGGTGCCGGCTTGGCCCTGCACGCCGCCAACAACCTGAAGCTGAAGAAGGTCGCGATCATCGACGACCGCACCGCTTACGGCCAGGGCGTTGCCGAAGTGTTCAAGAAGACCGCGGAAGCCCGTGGCATCCAGGTGGTCGACGCTCAGTACACCACCGACAAGGCCACTGACTTCATGGCCATCCTGACCGCCATCAAGTCCAAGCAGCCCGACGGCATCTTCTTCGGCGGCATGGACCCGCAAGGCGGTCCGATGCTGCGCCAGATGGAACAGCTGGGCATGACGAACGTGAAGTTCTTCGGCGGCGACGGCATCTGCACGGCCAAGCTGGCTGAGCTGTCTGCTGGTGCCAAGACGCTGGGCAACGTGATCTGCGCCGAAGGCGGCTCGTCGCTCGACAAGATGCCCAAGGGCAAGGAGTGGAAGACCAAGTACGACACCAAGTACCCCGGCCAGTTCCAGGTCTATTCGCCCTACACCTACGACGCGACCTTCGTGCTGGTCGACGCCATGAAGCGTGCCGGCTCGTGGGATCCGAAGGTCTATGGCCCGAAGCTGTTCGAAACCAGCTACACCGGCGTGACCGCCAAGGTGGCGTTCGAGAAGGACGGCGAGCTGAAGAACCCGGCCATGACGCTGTACGTCTACAAGGACGGCAAGAAGGTCCCGCTCAACTGAGCGCAGGCTTTCCAGGCCAAGTGAAGCAAAGGCGCCCTCGGGCGCCTTTCTTCTTTGTGCTCACGCAAAGTCCGAACAGCCTTCACCGCGGAGGACCGCAGAGAAGAGGGGATTTCTCTGCGGTCCTCCGCGCCCTCCGCGTCTCTGCGGTGAATGAGTTTGGGGTTCTTCCTCTCAAGCCGTCGTCTGCACATGCAGGCGGCTCGACTGGCAGCGGTGCAGCGCGCGGTAGTGCTCCAGCGGCCGGCCGTTGGCGCCATAGGCGATGGACTCGATGCGCAGCAGCGCCTCGTTGCCCGGGATGTCGAGCAGCTTGCAGACGTCGGCATCGGGCAGCACCGCGTCGATCCACCGTTCGGCGCGCACGATGCGAAGGCCGTACTGGCGGCGCAGCACGTCGTACAGCGAGCGGTTCTCCAGGCGCGTGCGGTGCAGGCCCGGCGCCAGGTCGGCGGGCACGGCGGTCTCGACCAGCAGGCGCAGCTCGCCATCGACGCTGCGCAGGCGCTTGAGTGCCACGACCTGCTGCTCGCCGCTCTTGAGTTCCAGTGCGCTGGCTTCCTGTTCCGTAGGGGCGCGCAGCTCCTGCACCAGCACCTGCGTCCGCACGCTCAGGCCCTTGCGCTCCATCTCGTCAGAGAAGCCGAGCACGGTGGAGACGAAGTCTTCATCGCGTTCGCGTGCGGACACGAAGGCGCCCTGGCCCTTGATCTTGTAGATGAGGCCGGTGCGCACGAGGTCGGCCAGCGCTTCACGCACCACGATGCGCGAGATGCCGAACTGCTCGCCGAATTCGGCTTCGGTGGGCAGCTTGGCACCCACGGCCAGCTCGCCTTGGAGGATGCGGCTGCGCAGCGTGTCGCGGAACTGCACCCACAGCGGCGAGCCGGAGTTGCGGTCTAGCAGGGGCGGGTTGTCGAAAGGACTGTTCACGTCGGAATGGGAGTGGAAAGCGGGCGCGTCTGCGCGAATGATGCATCCAAAGCCGGCGCATCTTCTTCGTCGGTGGGGGTGTTGCCGGCCAGGCGCACGCAGTGCCGCTCACGCAGCTCACGGGCGCATTCCTGCATTTCGCTGCGACGGCGCTCTGCGCTCCACCCCAGGGCCACGCTGGCGATCTGCGCCAGCTCCGCCAGCAGCGCGTCGTTGACCTTGCCGCGAATGGCCAGCAGCGTGCGGCGGATCACCAGGTCTGCAAGGTGCACGGCGCCGGTTTCAGCGCACAGGTGAACGATCTCCGCGTCGGAATAGTCCGCCGCATGCCGAAGGGGCCGTTCCTCGACCGATGCGAAGCTCAAGGCCAGCGCATGGGCCTGGCTGCCGTAGCGCGCGACCAGCTGTTCGGCGCGCCGGCGGCTCACGCCGCTGGCCATGCTGATGCGCTCGATGAAGGCCTGCATGGCCTTCGCCTCGGCCGGCAGGTTGGCGCCGCCGCCGATGCTCAGGTTCTCGGTGGACCGCGCGCGAGGCCGGCCCAGCTGGTGCAGCACTTCGTTGGCAGCCTGTTCCGACAGGGCGCGGAAGGTCGTCCACTTGCCTCCCACCAGCCCCGTCATGGCGATCTGCCGCCGGCCGTTGGGCGGGTCGATCACCACCGAGTGGTCGCGCGCGATGCTGCCGGGCTTGTCGGCATCGGAGCGGGCCAGCGGCCGCACGCCGACGAAGGTATAGACGACTTGCTCGCGGTTGAAGTGCAGCAGCGGAAACAGCTCGCGCAGCACGCCCAGCAGGTAGTCGATCTCGGCCGGCTCGGTGGCGGCCTCGTCGGGGTCGTCCACCGGGATGTCGGTGGAGCCCACCAGCACGCGGTCGAGAAAGGGGTAGACGATGCACACACGGCCGTCCGACGCTTCGAAGTACGCCATGCGCCCGTCGAGCGAGCGGCGCAGCGCCGGGTGGTCGAGCACGAGGTGCGAGCCCTTGGTGCCCATCACGCGCTGGCCCGGGCCGTCCAGTGCCTGGGCCGAACGGTCGAGCCAGGCACCGGTGGCGTTGACCACCGCATCGGCCGTCACCTGAACCTCTTCGCCTGTGATTTCATCGCGCAGGCAGACGGTGCGGCCCTCGCAGCCCGTGACCTTGCAGTAGTTCGCTGCCACCGACTGGGGCTGGTCGCGGTTGCCGTCGGCCAGCAGCTCGAGGATCAGCCATTCAGGGTGGCTGATCCAGGCGTCGAAGTAGGTGGCGGTCCAGCGCACTCGCGGCGGGAACAGCGCGCCGTCGCGCGGCGGCACGCGTTCGATGCGGTGGCCGGGCATCACGCGCTGGCGTCGCCCCAGCAGGTCGTACAGGCGCAGCCCAAGCGCCACCACCAGCAGGCCGCGGCTGCTGGGCGCGCGGCTGATGCCGAAGAAGCGCAACGCGCTGCTGAGCAAGCCGCCGAAGTGGTTGGACAGCGGCACCACCGTCTTCAACGGCCGCACCAGGTGCGGCGCGTTGCGCAGCAGCAGGTTGCGCTCGCGCGTGGCCTCGGCCACCAGCGCGAACGAGCCGTGCTCCAGGTAGCGCAGGCCGCCGTGGATCATGCGTGAAGGCGCGCTGCTCGCGCCCGCGGCGAAATCGCCCTTGTCGACGATCAGGCAGTCCACGCCCTGCAGCGAGAGGTCGCGGAACACGCCCACGCCGTTGATGCCGGCGCCGACGATGACCACCGAGAAATGCCGCCCGGCCAGCGACGCTGGGCGCACGTAGGGCCGCGCGGTCATGGGCGGCCTCCGGCCAGTTGTGCGAAGGCGGGCGAGAGGTTGTCGATCAGCGCGGCGAATTCGTTGCGAAAGCCCACGCAAGCCTGCACGTCGCGCAGCGAGGGTTCGACCAGGTCGCACGGGGCCGGCAGCGTGCTCAGCGGCGCTCCCTGTGACTGAGCGGCGTGCAGCGCGGCGCCGCGTGCGCCGGTCTCGTCGTCACCGCAGCGCTCGACGGCGTGGCCCAGCATCGACGCCAGCAGCTGCACCAGCCGCGCATCGCGCGCGCCACCGCCGAGTGCCGCCACGCGGCCGGGCACGCCCAGGTCGAAAGATGCCAGGCGGGTGAGGTGCTGCGCATGCAGGGCCACCACCGCGTCGACCACGGCCCGTGCCATGTGCGCACGCTCGTGGTGGCCGGCCAGGCCGATGAAGCCCGCGGTGGCACCCGCTGGCGCGCTGCCGCCGTTGATGAAGGGCGCGAAGCGCAGGCCTTCTGCGCCCATCGGTACCGTCATTGCCGCTTCGACCACGGCCGCGGCGCTGGGAAACTGCAGCGTGTGGGCGAGCCATGCAATGTTGGCCATCGACGACGGGCTGTTCTCCAGATACAGCCGCTGGTCGGGCGCACCGAAGTTGACGATGGCGCCCACCGCCGGCTTGGGCTCTTGCGCGGGCGCGACGACCGCGTTGACGCACCAGGTGCCCAACACCGCGACCGCTTGGCTGCGCTGCTGCGCGCCCACGGCCACCAGCGAAGCCAGCAGATCGATCGCGCTGGCGGCCACCGGCAACCCGGCCGGCAGCCCACACTCGGCGGCCTGCGCAGGCAGCAGCCGGCCGATCACCGTGCCGCTGGGCACGAGCGGGGGCAGCGCATGGGCGGCCAGCTCGGTCAGGCCCGCAGCCTCGAAGGCCAATGGCGACCATTCGCCCGTGGCCAGCGATAGCAGGCCGGCCGTGCTGGCATCGCTCGCATCGGTGGCCAGCTCGCCGGTCAGCAGGAAGGCGAGGTAGTCCTTCGCGAACAACAGGTGGCGGATATCGCCGCGCTGCAGCGCACCCGTGGCCAGCAGCTCCGCTGCAACCAGGGTCGGCTGGCCGGCCCATGGCTGGCAGCCCACGTCCTGGAACAGAGCCGCACCGTGGCGCTGGGCCAGGGCCCGGGCACGTGCGGCTGCGCGCTGGTCGGTGGAGGCCACCGCGCAGCCGTGCAGCAACTGGCCCTCGGCACCCAGCACATACAAGCCCGCGCCATGCCCCGTGCAGCCGATCGCACGCACGTCGCCAACGCGTGCGCCGAGCTGCTGCGAGACGCTGCGCAGCGCCTGCACGAGTCCGCTGCGTATGGCCGTTTCGGCCAGCTCGCAGCCGCCGCCAGGTAGCCGCACATGGGGCAGGGCGCCGCCCGCTGCCGCCAGGGTTGCACCGCTCCCGGCCTCGAAGGCCACGGCCTTCAAGCCGGTGGAGCCCATGTCTATACCGATGTAGATGTCTGTTCGCATGTTATGACATCGTGAATGGTTTTAAGGGAGTATATAGCCGTGTTTCCCCTAGGTTCTGCTTTGCAAGACTACTCTATATTTCATCGCTGTCATGACAACTGAAGTGCTTCAGCAGGTCAGACAAACACAAGGAAACGGGGCGCCAGCGCCCACGAGACCAACGAGACAGGAGACAACGATGAGGCGAGATTTCTTGAAGACCGCGGCCGTGGCCGGCACCGGCATGTTGGGTGCCGGCGGCGCGTTCGCGCAGGCCGCGGCCGCCACTGGCTTGCGCGGCAACCCGAGCGACACCTACGTGATGAACGTGATGGTCTCGGGCGTCGAGTACTGGTTCCCGGTCTACGAAATGATGAAGCAGCTCGGCCGCACGCTGGGCGTGAAGACGCGCTACAGCGGCACGCCCGAGTACGACGTGAACAAGCAGCTCGCGTCCTTCGAGCAGGAACTCGCGCGCAAGCCGGCGGGCATCCTGCTGCACCCCATGAACCCCGACCCGTTCATCGAGCCCATCAACCGCGCCGCGGCGATGGGCATTCCGGTGGTCACGTTCGCGGCCGACTCGCCGAACTCCAAGCGCGTGTCCTTCGTGACCTCCGACAACGATCGCGAGGGTTCACAGGCGGCCGACGCCATTGCCGCGGCGCTGAACGGCAAGGGCGAATACGCGGTGCTCGAGAACCCGGGCCAGGACAACCACGACCGCCGCATCGCCGCCTTCGTCAACCGCATGAAGACCAAGCACCCGGGCATGAGGCTCGCGGGCCGCGCGGCCAGCAATCAAGACCCGAACAAGGCCTATCAGGCCACGTTGAGCATCGCGCAGGCCAATCCCAACCTGGGCGCCATCTTCATGCCCGAGGCCAACTCGGCGCTCGGTGCGGCGCAGGCCAAGCTCGAGACCAAGAAGAACATCCGCGTGATGTGCTGCGACGTGAACGCCAAGATCCTCGACATGATCAAGTCGGGCGACGTGTTCGGTGCCATCAACCCGAACCAGGGCATGCAGGGTTTCATGGGCATGATGCTGCTGTTCCTCGCCAAGAACTCGCAGCTCATCGACCCGATGAACGACGCCAGGCGCAACGGCACCAACCCGATGGCGGTGCCCTTCCTCGACAACGGCCTGTCGGTGGTGAGCAAGGCCAACGCCGACGACTTCTACTGGGACAAGTACCTGAAGCGTCGCGGCACCAAGGGCATCGACGAATGAAGTCGTTCCGCCAGGCTGCGCTGGTGGCTTCTGAAATGCAGCCGCAGTTCATTCACCGCGCAGGCGCAGAGGACGCGGAGGTCCGCAGAGAAGCCTCGTGTTTCTCCGCGGAATCTCTGCGCTCTCAGCGTCTCTGCGGTGAAGGAAGTTTGCTGTCTTGTCGTTTGGAGCGGCCGGCATGACGCCCTTGCTCGAGTTGCGCGGCATCACCAAGCACTTCGGCGCGTCACGAGCGCTCGCCGGGGTGCATTTCTCGCTGCGGCGCGCAGAGATCCACGCGCTGTGCGGCGAGAACGGCGCCGGCAAGTCCACGCTGATGAAGATCATCGACGGCATTCATCAGCCGGACGCCGGCGACGTGGTGCTCGACGGCGAGAAAGTGGCCATCGCCGGGCCGGCCCATGCCATGCGTCTGGGCATCGGCCTCGTGCACCAGGAGATCGCGCTGTGCGGTGACGCCACCGTGGCCGAGAACATCTTCATGTCCGAGCTCAACGGCAGCCGCCGTGCGTGGATGGACTACGCCAGCCTCAACGACCGCGCCGCGCGCGTGCTCGCCAGGCTCGGCTGCCAGCACATCGACCCGGCCTGCCGCGTCGAGGAACTGCCCATCTGCAGCCAGCAGCTGGTGGAGATCGCCAAGGCGTTGACGCTCGACTGCAAGGTGCTCATCCTCGACGAGCCCACCGCGGCGCTCACCGAGGTGGAATCGGCCGCGCTGTTCCGCGTGCTGCACGACCTCAAGGCGCAGGGCATCGGCATCATCTACATCAGCCACCGCATGGCCGAGATCTTTGCGCACTGCGACCGCGCCACCGTGCTGCGCGATGGGCGCGACGTGTTCTGCGGCGAGATCGCGCAGCTCACGCCCGACGCCCTCGTGCGCGCCATGGTGGGGCGCGACCTGGGCCACTACTACCCGGCCAAGCAGGGCGAGCGTGTGCCCGCCGAGCCTTTGCTCGAGGTGCAGGACATCGCCGACGGCGAATGCGTGCACGGCATCTCGTTCGCGCTGAAGCGCGGCGAGGTGCTGGGCATTGCCGGCCTCATGGGCGCGGGCCGCACCGAACTGGCCGAAACGATGTGCGGGCTGCGCCGTGCACGCAGCGGCTCGGTGCGCCTGCAGGGCCGGGCGCTTTCGATCCGCAAGTACAGCGACGCACTACGGCACGGCATTGCCTACCTCAGCGAAGACCGCAAGGCCGCCGGTGTGTTTCTCGAAAAGTCGGTGGCGCAGAACATCTCGGCGATGGCGCTGCGCCGCGTGAGCTCGCGCTGGGGGTTGCTCAGGCAATCGGCCGAGCGCCGGCTGGCGCAGGAGCTGGGCGCACGGCTCAAACTCAAGTCCGACGGCGTGGCCTGCGAGGCCCAAAGCCTTTCGGGCGGCAACCAGCAGAAGGTGGCCATCGCCAAGCTGCTGGCCACCGAGCCCGCCGTGCTGCTGATGGACGAGCCCACGCGCGGCGTCGACGTGGGAGCCAAGTCCGAGATCCACCACATCCTGCGCGAGCTCGCGAACCAGGGCGTGGGTGTGATCGTCATTTCGTCGGAGCTGCCCGAAATCATCGGCCTGTGCGACCGCGCACTGGTGGTGCGCGAAGGCCGGCTCGCCGGCGAAGTGGCCGCCCATGACATGACCGAAGAGACGTTGCTGCGGCTCGCTTCCGGCCTGGAGCCAACGCAGAAGGAGTTGCATTGATGTCGTCCAAGCTCGAACCCAGCAGCGGCATGGCAGGCGCCGCTGCATTGCCTGCGGCTGCTGCCGCCGTGCAGCGCACGCAAGCCGCGGCCAGGCCGCGCAACAAGCTCGCCAGCATGCGCGAGGCGGGGCTCATCCTCATCATCGCGGCGCTGTGCGTGGTGATGAGCTTCGCGTCGCCGCACTTCCTCACGTGGGACAACGTGCGCGCCATGCTGCTGTCGTTCTCCATCGAGGGCATCGTCGTGGTGGGCATGACGGTGCTGCTCATCGTGGGCGGCATCGACCTTTCGGTGGGCTCGGTGGTGTGCCTGGCCATGGTGATCACCGGCAAGCTCTTTCTGCTGGGGCTGGACCCATGGACCTCGGGGCTCGTGGCCATTGCCTGCAGCGCGCTCATCGGCGCCATGATCGGCGGCTGCGTCACCGGCATCGGCCTGTCGCACTTCATCGCCTCGCTGGCCTTCATGGTCATCGTGCGCGGGTTGTGCTTCGCGCTCACGCAGGGCACGCCGCAGTCGCTGTTCTCGCTGCCGCCCGAGTTCAAGTTCATCGGGCAGGGCGCGGTGGGCGGCATCCCGGCGGTGATCATCATCTTCGCGCTCATCGTCGCGGCGAGCGACTTCGCGCTGCGCCGCGCCACGCTCTTGCGCAAGGTGTTCTACACCGGCAGCAACGAGAAGGCGGCGCTGTACTCGGGCATCCGCACCGGCCACGTGAAGTTCTGGGTCACGGTGCTGTGCGCCACGATGGCCGGGCTGGCCGGCGTCATCTACACCGCGCGCTTCGGCGCGGCCACGCCCACCTTCGGCATGGGCATGGAGCTCAACGTCATCGCGGCCGTGGTGATCGGGGGGGCCAGCCTCAAGGGCGGCTCGGGCACCGTGCTCGGCGCCGTGCTGGGCCTTGCGTTGCTGTCGGTGGTGACCAGCTCCCTCATCCTGCTCGACGTGTCGCCTTACTGGCAAGACGTGATCAAGGGCCTGATCCTCCTGGTCGCCGTCACGGTCGACCATCTCATGAACGTCAAGAAAGTCATCCGATGAGAACTACCAAACTGGGTGCCTCCGGCATCGAATGCGAAGACGTCGGCCTGGGCACCTGGGCCATGGGCGGCTGGATGTGGGGCGGGGCAGACGACGTAGCGGCCATCGAGGCCATTCGCGCCTCGCTCGATGCGGGCGTGTGCCTCATCGACACCGCACCGGCCTACGGCCTGGGCCGTGCCGAAACGCTGGTGGGCACCGCGCTCGAGGGCCGGCGCCACCAGGCCGTCATCGCCACCAAGTGCGGCCTCGTGTGGCACACGCGCAAGGGCACGCACTTCTTCGACGAGGAAGGCCGGCCCGTCTACCGCCACCTGGGCCGCGAGTCGATCTTCCACGAGGTGGAGCAAAGCCTCACGCGCCTGAAGACCGACTACATCGACCTCTACATCACGCACTGGCAAGACGCCACCACGCCGGTGGCCGAGACGATGGATGCGCTGCTTTCGCTCAAGCGTGAAGGGAAGATCCGCGCCATCGGCGTGAGCAACGTCGATGCGCCCACGCTGGCCGAATACCTGAAGCACGGGCAGGTGGATGCGATCCAGGAACGCTACAGCCTCATCGACCGCGGCATCGAGGCGCAGCTCGTGCCGCTGTGCAAGCAGCACGACATCGCAGTGCTGGGCTATTCGTCGCTCGCGCTCGGCCTGCTCGCCGGGCCTATGGACGCACAGCGCCAGTTCAGCGGTGACGACCAGCGCAAGGACAACCCGCGCTTCTCGGCCGACAACCGCAGGAAGCTCAACGCCTTCTTCACCGACATCGAGCAGGTGCGCGCCCGCCTGGGCTGCACCTTCGCGCAATTGATGATCGCCTGGACCACCGCCTACGGTAGCGCCACCGTGGCGCTGTGCGGCGCGCGCACGCCACAGCAGGCCATTGAAAACGCCGGGGCCGGCAAGGTGGTGCTGAGCCGCGGCGACCTCGCGCTCATCGACGGCGCGGCCGACCGCCACCTGGGCTCGCTGATGAGCTGACGGCCCGCCAACTCCCAACCCCCAACCACAACACGCACAAGCCGATGCGCTGGCCACCGAGGGCCGGTGCAGGGGCGAGTCCGCCCCTGAACTTCACGAACAAGGAGAGTTTCGAATGCACAGCAGAAAACAGGCGAGGCTGAACCGCCTGCTCACCAACGGCCGCTGCCTCGACATCGCCGTGGACCACGGCGTGTGCAACGAGCCCGGCTTCCTTTCGGGCCTGGAAGACATGCCGCGTGTGATGGACCAGCTGGTGGCCGCAGGGCCCGACGCCATCCAGCTCAACTACGGCCAGGCCGACCTGCTGCAAAGCCGCCCGGGCCGGGAAAAGCCGGCGCTGGTGATGCGCGTGGACATGGGCAACCCCTACAACGCCACGCGCCACCGGGTGATGTGGGCCGTGCTGCAGAACGAGCACGACCCAGTGCTGCCCGCGGTGCAGATGGACGCCGCCTGCGCGGTGATCAACCTCTTCATGCTGCCCGACGAGCCCGACCTTTTTCGCCAGTGCGTGGCCAACATCGCGCGCGTGCGTGCCGACTGCGACCGCTACGGCATGCCGCTGATGATCGAGCCGCTGGTGATGGCGCCCAACAGCGAGCGCGGCGGCTACATGGTCGATGGCGACGCAGAAAAGATCGTCACGCTGGTGCGGCTGGCCCGCGAGATGGGCGCCGACATCGTAAAGGCCGACCCGACCAGCGACCCCCGCGACTTCCACCGCGTGGTGCAGGCCGCGCGCTGCCCGGTGCTCGTGCGCGGCGGCGGCAAGGAAGACCTGCAGCAGGTGTTCGCGCGCTCGCGCGTGCTGCTCGACCAGGGCGCCGTGGGCATGGTCTACGGCCGCAACGTCTACCAGCACCGCGACCCGTCGGCCGTGGTGCAGGCGCTCATGTCGATGATCCACCGCGGCGTGAGTGCCGAGGTGGCTTGGAACCTCTACGAATCGGCGAGCGCCCAGCGCGCCTAGCCGCTTGTTGAACGGCCCGGGGAGGAGGGCGCTTTCCTCCCGTTGAACACAAGAAAGCAGGACCGGCGGAGGTTGCCCGTCAGGCCGCGAACCAATCAGGAGACCACGGTGATGAAACGACTCAGGCATCTGTTCTCGGTGTTCGGGCTTCTTCTGGCCGCGCTGCTCAGCCACGCGGCCGTCACGGGCCAGAGCCCCATGGTCACGCTGCAGAACATGGCCACCGCCGTGACTGCGCTCGCGGCCGACTCGCTGGCCGTGCAAGGGCCCGGCCTCGGCAACCTCAGCTACACGCAGGCCGAGCTGTTCAAGCCGGTCTCCTGGATCCGGCGTGACGACCAAGGCGTGCCCGCCACCTACCCGGGCCGCAAGGCCTTCGGGCTGAACGTGGGGATCATGCACAAGGGCTACTTCCTCACGCTGTTCGCGCCAGACAGCGGCCTGGGCCCCGGCGGCTTCCTGCTCTACGACGTGTCGAACCCGCGCGCCATCCAGCTCGTCAAGCGCATCTACGAGCCCGAAGGCCGCACGGCTGAATTCCGCGAGGCGCATTCGATGGGCGTCTCCACCATCGGTGGCAAGGACTGGATCGTCATCGCCACCACCAAGGGCGTGGAGTTCTGGGACTTCACCGACGTCAACAACATCCAGCAAGTGAAGAAGCTGGCGCTGCCCACGGTCAACGCTGGCGACTATGCCAACGTGAGCTGGCAGTTGTGGTGGCAGGCGCCGTATCTCTACGTCGCCTCGGCCAACCATGGCGTCTACATCGTCGATGCGCGCGACCCGGCCAATGCCGTGCTGGCCGACCGCGGCGCCGGCAAGCCCAACCCCGTGCCCACGGGCGAGCTGGGCGGCTTTCGCGTGGGGCCCATCTTCACCATGGGCAACCAGATGGTGCTCACCTCGATGGACAACACCGACGGTTTCGCGAGCCTCGACATCTCTGACCCGCTGAACCCCAAGGTGCTCGACACCGTGACGTCGAACCCCAACTACTACGCCACCTGCTACGACGGCCACAAGCTCCATGCCTCGGTGCGCGGTGGGGGCGCCAGGATGTTCAGCTACGACCTGTCCGACCGCAGCCGCTTCGTGGCTGAAGACAACCGCCTCGTCATCGACGAGCAGCTGTACTGCGGCACGCAAGACCACTACGTCTTCCAGGGCGCGCAGATCCGTGTGCACAAGGTCGACGTGAGCAACCCGCTGCAGCACGTGGAAGTGGGCCGCGGCAGCCTCTTCGCCGACGGCACCGACGAGCAGTCGCATTCCGACCATGGCCAGGTCGCGCCCTTCGGCAACCTGCTGTTCATCGGCAACGACCACGGTTCCGGCAGCGGGTTCATGGTGCATTCCACCGCGCCGGACACCACCAAGCCGGTGGTGCGGCAGGTCTCGCCGGCCAATGGTGCCCGCGCGCAGGCGCTGAGTTCACGCATCGGCCTGGGCTTGAGCGACAGCATCCTCCCCGAGACGGTGAACGCCAGCACCTTCGTCGTGCGCCCCGTGGGCGGCAACACGCTGGCGGGTACCTACAGCGTGCAGCTGGGCATCATCAACTTCTCGCCCAGCCAGCCGCTGCAGGCCAACACCACCTATGAAGTCTTCCTGCCCGCCGGCGGCGTGAAGGACTACGCGGGCAATGCACTGGGCACCGACTACCGCGCTACCTTCACCACCGGCACCGCGGTGGACATCGCGCTGGCCCACCACTGGAGCCTGGCCAAGACGCTGGCCGACCCGGTGAGTGGCAACGACGGCACGCCGACCGCGAACGACGCGTTCGACAGCATCGGCCTCAACTTCGCGCAACGCACCGGCGGCGTTGCGCTGAAGGACGACACCGTGGCTTCGGTGCTCGCGGGCACTGCGTCACTGAGCTTCTACATGAAGACCACGCAGGTGGGTACCGCCCAGCCGTGGACGGCGCCCGGTGTCTTCGGGCGTGACCAGGCGAGCGGTGCCGACGACGTGTTCTGGGGCTGGATCGACAACACCGGCCGCCTCAACCTGTCGGTGGGCGATGCCAACACCGGCAACCCCGGCACCAAGTCGCCCAACCCGGTGAACGATGGCAACTGGCACCACGTGGTGCTGACCCGCGACGCGGCCTCGGGCGCGCAGGCCATGTACATCGACGGCGTGAAGACCGGCACCACCGGCCGCACTGGCGCACTGGGCCTGCGGAACAAGTTCCAGATGCTCGGGCAGATCCAGGGCAATGCGGACTTCTTCAAGGGCACGCTGGCCGACGTGCGCGTCTACAACCGCGTGCTCGCCGACAGCGACGTGGCCGCGCTGCGTGCGCTGCCCATCGTGGGCGACCCCGGCATCGGCAGCGGGCCCACGCTGGTGAACGGCCAGCTCGTGTTCAACCCCACGGTGCTGGGCGGCACGGCGCAGTACAGCTGGAACTTCGGCGACGGCTCGCGCACTTCATTCGCGAGCCAGCCGCGCACCAGCTACAACTACACGCGCCCCGGCCACTACAGCGTGACGCTCACCGTGCGCAATGCCGACGGGCTGGAGAGCTACTACAGCTTCAACGTCACCGTGATCAACCCGGTGACCGCCACCGCGCCCACGCACACCGGCAACATCACGGGCGATGCCAGCAACGTCTACAGCCTCGACCCCGACGCCGGCACGGTGACCTCGCTCGATGCGACGACGCTGGCCAAGCGCTGGGAAGTGCGCGTGGGCCGCGAGCCGCGTACGCTGGCCGTGGGGCCTGATGGCCGCATCTGGGTGACGGTGCAAGACGAAGACAAGCTCGTGGCGCTGAACGCGGCCGATGGCAGCGTGTCGGCCACCGTGTCGCTGGCCTACGGCAGCGGGCCCTACGGCGTGGTGTTCACGCCCGACCGAACCAAGGGCCTGCTCACGCTGGAGCACAAGTCGGTGCTGCAGAGCTTCGACCCGGCCAACGGTGCCATCACCGGCACGCTGGCGCTCACGGGCGCTCTGCGCGGCATCGCGGTGAGCCACGACTCGCAGGCGGCCTACGTCACGCGATTCAAGTCCGCCATGAGCGGCGGCCAGCTGCACAAGGTGAACCTGCAGGGCTTCACGAGCGCGGCCACCATCGCGCTGCGGGTGGACACCACCACGGTGGACGACGAAAGCCGCTCGCGCGGCGTGCCTAACTACCTGCACCAGGTGGTCATCTCGCCGGACGGCAAGCGTGCTGCATTGCCCTCGAAAAAGGACAACATCGTGCGCGGCCGCTTCCGCGACGCGCAGGACCTCGAGCACGACCGCACCGTGAGGTCCATCCTTTCGCAGGTGGACCTGGCGACGGCCGCCGAAGTGTTTGCCGAGCAGCTCGACTTCGACGACCGTGCCCCGGCGCGCGCCGCGGTGTTCGCCCCCAACGGCGACTACATCTTCGTCGCGCAGATGGAAGGCAACCGCGTCGCCATCGTCGATGCCTACAGCCGCGCGGTGCGCGGCGAGATCACCGACGTGGGCCGAGCCCCGCACGGCCTGTATCTCGACGCGGCCCGCAAGCGCCTGTTCGTCAACAACTTCCTGAGCCGTGCAGTCTCGGTGCACGACGTGGCGCCGGTACTGGCCAGCCAGAGCGCGGCGGCCACGCTGCTGCAGACGGTGACCACCGTGGCGCAGGAGCCGCTCACGGCCACGGCCCTGCGCGGCAAGCAGCTCTTCTACAACGCGGCCGACCGGCGCATGAGCCGCGACAACTACATGTCGTGCGCGAGCTGCCATGCCGACGGCGGCGAAGACGGCATGGTGTGGGACTTCACCCAGCGCGGCGAGGGCCTGCGCCGCACCATCAGCCTGCAGGGCCGCCAGGGCCTGGGCCACGGCCGAGTGCACTGGAGCGCCAACTTCGACGAGATCCAGGACTTCGAGAACGACATCCGCAACGCCTTCGGCGGCACCGGCTTCATGACCAATGCCGACTTCGCCGCGACCGCCGATCCGTTGGGGGCACCCAAGGCCGGCAAGAGTGCATCGCTGGACGATCTGGCCATGTACTTGAGCTCGCTGTCGCGCCATGCCCGCAGCCCGGCGCGCAACGCCGATGGCACGCTCACGGCCAGTGCGGTGCGAGGCAAGCAGGTGTTTGCCGATGCGCAATGCGCCACGTGCCACAGCGGCATCACGCTGCGCGACGGGCAGCGGCGTGACGTGGGCACCATCCAGGCGTCTTCGGGGCAGGGCAATGGGCAGCCCTTGGCTGGGGTGGGGTTCGACACGCCCACGCTGTATGGCAGCTGGGCCACCGGCGCGTTCTTCCACAACGGACAGGCGGCCACGCTTGCGGCCACGTTCACCGCGGGGCATGGGGGCAGCACGCTGTCCGAGGCTGACAAGGTGGCGCTGGTGGACTACCTGCGCTCGCTCGATGCCACCAGCGCGCTGCTGCGCATCCGCTCCAACCACAACAGCCTGTGCGTGAACATCGGTGGAGGCTCGACGGCCAGCGGTGCCAAGGCCATTCAGTGGCCGTGCGGCACGGCGGGCAACGAGCAGTTCGCTGTGAACAACGTCGATGGGTACCTGCAGTTCGTGGTGAAGCACAGCGGGCAGTGCCTGGCGCAGAGCAATACCACGGCCACCGGCGGGCCGGTGGTGCAGGTGGATTGCGGGGCAGGGAACACCACGCACTGGTCGGTGGCGGGGGCCACGTTGCGCAATCGGGCTTCGGGGGCTTGTCTGGATGTGCCCAACTTCTCGAATGCGCAGGGGACGGAGCTTGTGACCTGGTCTTGCAATTCGGGGAATAACCAGAACTGGACTTTGAATACGGCGGGGAATTGAGTGGGGGCTTGGGTTGCCTTTGAGTGGGGGTGGTTTGTCGAGGAGGCAGCCCGCCGGGAGTTCGCCCCGGCAGGCGACCTACTTTCTTTGCGTCGCCAAAGAAAGTAGGCAAAGAAAGGCGACCCCGACTGTGCTCGGTCGGCCCTGAACGGGCCGACTGCCCTGCGCAGCTTGCGACCCGAGGGCGAGCAAGGAACTCGCCCTCAGCCTGTGGCTTCGGAGCTCAGACAGCTTTGCTCGGCCCACTGCGCGGGCAACCCCTCGGGCCGCGACGCTGCGCAGGCGGCACAGACGGGGCCCCGGTTTTACGAAGTGACCGACAAGCCGGCCTAGGGGCCGGCTACACCGTCGTACCAACCCGATCCCTTCGCTCCGAGGTATCGAAGGGCCGCAGCGGTCTGATGCGATAGGGCAGTAGAGAGAACCGACTTGAACCAACACGACAACACCTACGACTACATCGTCATCGGCGGCGGCACCGCTGGCGCATTGATGTGCAACCGTCTCGCGCAAGACGCGAACCGGCGCGTCCTGCTCGTCGAAGCCGGCGGGCGCGACAGCCATCCGTGGATCCACGTGCCGGTGGGCTATCTCTACTGCATCGGCAACCCGCGCACGGATTGGCTCTACAACACCGAACCGGACGCCGGCCTGAACGGCCGCTCGCTGCGCTACCCGCGCGGCAAGACGCTGGGCGGCTGCTCCAGCATCAACGGCATGATCTACATGCGCGGCCAGTCGCGCGACTACGAGCAGTGGGCACAGCTCACGGGCGACGACACCTGGCGTTGGCACAACGTGCTGCCGGCCTTCAAGCAACACGAAGACCACTACCTCGGTGCCGACGAACTGCATGGCGCCGGTGGCGAATGGCGCGTCGAGAAGCAGCGCCTGCGCTGGGACATCTTGGATGCTTTCGCCCAGGCCGCGCAGCAGGCCGGCGTGCCGGCCAGCGCCGACTTCAACCGCGGCGACAACGAAGGCGTGGGCTACTTCCAGGTGAACCAGCGCAGCGGCTGGCGCTGGAACTCGGCCAAAGCCTTCCTGCGGCCCGCGTGCACCACGCGGCCCAACTTCACCCTGTGGGTGCATGCGCGTGTCACGAAGCTGCTGTTCGACACCGCCGGCAGCGGCGATGGCCGCCCGCGCTGCACCGGCGTGCGCGTGTGGGACGGCCAGCAGATGGTGGACGCATTCGCGAAGCGCGAGGTCGTGCTGTGCGCCGGCAGCATCGGCTCGCCGCAGATCCTGCAGCTCTCGGGCATCGGCCCGGCCGCGCTGCTGCGCCGCCATGGCATCGAGGTGGTGGCCGACCTGCCGGGCGTGGGCGAAAACCTGCAAGACCACCTGCAGATCCGCGCCGTCTACAAGGTGCAGGGCGCGCCCACGCTGAACGTGTTGGCTTCATCGATGCTCGGCAAGGCACGCATCGCGCTCGAATACCTGTGGAGCCGCAGCGGGCCCATGAGCATGGCGCCTTCGCAGCTGGGGGCGTTCACCCGTAGCTCGGCGCAATACGCGTGGCCCAACATCCAGTACCACGTGCAGCCGCTCTCGCTCGATGCCTTCGGCGAACCGCTGCACCGCTTCCCGGCCTTCACCGCCAGCGTGTGCAACCTCAACCCCACGAGCCGCGGCACCGTGCACATTCGCAGCCCGCGCTTCGAAGACGCACCGGCCATCGCGCCCAACTACCTGAGCACCGAAGAAGACCGCAAGGTCGCTGCCGACTCGCTGCGCGTGACGCGCCGCATCGCGGCCCAGCCGGCGCTCGCGAAGTACCGGCCTGAAGAGTGGAAACCCGGCACGCAATACGAAAGCGACGAAGACCTCGCGCGGCTGGCAGGTGACATTGCCACCACCATCTTCCACCCCGTGGGCACCACCAGGATGGGTGCGAGCGACGACCCGGTGGCCGTGCTCGATTCGCGGCTGCGCGTGCGCGGCGTGCAGGCGCTGCGCGTGGTGGATGCGGGGGCCATGCCCACCATCACCAGCGGCAACACCAACAGCCCGACGTTGATGCTGGCGGAGAAGGCGGCGGGGTGGGTGAGGGCCGAGGCGCAGGCAGCCTCTTGAGGCTCAACCTATCGATGCCGATCGATGCAGCCGCTCAGGTGTTCGCGAGAAAGTCGTTGGCGTCTCCACCTTCGAATTTCCAGTCGGTGAAGACACCGACCAGGTGGCACTTCGCGCACCGGCAACCGATGTAGTACCAACGGACGTCGTTGCTGCCTTCGTACAGCGAGACGCCGGAGAGCAGGTTGAACTCCTCGGCGCCGCAGACGCATTCGTGGTGTTCGAGGTTCGCGTCCTGCACGTGGTCGGCGCTGTCGCCCATCAAGTGGCTGGCACGGCAGGCGGTGGACGTCCGCCTTGCCGCACCTTCTTCTTCGTCAGTTTCCAGAACGAACGAGCGACTGCCGCAAGCACAGACGGACTGCGAGAACTTCAGTGCCTTGTAGCCGTTCAGCTCGCTGTATCGCTGAACTTCCGTCGTCGTGTCCTCGGGCTCCGTGCCATAGCAATACCTGCCTTTTTTCTTCAGCACCATCTCCGAGGGCTCCAGCTGTCATCCGCCTCGTTCACTCGCAAGGCGGATCTCCGAATGACGCATGACCCTGACATCGCCCCGTGCTTCGAGCCTTCCTTGCTCGACCAGCTCGGCGATGCGTAGCTGCATGTAGACATATGGGAGGTTCGGGAACCGGGCTTCGAACTCATCCAGCGATGACCCGATGACCATGGCCACTTTGCACCACTGGTCGGAACACTGGGCGAGAACGAGTTCATCGACGGCCGCTGCCTCCTGTGGTGTGGCATTTCGGATCTGAGCGAGCTCCTCGGCGGTGGGCTCCTCATCGTCGAAGTCGTCATGTGTGTCTTGGTCTTCGTGCATGTCTCGAAATCTCGATGTTGCGATGTTGATGCCTGGTGCCTGGTACCTGATGAAGGGAGGTGCGGGGACGCCTCAGCGCACCATCACCACCGGCGCCATCGTGCGAATGTAGAAGACGCCGTCCCAATGGCGGCCCAGGCCGTTGGCGGCCATGCAGGGCAGCGGCGGCGGGCCGAAGTCCATGGCGCGCGCGGGCATTGTGTCCAGTTGCGGCACCGGCTGCCGCGGGCCGTCCACGAAGATGAACCTCGCCGGGTCGGCGGCCGCCAGCACGGCCTCCAGGCTGTCTGGCGTGGCCGGCGGCACGTCGCGCAGCTGGCCGCTTGCGTCGTCGAGCCAGCGGCCTTCGAAAGCCGTGGGGTTGAGCACGTAATACGCGCGGCCCAGCCGCTCGCCGACGATGGCACCGGCAAGGCGATGCTGCGGGTCGCGCTGCAGCCCGCGGCCCAGGTGGGCGATGTGGCCCCACACCACGATCTTGCGGCCGGCATACACGCGCTCCGTCAGCCACAGCAGGTTGTCGGCCATGGCATGGTCGCGCTGGTAGTCGCCGTCCCACAGGGTGCGCGCTTGCGCCTGCAGGCCTGCCACGCTGCGGCACCAGAGCATCGCGTCGTCGCCGCGCGGCACGGCGCTGCCTTGGCCGCACAGCGCGCCGTGCAAGGCGGCGAGCGCCGCATCGAAGCGGCTGCGCTCTTCGGGCGTCGGCGCGTTGCGGTCGAGCTTGAACAGCCGTGCACCCAGTCGCTCCAGCAGCGGCCAGTCGATCGCGTGGGAAGCCCGGGCGTCGCGCATGGCGAGCTGGCGGCGCAGGCCCGGCAGCAGCGCCTGCTGGCTGGCTTCGCCGGTGAGCTGGCTGTCGAAGCCGGCCAGCGCCAGCGGGCGTGGCGCCTTGCGGCGCTCGTCCAGGTAGCGCAGGAACTCGCGCCCTGCGTCGGTCTTCGAATACATGTAGAACAGCTTGCCGGGCGCCAAGGCGTCTAGGCTGCCGCGGCCGCGCGCCACTGCACGCGTGACCTGCGCCACGTCGAACAAGCCGCTTTCGATCAGCAGCACGTCGAAGCCCTTGCGCTCATGCAGGTAGCGCAGCAGCCGCAGCTTCAACTCGAATTCCTGGCGGCCGCCATGGGTCTGCTCGGCCAACGCCACCACGCGGGCATCGGCCACCGCCGCGCCGAAGGCATCGAGCGCGGCATCGTCGATCGCGGCTGCATGCGCCGCCGGCAGTGGCCGGGCCTGGGTGCGCAGCCATTCGCGAGCGGCGTCTTCGGCGAACGCCGGCAACGCCGCACAGAGGGCCGCGGCGCCGGCCAGCAGCTTCGCAAAGAGGTGGTGCATCGGCATGGCGCGTCCTCCGGTGGCAAGGGCGCCAGCATAGCGAGCCGCGGTGCGCGGCGGGTTGCGGGGCTCGCTCGCCGTCAGCCTGCCTCCTGCGCGCCTCGGGCGAGAAAGCGCGCATGCTCTTCCTCGGGCACGAACAGCCCGCCAGTGGTCCAGGCGATGTGGGTGGCGCGGCTCATGTGAGGCAGGAGCTCCTGGCGTTGCAGGTACTCCTGCCCCCCAGGGGTTTGCAGCAGCAGCCGCGGCCCGCTGAAGCCGGCGGCTGCGGAAGGTTCGATGCGAATGCCTTCAGACGTGAACGCATCGTGCAGGTGGCCGAACAGCGCGCTGTCTTCGACGGTGTAGACACCGCTGATGAATCCCTTGACCGTACGGGCCGCGAGCTCCGATGCGCGCGGCACAGCCAGGCCGTCGGCTTCGGTCTGGTTGCTCAGGCCGATGTCGTAGATCGACGGGTGTGCGCCCAGGCCGGTGAGTTCTCCAGACTCGACCAGCATCTGCAGCAGGAAGCAGGGCGCCTGCACGGGTTCGGCAAAGAAGCAGTGCGCATGAGGCCCGAACATCTGGTGCAGCCCCACGGCAATGCCACCCGGCGCGCCGCCCACACCACACGGCAGGTACACGAACAAGGGGTGTTCGGCATCGACCGTGCGCCCCAGCTCTTCGAGTTGCGAAGCGACATGACGTGCAGCCGCCGCGTAGCCGAGCAGCAGCGACAGAGACTGCTCGTCGTCGACGAAGTGCGCGCGTGGGTTCGCCGCGGCCTCTTGGCGGCCGGCCGCCACGGCCCGCGCATAGTCGCCCTCGTGTTCGACGACCTTCACGCCCCGGTCGCGCAAGCGCTCCTTCTTCCATTGCTTCGCGTCGGAAGACATGTGCACCACGGCACGAAAGCCCAGCGCCGATGCCATCACGCCGATGGCCAGCCCGAGGTTGCCTGTGGAACCCACCGAGATTTCGTGAGTGCCGAAAACGGCGCGCGCCTCGGGAGATGCCAGCTGGGCATAGTCCCCATCAGCCAGCAAGCCATGCCGGTGCGCCACCGATTCAGCGCACTCGAGCACCTCGTGAAAGCCGCCGCGAGCCTTGATCGAACCCGCGAGCGGCAGCGCATGGTCGGCCTTGACCAGCAACGTGCCGAACTCGCCAGGAACGCCGAGGCGCTGTTGAAGGCCAGGCACTTCGAACAGGTCGGACTCGATGCGGCCTTCAGCGGCGGCCACTTCGGGGAACAGCCGGGCCAGCAGAGGCGCAAACCGAAGGAACCGCTCGCGGGCCGACGTGACGTCGGCCTCGCTGATTTCAGTGCGTGGCGCTTCGTGCCCGGTGCGGCGGCCGGTCCAGAGCGTGGGCCGGGCAGCTCTCAGCGCATCGAGCGTCGATTCAAGACCGGGTGCGGTCTTGCCAGGGGTGGAGTCACTGCTCATATGCCGTCGACGATGGGCTTCACCGCCGGAATCATGGCCGCCTGGCCCCGGTGGTTGCCCGAGGGATCCACCAACTGCCACACGGTGGTTTCTTCGATCCAGAAACGCTTGCCCGACTTGGCGACGCGCACGCTTCGGTAGTCGGTGACGAATCCATCGCGCGTTACGCGATCGAGCGCGGCCTGTCGCTCGCTGTGCTCGATCGTTTCTGCTGAGAGTCGCGAAGGCAGCCCGATCAATTCGGGCCACTCGTATTCGAAGATGGCTTGCGCGCGCTTGTTGCCGTAGACGAAGAGCGGATCAGGTGCCGTGTCGTGGGCAAGGAGGCCGAAGGGCGCCTCCTCATAAAGCCACGTGGCGCCTTCTGCGGGGCTCAGCCCGCCGGGGGCGAGGGGCTTGCCGAGAAGCCGGGCATAGCTGCCGGCAAGCAGGGTGAAGAAGTCTGGATCGGTGCGCAGTGACATCGAGAAAGGGCTCCCTTGATTGCGTGTGACGGGCGACTCTACCTTCGCACTGCTCTGAAGCCCAATTCATTCACCGCGGAGGCGTGGAGGACGCAGAGAACCGCAGAGAAGACTCGTATTTCTCCGCGAATCTCTGCGCCTCTGCGGTGAAGGCCTTTTGTCAGCGCATGATCAACCCCGCCGTGCCGCTTCGATCGCAGCGATGTCGATCTTCGTCATGTTCATCATGGCTTCGAACGCCCGCTTGGCCGCCGCAGGGTCCGGGTCAGTAATCGCCTCGGTGAGGGGCCGCGGCGTGATCTGCCACGACAAGCCCCATTTGTCCTTGCACCACCCGCATGCGCTCTCCTGGCCGCCATTGCTGACGATCGCGTTCCACAAGCGATCGGTTTCCGCCTGGTCGTCGGTGGCCACCTGGAACGAGAACGCCTCGGTGTGTTTGAACGCCGGGCCACCGTTCAGGCCGAGGCAGGGAATGCCGAGTACGGTGAACTGAACCGTCAGGACGTCGCCCTGCTTGCCGGAGGGGTAGTCGCCAGGGGCGCGAAGGACGGCGCCCACGGCGCTATCCGGAAACGTCTTGGCGTAGAACTGGGCGGCTTCCAGGGCGGTGCCGTCGTACCAGAGACAGATGGTGTTCTTGCTGATCACTTTTGCTCTCCTATTGGTGAAGCGTTTGTGCCACCGAGCCCGATCGAAACCTTGGCAACTGACGTTCCTCTGTGTGAAGGCACGAGGCCGCCGCCTGTTGATCGTAAGCGCCTCGTCCCTGGCCCAGCTGCGGATGGCAGCCGAGGGCGTTCCACTTCAGGCCGATCTTGGCCGCACAGGGGCCGCTGTGGCCGGTGCCTTGCGCTCGTCCCAATCAATCAACCGCAGCTCCCGCGCCCTCACCACCGCGCCCACGCGCGTACTCGCCCCGAGCTTGCCGAAGATGTTCTTCACATGCCATTTCACGGTGGTCAACGAGATCTGCGCGCGCGTGCTGATCTGCTGGTTGGTGAGGCCCTGGGCCAGCAGCGCCAGCACTTCCAGCTCGCGGCTCGTCAATGCATCCGCGGCGTGGGTGGCATGGCCGGCGCGGCCTTCTGCTGCATCGCCTCGGCCCAGCGCCGCGCCGAACACGCGCAGCACGCGCTCGGGCATGAGCCGCCGCATCTGCGGCACGTCGAGCGCCGCCACCAGCACCTGATGAAACCGCGGGTTGTCGTCGAACCAGCTGCGTGAAGGCGCGTGGCCTCGCGCACGCACCAGGGCCTGGTGCAGGCAGCGAAGCGCCTCGTCTCTTGCGCCGGCGTCCCACAGGCAACTGGCCAGCGCCGCCTCCACCGCATGCAGGCGCAGCACATGGCCTGCGGCTTCCGCGCTTTCTCGCAGCTGCTGCAGCACGGCGCGTGCTTCGTTGTGCCGCCACTCGTGCGACAGGATGGCGGCGAGCGCGAGGCCGCGGCGTTCCCAGGCTTCGTCGTAGGGGCGCGGCTCCGACCATTCCGATGCGTCGTGCACGCCGAACTCGGCAGCGCACTGGCGGGCCCGCGCGGGTTCGCCCATCGCGAGCCACAGGCGTACCTTGTCGGCACACACCTGCGCGGCGAAGCGTCGCTCACGGCTGCCTTCGATCACGCCGTGCATGTAGTCGAGTAGGCGCATCGCGCCTTCGTGGTCTCGGTGCGCGGCACGCACGCGTGCCAGCGTGCGCGTGGCGGTCACCAGGGTTTCGTAGGTGCCGCCGGCTTCGAGCAGGGGTAGCACTTCTTCGCACAGGGCCTGTGCTTCGGCCAGGCGGTTGGTCTCGTAGCGCAGCAGGGCCAGCGAGGTGGCGGCATTGGCCCAGGCCGCATTGCGCCGCCCGTTGCGTGCGCCGGCCCACAGCTGTTCCACGCGCCGCGCGGCCGAGCCAAAGTCGCCCTTGGCACGCTCCACCAGCGCCAGCACGCTGCTGGCGTAGCCCACGCCGTAGGGGCTCATGGGCTGCAGGATCTCTTTCGCGCGCATGGCGTGCCGCCAGGCGGCGTCGAAGCGGTGGCGGCAGAACATCGCATAGGCGCGGCTCACCAGCTGCAGGCCACGCAGGCCGGCGTCGCCGTCGCCTTCGTCGGCCGTCGTAGGCGTTTCATCGAGCAGCGCTTCGTGTTCGCCGCTGAGCACCTGCAGGATCTGCTGCAGCGTGTGCAGGTGAAACGCCGAGGGCGCGTCCGTGCGCGCATGCGTTTCGGCCAGGAGCCGCAGCATGGCGCGGGCCTGGTCGAAGCGGCGGCTGAGCGTGAGGCAGGTGGCGTAGGTCACGCCCAGTGCCGGGCGGGCGGAGAACTGTTCTCGCGGCAGCTTTTCGCACCACTGCACCACCTCGGCAATGTCGCCGGTCTCCTGCCAGCGTTGTGCTGCACGTTCCATGAGTTCGGCGCACCAGCCGAGCCGGCCGCTCGCAAACGCATGCGCCAGTGCTTCGTCGAAGCGCTGCTGCGCGGCGTACCAGCGGCTCGCGCGCTCGTGCAGCGTGCGCTTGCGCGCCGGGTCGGCCGCGAGGCGGCTGCGCAAGAAGCCATGGAGCAGCGGGTGGTAGTGAAAGGCGAGGCCGTGGTTGTCTTGCGCGGTGACGAAGAGCTGCCCGCGTTCGAGCTGTTCCAGCACGGCCTGTGAGCCGCTGCGCCCGAGCAGCGCGTCGCACAGCTCGCCGGTCATGACGTCGACCACGCTGGTGACCACGAGAAAGTCCTGCAGCCGTTGCGGCTGCTCGCGCAGCACTTCGCCGTCCAGGTAGGCCGCCACCTCCACGTGCCCGCCGTCGAAGTGGGCCAGTGCCTCGTCGGCATCGGGCCGGCGTGCCATGGCCAGCAGGCCGAGCTTCACGCCGGCGGCCCAGCCCTGCGTGGCGCCGAGCAGGCGTTCGGCCTGTGCGCGGGTGGGCGGTTCGTCCATGAGCTTGCGGCCGAGCTGCGCCAGCTGGGCGGCATCGAAGGCGAGGTCGCCGCCGTCCAGCACTTCGAGCTGGTCGCGCAGCCGCCAGGCCGAAAGGTTGAGCCCGGGCAGGCAGCGACCGGCCAGCACCCAGTGCACGCCGGGCGCGGAGGCGGCCAGCAGTGCATCCATGAGGCGCAGGCACTGCGGGTCCTGCGCGCGGTGGAGGTCGTCCACCACGATGAGCAGGTCGCCGCTGCGGTGTGCCAGCAGGGTGGAAAGGGCCTGTGCCGGGTCACCGTGAGGGGCGGGGGCAGGGGCCTCGTGAAGGTTTTCTGCTTCGGCCAGGCCGCTCAGCAACTGGGTGGCCAGGGCATGAGGCCCCGCGGGCGGAGCTTCGAGCGAAAACCACATCGCCAGGCGCCGCTGGCGGATGTGGCGGAACCACTGGGTGAGCAGCGTCGTCTTGCCCGAGCCGGCCGGGGCGGCCAGCACCACCAGCCGCAGCTTCGATGCAGCGTCCAGCCGCGCCATCAGGGCCGGGCGCGTCACGCTCGAAAGGGCCAGCAGCGGCGGCTCGATCTTCATCTCGGCATCGCGGGCGGGGGGAAGCTGCAACCGTCCGTTTCAGGAGCAGGGCTCTGCGGGCGGCAGCCTCCCTTTGCCTCCCTTTGGAAAGGCGCGCGAGTGTAGCGAAACGCGCGCGCTGGCGCTGTCACGGCGGTGCACCCGTACGCCCCGCAGCCCCGCGCGGGGCCCCTCCCTTCGGAGGGGGCGCCGTGCACAGGGGCTTCCTACGATGCCCGCCGAGCAGCCGGCACTGCATTCGACCGGCACAGCCACCCCACCAGATGAAGGAGACACCATGCATCTGCATCCGTTGTCGTTGCAGTGCCGAGGCCGCGCCTCGGTGAATTGGCCGTTGCTGTTGCTGTCGGGCCTGCTGATGGCCTTGTTGGCGCTGGTGGCCGGGCCGGCGCAGGCCCAGTCGCCTTCGTTCGTGCAGTTCGAAAGCGGGCCGGTGCGGCCCATGGCGCTGTCGCCCGACCGCAGCAAGCTCTTCGTGGTCAACACACCCAACAACACGCTGGAGGTGTTCAACGTGAGCGATGCAGGGCTGCAGCTGGCCGCGCGCGTGCCGGTGGGGCTGGAGCCGGTGGCGGTGGCCGTGCGCAGCAACACCGAGGTGTGGGTGGTGAACCACCTGTCCGACAGCGTGAGCATCGTGGACCTGGGCGGCACGCCGCGCGTGGTGCGTACGCTGCTGGTGGGCGACGAGCCGCGCGACGTCGTGTTTGCCGGCAACCCCGAGCGCGCCTTCATCACCACGGCGCACCGCGGGCAGCACCGCACCGACCCGTCCATCGCCGGCGTGCCCGGTGCGGGCGACCCGCTGCTCACCACGCCCAGCATCGGCCGGGCCGACGTGTGGGTGTTCAACCCCGCGAGCCTGGGGGCCGCGGTGGGCGGCGTGCCGCAGCGCATCCTGAGCTTCTTTGCCGACACGCCGCGCGCGCTGGCCGTGAGCCCCGACCGCAGCACCGTCTACGTGGCGGCGTTCAAGTCGGGCAACCAGACGACCTCTGTCCTGCAGCCACTGGTGTGCACCGGCTTCAAGCCGAACCTGCCGTGCATCGGCCAGAACGGCAAGATCATGCCCGGCGGCAACCCCGGCCCGAAGACCAACTCCGAAGGCAAGCAGGCGCCTGAAGTGGCCTTGATCGTGAAGTTCAACAAGGCCAGCGGCAAGTGGGAAGACGAGCTCAAGCGCAACTGGAGCAACGCGGTGCAGTTCCGCCTGCCGGACCTGGACGTGTTCGCGGTGGACGCCAATTCGCTGGCCACCAAGGCCGCGCATTCCGGCGTGGGCACGGTGCTGTTCAACATGGTCGCCAACCCGGTCAACGGCAAGGTGTACGTGTCCAACACCGAGGCCCTCAACGAAGTGCGCTTCGAAGGCCCGGGCACCTATGCCGGCCACACGGTGCAGGGCAAGCTGGCGCAAACGCGCATCACGGTGATTTCTGGCAACACGGTGGCGCCGAGGCACCTCAACAAGCACATCGACTATTCGAAGCTGCCCACCAACCCGGCTTTCGACTGGACGATGAAGCAGCACTCGCTGGCCACACCGCTGGAGATGGTCGTTACCAGCGACGGCCGCACGCTCTACGTGGCGGCCTTCGGCTCCAGCCGCATCGGCGTGTTCGACACCGCCGAGCTCGAGAACGACAGCTTCGCCCCCCGCACGGCGAGCACGCGCTACATCGAGGTGGGCGGCGGCCCGAGCGGCCTGGTGCTCGACGAAGCACGCGGCCGGCTTTACGTGAGCACGCGTTTCGACAACGCGGTGAAGGTGGTGGACCTCGCCTCGCGCGGCACGGTGTCTTCGGTGGCGATGAAGAACCCCGAGCCTGCCTCGGTGGCGCAAGGGCGGCCTTTCCTCTACGACGCGCGGCGTTTCTCGGCCAACGGCGAGGCCTCGTGCGCGAGCTGCCACATCTTCGGCGACATGGACGACCTGGCCTGGGACCTGGGCAACCCCGACGACCGCGTCACCAACAACCCCATCACGAAGAACCTCGCATCGCCCACCGAAATTGCGCTGGGCAAGATCCTCTTCGGTGTGAATTCGCCGGTGAACGGCAGCGACAACGCCAACGAGTTCCACCCGATGAAGGGACCCATGACGACGCAGACGCTGCGCGGCATGCGCAACTCCGGCGCGATGCACTGGCGCGGTGACCGGGCCACGGGCCTGTTCGGCAGCAGCGGCACCGACAGCGTGCTGTCGTTCAAGAACTTCGCGGTGGCCTTCGAAGGGCTGCTGGGCGGCACGGCGCCGTTGAGCGAAGCCGAGATGCAGAAGTTCGCGGACTTCCAGATCCCGGTGATGATGCCGCCCAACCCCATCCGCAGCCTCGACAACTCGCTCAATGCAGCACAGCAGCGCGGCCGCAGTTTCTACGTGGGGTCGCGGCCGTCAGACGGCATCGACCTGGGGCCCCTGGGCAGCTTCGTCTCGGGGCAGACGGCGTTCAACTGCGAAGGCTGCCACCGGCTCGACCCGGCCAGCGGCTTCTTCGGCACCGGCGGGCGCGCGAGCTTCGAGGGCATCACGCAGATCGTGAAGATCCCGCAGCTGCGCAACATGTACCAGAAGGTCGGCATGTTCGGCTCGCCCAAGGTGAACTTCTTCGGCGCGCCAGACACCGGTTTCGTGGGCGACCAGGTGCGCGGCTTCGGCTTCGTGCACGACGGCGCGGTGGACACGCTGTTCCGCTTCTTCACGGCCAAGGTGTTCAACCCGCAGCTCACGGTGGGCTTCCCGATCATCAACCCTGACGGCACGCGGCGCGACGTGGTCGATTTCATGATGGCTTTCGACAGCGACCTCGCGCCCGTCGTGGGGCAGCAGGTCACGTTGACGAGCACCAATGCGGCGGCGGTGTCGGCGCGCATCAACCTGCTGGTGCAGCGGGCCCAGACGCCTTTCACGTCCAGGGAGCTGGGCGGCGCGGTGACCGAATGCAGCCTGGTGGCCCGGGTGGTGGAGGGTGGCGTGTCGCGCGGCCTGGTGTACGACCCGGTGCGCCGTGTGTTCGTGGCGGCTGATGGCAGCCAGCGCAGTGAAGCGGCCGTGCGGGCGCTGGCGTCCACGCCCGGCCAGGAGATCACCTACACCTGCACACCGCCGGGTTCGGGCGCGCGCATCGCGTTCGATTCCTGAAGGTGCTGAAGATGCGAAGAGGCCTGGCTGTCGAGAGGCGGCCGGGCCCAGGCGTCGTTGGCGGAGGCCTCAGCGGGCCATCGGGCCACCCGGCCGTGATGCTGAGCCGGGTGCTCCTGCAACAGGGCGCCGTCCACCACACCGGGGTGGTGGTGCCTTGTTCGCAGTTCCTGCAGACACTGTCGAAGAAAAGCCATGGTGCGCCTCCGCTGAAAGCCTGCTGCTTCATCGCAGGGCGCCTGGTTGGCGTGGCCCTGCGAGAAACCGCAAGACAAACTTAGTGCACGGCTGAGGCGGCTGCCTCCTCCCATCAGGGGGTGAGGTGACTTTCGGTCAACGCGCTTTTCTCTGGCTGAAGGCGGCTCAGTGTGACGTAGTGCTCAAGGCAGCCGTACCTGCCTGAACCTGCTGCTCGAACCACCGCTGAAACAGGGGGTGCGGCGCAAAGCCCTCACCGAGGTCGAACGTCAGGCCTTCGAGGAAGCGGCGCTCAGGGCCGGTGCCGTTGGTGCGGGCCGGGATGACGATGGCGCGGCCGCCGTCCTTCTGGGCTTCCTGCACCATGTCGCGCACGCGCTGGATCCACGAGGCGCGCTTGTCGGGCCAGTCTTCGCGCCAGGTGGCGTAGCGAATGGCACGGAAGGCCGGGGCGCCGGGGGCTGCCTTCATCTGCGCGGCCAGCTGCTCGAGGATGCCGACCCACTGCTGGTTGCGCTGGTCGCTGCCGGTGCCGTGCGCCACGAGGATCACCGTTTCCTTGCGGGGCTCGCGCGACAGGGCGCGTGCGCGTTCGAGCAGCGTGGCAGCGAACAGCGGGTTGGCTTCAACGCCGCCCACGGTGGTCAATGCCAGCGGCGTGTTGATGCGCGCCGGCGGGAATGCCGCGGCGTGGTCGCCATGGCCGTGGTCGTCGTCGTCGTCACCGTGCCCGCCTCCGTGGCCTCCCTGGGCTGTGCCATGGCCCCCATGGGCGCCATGACCGCCGTGCGAGTAGCCGGCCGTGGGCGCGGCCGCGGACTCGACGTCGGCACCGATCATGCGCTCCACGTCACTCTTGAACGAAGACTCGAGCCCGAACACGCGCACGATCACCGCGGCCCGCACGCCGCGCTTTTCGAGGCGGCGCACGGCACGCTCGATGAGCGGCTGGTCGGCCATGGAGAACACATACTCCATGGGGTAGCGCGCTTCGAGCGGCGCAACCGCCTGGCGCATGGTGTCGTTCCAGTGGTAGTCGGAGCCGTGCGCCAGCAGGATCACGCCCAGCTCGTTTTGCGCCAGTGCGGTGTGCCGGTTCGCCTCGCGCGCCATCCACGTGGCCAGCCACTGCTCGGGGCCGCGGCGTGCATTCAGCAGCTCGGCGCCCTTGGGCAGCTCGCCCTTGAGTTCGGCATCGAAGGACATCATGCCGTCGAGCCGGCGCCCGAAGTGGAAGGGCACGACCACCACGCGGCCTTCACCGCCTGCGGCCGCTTCCTGCAGGGCCTTGCGCGACGCGGCACGCAGGGCTTCGCGTTCGCCCGAGCGGGCGTCGGTCCACACCACCGTCTGCACGCGCGCGAAGCCGAAGCCTTCAGACGCCTTCTGCGCGATGCGCTGCCAGTCCTGCGCGATGGTGCGGCGGGCGGCCGCGTTGGCTTCGCTCGTGAAGCCGACGACGACCACACGCGCCTGCTGCGGGTGGTGGATGCCGCGCAGCTGATCGGCCAGCGCCTCCACCGCGAAGTAGCTTTCGCCGAAGGGCCGGGCAACGTCGGCGGGCAGAGCGGTCTTCGACAGCAGCGTCTTGAGCTGCTGCCACTTCGCGTCGGCACCCGACATGAACACCGGCAGCACGACCAGGCGCTTCGCGCCGCTGCTTGCCAGCCGCGAAACGGCCGCGTCGAGCGTGGCCTTCGTGCGATCGTCGGTGGCGACGACCAGTTCGGCCGGGCGGCCGGCGGCAAAGCTGTCGAGCGCGTCGCGGATCTCTTCATTGCCCTGGAAGCCGCGATCGGCCGCCACGGCGATGAAGGCGGTGTCCGACGCGACGCGGCCCGGCTGTTGCGCCGGCTGTTGTGCTCCCACGCTGGCGGCCGGGGCAAGCAGCGTGAAGGTCAGGGCCGCGAACCAGCGACCCATGAGGGGTGACGGGGACGGGTTCATGGGGTACTCCATCGTCAGTGTTTTCAGAAGGACTGCTCGAAGCGCGCGGCGACGTTGCGGCCGGGTTGCGAATAGAAGTCGACGCCAGCCGGGTTGCGCGCGTCGGCCTGGCGGATGTCGCTCCACAGCCAGTACTTCTTGTCGAACAGGTTGTTCACGGAAAGCGAGACGCGCGAGCCCTTCCACGGCCGCCACCAGGCGCCCAGATCCACCACGCCGTAGCCGGCCGGGCGGAACCAGGGCGAAGGCGTGGTGCCGCTGTTGTCGTTGACGTGCTTCACGCGCTGCGCCGCGCGCAGGCGCGTTTCGGCGCCCCACGGGCCTGCGTCGTGCGCGAGGCCGAGCGACAGGCGGGTGGGTTCGATGGTGTCCAGCGGCTGGCCGGTTGTTTCGTCGCTGCCGCGCGCGGTGGCAATGGCACCGTCGAGGCGCCAGCGCGGCATGAAGTCCCATGCGAGGCGGGCTTCGGCGCCATGGATGCGCACCTTCGACACGTTCACCGACATGAAGGTGGAGCCCAGCCCGGTGATGCAGTTCGGGTCGGCCGGGCAGTCCAGCCGCGCGGTGGAGATGAAGTTGCGGTAGCGGTTGTCGAACGCGGCGACCTGGCCACGCAGCGTTTCGGTGTTGAAGCGCAGGCCGACCTCGAGGCTGGTGCTGGTTTCAGGCTCGAGCGCCGGGTTGGGGCTGGTGCCGTAGCTTTGCGCCGGGTTGCGGAAATGCCCGTTCACCTCTTCGTAGCTTGGCGCGCGGAAACCGCGCACGAGCTGGCCGTAGCTGGCCAGTGCCGGGGTGAACTGCCACGAGGCAGCGAGCTTGGGCGACAGCGCACTGTCGGTCTGCGACACGGCCTGCTTGCCGATGGCGGCCAGCACCGTTTGCGACAGCGTGTCGCCGGTGTCGGGCCGCAGCGCGCGCCAGTCGTAGCGCAGCCCCGGCGTGAGCGTGAGCGCACCCCCGGCCAGGCCAGTGATCTCGTCCTGCACGAACAGGCCCACGGTGTCGGTGTGGCCGGGCGCGAAGTCGCGCAGCGGGAAGGTGTCGCCGGCCAGCGAATTGGTGGTGGTGCCGGCCGTGAGGTTGCGCACCGTGGCGCCGCGTTGCTCTTCGGTGCGCACGCGTATCGCGTCCACGCCGTAGGTCAGCAGCTGTTTTTCGCCCAAGGCGCTGTCGAACTGCAGGCTGCCGCCGGTGGAGCGTTGGCGGAACAGGAAGTCCTGCGCGATGAGGCAGTTGCTGCCCGTGCCGGACGATGCCGAGCAGCCGGCCGAGGTGTTGGTGCGCGTTTGCTCGTTGAAGTTGTAGGTCTTCGCGTCCTGCATGAAGAAGCGGGCGTCGAGCCGGTCGTACCAGCTTTCGGGGCCCGGCTTGTGTTCCCACTCGATGCGGGCGCGGGCGCGGCGTGCGCTGTCGGTACCGGACATGGCGGTCACCTTGGGCAGCGAAGACGCGAGGCGCAGCACCTGCACGTCGGCGTCCTGGTCGCGCGCTTCGGCGGTGAGCACCACGCGGTGGCCGGCGGCTGGGCGCAGCACGAACTTCGCGATCGCGCTGCGGTCGCGCACGTCTTGCGGGTTGGGGGTCGTGCGGCTGGCCGACACGGTGTCGACGTTGCCCTGGTTCTTGAATTCGTGCGCCTCGGTCTGCGTGTAGCCGAGCAGCCACTCGGCGCCTTCGCCGCGGCCAGCGCCGAGCACGGTGCCGGTCTTGCCCTGGTTGGCGCCCGTGTAGCCCGCGGCCACCTTGCCGCCCAGCGTGGCGCCGCTGGCCAGCAGGTCGGTGGGGTCGAGCGTGAGGTAGCCCACCACGCCGCCGATCGCGTCGGAGCCATAGAGGCTCGATGCCGGCCCGCGCAGCACTTCCACGCGCTTCAGGAACTCGGGCGAGATGCCCAGCGGTGCGTTGAGGGTGAAGTTGGTGGGGCCGCCGCCGTTGAAGTAGTTCGGCAGGCGGATGCCGTCGACCAACTGCAGCACGCGGTTGTCTTCGATGCCGCGGATGTTGGGCCGCGTGGCACCGAAGCGGCGAGCGTCGCGGGCGAAGGCCACGTCGGGCTCGTCTTCGAGCAGCTCTGTTTCGTCGGCGGGCAGGCGCCGGTCGAGCGATTCGCGGGTGATGCGGGTGATGGTGGCGGGCACCTTGTTCGCGTCGGCTTCGTTGCGCGTGGCGGTGACCACGGTCTCGGCCACCGGCTGTGCTGCTTCAGCGGCTTGCTGCTGCGCGAGCGCGGAGCCGCTGGCCAGGGCCGCGGCCAGCGCGGTGGCGTGCAGCGCACGGCGCGAGGCGCGCGCCATGCGCTGCTCGGCCACGGATTGCGCCACGGCGGGCTCCAGGTCGGCCAGCAGCAGGCGCAAGGTCTGCTGCGGAATGAGGCGCTGCCAGCGGTACTTGTCGTGCGCGCAGCCGATGAACGCCGGAGCCCTGCCAAGCAACAGCTCGCGCAGCGTGGGCGACAGCGCGAAGCGCAGGAAGTGCACTGCGCTCGGCCGGCCGAGATGCCGGTCCGGCAGGTCTTCATTGGCCTCGGCATGACACCAGCGTTCAGCCTTGCAGCCGACGTACAGCCTATGCGCTGCTTCGTTGAGCCAGGGCAGGTCGCGCGCGCGCTCGGCGGCATCGGGCAGCTCGATCAGCAGCGTGGCCTTCCATTGCCGGCCGTCTGGCAGCAGGTGGGCATAGGCGGCGGTTTCATCGGCGATGCCCGCGGCGTCGCTGATGCGCTCGGCCCGCAGCACTTCCTGCACCTGGTGATGCACCGTCCAGGCATCTTCGAAATGCAGGCGCATGGCGGGGCCCAGCGAGAGGCTGCGGGCACGGCGATGCGCCATCAACGCCTGGCGCGAAGGAAGTGGCGCCGCCGCAGCAGGGCGGGCGTCAGGGGTGTGAAGGTGTTTTTCCAGCACGGGAGTACCTTGAAGGGCACGGTGCTGGCTTGCGGCTGGCTGGTGCGGTGATGCAGACAACGAAAGGTCGGAACCGGCCCGCATGCGCCTGCCGCTTGCGCGTGCAGAGCCGTTGCCGGTATCGCGGGGTCACACTTTAATGCGAATAATTCTTGTTTGCAAGCGAATGAAACGCCGGCGTGTCGGCAGGGTGTGTTTGCCGCTTCACGGTGGGCATGCAAGGAAGGTGCTGAGGTATCGTGTCCAGCGGGATACCTTTCGAGCAAGGGGCTGACATGCGGCTGGCGGAATTCATCCGGAATGACATCGACTCCATCCTGGCCGAGTGGGAGTCATTCGCCGCGACCTTGCTTCCCGCGGCGGCAGGCCTGACGTCGCTCGCCCTGCGGGACCATGCGCCGCACATCCTGGCGGCAGTGGCGAAGGATCTCGACACGCCCCAGACCGCACTGCAGCAGTCAGAGAAGTCGAAGGGGCGCGCCCCCATGGTCGACGGCGCGCCGGAGACGGCGGCGCAGACGCATGCCGTGCTGAGGGCGCGTGGCGGGTTCGACATCAACCAGCTCGTGGCCGAATACCGCGCGCTGCGAGCCAGCGTCCTCAAGCTGTGGCGCGATGCTCACGAGCCGAATGAGAGCGGGATGGAGGACATCATCCGGTTCAATGAAGCGATCGACCAGGCGATCGCTGAATCGGTCGGCCACTTCCATGCCCAGGTGGAGCAGGCTCGCAACCTGCTGCTCGGGATGCTCGGGCACGACATGCGCAGCCCGCTCAGCACGATCGTGGCAACGGCGTCGTACCTTGCAGCCTTGAACGCCGGGGAGGAGGTTTCGATTGCTGCGGCGCGCCTGATTCGAAGCGGCGAATCGATGCGGACCCTCGTGGACGACCTGGTCGACTTCAACCGCACGAAACTCGGCCTGGGCATCAGGATCGTGCCGTCGGACGTCGATCTTGCCCTATCGGTCGCCGACGAGTTGGAGCAGCTGCGCGGCGCGCATCCGCGCCGGCAGCTCCATCTGGTGGTGAAAGGCGACTGCCGCGGTCAGTGGGACGGCCCACGGCTTCAGCAATCGCTTCGCAACCTGGTCTCGAATGCGATCAAGTACGGAGCACCCGACACGCCCGTGCATGTGGCGCTCGTTGGCGAGGGGGGCGATATCCGCCTGGAGGTCACCAACCGCGGGCCGTCCATTGATTTGACGACCGCCAAGGAGATCTTCGATCCGCTCAAGCAAGGCGTGGCTCAAGGAGACCGGGGCAGCCTCGGGCTGGGGCTGTTCATCGTGCGTGAGATCTCACGGGCGCATGGTGGCGAAGTCGAGGTGCGCTCCAGTGAGGGCGAGACCACCTTCTCCATGCGCCTGCCTCGTCACAGCCCAAACGTGTCGCCCTGAACCGAGGCCGATACCTGCAGGGGCCGGCCGCTTTGGCGTTCGCAAATGAAAAGCCCCACAACAGTGGGGCTTTGGTGTGCTGGCGGAGAGGGCGGGATTCGAACCCGCGGTGGGCTATTAACCCACACACGCTTTCCAGGCGTGCGACTTAAACCGCTCATCCACCTCTCCGGAAAGTCCGCGATTGTAGCAACAGCGCGCGGGGTCTCTCCGACGATCGCGTTGCTCGATGCAGCGTGCGGTCGATGGTGTCGCGGTGGTGGTGTTGGTCTCGCGGCAGATGAAGCGATGGGGGGCCGGGTGGGGCAGTGCTGAGGCCGGCAATGGCGCTGCCGGCCTTGGGGCGTGTGGGGGGCGTCAGCTCAGGCCGGCCAGCGCAGGCGGGTCGGCGGAGAGTTCGTCTACTGCAGCAGGAGGCGCCAGCTTGGCGGCGCGTCGTGGGTCGCGGGCCAGATAGTTCTTCACTGCGTTGATTTCCGAGCCTACGGTTTTCACTGCTTCCTGGAGCTCCTCGGCGGTGGCGTCCAGCGTCTCCATCCAGTAGGCGACCTCCCAGTCCCAGTTCAGGTTGATGCTCAAGTAGTAGTGTTCTCCGCGACTCTTCAAGCTGTACGGCATACGTGCCTCCGATCGTGATAACCGCTGCGGGGCAAGTGGTGTGCCTGCACCGCATTGCGAGTCGCCTAGAGACGACGCGCAATGCGCAGGTATGGGAAATCACTCCAGATTTGCGGATGGACGCCCGACGTTACGGAAAGTTTTTCTCACAACCGGTGGCGGAACGCCGCACGAGAAAGCGCGCTGGGCTTGAAGGGCCTGTGCGACGCTGGGCTGGCGAGTTCAGTCAGCCTTGCCTGCACCGCACTCACATCGCGGCAGGCGAGGTCGCGATATAGGGCACGTTGCGTGCCCTATGGGGGCTCTGCGTTATTCGCGCGAGCGTGGCTTGACCGTGCCGCCTGGGGCAGGTGTAGGTGCAGGTTGCGCGGCTGGGGTTCTGGTGGCAGGGCCACTCATGCCGGGCGTCGACTCCGCCAGTCGGCGTGCACGGGCGTCGAGTTCTTCCTTCGGCGTGGGGTTGATCAGGCTGGCGTCGGCCGGGCAGCGGGCCGCACCGTCTTCGCCGGCTTGCCAGGCCGAGGCTTCACGGGCGCCGTCGTCTGCGTCTTCGCGCTTGAGGCCCAGTGCGGCCACCAGCGAGCCGGTGGCGGCGTGGCTGCGCAGCCAGGCGATCTGCAGGTCGGCTTCGGCGTTGGCGTACGAGCGGCGGGCCGTGTAGAGCTCGTTTTCGGAGTTCAGCAGGTCCAGCAGGCTGCGCTGGCCGATGTCGAACTGCTGGCGGTAGGCATCGCGCGCCTTTTCGATGGCCAGCACGTTGCGGTCGAGGTAGCCCAGCTGTTCCTTGAGCTTGCGCGTGTCGTTGAAGGCGATGGAGCCGGTCTGGCGCGCGTCGCGGCAGGCCTTGTCGCGCTGGTCGGCGGCCGTGTTCAGCAGGTCGGCGGCCTGGCGCACGCGGGCCTGGTCGGAGCCGCCGTTGAAGAGGTTCCAGCTCAGCACCAGCTCGGCCGAGCTGTCGCGCTTCTGGTCCGACACGCCGTCGAAGTTGCGGCCGGCGCCCGAGCGCAGGCGCGCTTCCACCTTGGGCTGGAAGGCGGCCTTGCGGACGCTGGCCTGGGAGCGCGCGGCACGGAGGTTTTCGATGGCGGCCGCGATGGCGGGGTTGCGTTGCGACACCTGGGCCAGCAGCTCACCCTGGCCGGAGGGCACGTTGTGCGCCAGCGGCGCGGCTTCGGGCAGCTGCTCGGGCGGCGCTTCGCCGACCACGCGGCGGTAGCGCTCCACCACGTCGTACAGGTTGGCGACTTCGGTGGCGAGGTTGGACTCGGCCAGCGCAAGGCGCGCGCCCGCCTGCTCGAGGTCCACCCCGCGGCCGACGCCGGCACGCACGCGGCTCTGGATCTGGTCGAACGCGTATTTGTGCTGCACGTAGTTGTCTTCGGCCAGCCTCACGAGGCGGCGAAAGCGCAGCACGTCGTGGTAGGCGCGTGCGGCTTCCAGCGCGGTCTGTTCCGTGGCGTCGACGAACTCGAAGTAGCGCGTGAGCTTGGCGTGGCCGAGGCGGTCTACCTCGTTGCTGGTGGCCAGGCCGTCCCACAGCATCTGCGTGAGCGCGAGCGCTGCGCCGCTGCGCGAGAGGCTTGCGCTTTCAGGGTTGCGGCTGCTGATTCGGTCGTTTTCGCGGCCCACGCTGGCCGACAGGTCCAGCCGCGGGTAGTAGCCACCGCGGGCGACGTCGATCTCGTTGTTGGCAGCGCGAAACGCGTTGAAGCGCGCGGTGACCTCGGGGTTGGTGGTGATGGCTTTCTGTGCCGCAGCGCGCAGGGCCTCGTTGCCGTTTGGCTGCTGGGCCCAGGCGGTTGCACAGCCAGCTGCCACGAGTGAGAGAGCGAGCAGCGGAGCGCGAAGTTTCAATGGCATGTGTTCTTGTGTCTGGCTCAGGTGTGCGCGCGATGGTGTCTGCTGCAGCGCGATCGCACAAGCCCTTGACGAAAGGTATCGCTGGAAGTATTTCACGCAAGTTGTTGCAGGCGCTTTGTTTTCGCAACAAGTCGATGCACAGTGCACGGCGTGGTGGCCCGGTCGTTCAGATTCAAGTTCTGCGATGCAGCGCCGACATGAGCTGCATGCCGAGCCTCATGTTGGCGGCGCAGCCGCGCCCATGCAGGCCGGGCACTCGCGTCTGCCTGGCGCTGTGTGCCTGGCTGCTTGCAACCGTGGGTGCGGGGCTGCTGGCGCTCACGGCCACCAGCGGCTGGGCCTTCGACGCCGACCGCATGCTCGTGGCGGCGCAGCGGCTGGGGCCGCAGGCGCAAAGCGGTGCGCGTGCCTTGCAGGCCATGCTGGCCGCCAGCGCGGCCTTGGACGAAGAAGCGCGGCTCGCCGCCGTGAACCAGTTCTTCAATCGCCGCATCCAGTTTCGCGACGACGCCGAGATATGGAGCCAGGCCGACTACTGGGCCAGCCCGCTGGAGCTGCTCGACAAGGGGGCCGGCGATTGCGAGGACTACGCCATCGCCAAGTACTTTTCGCTGGTGGCCACCGGGGTGCCGGCCGCCAAGCTGCGGCTGGTGTACGTGCGTGCGCTGATCGGCGGGCCGGGCGGCACGGCGCAGGCTCACATGGTGCTGGCCTACTATGCGCAGCCGGCCGCCGAGCCGTTGATTCTCGACAATCTGATTTCGGAGCTGCGGCCCGCCTCGCGTCGGCCCGACCTGTCGCCCGTGTTCAGCTTCAATGCCGAAGGCTTGTGGCAAGGCACCGGCGGCACCAGCGCGGGGGACCCCGTGGCGCGGCTGTCGCGCTGGCGCGAGCTGCTGGGCAAGGCGCGGGCGGAGGGCTTGTGGTGAGCCACGGGACCTATGCCCCGCACCGGGTTACGAGCGAAGACAACAACAAGGAGATCCGGTCATGTCGTTGATCAGGCAGATGTGGCTGCTGCTGCTGGGCGTGCTGCTGCTGGCGTTCGTGGGCAGCGTCACGCTGTCGGTGGTGTCGGCGCGCAGCTACCTCGAGACCCAGCTGCGTCTGAAGAACAACGACAACGCACAGGCACTCGCGCTCACGCTGTCGCAGCAGAAGGGCGACGCCGCGCTGATGGAACTGGCCGCCGCGGCGCAGTTCGACACCGGCTTCTACCAGCGCATCGTCATCACCGGTACGGACGGGCGCGAGCTGTTCCGGCGCGAGGCCAGCGTCAAGCCCTCGGCGGCCCCGGGCTGGTTCGTGCGGTTGATCCCCATCGACTCCGCAGCGGGCGTGGCGCAGCTGTCCGACGGCTGGCGGGCGCTCGGGCAGGTGGAGGTCGTGAGCCACTCGGCCTTCGTCTACGGCGAGCTGTGGAACGCCTTCGTGCGCATGCTCACGTGGATGGCCGCGCTGGGCCTGCTGGCCGGGCTGGTGGGCACCTGGGCGCTCAAGCGCATCGAGCGGCCGCTCAATGCCACGGTGGGCCAGGCGCAGGCGCTGGTGGAGCGGCGCTTCATCACGGTCAATGAACCTCAGGTGCCGGAGCTGCAGCGCCTCACCCGCGCCATGAACGCGATGGTGGCGCGGCTGAAGCTGCTGTTCGACGAGCAGGCCGTGCAGGTGGAAGAGCTGCGCCGCCAGGCGCATTGCGACGCGCTCACCGGCGTGGCGCACCGGCGCCACTTCATGGCGCAACTGGCCACGCTGCTGGAAAGCGAAGACGGCCCCGGCACCGGCACGCTGGTGCTGGTGCGCGTGCAGCAACTGGCCGAGCTGAACACCAGCCTGGGCCACCAGCAGACCGACCGCGTGCTGCAGGCGGTGGCCAAGACGCTGCGCGAGGCGGCTGGCGCGCCCGGCGGCGAGGTGGGGCGCCTCAACGGCAGCGACTTCGCGCTCAGCGCGCCGGGCGACGGTCTGGCTTCGAGCCAGGCCGCGATGGCGCTGCTCGAGCAGCTGCACGGCATGCTCGCGCCCTTCGGCCCGCAGGCCCGCGTGGTGCTGGCGGCAGTGAACTGGCAGCGCAACATCACCGCGGGGGCTTTGATGGCCAATGCCGATGCCGCGCTGGCGCGGGCCGAAAGCCGCGGTGCCTTCGCGGTGGAGGCCACCAGCACCGCCTTGCCCGAAGGGCCTGCACTCGGCGAAGACGGCTGGCGCCAGCGCATCGGCAGCGCGTTGGCCGAGCGGCGCCTGCAGCTGGGGAGCTACCCGGTGCAAGACCGCCAGGGCCAGACGCTGCACCTGGAATGCCCGCTGCGGATGCAGCTGGAGCCGGGCGGCGAATTCCTCGCCGCGGCGCAATGGCTGCCGATGGCCCTGCGCACGCGCCTGCTGCCGCAGGTGGACGAAGCGGCCGTGGTGCTGGCGCTCGACGAGATCGCGCGCGACCACTGCCCGCGCGGCGTCAACGTCTCGACTGCTTCACTGTTCGACAGCGGCTTCCTGCCGCGCCTGCGCAGTGCGGTGGCCGCCGCGCCGCAGGCCGCGGCCTCGCTGTGGCTCGAAGTGGGGGAGGCGGCTGCGGTGGAACACTTCGCGCTGCTGCGTGAGCTGTGCACGCAGTTGCGGCCGATGGGCGTGAAGGTCGGCCTCGAACACGCCGGCCGGCGCCTTGCCTCCATCGACCGCCTGTTCGAGCTGGGGCTCGACTACGTGAAGCTCGACGCCAGCGTGACGCGCGGCGTGGCGGGCGATGCCGCACTGGCCGAGTTCGTGAAGGGCTCGGCCTGGATGCTGCACGGCCTGGGCCTGCAGGTCTATGCGGAGGGCGTGGTCAACGAGGACGACGCCGTTGCGCTGTGGGCCAGCGGCGTCGACGCCGTGACCGGTCCCTGGGTGAGGTGACAGCGCCCAGGCCGGCGGGTACGCAGGGAGGGGCCGGCCTTGCTTGGGAGCGGCCCGGGGAGGCCGTCGCACTGCTTCTTGCGCGCAGCCAGGGTGCCTCTGCTCGCGGTCGGCTAGAACAGATCGATGCTCGAGGACTGCGGTGCTGCCGTCTCCACGGCCAGACTCGAATACGCCGTGATCCGGTTGCGCCCGCCGTGCTTCGAGGCGTAGAGCGCCTCGTCGGCATGGGCCACCACCGCGGCGGGAATGTCCTGTGTTCTCACGGCCACGAACCCGATGCTGATGGTCACCTGGCCCACTTGCGGAAAGTCGTGGTTCTGCACCGCGAGCCTGAAGCGGTCCAGCACCTTGTGGATGTCGTTTGCCGAGCAGGGGCTCAGCAGCACGGCGAATTCCTCGCCGCCGAAGCGGTAGATGCGGTCGCTCTTGCGGAACGACTGCAGCATGAGCCGCGACAGCAGGATCAGCACTTCATCGCCGTACAGGTGCCCGAAGGTGTCGTTGATGCGCTTGAAGTGGTCGATGTCCATCACGGCCAGCCAGTGGCAGGCGTCGCTGGCCGGCTGCTGGCGCTGTTCGATGCCGTTGGGTGCCAGGGTGGCTTCGCGCTTCGATTCGAGCAGCACGTTCAGGATGCTCTGCTCGAAGGTCTTGCGGTTCAGCAGGCCCGTGAGCGTGTCGCGGTGTGAATCGTCGATCACCGCCGCGAAGTTGCGGTAGATGCGCAGCAGCGCATCCACGATGGCCGGCTCGACCTGTTCGCCAGGCGCATGCTCGATGCCGATGATGCCGGCAACGCCTTGACCGTCTTGCAGCGGGTGCACCGAATAGCCGTCACCTGACACCGAGTCTTCGTACCCCGCCCCATCGGCGGCGGCGCCGTCCAGGCGCGCCATGCACTGCGCCATGTCGCGGCGCATCGGCGTCGATTCATCGCTCAGCTGACGTGGCGAGTCGCCGCGCGAGCCGTCGGCGCGCAGCACGAGGCGCCCCTCGAGGGGGTGCATGCCGCAGGGCTGGAATTCGATGGCTCGCGCGGGCAGCACCTCCAGCATGGTCCGGATCAGCGTGGTCACGAGGGCATCGCGCCGGCGCTCGGCTGTGAATGACCGCACGGCTTCGAGAAGCCGCATGGTCGGTGTTTGATTGAGCATATGGCCCTCCACTGTCTTGCTCCGCACCGCCTCAGGCGTCCTTGCCGGTGAGCTCGGCACACCCGGCGCCTTCTTCCGAACCCGCCGGTTCTTCCAGGGTCGACGGCGAAAAGTCGACGCTGCCTTCCGGTTTGTGGCCGCAGGCCCAGGCTTCCAGGGAAGCGGCGGGCATGGGCTTGGCGAAGAAATAGCCTTGCAATTCGTCGCAGCCCAGCTGCAGCAGCACGTCGCGCTGGCCCGCCGTTTCGACACCCTCGGCCACCACGCGCAGGCCCAGCGCATGGGCCAGCCGAACCACCGCGTCGACGATGGCTCGCGCGTCGACGCCGGACTCCAGGTCCTTCACGAAGCTGCGGTCGATCTTCAGCTGCTGGGCCGGCAGCCGACGCAGGTAGCTGAGCGACGAATAGCCGGTGCCGAAGTCGTCGATGGACAGGTACACGCCCAGGCGGCCGAGGCCGGCGAAGACCTGGCGTGTGCGCTCCACGTCTTCCATCAGGATGGACTCGGTGATCTCGCAAAGCAGCTGCGAGGGCTCGATCTGGTAGCGGTCCAGCGCCCGTTCGATGGAGGCTACGAAGTCGTCACGCCGCAGCTGGTGTGCCGAGACGTTGACGGCCACGCGCATGCGGATGCCGGCGTCGGCCCAGGCACGCATCTGGCGGCACGCCTCTTCGATGACCCATTGCCCGAGCTGGTGGATGATCCCCGAGCGCTCGGCGATCGGGATGAACACCGCCGGGCTCACCATGCCACGCTGCGGGTGCACCCACCGCAGCAGCGCCTCCACGCCGCGGATCACGCCACGCTGCGCGTCGATCTTGGGTTGGTAGTGCAGCTGCAGCTGGCCGAGCTCCGCGGCATGGCGCAGTTCGTTCTGCAGCGTCAGCTGCTCCAGCGCCACGCGTTCCTGGCTGGTGTCGAAGATGTTGCAGCAGCCGCCGCCCGAGCGCTTGGCATCGCGCATGGCCGTGTCGGCATGGGCTACCAGCTCATCGTGCTGGCCGTGGTCGGGGTAGAGCGCAATGCCGATGGAGGCCGACATTTCCACGTGGCGGCCGTTCGCATCGAACGGCCTGGCCAGTGCGGCGAGGATGCGTTCGCCGAGTGCGGTGCCGTCTTCGACGCGGGACACGCCTTCCATCAGCACCGCGAAACTGTCACCGCCGCAACGCGCCACCGTGTCACCTTCGCGGGCCATGGCACGCATGCGGTGCGCCGCCTCGCGCAGCACCGCGTCGCCGCCCGAGACGCCCACCGACTCGTTGACGATGCCCAGCCCGTCCAGGTCGAGGTACAGCACGGCGAGCTTTTCAACGGGGCCGGTGCGCTGCGGGGAAGCTGCGGCGCGTTTCAGCCGCGCATGGGCCTGCTTCAGCCGCTGGTCGAGCATCGCGCGGTTGGGCAGCGCGGTGAGGTGGTCCACGTAGGCTCGCCGTTGCAGGGTCTCGTTGGTCGATCGCAGCTGCGTGTTTTCCGACATCAGCTCTTCGATGCGGTGGGTCGCCCTGCGCTGGGCGGCGGCCGTCCGCCGGCGCAGGATCAGCACCACGGCGCCCAGCAGTGCGGCGACGGCAAGGACTGCCAGCACGCCTGCGGCCTGTAGCTGCTGAAGATCAAATGCGAAGTCGGTCATGAACATCGAAACTCCCTGAGGCTTCCCGTTTGCAGAAAGCCGCCGCTTCTTTGGCGGCCCGCGGGGGCGGGGCTTGCCAGAGGTTTCGGTACGAACCGGTGTGAACTGGAGCACGCGACGCGTGACGGCGGCCCACTACTTCACGGTCTGCGGGCCCGTTACCGTTGTGGCGGTAACGGGCCCGCGGCCCTTCTTCGGCAGTGAGGCCGCCTCCGCGGTCAGGGGCTGTCGGTGATCAGCGTGCCGCGACGCATGAGCTCCTGGATGATCTGCGCGTCAGTGGAGCTGGAATCCAGCCCCAGCGACGAGCGCACGTCCACGCCCTCGAGCGTGATGCGCTGGTCTTCTGCCGACGAGGAGTAGGTGCCGTCGGTGAAGCCACCCGAGGAGCTGATGCGGATGATGGTCGAGCCTGCCGAACTGGTGGTGTCGAAGTCCAGGAAGTTCGCCAGGTTGCCGACGGAGTTGCCGGCACCCACGGTATCGCCGCTCAACAGGTCGCGCAGGTCGAGGATGTCTCCACCGGCCGAAGGCGACGCGATGTTGAAGTCGGTGATCGTGTCGGTGGCGGGCGAGCCGGTCGAGCCTGCGTCGGACAGCGACCAGGCGAAGACGTCCACCGTGGTGTCCAGCGAAGAGCTGCCGGTGCCGCCGGTGAGGGCGTCGTCGCCGGAGCCGCCGACGAGGCGATCCGAGCCCAGGCCACCCACGAGTGCGTCGTTGCCGGCGCCCCCCAGCAGTACGTCGTGGCCCACGACGTTGCTGGTTGTGCTGGAGGTGTCGCCGTACAGCGTGTCGTTGCCGGCCAGGCCGCTGAGCAGGTCGTTGCCTTGGCTGCCGGTGAGCACGTTCGCGTTGCCGTCGCCGGTGACACTGTTGTCGTTGTTGGCATTGCCCGAGGTCGTCGTCGTGTCGGCGATCAACGTGACCGACTGCGTGACGGTTCTTGTGTCGGTGCCATCGGTCGCGGTGGCCGTGACGGTGATCGTGGTGCCGTTCGTGTTGTAGCCTCCAGGCGTGGTCATCGACAGGCTCGACAGGTCCCACGACGACACATCGACGCTCGTGGAGCTCGAAGTGGCCGTGAAGCTGTTCGTGCCGTCGCTCAGCCGCACACCGCTCGGGACGCCCGCGATGGCGATGGCCAGCGTCTCGTCGGTTTCGGCCGCATTCGCCAGCGTGGCAATGATGGGGAAGTTGAACGTCGCCGTGCTGCTGTTGCCTACCGTCAGCGACACGATGGTGTTCTGCACCATCAGGGCCGGCGCATCCGCCACGTCGGCCACCACCACGTTGAGCGTGCTGGTCGAAGACGCCGCTGCGCCATTGCCTTCGGTCGCCGTGGCGGTGACCGAAAGCGCCATCGTGCCGGTGTAGCCAGAAGGTGGCCGGATCTGCAGCGCATCTAGGCTCCAGCCCGTGACGTTCACGCTGGTCGTGCCGGCAGTGGCTGTGAACGTGCGCGTGCCATCGGTGAGGGTGGCGCCCACCGGAATGGCCGAGATGGACACGGCCAGGCTCTCGGAACCGTCGGTGTCGTTGAGCGATGCAGCGATGCTGCCCAGCGTGATGAACTCGTGGTCTTCGCCCGTCGGCGTGGCGGGGTAGTAACCCCCGTCGTTGTTGGGCACGAGGTCGCCGATGAAGGTGCCGCCCGAGGTGATGCTGCTGGCGGTCGGGTAGAGGTTGAAGTTGGTGGTGTTCAGCGCCAGTGCGGTGGCACCGTCCACAGACAGGCCCAGGTCGAGCGCGCCGACGCCGTTGCCGTTGTAGGCAATGACCTCCAGGCTGTAGTAGCCGCTTGCGGTGACGGTGAGCGTGCTGCCGGTGAGCGAGCCCCAGTTGTTGTAGCCCACGTTGTAGACCGTCTCGCCGCCCAGGCGCACCAGCAGCGTGTCGTCGCGGTAACCGGCGATCGTGTAGCTGTGGCCGGCCTCGAGGTAGATGAAGCCGGTGTAGCGGTAGGCGTCGTCTTCGTCGATGGAGGCGACGGTGACGTTCGTCGTGGTGCTGGTGGTCGTGGCGGTCGAGGCCTCGACGGCGGCTTCCACCGCTGTGAGGCTCACGGCGTTGGTGGTGTTCACGCCGGCGATCTCGTCGTACCAGGCGACGGTGAGCCCGGAACTGGTGGGCAGCGGCGCGGTGACCGTGGTGCTGCCGGTCACCGTGGTGCCATTGACCACGAGCGTCGGCGCATCGGCCACGGGCGTCACGGTGACGTCGAGCGTGGAGGTCGAGGTCGCGGAGCCGTCGGAGACCGTGTAGGTCACCGTCGGCACGCTGCCGCTGTGGTTGGCCGCCGGCGTGAAGGTATAGCTGCCGCTCGAGCCCATGGTCAGCGTGCCCACGCCCGAGATCGTGGCGGTGCTGCCGGCCGTGAAGGTGCCCGACACGCCGCTCACCGTGAACTGCGTGACGGAGAGCGCGCTGCCTTCCACGTCGGAATCGTTGGAAAGCACGTTGCCGGTGACGGCGGTGTCTTCGTTGGTGGTGGCCGTGTCGGCCGCGACGACCGGCGCGTCGTTGACCGCGCTCACGGTGATCGACACGGTGTCGACGTCGGTGCGCGTGCCGCCCGTGCCGGTGTTGCCACCGTCGCTGGTGGTCATGGTCAGCGTGGCGGTGCCGTTGAAGTTGGCGGTGGGCACGTAGGTGACGTTGGCCGCCAGCGTGGCATTGATCTGCGCCAGCGTGCCGGTGAGCGTGACCGTGCTCGTGCCGCTGCTGGTGATGGCGGCGCTACCGCCCGACACCGTGAGCGTGCCGTTGGTGACGCCCAGCGTGACGGTCATCGAGCCGGTGCCGGCATCGACGTCGCTGATGCTGAGGCCGGTGATGGCGCGGCTGTTGTCTTCGGCCGTGATCTGCGCGGCAGGCACCGTGTTCACCGGCGCGTCGTTCACCGCGACCACGTTGACGGTGGTGGCGGCGCTCGAGCTGCTGGTGCCGTCGGTCACCGTGACGGTGATGGTGCGCGCCGTGGTGCTGGGGTTCTCAGCCGTGTTGCTGAACGTGATTGCGCTGATCGCCGTCTGGTAGCTGGCCAGGCTGGCCGAGCCCGCGAGCGTGACGGTGTTGCCCGACACGGTGGCCGAGATTCCCGAGGGCAGCGAACCCGCGGCCAGCACGTCGCCCGTCTGTGCGTTGGTGAGCGTGATGGTGGCGCCGGTGAGGGAGGTCGAGTCGACGTCGGTGATCGACACGTCGCTATCGGCAATGGCCACCGCCGAGCCGTTTTCGGTGAAGGTGGCTGTGTAGGCCGTGCCGGTGACGCCGGAAGAGTCGTTGGCGTCGAGGTCGATCGCGGGCGGTGCGTCGTTGTCGGTGATGCTGGTCGTCACCGCGTTGTTGCTGCCGCTGAGCGCGAGGCTCTCGAAGCTGCCGCCGGTGGCAGAGACCAGCGAGACCGTGAGGTTCTCGGTGTTTTCGGTGAGGCTGTCGTCCAGCGTGGCTACGTTGAAGCTCACCGATGAGCTGCCGGCCGGGATGGTGACCGTGGTCACGCCGGTGTAGTCGCTGCCGTTGGTGGCCGTGCCGCTGTAGCCCAGCGTCACGGTCACGGCGGTCTGGGCCGGCGACGTGAGCGAGAGGGTGTAGGTGGCAGTGCCGCCTTCGGCCACGCTCGTGGCACCGGTGAGGCTCAGCGTCGTGGCATCGGCATCGTCGGTAACGGCCGTCACGGCCGCCGTGCCGTTGACCACCAGGTTTTCGAAGTTGCCGCCGGTGGCGGTGCTGATCGTGGCCGACACGTTGCCGGCATCGACGTACACGTCGTCCGCGGGCGCAGCCACGCTCACCGAGCCGCTGCTGGCGCCGGCGGCGATGCTGATGGTGGCGCCGTTGGACAGCGTCACGGTCACCGCGCTCTGCGCGGCGGCGGTGAGGCTGGCGGTGTAGACGATGGAGCCGCCTTCCACCACGCTCGGCGTGGCGGTGAGCGACACCGTGGTGCTGTCCACCGTGTCGGTGATCGCGGTGGTGGCCGCGGCCGGGTTGATGGAGAGCTGCTCGAAGTTGCCGCCAGTGGCGCTGCTGACGGTGGCCGACACGTTGCCGGCGTCCACGTACACGTCGTCCGACGGTGCGGCCACGCTCACGCTGCCGGAGCTGGCGCCCGCGGCGATGGTGATGGTCGCGCCGTTGGACAAGGTGACCGTCACGGCGCTCAGTGCAGCGCTGGTGAGGCTGGCGGTATAGGTGATCTGTCCGCCTTCGGCCACGCTGGCCGAGGCGCCGAGGCTTACCGTCGTGGTGTTGACGGTGTCGGTGATGCTGGTCACCGCCGCGGTCGAGTCAACGGTGAGCTGCTCGAAGCCGCCGCCGGTGGCAATGCTGATGGTGGCCGACACGTTGCCCGCGTCCACGTACACGTCGTCGGACGGCGCGGCCACGGCCACGCTGCCCGAGCTGGCGCCAGCCGGGATGGTGATCGTCGCGCCGTTCGACAGCGTGACCGTCACCGCGCTCTGTGCGGCGCTGGTGAGGCTGGCGGTGTAGGTGATCTGGCCGCCCTCGGCCACGCTGGCCGACGCGGTGAGGCTCACCGTGGTGGTGTCCACCGTGTCGGTGACGGCCGTGGTGGCCGCGGCCGGGTTGATGGCGAGGCTCTCGAAGTTGCCGCCGGTCGCGCTGCTGATGGTGGCCGACACGTTGCCCGCATCCAGGTACACGTCGTCCGACGGCGCTGCCACGCTCACGCTGCCGGAGCTTGCGCCCGCGGCGATCGTGATGGCGGCGCCATTGGAGAGCGTGACGGTGACCGCGCTTTGTGCGGCCGCCGTGAGGCTGGCGGTGTAGGTGATCTGGCCGCCTTCGGCCACGGTGGACGAGGCGGTGAGCGACACCGTGGTGGTGTCGGTCGTGTCGGTGATGGTCGTGGTGGCTGCGGCCGGGTTCACGGCCAGTTGCTCGAAGTTGCCACCCGAGGCGCTGGTGATGGTGGCCGACACGCTGCCGGCGTCCACGTACACGTCGTCCGACGGGGCCGCTACGTTCACGCTGCCCGAGCTGGCACCCGCGGCGATGGTGATGGTGGCGCCGTTGGACAACACCACCGTCACCGCGCTCTGCGCCACCGACGTGAGGCTGGCCGTGTAGACGATGGTGCCGCCCTCGGCCACGCTGGCCGACGCGGCGAGCGACACCGTGGTGGTGTCGGTCGTGTCAGTGATGGTGGTGGTCGCCGCAGCTGGGTTCACGGCCAGCTGCTCGAAGCCGCCGCCGGTCGCGCTGCTGATGGTGGCCGACACGCTGCCCGCGTCCACGTACACGTCGTCAGCGGGTGCTGCCACGCTCACGCTGCCGGAGCTGGCGCCCGCGGCGATCGTGATGGTGGCGCCGTTGGACAGCGTCACCGTCACCGGGCTCTGCGCGGCGTTGGTGAGGCTGGCGGTGTAAGTGATCTGCCCGCCTTCGGCCACGCTGGACGAGGCGGTGAGCGACACCGTGGTGGTGTCCACCGTGTCCGTGATGCTGGTGGTGGCGGCGGTGTTGTTCACCACCAGGTTCTCGAAGTTGCCCCCCGAGGCGCTGGTGATGGTGGCCGACACGGTGCCGGCGTCGGTGTACACGTCGTCGCTGGGCGCCGGCACGCTCACGCTGCCGGAGCTGGCGCCCGCCGCGATGGTGATGGTTGAACCATTGGACAGCGTCACCGTCACCGGGCTTTGGGCTGCGGCCGTAAGGCTGGCCGTGTAGACGATGCTGCCGCCTTCGGCCACGCTGCTGCTGGCCGCCAGCGACACGGTCGTGGTGTCGATGGTGTCGGCAACGGCCGTGACCGCCGCGGTGCCAACGACCACGAGGTTCTCGAAGTTGCCGCCCGAGGCGCTGCTGATGGTGGCCGACACGTTGCCGGCGTCGACGAGCGCATCGTCGGCGGGGGCCGCCACGTTCACGCTGCCTGAGCTGGCGCCGGCTGCGATGGTGATGGTGGCGCCGTTCGAAAGCGTCACGGTGACGGGGCTTTGCGCTGCCGCGGTGAGGCTGGCGGTGTAGACGATGGTGCCGCCTTCGGCGACGTTCGGCGTGGCCGACAGCGACACGGTGGTGGTGTCGGTCGTGTCCGTGATGGCCGTGGTGGCCGCCGCCGGGTTCACGACCAGTTGCTCGAAGCCGCCGCCCGTGGCCGTGGAGATGGTGGCCGACACGTTGCCGGCGTCCGCGTACACGTCCTCGCCGGGCGCGGGCACGCTCACGGTGCCGGAGCTGGCTCCGACCGCGATGGTGATCGTGGCGCCGTTGGAAAGCGTGACCGTCACCGCGCTTTGCGCGGCGGCTGTGAGGCTGGCGGTGTAGGTGATCTGGCCGCCTTCGGCCACGCTGGGCGAGGCGGTCAGCGACACGGTCGTCTGGTCGATCGTGTCGGTGATGGTGGTCGTCGCAGCGGCGGGGTTGACGGCCAGTTGCTCGAAGTTGCCGCCCGAGGCGCTGGCGATGGTGGCCGAGACGCTGCCCGCATCGACGTACACGTCTTCGGTGGGCGCGTCCACGCTCACCGAAGCCGAGCTTGCACCCGCGGCGATGGTGATGGTGGCGCCGTTGGAGAGCGTCACGGTCACCGGCGTCTGCGCGGCGTTGTTGAGGCTGGCGGTGTAGGTGATCTGCCCACCTTCGGCCACGCTGGCCGTCGCGGTGAGCGACACGGTGGTGGTGGCCACCGTGTCGGTGACGGCGGTGGTGGCCGCGGCCGGGCTCACGGCCAGCTGTTCGAAGCCGCCGCCGCTGGCCGCGCTGATGGTGGCCGACACGCTGCCGGCATCCACGTACACGTCGTCGGCCGGAGCGTTCACGCTCGCGGTGCCCGAGCTGGCGCCCGCGGGGATGGTGATGGTCGCGCCGTTGGAGAGCGTGACCGTCACCGCGCTTTGCGCCACGGACGTGAGGCTCGCGGTGTAGACGATCTGGCCGCCTTCGGCCACGGTGGGTGTGGCGGTGAGCGACACCGTGGTGGCGTCCACGGTATCGGCCACGCTGGTGACGGCGGCGCTGCCGTCGATCACGAGGTTCTCGAAACCGCCGCCCGAGGCGGTGGCGATGGTGGCCGACACGCTGCCGGCGTCCACGTACACGTCGTCGGCGGGTGCGGCCACGTTCGCCGTGCCGCTGGTGGCACCGGCGGCGATGGTGATGGTGGCGCCGTTGGAGAGCATCACCGTCACGGGGCTCTGCGCCGCGTTCGTGAGGCTGGCGGTGTAGACGATCTGGCCGCCCTCGGCCACGCTGGGCGTGGCTACCAGCGACACGGTGGTGTCGTCGGTGGTGTCGGTGACGGTCGTGCTCGCCGCGGCCGGGTTCACGGCCAACTGCTCGAAGTTGCCGCCGGTGGCGCCGGTGATGGTGGCCGACACGCTGCCGGCATCGGCATACGCATCGTCGGCGGGTGCCGCCACGTCGACCGTGCCGCTGCTCGCGCCGGCCGGGATGGTGATGGTGGCGCCGTTGGACAACGTGACCGTCACCGCACTCTGCGCCACGGCCGTGAGGCTGGCCGTGTAGGTGATCTGGCCGCCTTCGGCCACGGTGGGCGAAGCGGTGAGCGACACCGTCGTGGTGTCGGTCGTATCGGTGATGGTGGTGCTGGCCGCGACCGGGTTGATGGCCAGTTGCTCGAAGCTGCCGCCCGAGGCGGTGGCGATGGTGGCCGACACGCTGCCGGCATCCACGTGCACGTCATCGGCCGGAGCGTTCACGCTCACCGAGCCGGAACTTGCGCCGACGGCGATGGTGATCGTGGCCCCGTTGGACAGCGTCACCGTCACCGGGCTCTGCGCCGCGCTGGTGAGGCTGGCGGTGTAGGTGATCTGGCCGCCTTCGGCCACGGTGGACGAGGCGGTGAGCGACACCGTGGTGGTGTCGGTCGTGTCCGTGATGGTGGTGTTGGCAGCGGTCGTGTCGACGGCCAACTGCTCGAAGCCGCCGCCCGATGCGCTGGCGATCGTGGTGGACACGCTGCCCGCATCGACGTACACGTCTTCGGCCGGAGCGTTCACGCTCACCGAGCCGGTGCTGGCGTCGGCGGCGATGGTGATGGTCGCGCCGTTGGACAGCGTCACCGTCACCGGGCTCTGCGCCACGCTCGTGAGGCTGGCCGTGTAGGTGATCTGCCCGCCTTCGGCCACGGTGGAGGAGGCGGTCAACGATACGGTCGTGGTGTCGATCGTGTCGGTGATGGACGTGCTGGCTGCAGCCGGGTTGATGGCCAGTTGCTCGAAGCCGCCACCCGATGCGGTGGCGATCGTGGCGGACACGGTGCCCGCATCGGCGTACACGTCTTCGGCCGGAGCGTTCACGCTCACCGAGCCGGTGCTCGCACCGGCGGCGATGGTGATGGTCGCGCCGTTGGACAGCGAGACCGTCACCGCGCTTTGCGCCGCGCTCGTGAGGCTGGCGGTGTAGGTGATCTGGCCGCCTTCGGCCACGCTGGCCGAAGCGGTGAGCGACACGGTGGTGGTGTCCGTCGTGTCGGTGACGCTCGTCACCGCCGCGGCCGGGTCGGCCACGAGGCGCTCGAAGCCGCTGCCGCTGACGGTAGCGATGGTGGCCGACACGTTGCCGGCATCGGCATACACGTCTTCGCCCGGTGCGGCCACGTTCACGCTGCCGGAGCTGGCACCCGCGGCGATGGTGATGGTGGCGCCGTTGGAAAGCTCCACCGTCACGGCGCTTTGCGCCGGGTTGTTGAGGCTGGCGGTGTAGACGATCTGGCCGCCTTCGGCCACGGTGGGTGTCGCGGTGAGCGTCACCGTCGTCGTGTCCACGGTGTCGGTCACGCTCGTGACTGCGGCAGTGCCATTGACCAGCAGGTTCTCGAAGTTGCCCCCGGTCGCGGAATCGATGGTCACCGACACGGTGCCCGCATCGGCATACACGTCGTCGCCCGGGGCCGGCACGCTGACCGAGCCGGTGCTCGAGCCGGCCGCAATGGTGATGGTGGCGCCGTTGGAGAGGTTCACCGTCACAGGTGTCGCGGCGGCGGCCGTGAGGCTGGCGGTGTAGGTGATGGCACCGCCTTCGGCCACGCTCGGCGTGGCGGTCAGCGACACGGTGGTGTCGGTGGTGGTGTCCGAAACGGCCGTCACGGCTGCGGTGCCGTCGACCACCAGGCGCTCGAAGTTGCCGCCGGTGGCGATGCTGATGGTGGCCGACACGTTGCCGGCGTCCACGTGCGCGTCTTCAGCCGGGGCGGGCACGTTCACGGTGCCGCTGCTGGCGCCGGCCGCGATGGTGATGACCGCGCCGTTGCTCAGGGTCACCGTCACGTCGCTTTGCGCCACGGCGGTGAGGCTGGCGGTGTAGACGATGGTGCCGCCCTCCGCGACACCCGGCGTGGCCGACAGCGACACGGTCGTGTCGTTGACGGTGTCGCTGATCGTCGTGGTGGCAGCAGCCGGGTTGACGACCAGCTGCTCGAAGTTGCCGCCCGACGCGCTGGCGATGCTGGCGGACACGCTGCCGGCGTCGAGGTACACGTCGTCGCCCGGCGCATTGACGCTCACTGCGCCGGTGCTGGCACCGGCCGCGATGGTGATGACGGCGCCGTTGTCCAGCGTCACCGTCACCGGGCTTTGCGCGGCGGAGGTGAGGGTGGCGGTGTAGGTGATCTGGCCGCCTTCGGTCACGGTGGGCGAAGCGCTCAGCGACACCGTGGTGGTGTCGGTCGTGTCCGTGACCGTGGTGGTGGCTGCCGCGGGGTTGACCGCGAGCTGCTCGAAGTTGCCGCCAGAGGCGCTGGCAATGGTGGCCGACACGCTGCCCGCGTCGGCATGCACGTCTTCCGACGGCGCCGCCACGTTGACGGTGCCCGAGCTCGCGCCCACCGGGATGGTGATGGTGGCGCCGGTCGACAGCGTCACCGTCACCAGGCTCTGGGCCGCGGCGGTGAGGCTGGCGGTGTAGGTGATGGCACCGCCTTCGGCCACGGTGGGCGAAGCGGTGAGGCTCACGGTGGTGGTGTCCACCGTGTCGGTGATGGTTGTGCTGGCCGTGGTGGTGTTGACGGCGAGCTGCTCGAAGTTGCCGCCTGAGGCGCTGCTGATGGTGGCCGACACGCTGCCGGCATCCAGGTACACGTCGTCGGTGGGCGCATCGACGTTCACGCTGGCCGAGCTGCTGCCCGCCGGGATGGTGATGACCGCGCCGTTCGACAGCGTGACCGTCACCGCGCTCTGCGCCATGGAGGTGAGGCTGGCCGTGTAGACGATCTGGCCGCCCTCGGCCACGCTGGCCGAGGCGGAGAGCGACACGGTGGTGGTGTTCGTCGTGTCGGTGACGGCCGTGGTGGCCGCCGCCGGGTTGAGGGCCAGGCTCTCGAAGTTGCCGCCGGTCGCGCTGCTGATGGTGGCCGACACGTTGCCGGCGTCCACGTAGACGTCATCGGTCGGCGCGTTGACGCTGACCGTGCCGGTGCTGGCACCAGCCGCGATGGTGATGGTGGCGCCGTTCGAGAGCGCCACGGTCACCGGGGTCTGCGCGGCAGCCGTGAGGCTGGCGGTGTAGGTGATCTGGCCGCCTTCGGCCACGCCGGGCGAGGCGGTGAGCGACACGGTGGTCGTGTCCGACGTGTCGGTGATGGTGGTGCTGGCCGCGGTGTTGTCGACGGTCAGGTCTTCGAAGTTGCCGCCCGAGGCGCTCGCGATCGAGGCGGACACGCTGCCCGCGTCGAGGTACACGTCGTCGGTGGGTGCATCCACGTTTACCGAGCCCGAGCTCGCACCGGCGGGAATGGTGATGACGGCGCCGTTGTCGAGCGTCACCGTCATTGCGGTCTGCGCCGGTGCCGTGAGGCTGGCGGTGTAGACGATCTGGCCGCCTTCGGCCACGCTCGCCGAGGCCGACAGCGACAGCGTCGTGGTGTCGGTCGTGTCGGTGACCGTGGTGTCGGCCGCGGCCGGGTTGACGAGCAGGTTCTCGAAGTTGCCGCCGGTCGCGCTGGCGATGGTGGCGGACACGGTGCCCGCGTCCACGTACACGTCGTCGGCCGGTGCGTTCACGCTCGCGCTGCCCGAGCTCGCGCCCGCGGCGATCGTGATGACGGCGCCGTTCGAGAGCGTCACCGTCACCGGGCTTTGCGCCACGGCGCTCAGGCTGGCGGTGTAGGTGATCTGGCCGCCTTCGGCCACGCTGGGCGAAGCCGTGAGGCTCACGGTGGTGGTGTCCGGCGTGTCGGTCACCGTGGTGGTGGCCGGCGTGGTGTCGGCCACCAGGTTCTCGAAGTTGCCGCCCGTGGCGGTGGTGATGCTGGCCGAGAGGCTGGCACCGCCTGCATACACGTCGTCGCCGGCGGTGAGGCTCACCGCGCCGGTGGTGGCACCGGCGGCGATGGTGATGGTGGCGCCGTTGGACAGTGCCACAGTCACCGGGCTCTGTGCGGCCGAGGAGAGGGTGGCGGTGTAGACGATGCTGCCGCCTTCGGTCACGCTCGGCGTGGCCGACAGGCTCACGGTGGTGGAGTCGACGGTGTCGCCGATGGTGGTGACGGCCGGCGTCGCATCGGCCACGAGCGTGATGCCGCCGCCGCTCGTGCCGGTGATGGCCGCGCTCACGGAGCCCGGGTCCACGTACACGTCGTCGCTGGCGGCCACGGGCACGTCCACCGTGCCAGTGAAGGCGCCGGCCGCGATGGTGATGGTGGCGCCGTTGGAGAGCGCCACCGTGAGCGGGCTCACCGGGGCCTGCGTGAGCGTGGCGGTGTAGGTGATGGTGCCGCCCGCCTCGGTGAGGCTGGGTGTGGCAGTGAGGCTGAGAGACGCTGCGTCGTCATCGACGATGCCGGTGGTCACCGAGCCGTTGCTGCTGGAGATGGCGAGGCTTTCGAAGTTGCCGCCCGAGGCAGAGACCAGCGAAACGGTGAAGTTCTCGGCGCCTTCGGCCAGCGTGTCGTTCAGCGTGGCGACGTCGAAGCCGGCGCTCGAGGTGCCAGCAGGTATGGTGACGGTGGCCACGCCGGTGAAGTCCGTGCCGTCGGCCGCGGTGCCGCTGTAGGCCAGCGTCACCGTCATGGCCGTGGCGGCGGGGCTGGTGAGGCTCACCGTGTAGTTCGCGGTGCCGCCTTCGGTTACCGAGCCGCTGCCGGTGAGGCTCACCGTGGTGACGTCCGGCGTGTCGGTGATGGTGGTGTCTGCCGGCGTGGTGCTGGCTACCAGCCGTTCGAAACCGCCGCCGATGGCACCGGTGATCGTGACGGACAGCGTGCTGCCGTCGGCATACACGTCGTCGCCGGGAGCGGGCAGGGTGACGTCGCCCGTGCTGCTGCCCGCCGGGATGGTGATGGTGGCGCCGTTGGACAGCGTCACCGTCACCGGGCTTTGTGCCGGTGCGCCGAGGCTGGCCGTGTAGACGACGTTGCCGCCCTCGGCCACGCTGGGCGAGGCGGTGAGGCTCACGGTGGTGGTGTCCACCGTGTCGCTCACGGCGGTGACGGCCGGCGTGCTGCTCACGGACAACTGCTCGAAGTTGCCGCCCGAGGCGCTGGTGATCTGCACCGACACGTTGCCCGCGTCGGTGTAAACGTCTTCGGCGGGCGCCGCCACGCTGACGGAACCCACGCTGCTGCCGGCCGGGATGGTGACGGTGCTGCCGTTGGAGAGCTGCACCACCATGGCGGTCTGCGCCGGCGCGCCCAGCGTCACGGTGTAGGTGATGTTGCCGCCTTCGGCCACGGCCGGGGTGGCGGTCAGGCTCACGGTGGCGGTGTCGAGCGTGTCGCTCACGGCGGTGACGGCCGGCGTGCTGCTCACGGACAGCTGCTCGAAGTTGCCGCCCGAGGCGCCGGTGATCTGCACCGACACGTTGCCGCCGTCGGCATACACGTCGTCGGCCGGCGCGGCCACGCTCACGCTGCCGGTGCTGGCGCCGGCGGCGATGTTGATGGTGCTGCCGTTGGACAGCGTGACGACCATCGCCGTCTGCGCCGGCGCGGTGAGGCTGGCGGTGTAGGTGATGGAGCCGCCTTCGGCCACGGCCGGCGTGGCGGTGAGCGACAGCGTGGTGGTGTCCACCACTTCGGTCACGGTGGTCACGGCAGCCGCGCCGTTGACCACCAGGTTCTCGAAATTGCCGCCGCTGGCGCTGGCGATGCTGGTCGAGACGCTGGCCTCGCCGAAGGCAGAGGCCGGCACGGTGAATCGCAGCGCGCCGTTCCACAGCACGCCGGCCTGGCCGGCGATCGTGTTCACGCCGTCGAAGGCCGCGGTGCCGGAACCCCGGTCGATCACGACGCCGGAGTCGGACGGTCGCATGACGTGCTGGCCCACCGTGACCGATGAGACCCACAAGTTGCGGTCCTGCCCATTGACGACCTGGTCGTTGGTGAACACCACGTCCAGTTTCGCGTCCTGGCCCACCTGGCCGGCCACGTTGAACTGGTAGTTGGTGTAGGTGGTGCTGTCGACCTGCACCTCCCCCACCAGTTCTCCGTTCAGCCACAGCTGCATGTGGGCGCCGATGCCGTTGGCCAGCGACGCGCGGGCGCTCACGACCACGGGGGTGGTGACGGTTTCGGTGTACACGTCGTTCGCCGGGGCGGCAACGCTCACCGAGCCGGTGCTGGCGCCGGCCGCGATGGTGATGGCGGCGCCGTTGGTCAGCGTGACCGTGACGGGGCTTTGCGCTGCCGACGTGAGGCTGGCGGTGTAGGTGATCTGGCCGCCTTCGGCCACGCTGGTCGAAGCGGTGAGCGACACGGTGGTGGTGTCGATCGTGTCCGCGATGCTGGTCGTGGCCGCCGTGGCGTCGATGCCGAGCTGCTCGAAGTTGCCGCCCGAGGCGCTGGTGATGGTGGCCGACACGCTGTCGGCATCCACGTAGACATCATCAGTCGGGGCGGGCACGCTGACCGCGCCGGTGCTGGCGCCGGCCGCGATGGTGATGGTCGCGCCGTTCGACAGCGTGACGGTCACTGCGGTTTCCGCAGGCGCCGTGAGGCTGGCGGTGTAGACGATGCTGCCGCCTTCGGCCACGGCCGGTGTGGCGGTGAGGCTGAGCGTGGTGCTGTCGAGCGTGTCGCTGACGGTGGTGGTCGCGGCTGCTGCGTCGATCTGCAGCTGCTCGAAGTTGCCGCCGCTCGCGCTGGCGATGGTGGCCGACACGCTGCCGGCATCGGCGTACACGTCATCGCCCGGGGCGCTGATGGTGACCGAGCCGGTACTGGCCCCTGAGGGAATGGTGATGACCGAGCCGTTGCTCAAGGTCACGGTCACGGCGCTTTGTGCCGCGCTGGTGAGGCTGGCCGTGTAGGTGATCTGGCCGCCTTCGGCCACGCTGGTCGAAGCGCCCAGGGACACCGTCGTCACGTCGATGGTGTCGGACACCGCCGTGGTGGCCGCGGCCGGGTTGACGGCGAGGTCTTCGAAACCACCACCCGATGCGCTGGCGATGGTGGCCGACACGGTGCCGGCGTCGACATGCACGTCTTCACCGGGGGCCGCCACGGCCACCGTGCCGCTGCTTGCACCGGCCGGTATGGTGATGACGGCGCCGTTGGAGAGCGTCACCGTCACCGCGCTTTGCGCTGCGGCGGTCAGGCTGGCGGTGTAGGTGATCTGGCCGCCTTCAGCCACGTTGGCCGAAGCGGTGAGCGACACGGTGGTGGTGTCGATCGTGTCGGTGACTGCCGTGGTCGCGGCGGCCGGGTTGACTGAAAGCTGCTCGAAGTTGCCGCCCGAGGCGCTGGCGATGGTGGCCGATACGCTGCCGGCGTCGGCATACACATCGTCGGCCGGCGCGGCCACGTTCACGGAGCCGCTGCTCGTGCCGGCAGCGATGGTGATCGTGGCGCCGTTGGAGAGCGTGACCACGACAGGGCTTTGAGCGGGTGCCGTGAGGCTGGCGGTGTAGAGGATCTGTCCGCCTTCGGCCACGCTGGGGCTGGCTGTGAGGCTGACGGTGGTGGTGTCCGCCGTATCGACGATGGCGGTCACCGCCGCGGTGGGGCTGACCGCGAGATCCTCGAAGCTGCCGCCGCTCGCGCTGGCGATGGTGGTCGACACGCTGCCGGCGTCGGCGTACACGTCTTCTGCAGGCGCGGCGATGCTCACACTGCCGGTGCTGGCGCCGGTGGCGATGGTGATGACCGCACCGTTGCTCAGCGTCACGGTGACCGGGCTTTGCGCTGCGGCGGTGAGGCTGGCTGTGTAGACGATCTGGCCGCCCTCGGCCACGCTGGGCGATGCGGTGAGCGACACGGTGGTGGTGTCGATCGTGTCGGAAACGCTGGTCGTGGCCGCGGTGGGGTCGATGCCGAGCTGCTCGAAGTTGCCACCCGAGGCGCTGGTGATGGTGGCCGACACGCTGCCGGCGTCCACGTAGGCGTCGTCGGTGGGGGCGGGCACGCTGACCGTGCCGGTGCTGGCACCGGCCGCGATGGTGATGACCGAGCCGTTGGAGAGCTCGACCGTCACCGCGGTTTGCGCAGGTGCCGTGAGGCTCGCCGTGTAGACGATGCTGCCGCCTTCGGCCACCGCCGGCGTGGCGGTGAGGCTGAGCGTGATGGCGTCGAGCGTGTCGCTCACGGTGGTGGTCGCGGCGGCCGTGTCGACCTGCAGCAACTCGAAGTCGCCGCCCGTCGCATTGGCGATGGTGGCCGACACGTTGCCGGCGTCGGCATACACGTCTTCCGCGGGCGCGGCGATGCTCACGCTGCCGGTGCTGCTACCGGCAGCGATGGTGATGACGGCGCCGTTGGAGAGCGTCACGGTCACCGGGCTCTGCGCTGCGGCGGTGAGGCTGGCTGTGTAGACGATCTGGCCGCCTTCGGCCACGGTCGGGCTGGCCGTGAGCGAGACGGTCGTGGTGTCGAGCGTGTCGCTCACGCCGGTGATGGCCGGCGTGGCATCGACGACGAGGTTCTCGAAGTTGCCGCCCGTCGCGCTGGCGATGGTGGCCGACACGTTGCCGGCATCGGCATACACGTCTTCCGCCGGGGCGGCGACGTTCACCGACCCGGTGGCGCTGCCGGCGGCGATGGTGATGACGGCACCGTTGGAGAGCGTCACCGTCACCGGGCTTTGTGCTGCGGACGTGAGGCTCGCCGTGTAGACGATGCCGCCGCCTTCGGCGACCGCAGGGCTGGCCGTGAGCGACACGGTGGTGGTGTCCAGCGTGTCGCTCACGCTGCTGACGGCGGCGTTGCCGTTCAACACCAGGTTTTCGAAGTTGCCGCCGCTGGCGCCGGCCAGCGTGACGGAGACGTTTCCGCCGTCCTGGTACACGTCGTCAGCCGGTGCGGGCAGGCTCACCGAGCCGGTGCTGGCGCCGGCCGCGATGGTGATGGTTGCGCCGTTGGAGAGCGCCACCGTCAAGGCGGTTTGTGCGGCCGACGTGAGGCTGGCGGTGTAGGTGATCTGGCCACCCTCGGCCACGTTCGGCGAGGCGGTGAGCGACAGCGTGGTGGTGTCCGTGGTGTCGGCCACCGCGGTGACCGCGGGCGCCGGGTTCACGACCAGCGACTCGAAGCCGCCGCCGCTGGCCGAAGCGATGCTGGCCGACACGTTGCCGGCATCCAGGTAGGTGTCGTCAGCCGGAGCCGGCACGGCTACCGAACCGGTGGTGGCGCCCGCGGCGATGGTGATGACGGCGCCGTTCGTCAGCGTCAACGTCAGCGGCGTCTGTGCTGCATCAGTGAGGCTCACGGTGTAGACGATGGTGCCGCCTTCGGCCACCGCAGGCGTGGCCGCGAGGCTGGCCGTGGTGACGTCGAGCACTGGGTTCACCGAGACGGCAACGCTGGCCGTCGAGCTGCCGCCCTGGCCGTCGCTCACGGTGTAGTCGAACGAGACGGGGCCGTTGTAGTTGGCCGCGGGCGTGAAGGTGAGGGTGCCGTCGGCGTTGAGGCTCACGCTGCCTTGCGGCAGCAGCACCGGGCTGCCCACGGCGATGGGGCTGCCGTTGATCGCGGTGACGGACAGCGCGTCGCCATCGGCATCACTGTCGTTGCCGAGCACGGCGATGGTGACCGGGGTGTCTTCGTCGGTGGTGATGGCATCGCCCACGGCCACCGGAACGTCGTTCACCGGTGTCACGGCCAGCGTCAACGTGCCGGCCGTCGAGGCCGTGCCGTCGCTCACCGTGTAGGTGACCTGCGGAACGGCACCGTTGTAGTGGGCGGCCGGGGTGAAGGTGTAGCTGCCGTCGGCGGCCAGGGTGAGCGTACCGACGCCGGCGAGGGTGGCGGTGCTGCCAGCGGCAAACGCGCCGGGCAGGCCGGCGACGCTGAAGCCGGTGACGGCGAGCGTGTCGCCGTCGACGTCGCTGTCGTTGGCGAGCACGTTGCCGGAAAGCGGCGTGTCTTCCAGCGTCGCGGCGGTGTCCGCCGCCGTGACCGGTGCGTCGTTGGCCGGCGTGATGCCGAGCGTCAGCACGTTCGGCGTGGGGTCGAAGGTACCGGCGCTGTCTTGCACGCTGAAGGAAAGGCTGGCGTAGGGCACGCCGTTCGCGTTGGCGGCGGGTACGAACACCAGGTTCCCCGCGGCGATGTCGGCGGCCGACACCACGGCACCTGCCGCGACCGGCGTGCCGTTGAGCAGCAACTGGCCGTTGCCCGGCAGGGTGTCGATGCGCACGGCAGCCAGGGTCTGGGCCGCGTCGGGGTCGGTGAACGGAAAGTCGTCCAGGCCCAGCGCGACGGGCTGGTTTTCCAGCCCGGTGACCACGCGGTCGGCGCTGTCGGGCGGGGTGTTGCTGCCCACGTTGACCGTCACCGAGGCGGTGTCGCTGGCGCCTTCAGGGTCGCGCACCGTGTAGTTGATGGTCACCGGCCCGCTGACGTTGACCGCGGGCGTGAAGGTGAGGGTGCCGTCTGCGTTGACGGTGAGCGTGCCCTGGGCCGGGTCGGCCAGCGTGGCGCGGGTGAGGCTCAGCGAGCCGCTGTCCACGTCGCTGTCGTTGCCGAGCACGGTCACGGTGACGGGCGTGTTGATCGGCGTGGCGATCGTGTCGTCGCCGGCCACCGGGGCGTCGTTCACCGGGGTCACCGTCACGGCCACGCTGGTGGCGCCGGTCGGGTTGCCTTGTGCGTCGGTGGCGGCAAAGCCGATCTGCGCGGTGCCGTTGAAGTCGGGCGCGGGCACGAACACGAGGCCGGCGGCCTGGGCCGGCGTGAGCACCTGGCCCACGGTGACGGGCGTTACGCCGTCGGACATGAAGAGCTTGCTGCCGGGCGGCAGGCTGGTCACGGTGACCGAAGCCGCGGTCGAGCCGCTGCCCACCAGCGACACCGGGATGTTCGAGTCTTCGCTGCCGCTGAAGGGGCCGGGTTCGGCGGGTTCAGCGGCACCGGCGGTCGCGTCGATCTGGTTGCCGGTGACGAAGGTCGGCGCGGTTCGATCGTCCGTGGAGAACGCGTATTCCTGCGGCGTCACCACCTCGATCACGCGGTCCACGCGCAGCCCGGGAGACATTTCCCCGGCGTCACCACCACCGGTCACGCCCGCGGCCGGTGCCACGCTGGGGTCGTTGCTGTTGAGCGCCTGGATGACCTGCTCGATCTCGTCAGGCACTGCCGCAGCCTTGGGCGGCGCGCCATCAGGCTGCTGCATCAGCGCCAGGCGCGGCGACACGGGCTCGCCGTCGTCGCCGGTGATCTGCACGATGCCGTCCTGGCTGGTCAGGATGACGTCGCCCTTGTTCACCACGTCGCCCAGCTTGAGAAGCCGCATCTTGCCGTTCGGAGTGCGAACGAAGGCAGTGCCCCACAGAGCGGTGACTTTTCCTTGGGGGGCATGGGCGAGCGTCGGCATGACCGGACCTTCCTACGACTGGCGGATGCGGGGGAGGATACCGGCCTTAATTTGCCGAGGTAGCACAGATTTCGTGATGCCGATCACCAAAACCCGGCCTGCGGAGGGCGTTAAGCGCCTGGCTTGCCGGCCCTGGGGCCGCGGTTCAAGATGCCGGCTCCCAACAACGAAGCTTCAGCGAGGACGCCAAGTCATGAACCTGGATTCGGTGGGCTCGGTACTGGCCGCCGTGGTGGTGTTGCTGGTGGGCAGCTGGCTCAATCGCCGCATCGGGCTGCTCTCCAGATACAACATCCCCGATCCCATCACCGGCGGGCTGCTGTTCGCACTGCTGGCGGCGGTGGCGGGTGCAACGACGGGGTTCAAGGTCGGCATCGACCAGACGCTCAAGCCGCTGCTGTTGCTGATGTTCTTTGCCGGCGTGGGGCTGTGTGCCGACCTTCGGGCCCTCAAGCGCGGCGGACGGGCGCTGGTGATCTTTCTGATCGTGCTGTTCCCGTACATCCTGGTGCAAAACGGCGTGGGCGTTGCCATGGCCAAGCTGCTGGACCTGCACCCCATCTTCGGCCTGGTGGCCGGCTCCATCACGCTGGTAGGCGGCCACGGCACCGGCGCGGCCTATGCCGAGCGGTTTGCCGACGTGAACAACCTGCAGTCGGTGATGGAGCTGTCGATGACGGTGGCGACCGCCGGGCTCATCGTGGGCGGCATCATCGCCGGGCCGGTGGCGCAGTACGTGATCTCGCGCCACCAGTTGCGCTCGGCAGCGGCCATTGGCGGCGATGGCGAGCCGCAGCGTGCCGAGGCGGCTGCGGCGCCCATCACCACGGTGGGGGCGGTGGGTGCGCTGGCCGGCATCCTGGCCGCCGTGATCGGCGGGCGCTGGCTGGCCTCGGAGTTCTCGGGCGGCAGCATCACGGTGCCCGGTTTCCTGTGGTGCATGCTGCTTGGCGTCGCGATCCGCAACCTTGCGCCGCTGGCGGGCTTGCGCTTCGACGACCGGGCTTCGGAGCTCATCTCCGGTGTGTGCCTGTCGCTGTTCCTGGTGATGACGATGATGGCGCTCGACTTGGTGCACGTGGCGCTGTCGGCCGGGCCGCTCATCGCCATCCTGCTGGCTCAGGTGGTGTTCATCGTGCTGTATGCCGTGTTCGTGTGCTTCCGCTTCATGGGGCGAGACTACGAGGCGGCCGTCACCAGTGCCGCCTTCATCGGCTTTTCGATGGGCTCCACCGCCACGGCCATGGCCAACATGCAGGCCATCACCGCACGCTACGGCCCGGCACCGCAGAGCTACCTCATCGTGCCGCTGGCGGGTGCGTTCTTCATCGACCTGATGAACGCCTTCCTGCTCACGCTGACGCTGGCACTGCCTTTCATGGGAGGCTGAACGATGCGGCTCTTGTGGCAACGCACTGCTGCGTGGCTGGCGCTGCTGGCCGGCTTGCTGGCCGGTTGCACCAGCGGGCCGGACTCCGACGTGCTGCGTCGCGACGTGGAAGCGCGGCTGGTGCAGGCGCTGCCCGAAGGCGCCGTATCGCTGGTGGCCCTGGAGCGCCGCGGTTCGCAGTCCGACCCCAAGTTGCCCGGCGGGCAGACGCGACGCGTCGTCTATTTCGATGCGCAGCTGAAGGTCGAGCGCAACATCGACTTCGGTGCCTGGGACGCGCCGGGCGTGGCCGGGCTGGTGTCGGCACTGGGCGCCGGGCCCAAGGGCATCGTCGGCATCAAGTCCGGCGGCAACCAGGAGGGTGACGTCGTGCGGGCGCACGGCACCGCGCTCTACCAGCGCGAAGGCGACGCATGGATGGCCGTTTCGCCCGCGGGTCACCGGCCGGCGGAAGCGCCTGCCTATGCCACGAACGCACCGCAGCGCGGCCCGGCGGCCGTGCTGGAAGCGATGCGCAAGGTGGTCGACTCGGTATCGAAGGACGCCTCGCCGGCACAGCTGGCGGTCATCGAGGAAGAGCTCACCGCCGCGCACGCCACCATCCGCGCACGGCTCGCGCGGGCGGCCGATGGTTATGCCATTGCGGCGGGGCCCGAACACGGCCAATACCTGCGGTTCGCGCAGGCGCTGTCAGACGGCAAGGGCGCCCGCACCGTGCCGCTGGTGACGCAGGGCGGCGAAGAAAACCTCGAGCTGCTGCGCGCCGGCAAGGTATCGCTCGCACTGGCGCAGGGCGATTCGGCGCTGGCTGCCTACGAGGGCAGCGGGGCGTTCCAGTCGAGCGGCCCGTATGCCGCCTTGCGCGCGCTGGGCAGCCTCTACCCCGAGCCCGTGCACGTGCTGGTGCGGGCAGACACGCCCGCGGCGTCGGTGGCCGATCTTCGGGGCCGGCGTGTCGCCATCGGCCGGCCGGGCTCGGCCTCGCGCACCACCGCACTGCGCGTGCTCGAGGCACACAGCCTGAGCCTGGCCGAGATCAAGCCGCAAGACCTGTCGCTCACCGATGCGCTCGTCAGCCTGCGGCGAGGCGAGGTGGATGCGGTGGTGCAGGTCATCGGCGTGCCGGCCGACAGCATCCGCGATGCGCTGGCCTCGGTGCCGTTGCGGCTGCTGCCTTTGTCGGAGCGGGCGATCGAAGCGCTGGCGAGGGGCAGGAGCGGGCTGTTCGCCCACACCGTTCCCCGCGGCAGCTATGCCACCCAGGGCAAGGACGTGCGCACCGTGGCCACCGCCGCCTTGCTGCTGGTGGGGCCGGACCTTTCAGAAACCGAAGTCGGCACGCTCACGCGTTTCGTGTTCGAGAAGGGCCAGGACTTCGCATCCCGCGGCAGCGCTCAGGGACTGCAGGTGCACGCCGGCACCGCGCGGCTGGGGCTCACCGTGCCGTTGCACAGTGCGGCCGAAAAGGTGATCGAGGCCGCGGCGCCGGCCAGCGGCGTTACGCAGTGATTGGGTGGCCTCAGGGCTCGCTCGGTGGCGACGGTGGTGATGGCTGGTTCAGGGGAGTCACCGTTGGCGGCCAGGGCTGTGGCACCGGCTGGGCCAGGAAGGCATCGCGGCCCGCCAGAACTGCCTGCTGGACGTCGTCGCTGGTGGCCGCCGCAACCGGCTTGCCGAAGGAGCGAACGATGCCGGCAGTCTCTATGGCGACTGAGAGCGCTGGTTTGCCTTCCGTGCGCGAGCGTGCTTCGAACATGAATTCCGGCCGCAGGTTGACCGGATCGAACTCGTCAGCGCCAGCGATTCCCTCGGTCTCGACTTTGTCGCGCGCAAGCTGCTCCGCAGGCGCAATCAATTTCTCCAAGACATCGTCGCGTGCGAGCCGTATGCCGACGTGTTCGATCACGCTGCTCATCCATCGAGCCTGCGTATCGTCGAACTGGGCCCGGGTGTGGTGGGCGACGCTGCCGTAGTGCGAGTCGTCTCGCAAATGCGCGGGGGTTCGCATCCAGCCGTCCATGATCACGTCGTCGTCGCGCAGTTCGGTCGCAGACTTCTTGGCTTCTGCCCATGCGTGGTCGATGTACTCCGAGCGGGCGATCCGGATGGTGGGCGGCGCATCGTCCATGCGGGAGCGCTCGTTGGCGACGACCCGCGCATGTTCGCCGCAGTTGCCGGCAGCGAAGTGGCGCGCGGCGAGGGTCTTCGTGATGAAGAGCAACGCTGCATCGGCGTCATCCTTCTCGGGGAAGTGACGCTTCAGTTCTTCACCGAAGTCGCGTGGCCAGAATTGGCTCAGCCGGGTCATTCTCTTTGACAGGGCTGTTGCGTTTTGCGCGGGCGGCTCGTACGCGATGGCTCTGCGCAGGAAGTCCGCCGCATCCCGCTGCACCTGGACGGCAACGTAGGACTCGCCATTGCTGTTCCACAAATCGCTCACGACGTTGCCCCGGCCAAGGGGCAAGGCCCCGATGCCGCGCTCAACGGCCCGCTGGCCGCTGCGGAGCGCTTGAACAGTATCCTGGTCATCCACCTTGCGGCCGACCGATGAGCGAGAGAGCAGGTAGCCGGCCACGAGAAGGTCTTCGTCAGCCACCCGGTCATGTCGTGCCGCGGCCTGGGTCGCAGCGCTGTCTGCTGCGGGTGTTCCCGGCTCGGGACGGCGCGGAATCGCCCCTCGCGGTGCCATCGATGCTGCAGGTTGCGGAGTCCAGTCTGGAAGAGGCGGCGGTGTGGGGCCCCGGCTCACGGACGTCGTGGAGGGCGCTTGCACCGGATCCTGCCGGATCGGCAACTGCAACGGCGACGACGACGGAGGTAGGCGGTGGGGCGCGAATTCAGATGCAGGTTGCCGGGGAGCGGAAATTGGCGGGCGATCAAGTCCGACCGGAACAGATGTGTCGGTCCTCACGCTTGGCTTCGAAATGCATCCACCCATTGCCGCTCACTTCCTGTACCAGCCCAGTTTGAACGGGCAGCGATGTCGTGGGCAGGCACGGGCGCGAAGCGAACGCCGGCCTTGCGAAGGGGCCTTGCTGGCCGGCTGCCTCAGCGCTCGCTGAGTGCGTAAGCCTTTGCCTTGAGCACCGGCTTGAGGAGGTAGGACAGCACGGTCTTCTGGCCGGTGAGGATGTCCACCTCGGCCGTCATGCCCGGGATGATGGGCTGGCTCTCGCTGAAGTTGGGCTGCGTGGTGCGCACGCGTACCACGTAGAAGGCGTTGCCCCGCTCGTCGACCACGGTGTCTGGTGAGATGTTCTCGACCTTGGCTTCGAGCCCGCCGTAGACCGCGAAGTCGTAGGCGG
>CAMLLU010000022.1 GCA_946480925.1 uncultured Rivibacter sp.
ACCGCCGCCGGCGCCGGGTTGATCGCCGCCGGCACGCTGGCCGCCGTGGGCTCGCTGGCCGCGGGTGTGGTTTGAGCCCAGCCCGCCGGAACCGAGGCAGCCAGCCCGAGCACCAGCGCAAAGGAAGAAACGATCAGCCGAAGACTCATGGGTCAACTCTCCTGTGGGGTCGGTGGTGCGATGCCGTCGCGACCCGCACGGGCGCCCTCGGCTGCAAAAGTATGATACCAGTCTAGTACCAGAAATACCAAATTGTCAATTGGTCTGGTATCTCGACAATCGGCAGAGTTCGCTGTTCCCTATGAAGCAGGCTGTGTCTCGTTCCAAGGACGCCTGCCAAGAAAGATACCAGTTTGAGACCATAGCGAGCCGACTCCATGGACCGCGCTCAACGGCGCATTTCGGCGACGAAGTCGTAATAGTCGCTGCGGCAGTAGGAATGAGTCAGCTCGACCGTCTGGCCAGCGTCGAGGTAGCCGACGCGCGTGATGAACAGCACCGCCTGGCCGGTGGGCACTTCCAGCCGCTCGGCCAGCTTGGCGTCGGCATTGAGCGCACGAATGTGCTGCAGCGCGCGTGCCGGTGCCTTGCCGCTGGTAGCGAGGAATTCATACAGCGAGCCGGTGACGGCCTCAGGATTCGGCAGCACCGACTCCGGGATCACGCTCACTTCGTAGGCCATCACCGCGTCGTCGGCCAGGCGCAAACGCTCGAGCCGGGCCACCCGGGTGCCGGGCGAGAGGCCCAGGCTCAGCTGTTCGTCTGGCAAGGCCAGTGTGAGGGTGCGGTTGAGCCAGCGCGAGCCGGGCGTGTAGCCGCGCTGGCGCAGTTCTTCCGAAAAGCTGGTCAGGCGCGACAGCGGCTGCTCCAGCTTGGGTGCGATGTAGTTGCCGGAGCCGCGCTTGCGCACGATGAGGCCCTGGTCCACCAGCTGGTCAATGGCCTTGCGCGCGGTGACGCGCGAGATGTGCAACGCGTCAGAAAGCGTGCGCTCGGAGGGCAGCGCCTCTTCCGCCTTGTAGTGGCCGTCGCGAATGATCTGGGCGAGCTTTTGCGCCAGTTGCAGATACAGCGGCGAGCTGCCGCGAGGGTCGGGCTTGAACGCGAGAACGGCGTCTTTCATGGATCGGGATTCTGGCGACAGCATCAGCGCGATGCCATGGTGGACACCGCAACGTACTGCCGGGTTCCTAGAGGCTTACCAGCGGATCGCAACGCCATCGGGGCGGTGCTCGCGAAGCCAGGCGTTGGCGAGGCTGAAGTGGCGGCAACCGATGAAGGGCACCGGCGGCCGGCGCGCCGACAGCGGCGATGGGTGGTTCGCGGTGAAGACGGCATGGCGCCGTTCGTCGATGAGTCCGCGCTTGCGCTGCGCCGGCGCGCCCCACAGCAAAAACACGCTCGGGCCGGCATGGGCCGACACCTCGGTGATCAGCGCATCGGTGAGCTGCTCCCAGCCGCGGTTGGCATGGCTTTGCGGCTCGCCGTCTTCGACCGTGAGCACGGTGTTGAGCAACAGCACGCCTTGCTCGGCCCAACGGGTCAGGTCGCCTTCGCTTGCGGCTTCGCAACCCAGGTCGGCGGCCACCTCGGCGTAGATGTTGCGCAAGCTGGGCGGCAGCTTCAGCCCCGCGGGCACTGAGAACGCCAGGCCCTGGGCCTGGCCGGGGCCGTGGTATGGGTCCTGCCCGAGGATCACGACGCGCACACCGGCCAGCGGCGTGAGCTCCAGAGCCCGCAGCGGGTGAGCCGGGTACACGACCTGGCCTTCACGTACGCGGCGGTCGACGTGCTCGATCAGCGCCGCGCCTACCGGCGAATGCCGGAAGGCCTCGGTCACGGCCCGCCAATCGGGCGGCGCTCGCTCGAAGCTCGCTTCGAGCGGCTCGCGCAGGCGGTTGTCGCCGCCGAACAAGTCCATCAGGCGAACAGCTCGGCAAGCGCAGCGCCGGGGTCGGCCGCACGCATGAACGCCTCGCCCACCAGGAAAGCGTGCACGTCGGCATCGCGCATGCGGCGCACGTCGTCGTGCTTGAGGATGCCGCTTTCGGTCACCAGCAGCCGGTCGGCCGGCACGTGGGGCAACAGGCCCAGCGTGGTGTCGAGCGTGACTTCGAAGGTGCGCAGGTTGCGGTTGTTGATGCCCACCAGCGGCGTCTTGAGCTTGAGCGCCCGCTCCAGCTCGGCCCCGTCGTGCACCTCCACCAGCACCGACATGCCCAGCGCCAACGCGGTGGCTTCGAGCTCGGCCATCTGCCCATCCGCCAGGCAGGCCACGATGAGCAGGATGCAGTCGGCGCCCATGACGCGCGCGTCGAACACCTGGTAGGGGTCGACCATGAAGTCCTTGCACAACGCCGGCAGCGCGCAGGCCGCACGGGCTTGCTTCAGGTATTCGGCCGAGCCTTGGAAGAAGCGCTCGTCGGTCAGCACGCTGAGGCAGGCAGCGCCATGCTTGGCGTAGCTCGCGGCGATCTCGGCCGGCACGAAATGCTCGCGCAGCACGCCCTTGCTGGGGCTCGCCTTCTTGACTTCGGCAATCACCGCAGCCTGGCCTTGTGCGACCTTGTTGCGCAGAGCCGCCTCGAAACCGCGCAGGTCGGCGCGGCGTTCCGCCGACTCGGCCTCGCTGCGCAAGGAAGCCAGCGAGCGCTTCGCCTGGGCGGCAGCAATCTCTTCATGCTTGACCGCAACGATCTTGTTGAGGATGTCGCTCATGCTCTCAATCCGCCTTCAGCTTCTGCGTCACCGCGACGAACTGGCTCAGCTTGGCCAGCGCCTTGCCTGAAGCCACCGCCTCGCGCGCCAGCTTCACGCCTTCGGCGATGGACGACACCACGTTGCCCGCAAACAGCGCGCCGGCCGCGTTGAGCAGCACGATGTCGCGCACCGGCCCATCCTCGTTGGCCAGCGCCCGCTGGATGCACAGTACCGACTCTTCCTTGCTGGCCACCCGCAGCACGCGCGTGTCGTACACCGGCAGGCCGAAGTCGCTGGGGTGCACCACGTATTCGCGCACCTCGCCGTTCTTCAGCTCGCCGATCATCGTTTCGCCCGACAGCGAGATCTCGTCCATGCCGTTCATGCCGTAGACGATGAGCACGTGCTCGGAGCCCAGGCGCTGCAGCACGCGTACCTGGATGCCCACGAGGTCAGGATGGAACACGCCCATCAGCTGGTTGGGCGCGCCCGCCGGGTTGGTGAGCGGGCCCAGGATGTTGAAGATGGTGCGCACACCCAGCTCCTTGCGCACCGGTGCGGCGTGCTTCATCGCCGGGTGGTGATTCGGCGCGAACATGAAGCCGATGCCCGTCTCTTCGAGGCAGGTGGCGATCTGCTGGGCGTCGAGCATGATGTTGGCGCCCAGCGCCTCCAGCACGTCGGCACTGCCGGAGGCCGATGACGCCGCACGCCCACCGTGCTTGGCCACGCGCGCACCGGCCGCGGCGGCCACGATCATTGCGGCGGTCGAGATGTTGAAGGTGTGCGAAGAGTCACCGCCGGTGCCGCACAGGTCCACCAGATGCGTCTTGCTGGCCACCACCACCGGCGTGGCGAACTCGCGCATCACCTGCGCGGCCGCGGCGATCTCGCCGATGGTTTCCTTCTTCACGCGCAGGCCCATGGCGAGCGCCGCGATCATCACCGGCGACATCTCGCCCCCCATGATGCGGCGCATGAGCGCGAGCATCTCGTCGTGGAAGATCTCGCGGTGCTCGATCGTGCGCTGCAGCGCTTCGGTATTGGTGATCGTCATGTGCAGCCCTCAATGCGTCTGGTCGAGGAAGTTCTTGAGCATCGCGTGACCGTGCTCGGTCAGGATGGACTCGGGGTGGAACTGCACGCCTTCGATCGGAAGGCTCTTGTGGCGCACACCCATGATCTCGCCGTCTTCCGACCGCGCCGTGATCTCCAGCACGTCGGGCAGGCTCGCCTCTTCGATGGCCAGCGAATGGTAGCGAATGACCGTGAAATCACGCGGCAGGCCGGCGTAGACGCCGCGCTGGTCGGTCGAGATGACACTGGTCTTGCCGTGCATCTGCCGCTGGGCGCGAATGATCTTGCCGCCCAGCGCGGCGCCGATGCTCTGGTGCCCCAGACACACGCCGAGGATGGGCAGCTTGCCCGCGAAGTGCTGGATCGCGCTCACGCAGATGCCGGCTTCGGCCGGTGAACAAGGCCCGGGCGAAAGCACCAGGCGCCGCGGCTTCAACGCTTCGATTTCCTCGAGCGTGATCTCGTCGTTGCGTACCGTCTTGACCTCTTCGCCCAGCTCGCCGAAGTACTGCACGAGGTTGAAGGTGAAGGAGTCGTAGTTGTCGATCATCAACAGCATGGTCTTCTCCTTCTCTTTCAGAAACCTTCTTCCACCAGCTCGGCTGCCCGCAGCAGCGCCCTCGCCTTCGCTTCGGTCTCCTTCCATTCGAGCTCGGGCACCGAGTCGGCCACCACGCCCGCGGCGGCCTGCACGTACAGCGTGTTGTCCTTGACGATGCCGGTGCGGATGGCGATCGCCACGTCCATGTCGCCGGCGAAGCTCAGGTACCCGCAGGCCCCACCGTAGATGCCGCGCTGCACGGGCTCCAGCTCGTCGATGATTTCCATCGCGCGGATCTTGGGCGCGCCGGTCAGCGTGCCGGCGGGGAAGCTGGCACGCAGCACGTCGAGGTTGCTGATGCCGGGCTTGAGCAGGCCTTCGACGTTGCTCACGATGTGCATCACGTGCGAGTAGCGCTCGACCACGAAGGCTTCGGTCACCTTCACGCTGCCGGTCTGCGCGATGCGGCCGATGTCGTTGCGCGCCAGGTCGATGAGCATCACGTGCTCGGCGCGCTCCTTGGGGTCGGCCAGCAGTTCTTCCTCGAGCGCCCTGTCCAGCTCGGGCGTGGCGCCGCGCGGCCGGGTGCCGGCGATCGGCCGGATGATGATCTTCTCGCCTTCGGGCACGTGCTCGTGCCGCACCAGGATCTCGGGCGACGCGCCGACGATGTGGAAGTCGCCCATGTCGTAGTAGTACATGTAGGGCGAGGGGTTGAGCGAGCGCAGCGCCCGGTAGAGCGAGAGCGGCGACTCGGTGTAGCGCTTCTTCAGCCGCTGGCCCACCTGCACCTGCATCATGTCGCCGGCGGCGATGTATTCCTTGGCCTTCAGCACCGCAGCCAGGTAGTCGGCCTTGTCGAACTCGCGCTCCACCGCATACGACACGCCGCGCTTCACCGGCGGTGCGGTCACGCTGTACTTCAGCTTGTCGCCCAGCTCGGCGAGCCTGCGCTTGGCCTTGAAGAAGGCTTCCGGCTGGCTCGGGTCGGCGTAGACGATGAGGTACAGCCGCCCCGACAGGTTGTCGATGACCGCCAGCTCCTCGGTCTGCAGCAGCAGGATGTCGGGCGTGCCGATGCCGCCGGACTTTTGCGTCTTGGCGAGCTTGTGCTCGATGAGGCGCACCGCGTCGTAGCCGAAGTAGCCGGCCAGCCCACCGCAAAAGCGCGGCAGCCCAGGCCGAAGCGCCACCTTGAAACGCTGCTGATACTCGGCAATGAAGTCGAGCGGGTTGCCTTCATGGCTTTCGACCACCCGGCCATCGGTCACCACCTCGGTGACGCGGCCGGTGGCGCGCAGGAAGGTGCGTGCCGGCAAGCCGATGAACGAATAGCGGCCGAAGCGCTCGCCACCCACCACCGACTCCAGCAGGAAGCTGTACTTGGCGTTGCCGGCCAGCTTGAGGTAGAGCGACAGCGGTGTCTCGAGGTCGGCGAAGGCCTCGGCGATGAGGGGAATGCGGTTGTGGCCTTGTGCGGCCAGGCTCTTGAACTCGAGTTCAGTGATCACGGGGGCCTCCTGTGCCCGAAAGCCTGCCATCACGATGTGGCAGGGCTTGTGTAGGAGAACCGGCTGCAGGCAGCAGCCGAGGGGCGCCGCGAATGTGCGACCGGCCGCTTCAGAGAGGAATGATGAAGCGCGGCCGCTCAGGCGGCAAACAGCACCAGCAGATGTGGGCGACGCCAGGGCCAGGCTCCCCGGTCATGCGACCCCTTGGTGTGTTTGCGCGAGATGAACATGCGGGCCAGTTTAGCAGCGTGCTTTTTGCACTCTCCGCCGCTTTCTGGCGCGGCTGTTGTCGCCTACGCGACATGACCTGCGGCAACCCCCGTGACTTTCTCGATGGACACCGCTCGGACACCTACGGAAACTTCCTGCTTTCCGCTTCCACGCTGGAGGTTCGTTGTGTTTCGTCGCGCAATCCTGGTGGCACTGACCGGCGCTGCCCTGGCCCTCCCCTCTCTTGCGCCGGCACAGTCGCCGGCGGCCTCCACCGTCGAGGTGGCCGGCATCAAGTACGAGAAGGAGGCGACGCTCGCGGGCAGCAAGCTGCAGCTCAACGGTGCCGGCTTGCGCACCAAGCTGCTGTTCAAGGTCTACACCGCAGGCCTGTACCTCAACGGCGGCAAGGCGAGCACACCCGAGGCCGTGCTGGCGGCACCGGGCCCCAAGCGCATGCACATCGTGATGCTGCGCGAGATCGACGCCAACGAGCTCGGCAAGCTGTTCACCCGCGGCATGGAAGACAACGCATCGCGTGAAGACTTCGCCAAGGCCATTCCAGGGACCATCAAGCTCGGTGAAATCTTCGCGGAACGCAAGCGGCTCAATGCCGGCGACTACTTCTACGTCGACTACGTGCCCGGCACGGGCACGTCCATCGTCGTGAACGGCAAGCCGGCCTCGGACCCCATCAAGGAGCCCGAGTTCTTCAACTCGCTGCTCAAGATCTGGCTGGGCAAGTCGCCGGCCGATGCTTCACTGAAGAGTGCGCTGCTGGGCGTCGAGCCGGCGCCCACGCAACCCTCGAGCCGCCGCGGCCGCGACTGACGAGCGCCGCGCTTCGTTCAACCCAGTCGCAACTGGTCGAGCCGGTCGAGGTACGCGTCGGCATCGACGCCGCGCACCGGTTCGCCGTGGTTGTAGCCGTAGGTGACCAGCGCCACCGGGCAGCCGGCCGCGCGGGCAGCCTTGGCGTCATTGCTGGAGTCACCCAGCATCAGCGTGCGCTCGGGCCGTGCGCCCAGCGCTTCGCAAGTCTTGAGCAACGGCAGCGGGTCGGGCTTCTTGCGGTCGAACGCATCGCCGCCGTAGAGCACGCTGAAGTAGCGCGCCAGGCCTTTCTTTTCGAGCAGCGGCTTGGCAAACGCAGTGGGCTTGTTGGTCGTGCAGGCCAGCTTCAGGCCCCGCGCCGCCAGGCGCTCCAGCCCTTCCAGCACGCCTGGATACACGTCGGCGTGGTCGCCATTGATCGCCAGGTAGTGGTGTTCGTAGCGGGCCCAGGCCTGCGGAAAGAGTTGCTGCACGCCGGCCGCGTCCTGGCTCAGGGCCAGGGTGCAGCGCAGCAGGTGCTCCGAGCCCCGACCGACCGTGCGTTCGACGAAGCCGCGTTCGATGGGCTGCAGCTGCAGGTCGGCCAGCATGCGGTTGAGCACGACGACGAAGTCGCCGAGCGTGTCGACCATCGTGCCGTCGAGATCGACGATGGCCGCATCGATGCCGGTGAAGGCCCTCACGCGGCAGCCAGCTGCACGCGCATCGCGTCGATCACGGCCTTGTAGTCGGGCTTGCCGAAGATGGCGCTGCCGGCCACGAAGGTGTCGGCCCCGGCTTCGGCCACCTGGCGGATGTTGTCGGTCTTGATGCCGCCGTCCACCTCGAGGCGGATGTCGCGCCCGCTCGCGTCGATGAGCTTGCGCACCTGCTCGATCTTCCTCAGCGCGCCCGGAATGAAGCTCTGCCCGCCGAAGCCCGGGTTGACGCTCATGATGAGCACGAGGTCCACCTTGTCGATCACCCACTCCAGCACGTCGATCGGCGCCGCCGGGTTGAACACCACCCCGGCCTGGCAGCCTTCGGCCTTGATCAGCTGCAGCGTGCGGTCCACGTGCGTGCTTGCATCGGGGTGGAAGCTAACGAGGTCCGCACCCGCCTTCGCGAAGGCTTGCGCCAGCGCGTCCACCGGTTGCACCATCAGGTGCACGTCGATCGGCACGCGCGTGCCGTCGGGCTTGACGGCGTGCTTGCGCAGCGCTTCGCAGATCATCGGCCCGAAGGTCAGGTTGGGCACGTAGTGGTTGTCCATCACGTCGAAGTGGATCCAGTCGGCGCCGGCGGCGATGACGTTGCGGACCTCTTCACCGAGCCGCGCGAAGTCCGCGGAAAGGATGCTGGGAGCGATGCGGTAGGTACGCGACATGGTGGATGACTTCCTGGACATGGAAAGCGCAGGATTTTAGAGACGCTGGTTTCTAGAATGCCCCCATGGCCAAGCCCGAATTCACTTGCAGCGTCGCGACGCGCTTCCTGCCCGAACAGTCCGACACGGCGCAGTCGACGTATGCGTTCGCTTACACCATCGTCATCCAGAACACCGGCAACGTGCCGGCCCAGTTGATCGCTCGGCACTGGATCATCACCGACTCGGCCGGCAAGGCGCAGGAAGTGCGCGGCCTGGGGGTGGTGGGCCACCAGCCGCTGCTCAAGCCGGGCGAGCACTTCGAATACTCCAGCTGGGCGCAGATCGCGACGCCGCGCGGGCAGATGCGCGGCACGTTCTTCTGCGTCACCGATGCCGCGCAGTTCTTCGAAACGCCGGTGCCGGCCTTCGACCTGAGCATGCACACTGCGCTGCACTGAATGGCACCGGCTTCGAACCAACGCGCCGCGGCGCGCCGCCAGCGTTCCGCCTGGGACCTCACCGCGCTGCTGAACGCAGCGGCCCCCAAGGCGCCGCTGCCTGAGCGGCACCTGTGGCTCATTCGCCTGCTCGAGTGGATCCGCCACCGCGCGCCGGCCGACCCCGCGCTGGACGTGGGCAGCAACACCACGCTGACCGCGGTGCTGCGCATCCGCCACCTGCTCAACGTGCTCGACAAGCACGCCGAGCATCGCGGCCGCGTGGTGGCGCTGCTGGCGGCGTTCTGGCGCGAGATCGACGTGTCGGCGCTGCTGGCCGACTTCGGCTTTGCGCCGCGGCTGGCGTTTTTCGGCGAGATCGGCGAGCGCCTGCGCGCGCGCCTGCTGCCGCACACGCCGGCCACCACCGACCTGTCCGAACTGTTCGGCCTGCTGTTTGCCGACATCGACGACGCCAGCTGGCTGCGTGCGCTCGACGACGACACGCTGGCCCGCCTGGGCGTGCTGTTCAGCGAGGTCACGGCCCATGTCGAAACGCCGGGCCCGATGGGCTGGCGCGAGCCCTTCCACGACGCCATCATGTTCCTCGCCGCGCAGGTGCGTGCCGTGGGCTTTTCAGGGCCGATCCGCCAGCGCATGAGCACTTCGGCGCTGGTGGGCCAGCCCTTTCGCCAGCTGGCGCGCGCGGCCGAACAGATGCGCGAGCATGCCGAGGCGGGCGACACCGCCGCGGTATTGCGCGACGTGCAGTACCTGCGCGCGTTGCTCGACGCCTGCCGCACCGCCGCGGGCACCGTGCACGAGCACCTCGAAGAGCACGGCGTCTCGGTGGACATCGTGTTCCAGCTCGACCAGCTGTTCGAGCGCACGCACCGCATCGAGGAGCTGCTCATCTGCGCCATCTCCCCGCAACCGGGTCCCGAGATCTGCCGGCTGCTGGCCGAGCTGGTGGAAGCCGCGGAGCGGCGCCGCAGCCTGCGCACGCCGTTCGCGCACACCTATTCGATGCTGGCGCGCAAGGTGGCCGAGCGCAGCGCCGAAACCGGCGAGCACTACATCACCCGCGACCGGGGCGAATACCTCGCCATGCTGGCCAAGGCCTGCGGCGGCGGGCTGGTGATCGCCTTCACCACGCTGCTCAAGTTCCTCGTCATGGCGCTGGGCTTCTCGGCCTTCTGGGCCGGGCTGCTGGCGGGCGTCAACTATGCGGCCAGCTTCGTACTGATCCACCTGCTGCACTGGACGGTCGCCACCAAGCAACCGGCGATGACGGCCCCGGCCATGGCCGCCCGGCTGGAAGACGTCTCCAGCGACGACAAGCTGGAGGGGTTCGTCGACGAGGTGGCGCACCTGATCCGCTCGCAGGTGGCGGGCATCGTGGGCAACGTGGCTGTGGTGATCCCGGTGGTGGTGCTGTTGCAGGGCCTGGGCTGGTTGACCTTCGGCGCGCCGCTCGTGGGCGAACACGCCGCCCACCACAGCCTGCAGACGCTGTCGCTGCTCGGCCCCACGCCGCTGTACGCCGCCTTCACCGGTGTGCTGCTGTTCCTCTCGAGCCTGATCGCCGGCTGGGCCGAAAACTGGTTCGTGCTGCACAAGCTCGACAGCGCCATCCGCTGGAACCCGCGTTTCGTCGCGGTGCTGGGCGCTTCGCGCGCCGAACGCTGGGCGCTCTGGTGGCGCACCAACATCTCGGGGCTCACGTCGAACATTTCGCTGGGCCTGATGCTGGGCCTGGTGCCGGCGGTGGCGGGCTTCTTCGCGCTGCCCATCGAAGTGCGCCACGTCACGCTGTCGAGCGGGCAGATCGCCGCGGCGCTGGGCAGCTTCGGCCTCGAGCTGCTCTACAAGCGCGAGTTCTGGTGGTGCGTGGCGGCGATCCCCGTCACAGGCCTGCTCAACCTCACGGTGAGCTTCTTCCTGGCCTTCAAGCTGGCGATGCGCTCGCGCGGCATTCGCGTGAGCGACCGGCAACGCATCTACGCTGCCATCCGCACGCGCCTGGCCAGCCGGCCGTTGTCGTTCCTGTTGCCGCCGCAGGCCACGGCCGCCACCCGCCAGCCGGCGTCATGAGTCATTGACCGGAGCCTTCGTCGTCCTGTCGGGCAGACGGCGGCTCCCCTTTCTTCCGACCTGAAAACATGGTCCACCAGACCACGAAGATGAGTATCGACAACGCGGCGAGAGCTTCGAGCAACAAGAGCCACATGGTGAATGCGATGGCAGGACGACAAGGCACGGGCACGCGCCCGCTGGCGGGGATCTTATGTGGCCTGGGGGTGGCGCTGCTCGCCGGCTGCACCAGCACACCGCTGCCCCCACCGCCGCCGCCAGCACCGCCCGTTGTCGCCGCGCCGGCCCCGCTGGACCTGCCGGCCATCACGCGTGAACGATCACGGTGGCAGCCGGTGCGCTGGGACGAACTGCCCGGCTGGGGCGGCGATGCCGTGATCCACAGCTGGGTCGCGCTGCTGCGCAGCTGCCAGAAGCCCGCCGCCGGCTGGGAAGCCACCTGCGCCAGCGCGAAGGAGCAGCGCGACATCGACGAAACGAAGCTGCGGGCTTGGTTGCAGCAGCAGCTGCAGCCCTACCGCGTGGAGTCGCCGGACGGCAATGCCGAAGGGCTGATCACCGGCTACTTCGAGCCGCTGGTGGAGGCCTCGCGCAAACGCACCGCCCGCCATACCGTGCCGCTGTACGGGCCGCCGGCGGACTTGGCCAAGCGCAAGCCTTGGTACACACGGGCCGAAATCGAAAGCGTGCCGGCCGCGCGCACCGCATTGCGCGGGCGCGAGATCGCCTGGTTGTCCGACCCGCTGGACGCCTTGATGCTGCAGGTGCAAGGCTCGGGCCGGCTGCGTTTTGCCGAAGGCCAGCAGACGGTGCGGCTGGCCTTCGCCGGCCACAACGACCGGCCGTATCAATCGGTGGGGCGCTGGCTGGTGGACCGCGGCGCGTTCACGCTGGAGCAAGCGTCGTGGCCGGCCATCAAGGAATGGGCGCGCACCAACCCCACGCGTGTGAAGGAAATGATCAACGCCAACCCGCGCTACGTGTTCTTCCGCGAAGAGCCCCTGCCCGATGCCAGCATCGGCCCACTGGGCGCACAGGGCGTGGCGTTGACGCCTGGGCGTTCGCTGGCAGTGGACAAGGCTTCGGTGCCGCTGGGCACGCTGGTGTGGATCTCCACCACCGAGCCGCAGCCCTGGTCGCCCACCCCGCCGCCGGCCAAGCCGCTGCAGCGCCTGATGGTGGCGCAAGACACCGGCGGCGCCATCACCGGCGCAGTGCGTGCCGACTACTTCTGGGGCTGGACCGAAGGTGCCGAAGACTACGCCGGGCGCATGAAGCAGCCGCTTCGCATGTGGGCGCTGTGGCCGAAACCTTGACGGCGGGCGCATCAGAAAGCCTCGTACCGAACTGCCCCCGGGTTGCGGGGGGCTCGGGGCGCGGAACCCCCAATTGGAGGTAGGCGCCACCTGAGCCGCGTGTGATATTCGTCAGCCACCGGCGCCCTGATCTGGGCGAACAGGTTCACGAATTCACGAAATTCATGTGCGGCGTTGCGGGCATCTGGCATCAAGACTTCCGAGCGGCGGACGGCGCGGCGCTGCGCCGCATGACGCACGCCCTCACGCACCGCGGCCCCGACGAAGAGGGCTACTTCCAGGCGCCGGGCATCGCGCTGGGTCACCGGCGCCTCTCGATCATCGACCTGAGCAGCGGACAGCAGCCGCTTTGCAATGAAGACGGCAGCGTGTGGGTCGCCTTCAACGGCGAGATCTTCAACTACCTCGAGCTGCGGGCCGACCTCGAAAAGCGCGGCCACGTCTTCAAGACCCGCAGCGACACCGAAACCATCGTCCACCTCTACGAAGAAAAGGGGCTGGACTTCGTCGACGACCTGAACGGCCAGTTCGCCATCGCGCTGTGGGACGACCGGCGCCGCCGGCTCGTGCTGGTGCGCGACCGCGTGGGCATCCGCCCACTGTTCCATGCCACGCTGGCCGACGGCACGCTGCTGTTCGGCTCCGAGATCAAGGCGCTGCTGGCACACGGCGGGCTGCGCGCCGAGATCGACCCGGCCGCCATCGAGCAGATCTCGACGCTGTGGGTCACGGTGCCGCCGCGCACGCCGTTCAAGGGCGTGGAAGAGCTGGCGCCCGGGCGCATGCTGGTGGTGGAGCCGGGCCGGCGCACGCTGCACCAGTACTGGCGCCATGAGTTTCCAGCCGCGCACGAATACGAAGACCGCCCGTTCGAAGCCTGGCAGGACGACGTGCGACAACTGCTGCAAGACGCCGTGCGCCTGCAGTTGCGCTCCGACGTGCCGGTGGCCACCTACCTGAGCGGCGGGCTCGATTCATCCATCCTCACCGCGCTCGTCAAGCGCGATCACATCAACGACCTCACGACCTTCTCGGTCGGCTTTGCCGATGCGCGCTTCGACGAGCGCAGCTACCAGCGGCAGATGGTGCAGCACCTGCAGACGCAGCACCGCGAAGTGGAGGTCGATGGCGCCGACGTCGGCGAGAGCTTCGACGATGTCGTGTGGTTCGCCGAGCGGCCGATGATGCGCACCGCTCCGGCACCGCTGCTGCGCCTGGCGCAGCTGGTGCGCGACTCGGGCGTCAAGGTGGTGCTCACCGGTGAAGGCGCCGACGAGATCTTCGGCGGCTACAACATCTTTCGCGAAGACAAGGTGCGCCGCTTCTGGGCGCGCAACCCCGAGTCGGCGTGGCGGCCGGCGCTGCTGTCGCGGCTGTATGGCTACGTCGAACGCGACCCCAAGGCCGAGGCGTTCTGGCGCCTCTTCTTCCGGCAAGACCTCGAAAACACCGCCGACCCGTACTACTCGCACCGCCGCCGCTGGAGCAACGGCGCGCAGATGAAGCGCGTGTTCTCTGCGGACTTTCGCGCGCAGATGCCGGGCGAGGAAGCGATGTTCGCCGAGCTCGATGCCTACCTCGGCACCGGCCGTGAGCACTGGCACCCGCTGGCCCGTGCGCAGTACCTCGAAATGACGCTGTTCATGTCGTGCTACCTGCTCAACTCGCAGGGCGACCGCATGATGATGGGCCGCTCGGTCGAAGGGCGTGTGCCTTTTCTCGACCACCGCCTCATCGAGCTGGCGGCACGCATTCCGCCGCGGCACAAGCTGCGTGGGCTCGAGGAGAAATACATCCTCAAGCGTGCGTTTGCCGACATGCTGCCGCCGGCGATCGCATCGCGGCCCAAGCAGCCCTACCGCGCCCCCATCGGCGCGAGCCTTGCGCAAGGCGGCCTGACGAACCGGCTGCTGCAGCGCGAAGCCCTGCAGCGCAACGGCTACGCGCACGTGCCGGCGATCGAAAAGCTGCTGCTCAAGGCGCGCGCCCCTGCAGCCGCAGCCCCCAGCGAACGTGACGAGATGGCACTGGCCATCGTGGCATCGCTGCAGCTGCTGCATCACCAGTTCATCGACAACTTCAGGCAGCCCACCCCGGGAGGACACCCCCATGCTCAAGAACGAACAACAGTTGCGCACTGACATTCGCCAGTTCGTCATCAACGAACTGCTGATGGGCGACACGTCGGCCATGCTGGCCGACGGCGAGTCCTTCCTGGAAACCGGCACCATCGACTCGACCGGCGTACTCGAGATCGTGATGTTCCTGGAGCAATCGTTCTCGATGAAGGTCGAAGACCGCGAGCTGGTGCCCGAGAACCTCGACTCGGTCGACAACATCGTGCGCTTCGTGATGCACAAGACGCAGCGACAGCGGCAACCCGAACATGTTGCTTGACCGGTTCCTGCACGACACCGCTCAGCGTTCTCCCGACAAGACCGCGCTCGTGTGCGGCAACCGCCGCGCGAGCTACGCCGAGTTGGAGCGCCATGGCAATGCGCTCGCGCATGCGCTGCTGGTGCTCGGCCTGCTGCGCCAAGAGCGCGTGGCGATCCACCACGACAACAGCATCGAAACGGTCGAGGCCATCTTCGCGACGTTGAAGGCCTCGTGCGTGTTCGTCACGGTCAATCCGCAAGCCAGGCCCGACAAGCTCGCCTTCCTGCTCGACGATTGCGGCGTGCGCGTGTTGATGGTGGGCGCGCGCGCACTGTCTGCCGCTGCATCCGAGCTTGCGGCCTGCGAGCAGCTGCAGCACGTGATCGTGCTGGACCAGGAGGCTGACGCCGCAGCCACGGCCTTGCTGAGCAGCGCAGGCAAGCAGGTGCATGGGCTGCAGGCGCTGCGCGCAGCCCATGCCGACACGCCACCCGCCAACCACAACATCAGCCTCGACCTCGCCAGCCTGATCTACACCTCCGGCACCACCGGCCGCCCCAAGGGCGTGATGCTCACGCACGCCAACATGGACGCGGTGACCGGCTCGATCTGCACCTATCTGCGAAGCCACGAGAGCGACGTGATCCTGTCGGCCCTGCCGCTGGCCTTCGGCTACGGGCTCTACCAGGTGCTCACGGCGTTTCGCACCGGCGCCACGGTGGTGCTCGAGAAGCAGTTCCTGTATCCGTACCAGTACATCGAAGCCCTCAAGAAGGAAGCCGCCACCACCTTGCCGCTGGTGCCCACCATCAGCGCGCTGCTGCTCAACCTGAAGGAGCTGGATGCGCACGACTTCGCTTCGGTGCGCTGCATCACCAACGCGGCCCAGGCCATGCCGGCCTCGCACGTGCGCCGCTGGCGCGAACTGCTGCCGCAGGCGCGCTTCTATTCGATGTACGGCCAGACGGAGTGCGCGCGGGTGTCCTACCTGCCGCCGGAGCTGGTCGATGCCAAGCCCACGTCGGTGGGCATCGCGATCCCTGACACCGAGGCGTGGATCGAGAACGAACACGGCGAAGTGGTCACGGCGCCCGACCAGCCGGGCGAGCTGATCGTGCGGGGTCCGCACGTGATGCAGGGCTACTGGAAACGCCCCGAAGAGACCGAGCACGCGCTGCGCCCTGGCCGCTACCCCGGCGAGCGCGAGCTGCGCACTGGCGACCTCTTCCGGCTGGATGCCGATGGCCACCTGCACTTCGTCGCGCGCAAGGACGAGCTCATCAAGACGGCCGGCGAACGCGTGGGGCCGCGCGAAGTGGAAAGCGCGCTGTACGAGATGCAGGCCGTGAAGGAAGCCGCGGTGATCGGCGTGCCCGACGACGTGCTGGGCAGCGCGATCAAGGCCTTCGTGGCGCTGCATGACGGCGCGTCGCTGACGCAGGCCGAGGTCATCAAGCATTGCCAGCGCAGGCTCGAGAGATTCATGGTGCCCAAGCACGTGGCCTTCGTGGCCGAGTTGCCCAAGACACCGTCCGGAAAGATCAGCAAGATCGGGCTGGCCTAGGGCCTGTTAACGCTATTTGGAGCCTCACGTGACCCAGGAAACGGGCGCCATCAAGGCGCAAAGCGGAAGCGGGGTTGTTCCCCCGCTGAGCATTTGCAACGCGGAGGGCGCCCGTTTCCTGGGATCACCCGCAGGGCTTGGGTCCCTGGGGGCGCATGCCGTCGTTGCCGCCTCGTTGTGTGCAGTGAGCACACCGCCTCAGCGGCGCCTAGGCCTGCGCCCCCAGGGGCCCAAGCGTGAGGCTCCAAATAGCGTTAACAGGCCCTAGGCCCGACGACAACAACGAGAGGGACCCTTCATGACTTTCGACAGCAACGCCTTGAAGCTCGACGCCGCGGCCGAGGTCGAACGCATCGGCGAGGCGATGCGGCGCCAGGTGCGCGACCTCAGGCGCAAGGGCATCGTGGTGGGCATTTCGGGCGGCATCGACAGCTCGGTCACCGCCGCGTTGGCCACGCGGGCGCTGGGGCCGGGGCGCGTGTTCGGCATCTTCATGCCCGAAGCCGACTCGGACCCCACTTCCTTGCAGCTGGGGCAGTTGCTGGCGAATCGCCTCGAAATTCGCAGCACCATCGAAGACATCGCCCCGGCGCTGGCGGCATTGAAGTGCTACGAACGGCGCAATGCCGCGGTAGCCCAGGTGATTCATGAATTCACGCCGGAATGGAAGTTCAAGATCGTGCTGCCCGGGCCCGAGCACCAGGGCCTCAACTTCTATTCGGTGGTGGCCCGCTCGCCCGAAGGCCGCGAGGTGAAGGAGCGGCTCACGCTCGACGCCTACCTCGCCATCCTGGCGGCCACCAACTTCAAGCAACGCGTGCGCAAGATGGTCGAGTACCACTGGGCCGACCGCCTGAACTACGCGGTGGCCGGCACGCCGAACCGGCTCGAGTACGACCAGGGCTTCTTCGTGAAGCAGGGCGACGGTGCGGCCGACATCAAGCCCATCGCGCACCTGTACAAGACGCAGGTCTACCAGCTGGCCGAATACCTGGGTGTGCCCGAAGAGATCCGCCGCCGGCCTCCGACCACCGACACCTATTCGCTGCCGCAGGGCCAGGACGAGTTCTATTTCAGCCTGCCCTACCACCAGCTCGACCTGTGCCTGTACGCCCGCAACCACGGCATCGACGCGGCCGAGGTGGCCACGGCCACGGGCCTGCCCATGCCGCAGGTGGAACACGCTTTCAAGGACATCGACACCAAGCGCTCGACCACGCGCTACCTGCACCAGCGGCCTCAACTGGTGGAAGACGTTCCGGGGGTGGGCTGATGGGCGAAGTTGCCGACGGCGCCGGGCACGAGCATGACGGTCATCCGCATGCCGGCTCTCCGCATCGCCAAGGCGGCTTCGTGAAGCGCTGCCTCTGGGAGCTGAGAAGCGATTTCAGCGAGCTGTGGCTGTGGCTGCTGTGCGCGGTGCCGCTGCGCCTGGGCGTGTGGCTGCGCGCGCGCCTGTTGCCGCGCGTGCTGGGCCACCTGGGGCCGCACGCCCGCGTGCTGCCGGGCTTTCGCGTCACCAGCCCGGAGAAGGTGCACATCGGCTCGCACTGCAACTTCGCGCAGAACGTGTTCATCACGGGCGGCGGCGGCGTGCGCATCGGCGACTGGGTCGGCTTCGGGCCCGACGTGAAGGTCTGGTCGGTGAACCACCGCTTCGACGACCCCGACACGCCGTGGCAGCTGCAGGGTTGGAACGCCAAGGAAGTGGTGATCGAAGACGACGTGTGGCTGGGCGCCGGCGTGTTCGTGATGCCCGGCGTCACCATCCACCGCGGCTCCATCATCTCGGCCTGCACCGTGCTGAACAAGGCGGTGCCGGCCTATGCCATCGTGGCCGGCAACCCGGGCCGCGTGGTCGGCTGGCGCAAGCGCCCGCCGGCAGACGCCGCCGAAGCGGCCGCGCACGCGCCCTCGGCGCATTCCACCGACGCAAGCTCATGATGAACGCACGCTCCACCCGACGCACCGCGTTGCTCGCAGCTGCACTGTCGCCCATGCTGCTGGGCGCCTGCACTTCCCGCTCGACGGAGGCTCCTTTGGACATGGCCATGGTCAAGGCCGACCTGCAAGCCCTTTCGCAGGCTCGCATCCTGTTCGCCCACCAGTCCGTGGGCCGCAACATCCTCGACGGTGTGCGCGACCTGATGCGTGAGACCGGTGTGCCGCTGCGCATCGAACGCTTCGACGAGTCTGCGCAGCCGCCGGCCGGTGCAGGGCTGTTCCATGTGCAGGTGGGCGAAAACGGCGAGCCCGACACCAAGATCGCGTCCTTCGCGAGGCTGCTCGGTGGCAACGCCGGCTTCGACGTCGCGCTGCTGAAGCTTTGCTATGAAGACGTGTCCCGCCACGCGCAGGGGCAGAACGGGTTGCTAGACCGCTACGCCACGGCGACTTCGCGCGCCGTCGAGGCCAGCCCGGGCACGCGGCTCGTGCACGTGACCACGCCGCTGCGTTCCGAGCCGCTGGGCTGGAAGACGCCGATCAAGCGGTTGCTCGGCCGCGAAACCGAAGAAGACGCCGACAACGCCCTGCGCAACGCCTACAACCGGAGCCTGCTGGCGCGGTTCGGAGACGGCAAGGCGCTCGTGTTCGACCTCGCAGGCGTCGAGTCGACGCTGCCCGACGGCCGGCGCAGCGTGTTCGACCACAACGGCAAGACCGTGCACACGCTGGCAGCCGACTACACCGACGACGGCGGCCACCTCAACGAGGTCGGTCGCCGGCATGCAGCCGCCGCTTTCTTGCGCACGCTGGCACAGGCGCTGCAGAAGCCGGCCGCCTGAAGAAGGCAAGCCACTACGCCACCGCCCCGGTGCGCCACATCGACAGACCAGCAGCCGCCAGCAGCAGGAAGGCTCCCAGCCCCACGGCCACGGCCGTGGCCTCCGTTTCGTGCATGCGTGTCACGAGGCGTCCCTTCACCTCGGTGTAGACCTGCTTGAGCTCGTTGCCATTGGAGGCGCGGAAGTACTCGCCGCCGGTGAGTTTGGCGATCTCCTTGAGGCCGACTTCGTCGAGCCCGACGTGCTCGCTCGCGCCTTCGGAGCGCACGATGGCGCCGTCTGCGGTGCCGAAGCCGACGGTGCACACCTTCACACCACGGCGGGCTGCCAGGCGCGCGGCATCCAGCGGGTCGGGGCCCATGGTGTTCTCACCGTCGGTGAGCAGCACGATCAGCCCCTCGGCATACGAACCAGGTACCACGGGAGGCGGGGCCGAGGCCATGTGCGCCGGCGGAGGTTGCTGCACCTCGCTCAAGTCGAGCGACTGCCCGGGAAACAGCGCGCTCAACGAAACGAGGATGCCGTCCCCGATGGCGGTGCCGCCTTGCAGCTGGAAGCGGTCGATCGCCTCGGTGGCGCGTTCGCGCACCAGCGTGGGCGGCTGCACGAGCTCGGCGCTGTCGGCGTAGGCCACCACGGCCACCTGGACGCCGCGCGGCAGGTCTTGCACGAAGTTCTTGGCGGCGCGCTGTGCGGCAGCCAGGCGGTTGGGGGCGATGTCGCCGGCGGCCATGCTGCCCGACAGGTCGATGGCCAGCACGATGGTCTGGTCAGGCCCCGTCTCGGGCAGCGACCACAACGGCCGCGCCATCGCGACGATGAGCACCAGGAGCCCTGCGAACAGCAGCACCGTGCTCGCATGGCGTGCCAAACCGCGTTGCGAGGGAACGGCCAGCGAGGAGCCGAACATTGCGGGCCACGTGGAAGCCAGTTGCGCTCGCCGACGGCGCAGCAGCCACACGCGGGCGGCTGCCAAGAGCGGCAGCAGGACAGCCAACCACAGCAGTTCGGGCCACATGAACTTCATGGTCCCGTCCTTTCCAGCCATCAACGGCCACAGCGCCCCGACTGATGTGATTGAACTGCTGGGACCTGCCGGGCGCAAGCCGGTACCCGTGAACGAGTGGGGGCCGACAGGAAAGGGAATGTTCCGTTCAGGCAGCGCCGCTTAAGCTCAACAACTTGTGTGCGTAGCCGGGCGCGGTGGGCTCGTGCATGAAGTAGGCATGCACGTGCTGCCAGCCGGTGGCGGCCAGGCGCTCGGCCCATTGCGCGAGATCGGCGTCGTCGTAGTGCTCGAGCCGCAACCGCACGTAGCCCCACGGCGCGGTTTCCACCAGTGGTGGTGGCGCGTTGTCTTCTCGCTCGGAAAAGCACAACGAAGCCCCTGCGCCGCTCAGCAGCGCGTAGACCTCGTCGTCGAACCAGCTGTCGTTTCGGAACTCGAATGCAGCCAGGTGGCCGGGCGGCAGCAGCGCCAGGAATTCACTGAGACGCGGCACGTCCTTCTTCAGGAAGGGCGGCAGCTGGAACAGCACCGGCCCGCGCTTGGCACCCAGCGCCTCGAGCACCTTGTAGAGGTAGCTCACCGAATCGGCCGCCGCATCGGCCTTGAGCCGCGCCTCGTGCGTGATGCGCTTGGGCGCCTTGATGGCAAAGCGAAAGTGCTCGGGCGTCACCTCGGCCCAGTGCGCCAGCAGCGTGGGTTTGGGCATCGCATAGAAGGTGTTGTTGATCTCGACCGTGGGCAGGTGCTCGGCGTACCAGGCCAGCATGTCTTCGGGCTTGATCTTCTCGGGATAGAAGCTGCCCTTCCACTCCTTGAAGGCATAGCCGCTCGCGCCTGCGTGGAGCCTGTGCGCCGAAGTCATGCCGACACCCCGCTCGCCGAGTACGGCGATCGACCCTCCGAGAGGGCCGGGCCTTGCTTGGTACAGGTGGACGCTGGATGCCTCATGCCCCGCAGTGTGGGCTCAAGGCGGCGCGGGCATCAAGAGGCTGTTTCGGCCGCCGCCTCGCGCAGGAACTGCCGTGCATGCCGTTGCACGCCGGCTCGCACGGCCTCCCAGATGGCCGGCGGAAAGTCTTGCGGCAACTGGGCGTGCACACGGGCGAGCGCTGCTTCGGCACCCTGGGCCAGTTGCAACATGCGCGTCCACAAGTCGTTCGAGCCGCAGCGCTCGGCAAGATCCAGCCAGTGCCTCGCGCGGACGTCGCGTAGCTTGTAGTGCGTGTTCTTCGCGCGCAGCGCCATGGCCAGCCGGGCGCGGTGTTCCGACACCTGGCTCGGCCCTTCGCCGACGATGGGCCAGGCCGACAGCACGTCGTACAGCGGCGTGAGCGTGAAACCGCCACCGCGCAGGTGAAAGATCGAGAAGTTCTTCGCGTGGCCGTCGGTTGCGGCCAGCAGCCAGAAGGCGAGCTGGCTCAGCGCGAAGCGGGCGCGGTCGGCCTCGGCGTCGTTGCCGCCGGCCAGCACGTCGAGGCAGGCCTGCATGCCGGGGCCGCCGTCGGATTCGTACTTCGAATGCTGTGGCACGCCCAGCGCCTGGCACATGTCTTCCTGCGGCAGGCGGGCGATCCAGGCATGCGCAGGCGGCGTGAAACCGGGCCACTCTTGCGTACCGCGCTCGATGCCTTGCCAGCGCCTGTCGAATCGCTCGACCACCAGCGCCTTTTGCGTGCCGAAGCGGGCCATCTCGGTGTGCGCCACGCGCAGGCCGAATTCACGCAGCAGCTGCGCGCACAGCCATTCGTTTTCGACCGAGCCGGTCATGTCGGCGCGCATGTTGCCCACCAGGCCCAGCGGCAGCTTCAGGATGTGCGTGGTGGGCGTGGCACCGTGCGGCCGATGCCACACACCGCCGATGCGCAGCAGCGCCGTCTTTTCCTGCGCGCCTGCGATCGAAATGCGGAAGGCATCGTCGTCGCCCTCGCGTTGGCCGAGAGGCACCTCGGCAGTGACGGACTTGAGCAGCGCTTCGACCTGCGATTCATCCAGCGGCTCGGCGTCGATGCGGTCCCAGCCGCGGGGCTCGGCGCTTTCGGGCAGCAGCTGCACTGCACCCACGCAATCGCGGCCGATGGCGGTGAGCAGGTCGAAGGCACCGGTCGAGCGCGTCTTGAAGCGCGCGCCGAGGCGGCGGCGGATTTCTTCGCTGTCGGGCAGCAGGTTGTCGAAGTAGTGCGCCACCACGTCGCCGCGATGCTCACCGTTGCCCGCGGTGATGGGCAACGAGAGCGACAGTGCGCGTGCCGCGGGCGAACGCACCCACTGCGGGTCGTAGCGGAACGTGGGCACGCCGTTGCGCGAGGCGTACCACGCCCCGACGTGTTCGCCGTTCATCCAGACGTCGAGGGCGGTGGCCATGGTCACCAGGCGTCGTCGTCACCGGTGCCGGCCGGGGGCTGGGGCGGCACCGAGCCTGCGCCGGCATCGTGTGCGACCAAATGCGTGGGCGCAGCCGCGGGCAACGGGTCGAGCGCGACGCGCACACCCAGGGCGGCGCACACGCGCAACAACTGCTCGACGCTCACCGACAGCGGGTCGCCTTCGATGCGGGCCACGCGCGCCTGGCTGAGCCCGAGGCGCCGGCCCAGCTCGGCTTGGCTCAGGCCCTTGGCCTTGCGCAATGCGCGCAAGTGGCTCGACAGCTGCGAGGGAACCAGGATGGGGTAACTCATCCTTGCAGACTATGCCGCCTCAGGCATGAATGCAAGTTATGCCTTTCTCGGCATGTTTTCACGAAATGCCGAATTCAGCATATGAGCATGAACGTGAGCTACTGCGAGCTCACCCGCAGCTGCACCACCCAACGCCGGCTGCGCTGCGCCTCGCGGCTGGACAGCCCGCCGCGAGAACGCTCCACGTCGGCCTCGCCGCTGCTGGCCACCGTGACCCACTCACCAAGCGGCAGCTGCACAGTGGTCAGCGTGCGCGCCGAATTCACCGCGCCCGGCGGCTGGCCGAGCGGCTGCAGCGCACCCGGCTGGCTCACGCTGCCGGACTCGGCCTGGATCTCCACGGTGACCGGTGCTTCACCGCCCGGCCAGCGCGGCAGCACGGTGAAGCCGCGCCCCGCTTCGGCCCAGGTCGTCTGGCTCACCACCTGCGGGCCGCGCGGCGTGACGATGACCTCCCACCACTGCAACGGCAGCGCCTGCCCCAGCCGCACGCCGGCACGGCCACCGTTGAGCACGCGCACCTGCTGCGTGGTGCCCAGCGAGCTGCTGCTGGAGCGCGACTCGATCTGCACCCCGGCGCGGCCGGACACCTGCCCACCCGAGCCGACGACCACTTCGCCGCCGCTCAAGCCGCCACCGGACACGCCGAGCGCCGCCTCGTCGCCCTGGCGCACTTCGATCAGCAGGTTGCGCTGCGGCAGCCGCAGCTCCTGCGCGCCCAGCACGCCGGCCCACAGGCACAGCACCGCCGCCGCACAACGAACGATGTGCATGCGTGTCACCCTGCTGGCAGGGCCTTGCGGCCCGGGGCTGTGGCAAACCGATGCAGCACCCGCTGCAGCGCCTCGGGGTTCTCGTTCTCGAGCTTTTGCAGCAGTTTCAAGGCGGCCCGCTCGCGGTCTGCCTTGCGACGCTGCTTGATCTCCAGCACCTTGCCGTGTAGCTCGCGCAGGTTCACCAGCGCTTCGGTCTTCTCTTCTTCGCTGCCGGCCGCCGCATCGAGCAGCCAGCCCAGCTGCTTGCCGTAAGACGCGATCTCGAACACCTCGCGCTCGATTTCCGGCACGCCGGCACCGGGCTTGATGCCGCCAAAGAACGCTTCAGGCGAGATGTCTTGCGTGACCGCGCCGCTCAGCGGCCAGTAGGTTTGCGGGGCGTAGATCCAGAACCAGGGGAACATCGAGACCTCCTTGCTGATCTTGTTGGGTTCGGGCTGAAGGCTAAGGGTTGCGGCGCCGCTGCGCCACCCCATGCGCCAGCCGTTGGTCATGCCGTGTGAAGGCCCAGGCGCTTGCAAATTGGTTACAAGCGCCGACCCGGCACACCGCACACTGCGCGCCCAGGGAGCTTTCGCCCGGCCTCGCATCGGCGAGACCGGGCACACGGGCAGGTTGGATTGGTGAATTTGACGAGCTGGCGCGAGTCGCTGCGATCACGGATGCGTTCGGCGTGGGCAACTACAGCCCCGTGGTTGCGCCGGCACATGCCGCTGGCGGGCTACTTCAGCCTGCTGCTGGGCCCTGGGCTCGGCCCATGGGCACGCGCCGCCCTGGCGCTGCGCGGGGCCGGCGTGGCTGTACTCGTGGGCGCCCTGCTGCTGGCTGGTTACGTGCTGTCGCTGGTGCCGCTCACGCCCGACGTGCAGGGCATGCTCAAGGCACGCGACGAAAAGCCGAGCCTGCTGCTGGCCACCGACGGCTCGGTCATCACCACCTATCGGCGCACCAACCGCGAATGGCTGCCGCTGGAGGCCATTCCGCCGCACGTGGTGGACGCGCTCATCACCACCGAAGACCACCGTTTCTGGCAGCACCCGGGCGTCGATTGGCAGCGCAGCCTCTCGGCCGTGCTGCACACGGTCTCGGGCGACCGCCAGGGCGGCTCCACCATCACGCAGCAGCTCGCACGCAACCTCTTCCCCAAGGAGATCGGCCGCTCGCTCTCGGCCACGCGCAAGCTCAAGGAGATGATCACCGCGCTCAAGCTGGAGCGCGCCTACTCCAAGCGCGAGATCCTCGAGACCTACCTGAACACCGTCTCGTTCCACTACAACGCCTGGGGCATCGAGATGGCTGCGCGCACCTACTTCGGCAAGCCCGCGCGAGCACTCACGGTGGCCGAAGGCGCCACGCTCATCGGCCTGCTCAAGGGCACCAGCGTCTACAACCCCGTGCTCAAGCCCGAGCGCGCCCGCGAGCGCCGCAACGTGGTGCTCGCGCAGATGGTGAAGCACGGCAAGCTCGACGCAGCGCAATACGACAAGCTGCGCCAGCGTCCCCTGCGCCTGGACTTCGAACGCCAGGACCCGGACGCCGGCCCCGCGCCGCACTTCGCCGATGCCGTGCGCCGCTGGCTCGCGAAATGGGCTGAAGCCCAGGGCTACGACCTCTATGCCGACGGCCTGGTGGTGCAGTCCACGCTCGACGCGAAGTTGCAGCGCATGGCCAACCAGGCCGTGACGCGGCAGCTCGAGGCGCTGCAGGCGGTGGCCGACGTGGAATGGAGCCGCGAAAGCGAGAAGCTGCTTTCCACCCGGGCACGCAGCTACCAGCAGGCACGAGCGAAGGTAGAGCCCTTTGCCCACTTCTGGGCCACACGCGGCGATCTCGTCGACACCTTCGTGCGCGAAACGCGGGAATACGCACAAGCGGTGGAGGCTGGCCGCCCGCCCGAGGAGGTGCTGGCCGAGCTGCGCGCCGACGCTGATTTCATGGCCGCGCTGCGCCAGCGCAAGACGCGGCTGGAGGCCGGCTTCGTGGCCGTCGACCCGGCCACCGGCGCGGTGCGTGCGTGGGTGGGCAGCCGCAGCTTCGTGGCCGACAGCTACGACCACGTGCAGCAGGCACGCCGCCAGCCGGGCTCGACCTTCAAGCCCTTCGTCTACGGCGCGGCGCTCGAAGCCGGCATGGACCCACAACAGCAGTTCCCCAGCCGCGCCCAACCCATCCGCCTGCCCGATGGCAAGTGGTGGCGCCCGCGTGACATGGGCCGGGCCGAGGGCGAGATGACCAGCCTCGAAGACGGGCTCGTCCATTCACGCAACAGCACCACGGCGCAGGTGATGCAGCAGGTCGGCCCGCAAGCGGTGGTGCAGTTCGCGCAGCGCCTGGGCGTGCGCGAGAGTGAGCTGGAGGCCGTGCCTTCGCTGGCGCTGGGCACGAGCTCCGTGTCGTTGCTTGAAATGGCGAGCGCCTACGCGAGCATCGCGGCGCTGGGCGAATACCGGGCGCCGCTGCTGATCACCCAGGTGAGCGACGCGCAGGGCCATATGCTGGCCCGCTTTGCCCCAGCGCCGCAGCAGCCGGGTGAACGCGTGCTCGAGAGCGACGTTGCGGTGCAGCTGATCGACATGCTGCGCGGCGCGGTCGATCGCGGCACGGGCCAGGGCCTGCACACGGTGCACGGCATCAATGCCGACGTGGCCGGCAAGACCGGCACCACGCAGAACAACACCGACGGCTGGTTCATGCTGATGCACCCGCAGCTCGTGAGCGGCGCGTGGGTCGGCTTCAACGACCCACGCATCACGATGCGCAGCGACCACTGGGGCCAGGGCGCCCACAACGCGCTGCACGTGGTGGGCGACTTCACCAGCCAGGCGTTGGCCAGCGGCCGGCTCGACGCGGGAGCGCGGTTCCCGTCGCGCCTGGGCGCGCAGTTCGAGACGGTGCTGCGCAATGCCGGCGAAACGCTGCGGCGGTGGTTCGGCTTCGGCTCGCCGTAGCCGGCCGCCCACGGCCGCGCAGGTATCGGATCGGACAGACCGGGCTACAGATACAGGCGGATCACCTGCAGGGTCCAGTCCGCTTCGAGCCCCTTCTGCGTCTCCCAGAAGCTTGCCTGAGCTGCGAGGAAGGCTTTCGACTCCACGGTGCCAAGGTCGCCGATGGCCTTGATGGCCATGGCACGGTCTTGCCATACGCCACCGCGGTTTTCGTACAGCGACTTGAGCAGGTCGAACTTCGACGTTGCCTTCAAAGTGCCCAGTGACGAGATGGCGGCCAGGCGCACGTATTCGTCCGTGTCAGCCGTCAGCTTGGCCAGCGTTTCGATGGCCTTGGCGTTGCCGGTGAAACCGAGCGCATACACGTCGAGATAGCTGTCGCCGTTGCGCGGCGCCTCAAGCTTGCGCAGCAGTTCCTGCACGGCAGCGTCACTGGCCTTGTAGCCGTATTGATAGGTGGCGATCTTGCTCGCGAGTTCCTTGACGGCCACTGACAGCGGCTGGTTGAAGGTCGGCTCGATCACCTCGTCGAAGCTCCACACCGGGACCTTGCCACGCTTGACGAAAGTGCTGAAGCGCTGCTTCTGCATGCCAGTGTCGAGCTCAGCGCTCAAGAAGGTGAAGGTCACGAACGGCGAGAAACCGGACGCTCGGTGGTTCTGCATGCGGAAGGTGGTGAGATTCAGCTGCGGCTTGCCGTCGCCCGCGCGGCTCACCTTCGCCGGCACGCCACGCGAGGCCAGCTCCGCTTCCAGGTTGGCGGCCAGGAACTGCGGCGCGTCGATCGGCGCGTTGTCCACGTTCAGGACGGCCGGCAGCGTGCCCGTACTGAACGCCGCGCGTTCCTCCTGCTTGCGCGAATCGACCAGCACGATTTCGGCTGAACGGGGCGCCACGACGGCCTCGTACTTCAGCCCGGACGGCGTGGGCACCTTGACGATGTATCCGGTAGGTGCGCAGGCGCTCAACGACAGCGCCACGCAGACCGCAGCACAGCCGCGGACGACGTATCCAAGAATCATGATTCCCTCGGTTGAATGAATGTTGTAGGTGCACAAGCCGCACTGCACTGCGCGCAATGCAAGCGGCCGCGCAGACTAGCGCACCCGCATAACGAAACACTCGGGGCAACTACGCCTTGCGAGGGTGGCCTTCCAGGTGCCCCAGCGGCAGCGCCCCACTGCCCTTCACCTCGCCCAGTGAAAAGCTGGTGTGCAGGTCTTTCACGTTCGGCAGCTTGAACAGCGTGTCCATCGACCAGCGGGCATAGGCGTCGAGGTCTGTGGTCAGCACCTCAAGTTCGAAGGTGCCGGCGCCGCTGATGTAGTGGCACGAGATGACCTCGGGCAGCGCACGGATGGCGTCTTCGAGCGCGCGGGTCGCCCCGGCGTTGTTGCGCTCGGCGTCCACCCGCACGAAGGCCAGCACGCCCAGGCCGATCTTGCGGCGGTCGATGGCGGCGCGGTAGCCCAGGATGTAGCCCTGCTCTTCGAGCCACTTCACGCGCCGCCAGGTGGGCGCCGGCGACAGGCCGATGCGGCCGGCCAGCTCGGCGTTCGAGAGACGCGCGTCGTGCTGCAACTCGCGAAGGATGGCGATGTCGTATCTGTCGAGCCCGGTGCCGTGCGGCGCCTCGGCTGCGGCCTCGTCGGCTGGGCGGGTTTTCCCTAATGATGGTTTTTTCGATGGCATTTGCTTCTCCATCGCCGATTCTGCGCAATGTTGTTGCCCATGCAACCCCATTTACGGCATCGAAAGAAAAGATTTCAAAGGAGCGTTTGCCTACACTGACTGGCACACCCCCCACACCAGCCGGCCGGTGCGGCCAAGAGCCGCGCACGACGCCTGCCTCACCACAAGACCAGGAGACGCCCGCATGAACGCGCCCCTCCCCGAGCACATCCGCAAGGCCCTCGAAAGCGTTTCGCTCGACGACAACCCGCGCAGCGGGTTGCGGCGCAGCCACAAATACGCCGTGGGCTGCGCAGCGGCACACCGCGCATTTGGAGTCGAGCGTCGTCGCACGCAGGAGGTCTGACATGAACGCCCCCCTCCCCGAGCACATTCGCAAGGCTCTTGAGAGCGTTTCGCTCGACGACAAATACGCGCTGGAGTCGGGCAACGCCTTCATGAGCGGCGTTCAAGCGCTGGTGCGGCTGCCGATGCTGCAGCGCAAGCGCGACACGGCCACCGGCCTCAACACCGCCGGCTTCATCTCCGGCTACCGCGGCTCACCGCTGGGCGGCTACGACCAGGCGCTGTGGAGCGCGAAGAAGCACCTGGCGGCCAACAACATCGTCTTCCAGCCCGGCGTGAACGAAGAGCTGGGCGCCACGGCCGTGTGGGGCACGCAGCAGCTCGACCTCTACCCGCAGAGCAAGAAGTTCGACGGTGTGTTCGGCATCTGGTACGGCAAGGGCCCGGGCGTGGACCGCTGCTCCGACGTCTTCAAGCACGCCAACATGGCCGGCACCGCGAGGCATGGCGGCGTGATCGCCATTGCGGGTGACGACCACATCTCCAAGAGCTCGACCGCCGCGCACCAGAGCGACCACATCTTCAAGGCCTGCGGCCTGCCGGTGTTCTTCCCGTCGAACGTGCAGGAGATCCTCGACCTGGGCCTGCACGCCTTCGCGATGAGCCGCTTCTCGGGCGTGTGGGCGGGCATGAAGACGATCCAGGAGATCGTGGAGTCGTCCACCTCCGTGAGCGTGGACCCCGGCCGCGTGAACATCGTGCTGCCGGAGGACTTCACCATGCCGCCGGGCGGCCTGCACATCCGCTGGCCGGACCCGCCGCTGGAGCAGGAAGCGCGGCTCATGGACCACAAGTGGTACGCCGCGCTGGCCTACGTGCGCGCCAACCGGCTCAACCACACCGTTATCGATTCCCCCAACGCGCGGCTGGGCCTCATTGCCAGCGGCAAGAGCTACAACGACACGCGCCAGGCGCTGTTCGACCTCGGGCTCGACGAAGAGACCTGCCGCCGCATCGGCATCCGCCTGCACAAGGTGGGCGTGGTGTGGCCGCTCGAAGCCACCATCACGCGCGAGTTCGCGCTGGGCCTGCAGGAGATCCTGGTCATCGAGGAAAAGCGGCAGGTCATCGAGTACCAGCTGAAGGAAGAGCTCTACAACTGGCGCCCCGACGTGCGGCCCAACGTGCTGGGCAAGTTCGACGAACCCGAAGGCGACCAGACCGGCGGCGAATGGTCGATGCCCAACCCGAGCGAGAACTGGCTGCTGCGCGCCAAGGCCGACCTCACGCCGGCCATCATTGCCCGCGCGATCGGCAAGCGGCTCGTCAAGCTGGGCGTGGACAGCGACGTGCGCGCGCGCATCGAGTCGCGCCTGGCCGTCATCGACGCCAAGGAGCGCAGCCTCGCCACGCTGGACGCCGGCCGCATCGGCGAGCGTACGCCGTGGTTCTGCTCGGGCTGCCCGCACAACACCAGCACACGCGTTCCCGAAGGCTCACGTGCGGTGGCCGGCATCGGCTGCCACTACATGGTCACGTGGATGGACCGCTCCACCAGCACCTTCACGCAGATGGGCGGCGAAGGCGTGCCCTGGGTGGGCCAGGCGGCGTTCACGAAGGAAAAACACATCTTCGCGAACCTGGGCGACGGCACCTACTACCACTCGGGCCTGCTGGCGGTGCGCCAGAGCATCGCGGCCAAGGTCAACATCACCTACAAGATCCTCTACAACGACGCGGTCGCCATGACCGGTGGCCAGCCGGTGGACGGCACGATGACCGTGCCGCAGATGACGCGCGAGCTCGAGGCCGAGGGCGCCAGGAAGATCGTCATCGTCACCGACGAGCCGGCCAAGTACAACGCGCCGCTCAACCTGGCGCCGGGCGTCACCATCCACCACCGCGACCAGCTCGACGAGGTGCAGCGCCAGCTGCGCGAGATCGAGGGCGTGACCATCCTCATCTACGACCAGACCTGCGCCACCGAGAAGCGCCGCCGCCGCAAGCGCGGCACCATGGCCGAGGCCGAGAAGCGGGTGGTGATCAACGAGTTGGTGTGCGAGGGCTGCGGCGACTGCTCGGTGAAGAGCAACTGCCTGTCGGTCGAGCCGGTGGAAACCGAATTCGGCCGCAAGCGCCGCATCAACCAGAACACCTGCAACAAGGACTATTCCTGCGTCAACGGCTTCTGCCCGAGCTTCGTCACCGTCGAAGGCGGGCAGCTCAAGAGGCCCAAGAAAGACAAGGCTCGCAGCCCCTTCGAGCTGCCGCCGGTCGCCGAGCCGCAAGTGCCCGCGGCGCCGCGCGCCTGGGGCATCCTGGTCGCAGGCGTGGGCGGCAGCGGCATCATCACCATCGGCCAGTTGCTGGGCATGGCGGCTCACATCGAAGGCAAGGGCATCGTCACGCAAGACGCGGCGGGCCTGGCGCAAAAGGGCGGCGCCACGTGGAGCCACATCCAGATCGCCGACACGCCGCAGGCCATTCACTGCACGAAGGTGGGCACCGCCGAGGCCGATCTCGTGATCGCGTGCGACCCGCTGGTGGCGGCCAAGAAGGAATCGCTCGCCGTCATGCGCGAGGGCCGCACCCACGTGGCCCTCAACACGCACGGCACGCCGACCGCGAGCTTCGTCAACAACCCGAACTGGCAGTTCCCCGAGGGCAATTGCGAAGCCGCCATCGAACAGGCCGCCGGCTCCGGCGGCGTGGCGAAGTTCGATGCCGAACAGCTGGCGGTGCAACTGCTGGGCGACTCGCTCTACACCAACCCGCTGATGCTGGGCTACGCGTGGCAGAAGGGCTGGATCCCGCTGCAGAAGAGCTCGCTGCTGCGCGCGATGGAACTCAACGGCGTGCAGGTCGACAACAACAAGGCCGCCTTCGAATGGGGCCGCCGTGCAGCGCACGACCTCAACGCGGTGATGGCGCTCACCACCACCGCACAGGTGATCCAGTTCGCCCGCAAGCCGGGCCTCGATGAAGTGATCAGCAAGCGCGTGGAGTTCCTCACCGGCTACCAGAACGCCGCCTATGCGCAGGAATACACCGCCTTCGTACAGAAGGTGCGTGAAGCTGAAAGCGCACTCGGCTCCACCCGCCTGACCGAAGCAGTGGCGCGCTACCTCTTCAAGTTGATGGCCTACAAGGACGAGTACGAAGTCGCACGCCTGCACACCGACACCGGCTTCCTCGACAAGGTGGCGACGCAGTTCGAAGGCGACTACAAGGTGGCCTACCACCTGGCACCGCCAATGCTGGCCAAGCGCAATGCGAAGGGCGAGCTGGTGAAGCAGCGCTTCGGCCCGTGGATGCACACCGCGTTCAAGCTGCTGGCCAAGCTGAAGGGCCTGCGCGGCACGGCCTTCGACGTGTTCGGCTACACCGGGGAGCGCAAGAGGGAGCGTGCGCTGATCGGCGAGTACCGGGCAACGATCGAAGAGCTGCTGAAGACGCTGAAGGCCGACAACCTCGCGCAAGCGGTCGAGATCGCACGCCTGCCGGAGGAGATCCGCGGCTACGGCCACGTGAAGGAGCGCCACCTCAACACGGTGCGGCCGAAGTGGGCGCAGCTGATGAAGCAATGGCGCGAGGGCCGCAGCCTCACGCAGCAGGCCGCGTGATGGCGAGGGCTGCCGACCTCAGACGGTGCGGCGCCCTGCGCAATACACCTCGCGCACCACGGGCAGGCCGCCGATCTCGCTCGCCCGCAGCAGATCGGCCCGCTGGCCCACCGCAATCTCGCCTCGATCGCTCAAGCCGCAAGCCCGCGCCGGTGCACGGCTCACCACGTTGAGGGCTTCGCTGATCGAAAAGCCCGCGTCCTGCTGCAGCTTCCAGGCGGCCTGCAGCAGGCTCACCGGCACATAGTCGGAAGACAACGCATCCAGCACACCTTCGCGCGCCAGCTCCAGCGCCGACACGTTGCCCGAATGCGAACCGCCGCGCACCACGTTCGGTGCGCCGGCCACCGTGGCCAGGCCATGGGCATGCGCGTGGCGCGCCGCCGCCAAGGTGGTGGGGAACTCGCTCATGCCAGCGCCCAGCGCGCGTGCCTCGTCCACATGCTCGATCGTGGTGTCGTCATGCGTGGCCAGCGCCACGCCGTGGGTGTGCGCAAACTCGGTGAACCACACCCGGTTGGGCTGCGCGTACTGCCGCTGGCGCTCGGGCGCGATGCGCACCTCTTCGTCGAACTTCGCGTCGCTCCAGCCTTTCTTGCCGGTGTAGTAGATGCGCGCGTGTTCGATGTCGCTCCACTGCCGCTGGCCGGGCGTGTGGTCCATCAGCGAGATGAGTTTCAGGCGCCGGTGCCGCGCGAACGGCTCGAACAGCTCGCGCGCATTGGGCGCCGGCAGCTCGCAGCGCACGTGCACGTAGTGCTCGCAACGCAGCGCGCCGGCGGCCTCGAGCCGATCGAGCACTTCGAGCAGCGCGCTCTGGTCGTGGGCGCGAAAGCCTTCGCCGTACGGGTCGCCCACGCCGATGGAATCGAACACCGTGGTGATGCCGGCGGCTGCGATCTCGGCATCGTGCGCCTGTACGGCCCCCTGCATCGGAAAGAACACCTTCGGGCGCGGCATCACGTGGCGCTCGAGGTTGTCGGTATGCACCTCCACCAGGCCGGGCAGCAGCAGGTCGCCATGCAAGTCGTGCGCGCCGCCCACAGAAGTACTGCCGTGGCCGATCTCCGCAATGCGCCCATCGCGCAACACCACGTGGCCGCGCACCATCTCGTGGGCCAGCACCAGCCGGGCGTTGTTGAGGATGATCTCGTTCGCTGTCATCACTGTCCTTCGTTGGCAGCCAGCTCACGCAACGGCGGTTGGCGGCACCCGGTGACGGGCGGGTTCATCGAGCAGCAGCAAAGTGCCGCCCCGAGTGAAGCCTCGCGCGATGTGCGATGTTGGCACGTTGCTGCTCGCTGCCGGAGACCTGACTGGGGGATCTCCCACAAACCGGGGGGAAGGTTCATGGGCTCGAACAATTCGCGAACCTGTTCACGTGCGGCCCATGGTTGCCGTGCGGGCGCTCCACGAGCGTGGATTCTCCTTGCGTAGAGCGGCCGATACGAACCACACACGCACCTGTTCACATCGAGTGACACGTTTTTCAGCCGGCAGGGCGTGATGCGTCATGCCTTCAGTGCTCAGGGTCGCCTCGTTGTCATCTAGATGACTCTATGATGCCGCAAAGCCTCCGAACAACGCGCGACAGTTTCTTGACTCATGCAGAAGGTCAAAGCCACCCGCTCCTCCGGGAAGTCTTTCGAGAACACAGCGCGGCGCTGGGAAGCCATTGCCGCCGAGCTGCGCGACGACATCTCCACCGGCCGCTTCGCCCCTGGCGAGCGCCTGCCCAACGAAACACTGCTGGCGCAACGCTTCGGCGTGAACCGCCACACGTTGCGCCAGGCGGTGCAGGCGCTGGCGCAAGAAGGCTTCGTGAAGGTGCTGCACGGCAGCGGCACCTATGTGCGCGAGCTGGTGCTCGACTACGCGCTGCAGCGCCGCACCCGCCTTTCCGAAAACCTGGCCGAAGCCGGTGAACGCGCCAGGCGCGAGCTGCTAGGCCACGAGCGGGCCGAAGCCGGCGAATGGGCGCAGCCGCTCAAGGTGGCGGCACGCAGCAGCGTGGTGATCATCTACACGCGCGCGTCGGTGCGCAGCCGGCCCATCGGCATCAGCACCTCCGTGTATCCCTGCCCGCGGCTCGGGGGCATGGCCGCCGCCTTCGAAGCCGAAGGCTCCATCACCGCGGCACTCAGGCGCCTGGGCGTGGCCGACTACACCCGTGTGCACAGCATCATCTCGTGCCGCCTGCCCACGCCGGCCGAAGCCGACGCATTGGCGCGCCCGACCACGCAGCCGGTGCTGGCGGTGCACTACACCAATGCCGATCTCGACGGCGTGCCGGTCGAAGCCGGGCTCACGCTATTCGCGGCCGATGCCGTGCAATTGACAGTGGAGCCGGAAGCCGCATGAGATTCGCCCTCTACTACGCGCCACCGGCCGACCACCCGCTCTGGCAAGCCGGCTGCGCATGGCTGGGCCGCGACCCCAGCGTGGGCCGGCCACTCGGCAAGGCGCCGGCCTTGGCGCAAGACCCCTGGCGCTACGGCTTCCACGCGACACTGAAGCCGCCGATGCGGCTGCGGGCAGCGCATCGCGAGGCCGACCTGCTGGAGGCCGTGCAGGCGCTGGCGCAGCAACACCGCCCGTTCACCATGCCGGCGTTGCACGTGGCCCCGCTGGCCGGGTTCGTTGCATTGCGGCCGCTGCAGCCGCTGGCGCCCGAGCACCCGTTGCAACGCCTGGCCGACGACTGCGTGCAGCAACTCGACCACTTTCGCGCACCGCCCAGCCCCAGCGAAGCCGCCAGGCGCAACGGCCAGCCGCTGAACGATGAGCAGCGCGCACTGCTGCAACGCTGGGGTTATGCCCATGTGCTGTCGCACTGGCGTTTACACATGACGCTGTCGGACACGCTGGCCGGCGATGCCGAACGGCACGAGATCATGCGGTGGGCCGAAGAACACTTTGCAGCAGCGCTGAGGGAAGCCCTGCCTTGCGACGCGCTGTGCGTGTTCGTCGAGCCGGCGCCGGGCGAGCCCTTCGTGCTGGCACACCGCTTTGCCCTTGCGGCCCACGCTTGAGAGATGCGACGCCGCGAACAGCCGATCAGTCGAGCGCGACGACGGTGTCACCCGGCTCCGGCCGACAACCTTCCGCGATCGGCGCGCCCCAGCCGCGGCGCATCACCATCTGCACACCGTCGTGGCAGAACTCCAACCGCTGCGCCTGCGGCAGGCGCCGGTGCACGAAACCCTCGATCGCGGCCGGCAGGCTGACGCGCAGCCGCAGCGCGAAACGATCGTCCTCGGGGTGGTCGTCGAGGTGCACGAAAGGCACGAAGGGCGCGGCGAACATCAGCAGGTGCGATCCCACGTCCACCGGGGGCGGGCCATAGCCCTGCTCCTGCAACCATTGCTGCGCCTGTGCACGCAACCCGTCTGCATCACCCAGCCCGCCCCATGCCGCAGCCAGCAGCTCGGCCACCCACTGGTTGCAGTTCTGGTAGCGCAGGCTGCGGGCATAGGCGTTGGCGCTGTAGGTGCCGGCCAGCAGGCGCAGCGCACGCGCGTTGTCGAGCGCCGTGGCCTCCAGCGCGCCGCCGGGCTCGCCGGGCAGCAGCACGACGGAGATGTAGCCCAGCGTCGGGTTGTCGGTGCCGAACAGGAAGCCTGCGAGGCCCTGGTCGAACAGCCGCGGGCGGCGCTCGTCGCACGAGTAGTAGAGCTGGCGCACCGTCCACGGCGTGTTGGCGCTGCCCTTCAGGCTGATGCCGGCATGCGAGTAGCGCACGTTGAACCGCTGCAGGTCGAGCCCCGAGCGCGAGATCAACGCAACGTTCGCGTCCGAGGCTTCGAGCTCCTGCCGCACCAGCGCTGCGAACCGCAGCAGCTTGTCCTGCTGTTGCGCCGTCATCGGCGGCGTGCGGTCGCAAAGCTGCAGTGACTCGGCATGGGCTGGAGCTGCCGCGCCGAACACCGCAAACGCCGCCGCCACGAACGAGCACAAGCGCAGGCGGATCAATTCGAGTACTGCCTATCGGGAATCAAACCCACAGCGCCGTGGGCGCCATGGGCTTGCGAAGTGTCAGAGCGTCACCGGGCGCGACTGCAGGTCGCGATGCCAGTCGTCGGCCAGCACGAGGAAGAAGGCTTCGCGCGTGTCGGCATGCGCGAACTCGTAGCCGTAGGCGCGCTGGCGGGTCCGCACCACGTCGCCGGCGGTGAGCGTGCGCTGCTTCAGCGCCTTTTGCGGCAGGTCGAGCGTGATGGCGCCGTCCGTGCCGGGGCGGTCGACGGCCTGCATGGTCAACCGCAGCATGCCGGGGCGCCCTTCGAGCGCCGCGACCTGCAGCACGCGGTAGTCGCCCTCAGCCACCTTCTTGTCTTCGGACGAGCTCTTGCTCGAGCCGCTCAGCGAATCGGACACGCTGCCCACGGACTCGGATGCGGCGCTGGAGGCCGAGGAGGTGAAGCTGTCGGCAAAGCTGGGTGCGGCGGCGGCCAGCCCGAAGAGGACGGTGCAAGCCAGGCGGGCGGAAAGAAGTTTCGACATCGAAGACCTCAAGGTGGAACGACGCCGGGAGCATAGCTTGCCGATGCGACGCAGCATCTCCGGGAGTTACGGCATGTAATCACGTGCTGGCGGCGCTTGAACGAAGGGGCGAGCCGCCTGTTCAGGCCGCGGGCACGGCTGCATCGATTTCGTGGCGGAAGAAGCGCCTGTCCACCGCCGCCAGTCGCGGCAGGCGCGCCAGCACGTCGGCCCGCACACGCTGCAGTTCGGCGCCGCCGCCCGCAACGGCGGCCAGCTGCCAGGCGTGTTCCACCAAAGCAGCCACCTGCTGGACCGCGGTGTAGTCGCTGTCGGTCGCGCGGGCGGTGGCGGCAAGCGCCTCGGTCACGTCGACCCATTGCCGCACTTGCGCGGGCGGGCCCAGCAGGCTGGCAGTGACGCCCAGGCTTTCACGCACACGGGTCAGCAGCAACGGCGGTGCCGCGGCGTGGTCAGCCGCGTGGCCTGCGCCGCGGGCGACACGACACACGTTGATCAGGTTCCATGGCGAGCCGGCCGCCAACCCGTGGCGCTGGCACAGCCATTCACTCAGCAGCATCCAGCGCAGCGCCTCGACGCGCGTGCCGTGCCGCGCCACCTCGGGCGGCAGCCAGGCCTCGAGCAGCCACAGCGTGTAGCCCAGGTTGCCGGCCACGCTTTCGAGCAGCGTGAAGGCATCGCTTTCCACCGCACAGATGAGCGCTGTGCGCAAGTCCGTCAGTACGCCGCGCACGAGTGCAGGCCGTGCCGCGGGTGCGAAGCCGCCTTCCATCAGCCGGGCCCGCACGATGAGCGCCCGCAGGTTGTGGAATTCGCAGGCGATGCGCGGGTTCATGCGCCACAGCGCGCCGCTTTGGCCCTGCGCTTCACGGCTGAGCAGTTCAAGCCCCGCTTCAGCAGCCTCCAGGCGCCGCGCTTGATGCTCACACCACACGAGCCCGATGCGTGCCAGCGCCAAGGCCGCCTGCTCGCGCTCGCTGGCGGCGGGCTGCAACTCGCGCACCAGCGACTGAAGGCCACGCCGGGCCTGCGCCACGTCGCCCGCACGGCGCGCCTGCCGCGCTGCATGGAAACGCGCCCATGCACGCGCCAGCCGCTCATGAGCGCCGTAGCGCAGCTCATGCAACCACTGCGCGGGCGCCGTGCCGCCGCCACGGCTGCCTTCTTCGCTGCGCTGGCGCGCATCGAGCAGGGCGTACCAGCGGTCGAGGTCACTCACGTCCGCGGCGCTTCGGCTCGCCGCGGACGCCACGTTTGCGGGTGCCGGCTCGGGCCTGCCGGCAAAGCGGGCCACGTCGGTGGTGGAAGCGGGGCGCTCGCCCATCAGGAACCGCAGCCGCCGTGCGGTGTGCATCGGCAACCAGAACGGCCCGCGACGGCGGCCGCGCAACGCCAGCGTGGCTGGCGCCTGGGCGGCATCCGGCCCCCAGCCGAGGACTACGCCGCATTGCCCGAGCAAGCCGAAGGCCCGGCTCACCGCCATGGGCAAGGCCGAGACCGACCCTAGCTGCGCCGCCAGCTCCTGCGCGCTCACCACGCCACCAGAGGGAGCACGCAACGCGGTGGCGGCGAGCAACCACACCACCAGCCGGCCACACGGTCGATCACAGACGGCGAAGGGCTGCTGCAGTTGCACGTCGATCAAATCGGTTTCCGCCATCGGCTGTTATGCATGTGATGAAGGTGACGGATGTTATGTTGCCCACGCTTGTTGGCGGCCGGCTGGCGGCCGATGCTGCGCCCCCCCGCAACTCACCGGACGCATCCCAGCATGAAACCCTTTCGACTTTCCCGCCGCACGCTGATGACCAGCGCCGCCGCTTCAGCCGGCATCGCCTGCCTTCACCCGGCCACCGCCTTCGCAGCCGCGGGCGCTGACGACACCGAAGCGCTGCGCGCCATCGAAAAGCGCTTCGGTGGCCGGCTCGGCGTGTTCGCGCTCGACACCAGCAGCGGCCGTTCACTCGGCTATCGCGCAGACGAACGGTTCGCGCTGTGCTCCACCTTCAAGCTGCTGCTGGCTGCAGCCGTGCTGCACCGGGTGGACCGCGGCCAAGCCAAACTCGACCAGCGCCTGCGGGTGACGGCGGCCGACATCGTGAACCACTCGCCAGTGACCGGCCCGCGCGTCAGCGAAGGGTTCATCACCGTGGCAGATGCCTGCGAGGGCACGGTGACGGTGAGCGACAACGCCGCCGCCAACCTGCTGCTGCCGCTGGTCGGCGGCCCGAAGGGGTTGACCGGTTGGCTGCGCAACCACGCTGGTGACCCCGTCTCCCGGCTGGACCGCCAGGAACCCGCGCTCAACAGCAACCTGGCCGACGACCCGCGCGACACCACCACGCCGCGTGCCGTGGCGCAAACCACCAGCCGGCTGTTCGCCACCGATTCGCCGCTGGCTGACGCCTCACGCCAACGGCTGCGCCAATGGATCGAGTCCGCCAGCACCGGCTACCGGCGCATCCGCGCCGGCCTGCCACCCGAATGGCGGGTGGGCGACAAGACCGGCACCGGCGCCAATGGCGCCGTCAACGACGTGGCCGTGGCTTGGCCGTCCGGCCGGCCGCCGCTGGTGTTGGCCGTCTACCTGAGTGGTTCAAACCAACCCGTGACGGCACTCGAGGCTGCGCACGCCGACGTGGCGCGCCAGGTGGTTGCGGCGCTGGGTTGAGGCGGCCATCGGGCTCGTCGGCATCCGTATTGCCGGTCCAGTTTGCAGGAGCCATAGAAGCTGCCAATCGCGAAAACCCGTGAATCCCAATCGCAGGGGCATTGGTTGATTGGCACAATGGCTCCCGTTGTACTCATCGCTTTCCGCAATCAACCCAACGAGAGAAGCCACATGTCCCTGATCAATACCCAAGTCCAGCCCTTCAAGGCCCAGGCCTTCCACAACGGCAAGTTCATCGAAGTGTCCGACCAGACCCTGAAGGGCAAGTGGTCCGTGCTGATCTTCATGCCGGCCGCTTTCACCTTCAACTGCCCCACCGAAGTGGAAGACGCTGCGGAGCACTACGCCGAGTTCCAGAAGGCCGAAGCCGAGGTCTACATCGTCACCACCGACACGCACTTCTCGCACAAGGTGTGGCACGAAACCTCGCCGGCCGTGGGCAAGGCCAAGTTCCCGTTGGTGGGCGACCCGACCCATGCGCTGACCAACGCCTTCGGTGTGCACATCCCCGAAGAAGGCCTGGCGCTGCGCGGCACGTTCGTGATCAACCCCGAAGGCGTGATCAAGACCGCCGAGATCCACGACAACGCGATTGCCCGTGACGTGAAGGAGACCCTGCGCAAGCTGAAGGCTGCCCAGTACGTCGCCAAGAACCCTGGCCAGGTCTGCCCGGCCAAGTGGAACGAAGGCGCCAAGACCATCGCTCCGTCGCTCGACCTCGTCGGAAAGATCTGAGCAGCCGCAGTGATGCAAGCCCGGGCCGGCTCGACGCCGGCCTCGCCGAAAGCCCTGCCCCGGCCGCACCGGGGCAGGCTTCTCAGGCCCCGTTGAAAGCGCCCGTGGCCGTGCCGGCGGGTGCTTTCTAGGGGGTCGGAAAGACCTCGCACGAACAGAAGCACCGAAAGGACACGACGCCATGTTGGACGCCGCCACCAAGACCCAGCTCCAGGCCTACTTCGAACGCATCAGCCAGCCCATCGAGCTGGTGGCCAGCCTGGATGACCGCCCGGCCTCGCAGGAAATGCGAGAGCTGCTGGAAGAGATTGCCGCCCTCGCGCCCGCCAAGATCAGCGCGCGCTTCGACGGCAGCGACACCCGTCGCCCCTCCTTCAACATCAGCCGTGCCGGCGCCGACATGGGCGTGCGCTTCGCCGCCATCCCCATGGGCCATGAGTTCACGTCGCTGGTGCTGGCACTGCTGCAGGCCGGCGGCCACCCGCCCAAGGTCGAGGCCGGCATGATCGAGCAGATCAAATCGCTCGACGGCGACTTCGTCTTCGAGACCTACATGTCGCTGACCTGCCACAACTGCCCGGACGTCGTGCAGGCACTCAACCTGATGGCCGTGCTGAACCCGCGCGTGCGCCACGTGGCCATCGACGGCGGCCTGTTCCAGGGCGAAGTCGAAGAGCGCCAGATCATGGCCGTGCCCAGCGTCTACCTCAATGGCCAGCCGTTCGCCTCGGGCCGCATGGAACTGGCCGAGATCCTGGCCAAGGTGGACACCGGCGCCGCCCAGCGCGAGGCGGCGAAGCTCTCGACCAAGGAGCCCTTTGACGTGTTGATCGTCGGTGCCGGCCCGGCCGGGGCCGCGGCTGCGGTGTATGCGGCGCGCAAGGGCATCCGCACCGGCATCGTGGCCGAGCGCTTCGGAGGCCAGACGCTGGACACCCTGGGCATCGAGAACTTCATCTCGGTGAAGGAAACCGAAGGCCCGAAGTTCGCCGCGGCGCTGGAAGCCCACGTGCGCGCCTATGAAGTCGACGTGATGAACAACCAGCGCGTGGCGGCGCTCGAAGCCGCGCCCGAGCCGGGTGGCTACGCAACGGTGAAGCTGACCAACGGCGGCGAGCTCAAGGGGCGCTCGGTCGTGCTGGCCACTGGCGCGCGCTGGCGCAACGTCAACGTGCCGGGCGAGCAGGAATACAAGACCAAGGGCGTGGCCTACTGCCCGCACTGCGACGGCCCGCTGTTCAAGGGCAAGAAGGTCGCTGTGATCGGCGGCGGCAACTCGGGTGTCGAGGCGGCCATCGACCTGGCGGGCATCGTCGAGCACGTGACGCTGATCGAGTTCGCCGACCAGCTGAAGGCCGACGCGGTACTGGTGAAGAAGCTGCACAGCCTGCCCAACGTGAAGGTGCACGTGAACGCCCAGACCACCGAGATCGTCGGCGACGGCCAGAAGGTCACCGGCCTGCGCTTCAAGGACCGCGTCACCGGCACCGAGCAGCTCATCGAGCTGGCAGGCGTCTTCGTGCAGATCGGCCTGGTGCCAAACACCGAATGGCTCAAGGGCACGGTGGAGCTCAGCAGGTACGGCGAGATCGTCGTCGATGCCCGCGGCGCGACCAGCCTGCCTGGCGTGTTTGCCGCGGGTGACGTGACCACGGTGCCTTACAAGCAGATCATCGTGGCCAGTGGTGAAGGTTCGAAGGCGGCGCTGTCGGCGTTCGATCACTTGATTCGGACGCCGGAGCCGGTGCGGTAAACCGGCACGACGCCCGTGGAACGGCCCGCAGTTTGTGGGCCGTTTTTCTTCTGGCCCGGCGCAATGGCCTCTGTAGCTGGCTGCGCGACTTCCACGCCACAGCTGAGCAACGCTGCGCCGAGATCGTGGCCAGTGGCAAGACCATTGCGTGGAGCGAGATGCGCGGCCACCTGGAAGCGCGCATGGCCAGCAAGAAAGCAAGTCGTCCGCTCGCCAAGAAGTCAGTGCGCTGAGCGCTGCACATCCTTTGTTTCATCGGAGGTCCGGGCCACCCACCCTTGTCCTCCCACCGGTACTCATCCGCGTGCTGGGACGCGAGCCGAGCGTGCTCTAACAAGCACTTCACTCTGCTTTGCTTGAGCATCAAGAATGTGGCGTCTTCCTCGCTGAGTCCCTCACGCTTTTGCTGGCTCAGAGAAGCGTTTGTCAAACTCGACCAAGACTTGGCGAAGCAGCATCAAATGTTCACTGCTGAAGCCGTCGGATAGCTACCTCGATAACCTCCGGTACTCCGAGTAATGCCGGATCGCCCTCGTCGCGTGCCCCATCTGCTCATGCAGCCGCGCAGCGTTGTAGTGCGCATCGGCAAAACCCGGCTGCAGCTGGATGCAGCGCTCGTATGAAGCCAGCGCCTCGTCGAAACGTCTTGCGTCCTCCAGCGCCACAGCCAGGTTGAAGTACAGCAGCGGCTCGTCGGGCTTGTGCTGCAGCGCTTGGAGGTTCAGCTCGATCGCGTCCTTGCAGCGGCCGGCGTCGCACAGCATCACGCCCAGGTTGAGCACCGGGTCCACATACCCAGGGTCGGCTTCGATGGCTCGACGGTAGGCGCGTTCCGCACCGGGCAGGTCGCCCTGGCCCTCAAGTGCCAAGCCTTCATCGAACCAGTCGCTTGCGCTCGATGCTTCAGCATCGAGCGCCGCCGTCTCGCGCGACAGAAAGCTCACCGCCGACCCGCCTGCCTGTGGTACCGGCCGCACCTCGAAGTCCATCAACAACTGGCCCGAGTCCGCGTGCCATTGCGTGTTGCCTTCGCGCACCGCCACCTCGCTGCCCACAGCGCTGATGCGCAGCCCTGTGAGCGGCAACTCGGCCGGCAGCGTGCTGCGCAGGCGCTTCAGCGCGCTCACGATCTTGCGCGGGGCGATCCGTGCGCTTTGCAGGCCGTGCGCGGTGCGCAGCAGCACCACGTCCTGGAACGTGAAGCGGTATTCGCGGCGTGGGCCGCGGCTGGGGGTCACGAAACCTGCGTCGATGAGGCCGCCGATCACGGCCTTCGAAATACCCAGCATCGACTGGATGTCGCGCAGGCTGTAGGTCTCCATCCGCAGCTGGAGGCTCACTTCCGGGCGCGGCTGCGCGCGGGAGCGGCTTCAGCGGCGGCGGGCGCAGCGATTGCGCGCTTGGCGCCCTTGCGTTCCTTCGGCGCTTCGGCCACCACCTCGGGCTCCTTCGCCTTGGCCGGTGAGGGCGTCGCGGCCTTCTTGCCCTTGAGGCTGGCGCGCAGGGCTTCGGTGAGGTCGATGATCTGCCCGCCGCCGCCCTCGTCGGCACGCGGCTCGGTTTCGACGATGGCCTTGCCTTCGATCTTCTTGTCGATGGCGGCGAGCAGGCGCTGCTTCTCGTCGTCCTTGAACTCTTCGGGCTCGTAGGTGTCGGCCGATATCTGGTCGATGAGCTGAAGGGCCAGCTGCAGCTCGGGCTTGGCGATGTCGGCCTTCTCGATGTCGAGTTCCTTCATCGAGCGCACTTCGTCGGCATACAGCAGCTGCTGCAGGATGAGGCCGTCTTCCCCCGGGCGCACCTGCACCACGTATTGCTTGCCCTTCCACACCCAGCGCGCCAGCGCGCAGCGGCCGCTTTCGCGCATGGCCTGCATCAACAGGCCATAGGGCTTGGCGCCGCGCTTGTCGGGTGCGAGGTAGTAGGCCTTGTCGTAGTAGATCGGGTCCACCGCCGAAAGCGGGATGAACGAGATGATGTCGATGGTGTGGCGCGCGGACTCTTCGAGCGCCTTCAGCTCGTCGGACGTGAAGGTGACGTAGCGGTCCTTGTCGAACTCGTAGCCCTTGATCATGTCGGCGCGCTCGACGACCACGCCTTCCTTCAGGCACACGTACTGTTGCTTGAGCCGCGAACCGCAGTTGTGCAGCAGGTTGAAGTGCACGCCGCCCGAGCTTTCCGTGGCCGAATACACCTTCACGGGAATCGACACGAGGCCGAAGCTGAGCGACAGCGTGGCAATGGAGCGAGCAGCCATGGGCGTGACCTTCCTTGCTTGCAAACCGACCGGCGGAGTGACGAGATTACGCCTGTCGCACGGGCTTTGCCAAGCCAGCCGTAGCGGCACTGCCGCCTGGGGCCATGCCGATTCAGCCCGAAAAGCCAAGCGCTTTCATGGCCTTGGCGAGCGTCTGCCGCGAGCGCCAGTAGTCGGCCCAGGGGTCGTTCTTCTGGAACGACAGGTATTCGCGCGCATTGCCGATGTTCCATTGCGCCCCACCCTTGATGCTGCCCAGCTGGTCCCACGCGATGGGCATCGAGACGCCCATCCCCGGTCGCGCGCGCGCCGAAAACGCGGCCACGGTGGTGGCGCCGTGGTTGTTGCGCAAGTAGTCCACGAACACCTTGCCTACGCGGTTGGCCGCACCCGACTTGGCTACGAAACGCGATGGCACCGTTTGCGCGAGATGCTGCACCACGGCTTGCGAAAACGACTTCACCGTGTCGTAGTCGAGCTTGGGTGCAATGGGCACCACCACGTGCAGGCCCTTGCCTCCGCTGGTCTTGAGCCAGGCCTTCAGGCCCAGCTCGGTCAGCAGCGTGCGCGTCAGCATCGCAGCCTCCTGCACGCGCTGCCATGGCACGCCTTCGCCGGGGTCGATGTCGAACACGATGCGGTCGGGTTCGTCGATGCGCCTGGCGGTGGAGTTCCACGTGTGGAACTCGATGACGTTCATCTGCGCCGCATTCACCAGCGCTTCGGCGCTGGGCACTTCCAGCAGGCCCGCATGGCCGGGCCACAGGCTGGGGTCGAGCTCGCGCAGCCCAGGAATGCTGCCAGCCCCCAGGTCTGGGCTGCGCCCAACCCGCTCCCCAAGGGGCTCACGGAAACCTGGGGCGGCCCGGCGTTTCCTTGTGAGCTTGTCGTCGTGCTTCTGGAAGAACAGCTCGCCACCCACGCCGGTGGGGCCGCGCATCAGCGAACAAGGCCGCCCCTTCAGGTGCGGCAGCATCCACTCGGCGACGCTTTCGTAGTAGTGCACGAGATCGAGCTTCTTGAAGCCGGTGGCCGGGTCGATCACACGTTCGGGGTGGGTGATCTTCACGCCCCCCACGCGAGGTTTCGCGCCGGCCGCTACACCGAGCGCGGCCAGCACGGGCTTCGTGCGCTCGCGCCGCACCTGCTGCGCAGGCTTGTCCACGCGCAGGCCCTGAAACACCGCATGGCGCACGCTGCCGTCGGGCGTCCAGCCTGAAAAGCTGATCTCGGCCACCAGCTCGGGCCGCACCCAGCGTTCCTTGCCCAGCGTGCGGCGCGGCCAGCGGCCCGGCTCCACGCTGCCGGGCGGAAACGGCGGCTCCTTCGTTTCGAGCTGCACCAGGCGCTTGTGCAGGTCGGCCGAGCGGCTGGCCGTCCAGCCGCTGCCCACGTTGCCGGCGTACTGCAACACACGGCCCGCATCGTCGTAGTAGCCCAGCAGCAACGAGCCCACTTCGCGGTTCGAGCCCTCGCGATCGACAAAACCGCCGATCACGAGCTCCTGCCGCTCGTGGGTCTTGAGCTTGAGCCAGGTTTCGGTGCGCCCGCTGGTGTACGGCGCGTCGGCCCGCTTGGCCATCAAGCCTTCAAGGCCAATGTTGGCGGCCGACTGCAGCAGGCTCCCCGGGTCTGCCGCGAAGTCGGCGCTGAAGCGCAGGCGTGCGCCGTCCTTCGCGTCGAGCAGTTGCTTGAGCCATGCACGGCGCGCGCGCAGCGGCGTGTTGCGCAGGTCATGGCCTTCGAAGAAAGGCACATCGAACAGGAAGTACTCGATGGACTCGGTGCGCGAGCGGTCGAAGGCGTTCTGCAGCGCGTTGAAGTCTGGCGTGCCGTCGTCGCGCAGCACGGTGATCTCTCCGTCGAGCCAGCTCGAGCGCAGCTCCAGCGCTTCGAGCGACTTCACCAGCGGCTTCATCTTCGAGGTCCAGTCGTTGCCGTTGCGCGTGTAGAGCTTGATGTGCCCGCGCGCGTCGAAACGTGCGAGCAGCCGGTAGCCGTCGAGCTTGAGTTCGTAGACCCATTCGCCGCGCATGGGCACGGACTTGGCCAGCGTGGCGAGCTGGGGCTCCAGCGTTTGAGGCAGCCCATCGGCCGGCTCGGCCCCCGGCAGCTCGACCACCGAGGTCACCGCGGGCAGCGCCTGCGCGGCCGCCGCGGCACCGTTGCCGCGCGGCTCGCGCGCTTCCACCGGGCCCAGCGGTTTTTCGATGACGCTGTCGGGCAGTGCGGCGATCACGTCGTACTCGGCCAGCGGGCGAGCCCAGGCATCGCGCTTCTTGAAGAGCATCCACGGGTCCTGCGTGCGCCCCTCGCCCCCAGCGGCACCTCGTGCCGCGCCCCCCGAGGGGGACTCAGCGCCTTGGGAGCGGCCCGACGGCGCCGACGGCTTGGCAATGCGCACCAGCTCCCACAGACCTGCAAGCTTTTCGCCATGCAGCTTGAACACGAGCTTGCCGGAGCGCATGCCTTCATGCGGGTCACCCACGGGCTCCCAGGTGCCGCGGTCCCACACGATCACGCTGCCCGCCCCGTATTGCCTGGGCGGGATGGTGCCCTCGAAGCCGCCATAGGCCACCGGGTGGTCTTCCACGTGGATGGCCATGCGCTTTTCCTTCGGGTCGAAGCAAGGGCCCTTGGGTACGGCCCAACTCAGCAGCACGCCGTCGAGCTCGAGGCGGAAGTCGTAGTGCAGCCGCGAGGCCCAGTGCTTCTGGATCACGAAGCTCAACACGCCTTCGGCGCCGGGGGCCGCTTCGGCCTTGGGCTCCGGCGTGACGGCGAAGTTGCGTTTGGCGTTGTAGCGCAGCAGCGCGTCCATGTCGGGCTTCGGTCGCGCGCGGCTGGCTGGGGGCTTGCGCGGCGCGGTGGAGGCCATGTGGGTCAACCGCGCAGCTTGTCGATCCAGCGCACCAGCGCGTCGAGGCCGTCGTTCAACACGTCGGCGTCCTTTCGGCCGCTTCTGGCGGGCACGTGGAAGGAATGGTCGGCCTCGGGCGCGACTTCGAGCGTGGCGTGCGGCGCCAGCTGCTCGATCAATGCGGTAATGAGTGCGAAGTCGGCCAGCTCGTCGCGCGTGCCCTGCCAGAACCACATGGGGCACGCCACCTTGTGCAGGTGGTCGGCGCGCTGCGTGGCCGGCTGCTTGGCGGGGTGCAGCGGAAAGCCCAGAAAGGCCAGGCCCGACACACCGGGCAGCGGCTGCTGAGCCTGCGCCTGCGAGGTCATACGCGCGCCGAAGGACTTGCCGCCGGCCACCAGCGGCAGCCCAGGCATCGACTGCCGGGCCTGCTCCACCGCGGCGCGCACCGCCGCATGCGCCAGCGGCGGGGAGTCAGGCCGCCTGGAGCCGCGCTCCATGTAGGCGAAGTTGTAGCGCAGCGTGGCGATGCCGCGAGCCGCCAGGCCTTGGGCCACGGCCTCCATGAACGCATGCGTCATGCCGGCCCCGGCGCCGTGCGCCAGCACATAACCCGCACGGGCCTGCGGCGGCGCCAGCAACAGGGCCGAGACTTGCTGCGTGGCGTCGATTTGCAGGCGCAAGGGCTGCGAGGCAGTGGGCGGCATGGCAAACGGAAAGGGCGGACGGTCAAGGGTTGTTTCGAGTCTGGATGCAAATCGCCTTTCGGTCTACCCTGCCCGCCTGCCGACCCTGCCAGCGAGCCGCCCATGCATTCACCGCTGTTCATCGATGCCGCCGCCGTTGCCGCGGCCCTGCCCTGGGAGCGCCTGATCGATGCGCTGTGGGCCGCGTTCCGCACCGCGGGCGAAGCTACCGTGCCGCAGCGCCTGCACTACGCGCTCAAGCCCGGTGCCGATGCATCGCCCGTGCTGCTGGTGATGCCCGCGTGGGGCGCAGGCCTGGGCGTGGGCACCAAGCTCGTGACGGTGTATCCGGGCAACGAGCGGCTGGGGCTGCCTTCGGTACACGGGCTCTACGTGCTGATGGACTCGCGCACCGGCCGCCCGCTCGCGGTACTGGACGGCGCAGAGCTCACCGCGCGGCGAACCGCTGCCGCATCGGCGCTGGCGAGCCGCTATCTGTCGCGGCCCGACAGCCGCTGCCTGCTGATGGTGGGCACCGGGCGGCTCTCGCGCCACCTGCCGCTTGCGCATGCACAGGTGCGGCCCATCGAGCGCGTGCTGGTGTGGGGGCGATCACCCGCGAAGGCGCAGGAAACCGTGAACGCACTCGCGGCCCAGGGCCTCGATGCGCAGGCCGTGGAGTCGCTGGCCGAGGGCGTGCGGCAAGCGGACATCGTGAGTTGCGCCACCCTTTCGACCGAGCCGCTGTTGCGGGGTGACTGGCTGCGGCCCGGCACGCACGTGGACCTGGTGGGCGCCTTCACGCCGACCATGCGCGAAAGCGACGACCGCGTGTTCGCGCGGGCCGATGCGGTGTGGTGCGACACGCGTGAAGGCGCATTGGCCGAGGCCGGCGACATCGTCCAAGCCATCGCGGCCGGCGCCTTCAGTGCAGAACGCCTCGCGGGCGACCTGGTGGAGTTGTGCCGCGGCGGCGGCAGCGCCCGAAGCACGGTGGCCGGCATCACGGTGTTCAAGTCCGTCGGCATGGCGCTGGAAGACCTGGCCGCTGCACGCCTGGTGGTGGACAGCCACACCCTGGACGCGGCGACGCCGTAGGGCCTCAGCGCTTGCTCTCGACGCGCCGTGAGTTGAGCCCGTCGGACAGGACCATCTCGAACTTCCCGCCGGCCGGCAACTGAGCCGTCGACAGGCGGACCTCGCCGCCGTGCAGGTCCTGCGCGAGGTTGACGCGCCTGGAGCCGTCCGTCCACGTCACGGTCAGGAAAGGCATGTTCGCGGCATCCCAGCGCAGCAGCAGCGTGCCGTCGGTTTCCGACAGCTGGAGCACGGACTGCAGCCCGGCCACCGTCCCGGAGGTCGACGAGGGCGTGCTCGTCTTGCCCTGCCCCGTGGTCGCCTTCGACGCGGCTTGCACCAGCACCTTGCCGTCACGCCAGACCGCCATGCCGGTCACCGTGCCGGGGTTGGGAATGACGACGCTGAAGTGCTGCAGGCCCTGCCTGTGGTCGAGCGCCTGGGTGGAGAACGCATAGTCGGTCACCCCGGTGGCGGTGGTCACACGCAGCGTGTACGGGCCCGATTCGATCGCGGGGCGCCCTTGCAAGGCCTTGACGGGATTCAGCTCGACCGATTCCCCGCGGATCCGGCCGCTCACGAGCAGCACTTCCTGCACGGCGGCTTCGGCCGCCGAGGCCTTTGCCGCCGCTATCGTTGTGCTGGCCGCGCTCGCGGTCTTGTCGGCAGGCGTGAGGTAGACCTGCATCTTCCGATAGTCGTAGTCGGAGAAGAAGTCGCCGTCGCAGTAGCTCATGACGTCGTGCTCGTCCTGCGGGCGCGGGTCGTGGAAGGACTGCAGGTAGTCGAGATACGGCCACACGTAGTGGCCCGGTATGCCGAGCTGCGCATCGGGATACGGGAAGTTCGGGTCTGGATCGTCGGCGTTGCCGCAGTCGGCGTGACGCAGCGAGAGGTTGTGCCCGAGTTCGTGAACGACCGTCTGCCGCACGATGACCGGGAAGTTGGGCAGGTCTGCCGAAACGGCCGTGCGGCCCGGCATGTAACCCATGCCCAACCAGCCGACGGTGTGCTTGGGCACGAAGCCCATGTAGTGGTCGTGAGCGCCGGCGCCTTCGATGGTGCGCAGGTCGGAGAGCTCACCGAGGATGGTGGACATCACCTCCCCCCACGTGTCCTCGTCCTCGGGCACTGAAGTGACCTTGCCGGAGACGTAGACCGCGTGGGTCGGCACCGTCACGCCGGGCACCGGCAGCATGGCCGTCAGGTGCTGCGCCAGGTCCGACGGCGGCTGGCCGGAGACGTTGCCGATCTTCACGGCGATCGGCACGAAGCGCATCGCCACGGCGCCGCCCACCCGGGGTGTCACGGCGGTGGTGTCGGCCCCCGGCACGTGGATGGTGAGCTTCATGCCGGACTTCACCAGTTCGGCGGGCAGGGTGGCGGTGTAGGCGTCGTCGAAGCTCGGCACTTCGGGTGTGACCGTCGGCACCTGCACGCGCGGCGCATTCAGCATGATGTCTTTCGAGGTGCCGTCAGCGCTCTCGACGTGCACGGTACCCGCTTCGGGTGTGGTGACGGCCGCCGCCGCAGTCGCATTGACCTTGAGCAACGCCGACTTGCCGCTGACCAACACCAGTTCCGGATTCGTGCTGTCGTAGAGCATGCTCTGCGCAAACTGCACACTCGCCACCTTGACGGTGACTGCCGACGCTGGCGTCGAAGCGGTGGTCTGCGCGCTGGTGGCGGCCGCCAGGTTGTCGCTGGCGCCCTGGCCACCACCGCCACCACCGCCACCACCACCGCAAGCCGTCAACGCCGCGGCAGTCACGGCGGCAAGGGAAAGCAGCAGCGCGCTGCTGCGAGTTCGTTGCCCCATGGGGGCAGCCATCGTCTTCCAGGGCATCGATTGCGTCTCGGCGGTTTGCAGCAGTAATTGCCGGACGCTATCCACCACGCACGGGCAAGTCATGCCCGAAACACGACGATCCACTGGCTCCGACGTGCTTTTTGTAAACACCCGAGCCCCCGCTGCGGCCACGCCCCCTCAAACCAACGTTGACACGCCCCGGGCCGGGAGCCTAGAACGAATCCGTTGCGTGGGTGGAGTTCCCATTTTTTGACCGAGGCTGGCCTGGCTGGTGTTGCGCCGGCGAGGGTGGCTGTTGCCTGCCGAGGTGGACCTGATGGAAGCAAAAGAAGACGACCGCCCCCTTCGGGTGCTGCTGGCCTCGCCGCGACCGAAGCTGGCGGCGGCCTGGGTCACTCAACTGGCCGGCGAGCCTGCCATTGCGCTGCATGCCCCGCCTGCCGACGGCGGGGGCCGGCTGGCACAAGACCTCCGCGACGGCCGCTGCCCCGACGTGCTGCTGCTCGACCATGCGTTGCTCGAGCATCTGGCCGCCCCGACGCTCGCCGCGTTGCACGGCCAGCTCGAGACGCTGCGGGTGCTGCTGCTGTGCGACGAGCCCGGCGTGGCCTGCGCCGCCACGGTGCTGCGCCACCGCTTCCATGGCTGCCTGCCCACCGAATGCCCGCCGGATCTGTGCGTGAAGGCGATCCGCACGGTGCGGCACGGCGAGATCTGGGTACCGCGCGCGCTACTGGCCCAGGCACTCGTGCAGCTGCTGCACCTGGCCCCCGCGCCGCCGGACGACACGCCGCTGCAAGCGCTCACGCGGCGCGAGCGCCAGATCGTCGAGCACCTGCGCCGGGGCAGCACCAACAAGGAGATCGCGCAGGCGCTGGGCATCATGGAAGACACCGTGAAGAAGCACCTGCAGAGCGTCTTCGCCAAGATGGGAGTGCACCGCCGCGCGCTCGTGGCGATGCACCCTCGGTAGCTCAGCGCTGCGTCACGGCTGCACGGTGAAGGCATCGGGCAGCACGCTGCTGCCCACCCGGAGGTTCCACACCGGGTCACGCCCACCCTTGCGCTTGTAGGGCACCGCCACGGTGGCGGTGATGAGGTCCACTGTGTCGGAGTCCGACGCGAGCACCACGTTGCTCACTTCAGGCCGCGGCCCGTTGCCGCCTTCGAAACTCACCGCCATGCCCTGCGAGAAGCCATAGCCTGCGATGGTGACCTGCACCGTCTGGCCCATGCGCGCAGCGTTCGGCGTGATCGACGTCACCGCGGAGCAGTTGCCGCTCGCGTCGAGCACCGTCACGCTGGACGGCTTGCGGATGTTCAGCAGCACGCAGGAGACGTTGTCGTTCTCGTTGCTCTCGACGATGAGCTTCTTCGGGTCGAGCTCGATGCGCAGCTGGTACACGCCGTCGGCGTTGTCGGTGAAATCGATCTCCTGGCCGGCGAGGTGCGCGCCGTAGGTGTCACCCCAGCCCACCGAAATGCCCTGGATCTGGTTGCCGCAGGTGGCGTAGACGGCCTGCGTGGGAGCGCCGGGCAGCGCGCCGTTGACCTTGGTCGTGTCCATCACGCAGAAGGTCGTCTTGGTGCCCACCCTCTCGGAGCCGCCGGGCGCGTTGATAGGTTGCAGCGTGTAGATCGCGTAGTCGTCGAAATGGATGTGGTTGTGCGCTGCGTGATAGGTGAAGGAGCCTGCATAGCTCAGCACCGAGCCGCCGCCACTCAGATAGACCCGCTGGTAGACCTTCTGCTTGGGCGGGTCGGAACCGGTGACCACTTCGCCGGCCACCAGCTCCAGCGGGCCACTGCCGCTGTTCCAGCCGGTCGTGGCCAGGCGCAGCATTGCGTTGCCGGCGCCATCGGCCACCAGCGAGATGTTCGAAGCCGGCAGCGGAATGAGGTTGGGCGGCATGGTGACGCCGCTTTGCGCGAAGGCACCCGCGGCAAGACCCATGGCCGCGGCAGCACACGCTGCGTTGCGCATCTGGTTCGTGTTCATGCGGGGTGCCTCTCCTCGTGAGCTGTGTCATGCGGGCCGCGGCCCGATGCGCAGCGATGCCGCCCCGCGGCGGCACGCTGCTTCAGGAACGCTCTGCGGCGCCTACTTGCAAATCTGCTTGTTGGGGTCGCACGGCGGCGGGGGCGGGGGAGGCGGCGGCTCCGTGGTCTGGCAACTGAAGTCCGACAGCACCAGCTTGCCCGGCAGGTTGGTCGAGGCGCCCAGCAGTGCGCCGGAGGCCGTGCAGTAGAAGTGCTGGGTGTTGGCATTCACCGCAGACGCCGCGGTCGTGCACGTGTTGCCCGACGACCAGGTGGCGTTCAAGGTGCCTGGCGCCGCACCGCCGGTCTGGTTGTTCACGAAGTGCCAGGTGCCTGTGAAACTGCCGCACGACTGACCGTTCAGGTTGCTCAAGTTCGCGGCTCCCGCTGTGCTGGCGGCACCTACCGCCGCCACAGCCGAGAAGAGCCAGTACAGGTTCTTCCTCATGCCCTCTCTCCTGAATGCTGCGTCGGCCCGGCGTTCGTTCTTGCGCCGCAACCGATCAGTCCAAGGCAGCGCACGCCGCTGCCGAACGACCTGCACGACCTTGAGCCCCGTTCAAGGAGTCGCTGCCGCGAGGTCGTTACAAGATGTCAGGGCGGCAGTGCCCGGGCAATTCCACTAAAGAGGAAGAACGTCCAGATGCGGGGGGCATGTCGCACCGGCCAGCAAGGCGAGGCGATGGCTGGCTCGCATGCAGAATGGCCCGCCCGCATCACCTGCAAAGAGGACTCGCATGCCGCCACCCACGCCCGCCCGCTGGGCCGCCATCGCCGCCGCCCGATCGCACGACACCACACGGTTGCCGTTTGCGCTGGCCGGCACGGTGGTCGGCTCGGTGGCGCGACGGCACCTGCAGGCACTGGCCGCGTTCGAACAGTGGCTGCGCATCGACGGCCAGTGCGTCACGCTCCATTGCGCGGCCGAGGCTCGCGATGCGGCGTTGGCCACCATCAACCACGCGCTGCGCGAAGCCGGCCACGTCGTCGCGTGGCGCAACGAAACCTATGCCGTGGTGCTCCAGCACGGCGAGCCGCCGCTGGCGCTCATCGAACGCGCCTCATCGCGCTTCTGGGGCACGCTGACCTTCGGCGCGCACTGCAACGGCTACGTGGCCGGCGCCGACGGGCGGCCCACGCACCTGTGGATCGCGCGCCGCTCCTTCGACAAGCCCACCGACCCCGGCCTGCTCGACAACCTGGTGGGCGGCGGCGTGCCATGGAACCAGACGCCCTTCGAGACGCTGGTGCGCGAAGGCTGGGAAGAAGCCGGCCTCACGCCCCAGCAGATGCGTGCCGCCACCCCGGGCACCGTGATGCACCTGCACCGCGACATTCCTGAAGGGCTGCAGCACGAGCACCTGTTCGCCTTCGACCTGCGCCTGCCGCCCGAGGTGCGCCCGGTCAACCAGGACGGCGAGGTATGCGAGCTGCATTGCCTGCCGGTGGCCGAGGCGTTGGAGCGCGCCGCCGCCGGCGAGATGACGGTGGATGCCGCGCTGGTGACGCTGGACTTCGGGTTGCGGCATGGTCTGCTGCCCGCGGCCGAACAGGCGGCGCTCGAGGCGCAGATGAAGGCGTTGTGCCTTTAGCCCGCCATCCGATGTTCAAGCGCTTTGAACAATCGCCTCAAGGCGGCTGAACTTCGACCCCCGGGCGCGCCACTAAAGTGCCGCGACATCTACCGGTCGGTTTTGCATATTTCTTCGAGAACCGCGCGTCTGTTTGGCGCCGGCGTCCGTAGATGCTGGCAATCCGGTGTGTCCGGGCCCCTGCAACATTTTTCAACGAATTGCACCGATGGCTTCGATTCCGACCCAGAGTTCCGCGCGTTACGGCGCCATCGCCATCGTCTTTCACTGGCTGCTGGCGCTGGCCATCATCGGCGCCTTCGGCGTGGGGCTGTACATGACCGGCCTGCCGTTTTCGCCGGCACGGCTGAAGCTCTACAACTGGCACAAGTGGGCGGGCGTCACCATCCTGGCCCTCTCGGCCGCGCGGCTGCTGTGGCGCCTGGCCAACCGCCCGCCGGCGCTGCCTGCGCACATCGAGGCCGGCATGCCGGCCTGGCAGCGCAGCGCGCACCACGGTACGCACTTCCTGCTCTACCTGTTCTTCTTCGCCGTGCCGCTTTCGGGCTGGGCCTACAGCTCGGCGGCGGGCTTTCCCATCGTGTGGTTCGGCGTGCTGCCGCTGCCGGACTTCGTATCCCCCGACAAGCAACTGGCCGAAGGGCTGAAGGCGCTGCACCACTACACGGCCTATGCACTGGGGGCCCTGGTGGTGCTGCACGTGGCGGCCGCGCTCAAGCACCAGTTCGTCGACCGTGACGGCCTGCTCACCCGCATGTGGCCGCACCGGCCGGCCCGCGGCTGAAGCCGACCGATCCGCCTACGCCTTTCTTCCCAAAGGAACTTCGATGAAAACCCTCTCGACCGCGTTTGCCTCCATTGCCGCTGCAGCCGTGCTGGTGGCCGCGGGCCCCGCCTGCGCGCAAGCCGCCGCCAAACTGGTACCGGCCCAGAGCGAAATCGTCTTCGTGAGCAAGCAGATGGGCGTGCCCGTCGAAGGCCGCTTCAAGAAGTTCGATGCGCAGATCGCCTTCGACCCCAAGAAGCCCGAGGCCGGCAAGGTGGCGTTTTCCATCGACCTCGGCAGCGCGGCGCTGGGCGCGCCGGAAACCGAGGCCGAGCTGGTGAAGCCCACGTGGTTCAACGTGCCCAAGTTCCCGCAGGCCACCTTCCAGTCCACCACGATCAAGAGCGTGGGCGCCGGCAAGTTCGAAGTGGCCGGCAAGCTCAGCATCAAGGGCAACGCACGCGACGTGGTGGTGCCGGTGGCGCTGACGCAGGCCAACGGCACGAGCACCGCGACCGGTGCGTTCGCCATCAAGCGGCTCGATTTCAAGATCGGTGAAGGCGAATGGGCCGACACCTCCATGGTGGCCAACGACGTGCAGGTGAAGTTCAAGCTTGCACTCACCGGCCTGGGTTCGCTGTGAGGCGGCCCACCTTTTCGTTTGCTGTCCCTGTTCCCAACCAACTGCTCAAGGAGCTTTCAGTGATCCGCACCGTTGCCGTTTCCGCCGCCCTCGTCGCCCTGTTCGGCGGCGCCCAGGCCAGCACCTACGCCATCGACCCGACGCACACCTTCGTGACCTTCGAAGTGCAGCACTTCGGCACGTCCACCAACCGCGGCCGCTTCGACAAGAAGGAAGGCACGGTGGAATTCGACCGTGCCTCCAAGAAGGGCAAGGTCGAGCTCACGCTGGACATGAGCTCCATCAACACCGGCACCGGCCCGTTCGACGGCCACCTGAAGGGCAAGGACTTCTTCAACGTCGCCGAGCACCCGACCGCCAAGTTCGTGGCCGACAAGTTCGTGTTCAGCGGCGACAAGGTCAGCGAAGTGACCGGCAGCCTCACGCTGCTGGGCAAGACCAACCCGGTCACGCTGAAGGCCAGCAACTTCAACTGCTACCAGAACCCCATGCTCAAGCGTGAGGTCTGCGGCGGCGACTTCGAAACCACCATCGCCCGCAGCCAGTGGGGCGTGGACTACGGCGTGAAGATGGGCATGCCCGACGCGGTGAAGCTGGTGATCCAGGTCGAAGCGGTCAAGCAGTAAGCCTGCACGGCGCCGGATCCGGCGCCTTTCCACACAGACGGCCGGCGCTTGCGCCGGCCGTCTTGCTTCAGCGGTTCGCCAGCAGCGCGAGGTATTCCGGGTACTGCGGTGACGGCAGCGTGTCCGCAAAGCCGTCGGGCGGCAGACGTTCGGCCGAAGTCTGCGTGGCGTCGTCGAGTGCGCGCAGCAGGGCCTCGCGGGCCCGAAGCTGTTGAGTGGCGCTGGCAGTGCTGGCGGCCCCGCCGGAGAGGCGTTTCAGCTGCAGCCGCGCAGCGGCCAGGTCATGCTGCAGTTGCTCGATCTGCCGCTTGGCCTGCTCGAGCTGCCGGGCCACCGTCTGCTGCTGTTGCACGTGTCGCTGGTGCTGCCGCGCCAGCCGGCGGTCGTACAGCCGGTGCATCCACCACCATTGCAGGCCCACCACTGCGCAGCCGGCCAGAGCCACCAGGCCCGCCAGCGGCCAACCGCCGTTCATGACGAGCTCCCCGGGCTGCGCTCGACCATCAGCTCCCGCAGGTTGCCGGCCGGCAGCTCCCAGGTCGTGTTGACGACGGTGTGGGCAGCCGCGGCGCCGGGCCTCATGTGCGTGCGGTAGAGCCGGCGCAGCGCGGCGGCGAGCCGCTTCAGCGGCCGCGTGGCAGCCCCTGGCTGTTGTGGCCCCGAGGGGCCGGGTGAAGCCGAACGGCGGTTGTGGATGGGCGACTGAGACATCGTGGCCTCCTCGGTAAACCGCTGCTGCGCAGCAATTGCATCTGAATGTATCCACGTGAAATGTCGCCGTGTCGGTGCTATGTCACGCTTTGACCCTGGATGCCTCTCCGTCCCGCGTTTCAGGGGCCGCCCACGACCGAACGTTGAAAATGAGCCACATGCCAACCGCCCTGCCCCACCCTCTGCGCCTGGCCGCCTGCACGCTGCTGCTGGCCGCTGCCGCCCAAGACAGCCCGGCCGAGCCGGTGACCTACGGTCTCGAGCCGAGCCACACCTTCGTGTACTGGGAAGTGGTCCACATGGGCACCTCCACGTCACGCGGCCGGTTCGACAAGCTCGAAGGCAACGTGAGCTTCGATGCGAAGGACAAGGCGCTGGACCTCAGCATCACGGTGGCGACCGACTCCATCAGTACCGGCGCGGCGCCGTTCGACGCGGTGCTCAAGGGAGCCAGCCTGCTGAACACCAAGGAGCACCCGCAGGCCTGGTTCGTGGCGCGCCGCGCCACCTTCGAAGGCGAGGTGCCGAAGCAGGTGCATGGCGAGTTCACCCTGCGCGGCGTGAGCCAGCCGCTCACCTTGCGTGCGACCCGCTGGCGCTGCGGGCTGAACCCGCTGTTCCAGCGCGAGGTGTGCGGCGGCGACTTCGAGACCACGCTCAAGCGCAGCGATTTCGGCATGACGCTGGCACTGCCGCTGGTGGCCGACGAAGTGAAGCTGCTGGTGCAGGTGGAGGGCGTGCGCGGGGGCGTGCCGCAGTGAGCGGCCCCGCGAAACGAGAGGTGCACCCATGAACGCACCGGCGTTGCAGGGGCTGTCGATCTTCGAGAGAGGTTGGCTGTCTTCGAACAACGTGCTGGTTCACGACGACGAAGCCGGTGCGCTGCTCATCGACACCGGCCATTGCGTGCACGCCGATCAGACCGTGGCGCTGCTGCGCCGCGCACTGGGCGGGCAACCGCTGGCGCGCGTGGTCAACACACATCTGCATTCCGACCACTGCGGCGGCAATGCCGCCATCGAGCGCGAGTTCGGCGTTTCGGCGCACGTGCCGCGCGGCTCATGGCGAGCCGCCAGCGCGTGGGACGAAGACGCACTCTCCTACCGCGCCACCAACCAGCTGTGCGAGCGGTTTTCGCCCGCCGGCAGCATGGCGCCCGGCGACGTGCTGCCAGCCGGCGGCCGGCGTTTCGAAGTGATCGCTGCGCCCGGCCACGACCCCGAGTCGGTGATGCTGTTCGACGCGCAGCATGGGCTGCTGATCTCGGCCGACGCGCTGTGGGAGAACGGCTTCGGCGTGGTGTTCCCGGAGCTCGAAGGCGAAGCGGCCTTCGACGACGTGGCCGCGGTGCTCGACGCCATCGAGCGCCTGCCGGTGCAATGGGTGGTGCCCGGCCACGGCGCGCCGTTTTCCGACGTGGCCGGCGCGCTGCAGCGCGCCCGCGCACGGCTGGCCGCGCTGCGCGCCGACCCGGCCAGGCACGCCCGCCACGCGGTGAAGGTGCTCATCAAGTACCACCTGATGGAAGTGCGCGAGCAGCCACTGGCCGAGCTGCTGGCCTGGTGCGAGCGCACGCCGCTGCTGCGGGCAGTGCATGCACGCCTTGAAGCGAAGGAAGCGCCGCGCGACTGGGGGCTGCGCTTCGTCGACGAGCTGGTGCAAGGCGGCGCACTGGCCTTCGACGGCCTTGCCGTTCGCGACGTGGCCTAGTGCCCGTTCGCGCGCCCGCGTGGCGGGCGTAGACGCCGGCGAGCGCGTCACAGTCGCCCTACGCCACACGGCCGGCGAGGCTATGGTCGTCAGCGGCTGGTACTGGCGGCTCCAGGGCACGGAGGGCAGCATCGTTACAAGTTGGGCTGTGATGCTTGTTGGCCGCAGGGCGATGGAAAGTTCCCGAACCGTCCGAGCACTGTCAATACCGGGCAGACAAGGTGTCACGAATCGGCAGCGCGCCTGTCAAGGCGAGTCAGGATCTGTCGACCAGATTTGAGAGTACGCGCACACATTGTCGGAGTTGACAAAAAATGCGAGTGATCACTGACTGTCATGCATGACGAGGCCGGAATCCTTGGGCGCCGCAAAGTGTCAGCTGGCCGAAGCGGGCCATTTGTAACAACGGCGCCCTGCCGGCAACCCTGCAGGCCGGCCGGAGATAACCACTGATCGGGCCTCTGCCGCCGAGCCGCGCCAATGCTGGCTTTCGGGGTAACCCTGCCCTGTAGCGTGAACCCCAGTTCCACACAAGTGCGGCAAGCCGCACAGAGCTTCGGTAAAACCTACAAGTGGGCGCCAGCTGACTGTTACTCACTTTTGGCACAGCTGGGCTGTTTCAAGCCGTAAGGCCTGGCCCCGCCGGCACGGGCCCTGCATTTTTTCGGACCAGGCGAATGACCGCTTCTCCAGCGGTCCGCGGTGACCCCCCTGCGACACCCCGTGTCAGCTTGGTCCCGCCAGGCAGGCCCTCCCCCTTTTGTCTTTCGTCTTTCTATTCAGGGACAGACCATGACCAGGTTCGACTTGGCGCGCTGCACGCCGCAGCGCACTCTTTCCGCAGTGTTACTGGCAGCCTTGGCCGCTTGTGGCGGCGGAGGCGGCGGCGGCACTGACAGCACCTCGGCCGACGCCACCCAGAGCGCCACGACGGCGTCCACCGGCACCACCGAGGCCGTCGTCTCCACGACCGCCACGTCCACCGCGACGACCGGCGCGTCCTCCACCACCGAGAGCAGCACGCCGACCGTGGTGTCGCAGGCCGTGCGCAACTCGGCCGGCGAAGTAACGTGGATGACCACCGGCGAAGCCGCGCGGCTGGCCGGCCAGGCGACCTTCGGCGCCACCGAAGCCGTGGTCAAGGAAATCGAAGGCTACGGCGCCACCGACTGGATCGCCGGCCAGATGCTCAAGAAGACCTCGCGCTACACGCTGGGGGGCGACAGCCGCATCCACACGCACACCTCCACGGTGAGCCTCTGCGAGCAGGACGCCTACAAGGGTGCGAACTGCTGGCGCGACTGGTATTCCACGCAGCCGCTGCTGTGGGACTTCTACCGCAACGCGATGACGCAGCCCGACCAGCTGCGCCAGCGCGTGGCCTTTGCGCTGTCGCAGATCGTCGTGATCAGCTCGCTCGAAGTCTCGGGCACCTACGGCTGGCGCAACTACCACAACAGCCTGCTCGACAACGCCTTCGGCAACTACCGCACCGTGCTGAAGAAGGCCACGCTGTCGCCGCTGATGGGCGACTTCCTGAACAACGTCAACAACGACAAGGCCGCGCCCAACGAGAACTACGCACGCGAATTGCTCCAGCTGTTCTCGATCGGCACCTGCGAGCTCAACATGGACGGCTCGCTGAAGGGAGGCAAGTGCATTCCCACGTACGACAACGTGATGGTGCGCAACTACGCCTATGCGCTCACCGGCTGGACCTACCCCGCCGGCGGCCAGAACGCGTGGAACCTGTGCCTGCCGCAGGGCGCCAACTGCCGCTACTACGGTGGTGACATGGTGGGCATCGCCAAGTACCACGACACGACGCAGCGCCAGCTGCTGGCGGGCGTCACGGTGCCGACTGCCAGCACGCCCGAGTCCGCGCTCGAGAAGGTGCTCGACAGCGTGATGAACCACCCGAACGTCGCGCCCTTCGTCAGCCGCCAGCTGATCCAGCGCCTGGTGACCAGCAACCCGTCGCCGGCCTACGTGCAGCGCGTGGCGCAGGCCTTCGCCGCCGGCAAGTTCCAGAGCTTCGGCACGGGCCAGCGCGGTGACCTCGCGGCCACCGTGGCGGCGATCCTGCTCGATTCGGAAGCGATCAGCATGACGCCTGCAGCCACCGGCGGCAAGCTGCGCGAGCCGGTGCTCATGTTCACTGGCCTGCTGCGCATGCTGGGCGGCTACACCGACGGTGAAGCCTTCGCCTGGTGGTGGGGCGAGTCGCTGCAGCAGCACGTGTTCCGTCCGCCTTCGGTCTTCAACTACTACCCGCCCGACTACCCGGTGGCCGGCACCTCGCTGCGCGGCCCCGAGTTCGGCATCCACAACGCCAGCACCCACATCTCGCGCCTGAACTTCCTCAACTACGTGCTGTGGTGGGGCGGCTCCGCGCCGGTGGACAGCGTGCCCGGCGCCACGGGCACCAAGCTGTCGAGCCTGGCCGCCTGGGAAACCGACGCCGACAACGTGCCCAAGCTGGTGGACCGCATGTCGGTGCTGGCCACGGGCCGCACCCTGCCCGCAGCCACCCGCGACGTGGTGATCAAGGCGGTGGAAGCGTTCAACCCGACCAACAGCCCGACGCACTACAAGATCAGCCGTATCAAGCAGTGCGCCTGGCTGGTATTTGCCTCGCCCCAGTACCAGATCCAGCGCTGACGATGACGCCCACCCCCGTAGCGCCTGCGGCGCTCCCCTTCAAGGGGGCTGAGCCCGGACACGAAAGGTCCAGTGGACCTTTCGTGCCTGGCGAAGGACCGGACCGCAAGGGCCGGCGCGGCCAGCAGGGCACGCTGTCGGACCGGCAAGGCCGGATCCGCGGCGTCCACGCGGCAACACCTCATTCGTGCGCCTGAGCGCACAACGCAATGGAGCAATGACATGAATTCGAACCTCAACCGCCGCCGCTGGCTGCAAATGGCTGGCACCGCGGCCAGCGCCTTCGGCACCGGCTCGCTGGCCAACCTGCTGCTGGGCACCCAGGAGGCGCGCGCCGCCGGTGACTACAAGGCGCTGGTGTGCATCTTCCTCTACGGCGGCAACGACGGCCTGAACAGCATCGTGCCGACCGACAGCACCCGCTACAACCAGTACAGCTCGGTGCGCAGCGGCCTCGCGCTGCCACAGTCCAGCCTGGTGGCCCTGGCTAACAGCGACTACGGCCTGCACCCCTCGCTCGCCCGCCTGGAGCCGGTGTGGCGCAACGGCGACCTCGCGCCGGTGTTCAACGTCGGCCCGCTGTATGCACCGGTCACCAAGGCCGAGTTCATGGCGGCGCCCGCGTCGTCGCCGCTGCGGCCTGACGCGCTGTTCTCGCATTCCGACCAGCAGACGCTGTGGGAAACGGGCGGCACCAGCTCCCTGTGGCGCACCGGCTGGGGCGGCCGCACCTGCGAAGTGATGGGCACCGCCAACCCGGTCATCTCGGCCGGCGGCAACGGCCGCTTCGGTCTTTCGCTGTCGCAGGCACCGCTGGTGGTGCCCGGCCCGGGCTCGACGCTGGGTGTCATCGGCATCCAGGCCGCCGACCTGACCTACGGCCCCGCCGCGCGCCGCAAGGAGGCGCTCGAAGCGATGTACTCGCAGTCGCAGGACCTGAACCTCGCCTCCGCAATGGCTTCGCAGCACCGCAAGGCCAACGAGGCCGCGGCGCGCCTGTCCAGCGTGCTGAAGGTGCAGCCCTCGGATGCCAACGCCTCGTCGGCCATCAGCTCGGGCTTCGCGCACGTCATCAGCAACGGCCAGCTCACCACGGGCCTGGCCAAGCAGATGTACCAGATCGCCAAGATGGTGGAGGCCAATGCCACCGTGGGCGGCAACCGCCAGATCTTCTTCGCCACGCTGAGCGGCTTCGACACCCACGCCGGGCAGATCGGCACGGCCGTCACCAACGGCCTGCATGCCAACCTGCTGAAGGAGCTTGGCGACGCGATGGCCGCCTTCAACGCGGCGATGGCCAACCTGGGCATGACCGAGCAGGTCACCGCGTTCACGCAGAGCGACTTCGGCCGCACCTTCAAGCCCAACAACAGCAAGGGCACCGACCACGCGTGGGGCAACATGCACTTCGTGATGGGCGGCGCCGTGAAGGGCGGCACGACCTACGGCGCCTACCCCGAGCTGGTGCTCGGCGGCCCGAACGATGCCGGCGACAGCGGCTGGGAAAAGCAGGGCCGCTGGATCCCGACCGCCAGCGTAGACCAGTACGCCGCCACGCTGCTGCGCTGGTTCGGCGCCGGCGAGGCCCAGCTCGACAGCATCCTGCCCAACCTGCGCAACTACGGCAGCAACCGTTCGCTGGGCTTCATCTGAGCCCACGGGTCGCAGCCGCTGCTCCGACGCAGCGGCTGCGGCTTTCAAGCGAACCGCTTACTTCAATGCGGCGGCCACGACCTGCGCGAGCGGCGTCGTGGGCCGGCCGATCAAACGCGAAAGGGCGCGGCTGTCGTCGAACAGCGCGCCCTTCGACGCATCGAAATCCCACGAAGCGACGGCCTGTGCCAGCGCGGGCGGCAGGCCGAAGCCGGCCAGCGCCTGCGCGTAGTCGGCCGGCACCAGGTCGTTGTAGACCACCGTCTTGCCGGTCTGGCGCGACACCTCGGCGGCGAGGTCGGCCAGCGTGTAGGACTCGTCACCCGCCAGCTCGTACACCCGGCCATCGTGGCCCGTCGTGGTGAGCACGACCGCCGCCGCCTCGGCGAAGTCCGCACGCGCGGCCGACGAGATGCGCCCCTCACCCGCACTGCCGATCAAGGCACCATGGGCCACCGCGGAGGCAAGCGACCCGGTGTAGTTCTCGGTGTACCAGCCGTTGCGCAGCATGGTGAAAGCCAGGCCGCTGGCCTTGACCATGGCCTCGGTTTCGAGGTGCTCGGCCGCCAGGCTGAGCGGCGACACGTCGGCATGCAGCAGGCTCGTGTAGACGATGCGCTCCACGCCGGCGGCGCGCGCGGCCTCGATCACGTTGCGGTGCTGTGCCACGCGCTGCCCCACTTCGCTGGAAGAGATGAGCAGCAAGGTCCTGACCCCGGCCAGCGCCTGGGCGAGCGCGTCGGGGCGGCCGTAGTCGGCCTCGCGAACGGCCACGCCGAGGTCGGCCGCCTTGGCCGGCGTGCGCACCAGTGCCAGCAGCTGCCCGGCGGGCACGCGCGACTTGAGTTGAGCGATGACGAGGCGGCCGAGCTGGCCGGTCGCGCCGGTGACGGCGATGGTCATGGTGAATCTCCGTGGCTGTGAAACGAAGGCGCGACTGTAGGATCGGCGCTTACTTTTCGGAAGTACGCACATGAAAGTAAGTACCACCCGGCCAGCTGCGCGGGGCACGTCAGCGCGCAAGCCCTTGCTGTTGCGCGGCGACCTGCGCGCCGAGATGTGCCCTTCGCGGCAGGTGCTGCAGCACATGACCAGCCGCTGGGGCGTGCTGGTGCTCATGGTGCTGGCCGAGCGCACGCACCGCTTCGCCGAGCTGCGGCGCGCGGTGGGTGGCGTGAGCGAGCGCATGCTGGCGCAGACGCTGCAGTGCCTCGAATCCGACGGCCTGGTGTTGCGCGTGGCCCACGACGTGGTGCCGCCTCACGTGGACTACAGCCTCACGCCGCTGGGCCGCGGCGCGGCGGCACACGTGGTCGGCCTCACCGACTGGATCGAGTCGAACATGCCCCATCTGATGGCCGCCCGCGCCCGCTACGAGCAGAAGCCGACGCCACGCCGGGCAGCTTGATATGAGCGGTCACGCGGCCGCTCAGGCCGGGTCGCTTCCTACAATGGCGGCCCTCATGCACGCCGCCTTGCCCCTGCTGCAACACAACCGAACGGCCGCCCTCAAGCGACCGTTCGTGCTGTGGCTGCTGGCACTGCTGGTGTTGCTGAAGGCCGCCGTGCCGCTGCTGGCCTCGGCCGCGGCGACGGTGCGCGGTGTGGCGCTGATCGAGGTGTGTTCGGTCTACGGCGTGCACACGCAGCCGCTCGATGCCCTGGCACCCATGCAGCATGCGCATCACCATGAGCCGACCGCGGTCGACGCCGAGGCCATGGACCACCAAGCGATGGGCCACGACATGGCGCAACACGCGGGCCATGGCATGGGCGATGCGCCGGCCAACGGCCACTCGCCCGCGGTCGCGCTGGAACACCGCGAACACTGCGCACTGTCGCCACTGCTGGGCCACGCCATCGCCGCGGCCCCCGTCTTGGCGCCGGTGCTGCTGCATGCCCCCGCGCAGACCGCATCGCCCGCGGCAACTGCACCCATTGCACTGCACGATGCCGGCCGGGCCTGGCTGGCGCAGCGCTCCCACGCCCCACCTCTCTGTTCGCCTGATGCCCCGGCACGCGTGCCGTGCCGCCATTCGATCGCACCACGAGCCTGACGCCCTGCAGCGCTGGGCCATGGGTGCGCTCCGCATTCCGCATCAAGACGACATCGACATGAGATACCTCCATCGACGCCACCGCGTCGGCCTGGCCGCGCTCGCGTGCTGCACAGCTTCCCAGGCCCACGACCCCGCCGACACCCCGCCTGCCCGCGACCTGGGGACCGTGGTCGTCACCGGCCGCCAGCCCACTTCGCTGCCCACCAACATTCCGACCACGGTGGAAAGCATCACCGGGCGCCAGATCGACGAGACCATCAACGCCACCGACGCCGAAGACGCGCTGAAGTACCTGCCCAGCCTCTTGGTACGCAAGCGCTACATCGGCGACTACAACCACGCGGTGCTGTCCACGCGCGCCTCGGGCACCGGCAACAGCGCGCGCTCGCTCGTGTATGCCGACGGCATCCTGCTGTCGAACCTGCTGGGCAACGGCGCCACCTTCGCGCCGCGCTGGGGCATGGTGACGCCTGAAGAGATCGAGCGCGTGGACGTGCTGTACGGCCCGTTCTCGGCGGCCTACCCGGGCAACTCGGTGGGCGCAGTGGTGGACTACGTGACGCGCATGCCCAGCAAGCTCGAAGCGCACGTGAAGCTCGGCGGCGCGCGCCAGCGCTTCAAGCTCTACGGCACCGACGACAGCTACGGCAGCTGGCAGGCCAGTGCGTCGCTCGGCAACGGCGAAGGCGCGTGGTCGTGGTGGGTCGACGTGAACCACCTCGACAGCGAAGGCCAGCCGCAGGTTTTCACCACCGCCGCCACGCCGCCGGCCGGCACCACCGGTGCCGTTCCGGCGCTCGATCGCTTCGGCAACCCGGTGTGGATCCTCGGCACCAGCACGCAGTACCGCACGCAGCAGGACCACCTGAAGGCCAAGCTCGCCTACGACCTGAGCCCCACGGTGCGCGCGAGCTACACCTTCGGCTGGTGGCAGAACGACGCGCAAGGCCATGGCGACACCTACCTGCGCAACACCACCACCGGCCAGCCGCAGTACACCACCGCGATGGCCGAAACGCGCGACCGCATCGAGCACGCGATGCATGCGGTGTCGGTCCGCCAGCACACCCACGGCGCGTTCGACTGGAGCGTGGCAGCCAGCCTGTGCGACTACAGCAAGGACCTCTCGCGCCGCTCGACCGGGTTGCTGCCCGCCGCGGCCACCGGCGGTGCGGGCACCGTGACCGACCAGCAAGGCACGGGCTGGAACACACTGGCCGTCGCCGGCGTGTGGCGGCCAACGGGTGCCAGCGGAGCTCACGTGGTGGACTTCGGCATGCAGCAGGACAGCTATCGATTGCGCACCCGCGTGGGCAATGCCGCCAACTGGATCAGCGACGGCGACACGGCATTCGCTTCGCGGTTCGAGGGCAACACGCAGTTGCGCAGCCTGTATGCGCAAGACACGTGGCGCCTCGCCGAACGCTGGAAGACCGTGCTGGGGCTGCGCGCGGAACACTGGCGTGCATGGGGCGGGCTCACGCAAGCGGCTTACACCGGTGCAGCAACGCAGGCCAACTGCGATGCCGCTGCCGACCTGTGCACGATCGCCCACCCGGACCGTGACAAGACCTTCGTGTCACCGAAGGCCGCCCTGGCCTTCCAGCTGAGCGAGACGCTGGTGCTCAAGGCGTCGGCCGGCCGCGCCGTGCGTTTCCCCACCGTGTCGGAGCTGTACCAGGGCGGCGTCAACAGCGCCGGCCAGGCCATCAACAACAACCCCGACCTGCGCCCCGAGCGCTCGGTGACCACCGAGCTCACGGCGGAGTGGCTGCTGCCCATGGGGCAGTTGCGCACGACCTACTTCCACGAGAGAACCCGCGATGGCCTGTTCTCGCAGCTGAATGCCGCGACCAATGCCAACACCGTGCAGAACGTCGGCCGCCTGCGCACCAACGGCCTCGAAGTGGTGCTGCAGACACAGGACCTGCTGCTCAAGGGCTTCGACCTCACGAGCAGCGTGACGTATGCAGACTCGAAGGTCGTCGAAAACGACGGCTTCCCGAACACCGTGGGCAAGCAGCAGATCCGCGTGCCGAAGTGGCGCGCCAACCTGCTGGCCACCTGGCGGGCGGGTGACCACTGGTCCACCACCTTCGGCGCGCGTTACGGCGGCAGGCAGTTCAACAACCTCGACAACAGCGACGTCAACGGCTTCGCCTACCAGGGCGCCTCGAAGTTCTTCACCACCGACGTGCGCGTGCAGTACCGGCACGACAAGCACTGGAGCGCGGCGCTGGGCGTCGACAACCTCAACAACTACCAGTACTGGAACTTCCACCCGTACCCGCAGCGCACGCTGGTGGCGGAGTTGAAGTTCGACCTGTAGCCGCGAGGGTTGCGTGCTTCGGGCGGGCGGCCAGCCCGAAGCACGGCCGCAGCAGCGCCACGCGCCGCACGGCTTCGTAGCCCGCGAAGCTCAGCACGAAGGTGCCCAGCACCAGTGTCGGTTTGCGCAGAACTTGGAACTGTTTGCGCTTAACTTGGAACTCACCAGTGAAGCGCCTGATGGTTGTCGGCTCTCACTGAGTCCTCACGCTGAGTTTGTGGCGTCAGAGGTTTTCCGTCCCTGACAGCACGCTTCTCCGCAAGTGTGAAAGCAAGGGGCTGGACGCCCGCGCGCAGCTAGTGGCTTGGCTGTGACCGGCTCGACCGTACAGGCGGTCAACGCCGCAGTAGGTACCGGGTTCGCATGTCGCGAGCAAGGCACCTGTTCGAACGACTGCGTGGTCATGCTCTAAAGAGGCGCTGCGCCAACTGGGATCTGCCGTGCTCACGGCTGGCGCGCCTGGCCACGGTGAAGGATGGTTTTGCCGAGCTCGGCGGTCGGCCAGATCTACACCCCGCGCCGGACAGCGCTGTTGGGCGAGGCTGACATAGACGTCGCCGCCACGGCCGCTGTAAAGCGACCCGCAATCCAAGGGTTAGCTGCCGTGCAATCCATGCGTGCAGGTGCGCTAGATTGCGCCTTCCCAAGCTGACGACTCTGCCAGGGCATGATCCATTCGCTACGCATCGACGGTCAGACAATTCCCATCGCGCCGCCGAGCGTTGTGGATGACCCTTCGTCCAACATCTTCAGTGCCAACTCGATGATGCTGTTCATCGGACCAAATGGTGCCGGCAAGACAACACTGCTGCATCGCGTTGCGGAGACAGCATTGCAGGGGGACGCGCTTGACGTTGCCTGCGACAGCGATCTGTCGAAGCTGCGAGTCGTATATCTGACGTTGTCGCCGTTTGGCAAGCCGGAACCAAGTGTCAAGGACAAACGCCGCAAACTGATGTTTCGGGCGAGCGTCGACGACCCCGTCATTCCAGAGGCGGGACTGTTCAAAACCTTGTCCCGCGCTTTCACCTTGCCCGGCAAGGTAGAACTGAAGTTGGAGGAGCGTGTGGCCGAAGGGTTGCGCTTCTTGATTCGCTCGGCAACTAACGGCTCGCGGCTCGGTTGGCTCAAGGGGCCTGCTTCGGTGGTGGCACAGATTGCTGCCGTCGATACGTTGTACGACGAGGCCTTGCAAATGCGTCGCAACGAGAATATGTCCTATGCGGACTGGTTCAAAACACCGGTCTATGCGGCATTCCAGGTTGCCGAAGCGGAGCGTGACCGTGCCATTGGCAGGTACCTCAGAGGTCAGCTTGCCGAGGATTTCGAGATCCAGATGTGGGCGTTAGCGTTGGCTCTGCCTAGGACCGAAGGGCGGCGCGCTAGCGCATTGCGTTTCTTCCTCCGTCGATTCGGTTTTGAGGTCGAGCGCCCGCCTCCTGCCAAGGCTGTGCGGGAGCGCTTTGCGTCGCAACTGCGGGCATTGCGCGCGCTGGGCAACCAGCTCGCTCCATTGACTGGGGACCCACTGCTTCGAAAAGGCCGCTACACCTTTGGCCTTGAGCGCTTGGACGATGTCAAAGGCATCAGTCTCGGCGCGTATGCCAAGGTACAACTCGCCGGCGCCAGCACTGGTATGGCGGCTCTCTTCGCGCAGTTCTCCTTGCTCCAGAAGGGGATCAACGAGCTTGGAACTCCCCAGCCAGGTGACAAGAACGACTTGCTATTGCTGGTGGATGAAGGCGACGTGTTCCTTCACATCGCGTGGCAGCAGCGCTATGTGAAGGCACTAGACGCTTACGTGGAGTCGCTGCGAGAGAGCTTCGGCTGTGTACAGGTGGTGATGACGACACATTCGCCGGTAATGATGTCGGACTTCCCACGCGATCACATTCTGCGGATAGGCCTGCCGCCGACTGCGCAAGATACAGAGGCGGAAGATGCCTGGGACTGGGACGATCGCCTCTCGGGAGTTGATATTGCTTTTGGTGCGCCGCTTGAAACCATCGTGCGTGAGACTGGTGGAGCAGGCACCATGGGCAGCTTCGCCGAGGCAGTCATTGAACGGCTGATCGACGATGTGCGCGCTGGCAAGCCGGTGCCACAGGCCCGAATCGACATGATCGACGACCCCGTGCTAAGGCGTCTGCTGAACAGCGCTGGGATGAGGCGGGCATCGTGATCATTTCGATGCCCGACGTCTGGGACAAGGCTGTGGGCCGGCATCACAACTACGTCAAAAAGATAGTCGCTGACGCCCTGCTTCCGAAGGCGGCGACGCCCATCACCAGCCCGCTCTTGAAGGGGTTGCTCGCAAGCCCTAGTCAAGTAAGGGCGCTGGCGGTGGGCCGGCCTGACGAGCTGAAAGCGATTCTTGATGCTGTCGAGCCCCAGCGGAAGCTAGCGACCGAGGCGGAACACCAGACCTTCGATTTGGAAGCCGAGCACGTCTTCAACTACGGAGCGTTCAGCGACAAGGACAAGGAGGGCTGGAACGCCTACGAGCTGTGCACGGTGTCGCGCTACCGGCTGTGCCCGTACTGCCAGCAAGCATTCGCGTTCACGGTTGTGGGACGGCACAAGCCAAAGCTGGGCAAGAAAGGCAAGCTGGGCAAGCCGGGGAAGAAAAGAGGGTTCCGGCCAACGCTGGATCACTATTACCCCAAGTCGCTCTATCCCTACCTTGGGCTGTCGCTGTACAACCTCGTGCCGGCTTGCCAAGCATGCAACAGTTCGCTCAAGTCCAGGGCAGATTTCTACACCCACAAACATCTGCACCCCTTGCGTGATGCAGAGTGCCTCACGTTTCAGCTTGGGGCCAAAGCCTACCTTCACTATCGCCAGCGCCCAACGGCCGGTCTGGCGCTCGAGGTGCTGAACGGGAACGCTCAACTTGCTGGTGCGGCCACCGCCTCCATCGACACCTTCATGCTGAACAAGCGCTACGGCGCGCACACCACCGAGCTGGCGAGGTGGATCGAGTCGGTGCGGCATTGGACGCCTGACGAGGTTGCCCGACGGGCCGCGCAGTTCGGCGCGACCGATGCCGAATCCATCGCGCGTTTTGAAGCCATGCTTTTCAACTTCGACCGACGCGACTTCCGGCACGAGATGCTGGGGCGCATCAAGATTGATCTCTACGACGCCGTGCAGGCAGCTCCGCCAGCCGCGCCTGCGCCAACCACGCCACCAGCGCCAGGAGGCGCGCCGCCGTGAACTAGCTAGCTGAAGTCAGCTCGACGGGGCGCAAGATATCGCCAGCTTGGTCACATCCGTGAGGGGACCGGCTCAACTCGGAGCTCCATTGGCGGCGACGTGCGCCTTCAACCGCCTTGCCATTTCTTCAACTGCGTCTAGGCCTATGTCGGCATCGGCGAGCCACTGCTTCGAGAACGCACCCGGATCGGACCAGTACCGGCCTTTGACGTCGCAACGCTTTGCAAGCTTCGGAACCCGCAGCGCCTCAAGTTGGTGACCGAGCTCAGTCCACATCATGGCGAGATCGGCTTCCGTTCCAGCATCGACCCTGCCGGCGTCTCGTTGTCTGGCATAGGCGCGTGTACGGCGCACGCCGGCAATTACTGCATTGATCGCGCGGATGCACTCCGCTTGACGTTGGGCCGACGCACGGAATAAACCGCGAATCCACTGAGCAATGTGCTTGCCAAGCGTGCCGGCGGTTGCTGCAGACAGAGTGACTTCAGGCACGGTGAGATGCTCCCTCTGATGATTCTTAGGTTCAGCGTGTTGTGGCCGGATCGGTAGAGACGCTTGGCGGCTGCGTGGGCTTCACAAGCGGCGGCCTGTACGTGACCCCTCGCCCGATTGGGCACGGCGCGGCAGCCTCACAACAATTGGCTTCGGACGAAGCGCGTAGGCATCGAGCAGACGCTTAGCATTCGCGACTGAGAAGTGTTTGAGTGACACGCTGGAAAGAACCTCCGCTGTTGAGCGCAAAGAGCGTTGCAACAGCAGATCAAAGGCCTCCGCACGGTACTGTTCAGGCGCGTCATCCGCACCTTCGAGGGTGAGATATGCAATTGCCATGTGCTCCCAGATGCGCAATTCGCGCTCCGGGTGCTCGTCACGCATGAATCCGTCCAACAAATCATCCAGTGAACCCGGATTCGTCTTCCTAAGAACGTGGAAGAGGATGTTTGCCCTATCGCGGTGCTCATCAGACAGCACCGGAGTTTGAATAGGACTGTCGATCAGTTGCTCAGGTGCGAAGTGGAAGACCGGCCGTCCATCGGACTCGTCCGGCGGGTCGTAAACGACGATCGCGCTACTTGCGGTTTCGGTCTTCAGGCGAGGGAACTCGAAGCGTGCAGGGGCATCGGTTCCCAGCTCCTTGTTTACCTGAGTGCAGACCTCATGAACCACTTCGGCGCCCACCTGAAGCGGCAAACGAAAGAACTCTCGTCGCCTGTTGAGGCGGTAGACCTTCAGACGTGAATGAGCCAACTTTTCCGCGCGGGCGCAGTCGGCTACGGAAAAGGCTACGGCGACCTGAAATGGCAGCGGGACGCCAGTAGATCCCGTGTAAATCTCCCGGGCCCGCACGTCCGGCGTTCGTGTTGTCAAGCCAATCTTTAGCACGTTGGCGCCGAACGCTTGATTCTTCAAGACATAGAGGTAGCCCGACCGAACCTTCAATTTTCATCCCTTGATTCACTGCCACGTCACGCAATATGCGTGCGCTGACGAAGCTTATCGCCACCCATGCCATAGTGGCTCGGCAGAGAGGATGGGACCGTATGGCTGACGAAACGGAAGAAGCAATGCCAGCGGCAGCGGCTGTGTTCGGAGTTCGAAATCTCGGGGAACCGCTGCGGTTCAAGGATGTCGAACCGCTGAGCGGCTTCAGCGCCGAAGCGGCGAAGCCCGGCCAAACTGTTAAGGTCTGGACGCGACTCGCGTTGACTTCGAACGAGCCGCTCTTTCACCGACTGGTCGATGGTCTGGAGGGAGTGATCCGCCACATGGCCGAAACGGCTGGCGCGAGCGTCAACCTGCGGCGGGCCAACACGGTTCTCCTGGTCCTCAAGCCGGACAACAGTGCTGAGCTGTGGGTAGACACGGCTGCGGTCTCCATGCGCTGTGCCGTCAAGCGAGCGATTGCGGCGCGCAGTGTGGTTTTCGAGCGCGATGTTGCCGACGTGACCGGAATGAGCTTTCCTTGTGTCGAGCTCGGCGAGCAGGACAAGGTTCTCTGCCTCTTCCGGGAAGGCTGGAGCTTCGGGCTCGCTTTTGATTTCAACCCCGATGGCAAGCTCGATCTAGAGGACTTCCAGACTACGCTTGGAACGCTGCACCGGCGGCTGCGCTACCGGCATCTCTACCAGGCGGTGGCCGATCCGGCTGTCTTCGACCCGCTGGTGGCGGCGGGATGGTTTCCCTTCGTCGAGATCATTACCACCGAGTTCCGTGACCTCGCTCAGCAAGCCGAGGCCGGGTTTGATATCGCCGAGATCGAGCCGAAGATCATCGCGGCGTTCGATGCCGTTCGACTTGGTCATCTCTTGGAGCGCTGGGCCGCAAAGCCGCATTTTGCGGCAAGAGCGGCCCTCCTCAAGGAGGCGGTCGAAGCCTTCTCGGCTCAGAAACCCGCTTCGGTCATCAAGATCATCCTGACCGAGATCGAGGGTGTCCTGAACGATGCTTACAAGGCCGCGCACGGCGGTCAAGGCGCGAAGATCAGGGAACTGCTGGCCTTCGCTCAGGCCTCCGCTGAGCTGGGTCGGTCACGGGCCGTGATGATGCACGCCGGCACGGGGCTTGCCGCAACAGGGGTTGTCACCCAACCTGTTGAGCAAGAAGGAGATTCCACATGACGGCCCTCGCCCCCGAAGACCTGGACGACCTGCGGCATCGGCTCGACGAGCGCGAGACGCAGCTGCAGGCCGAGGTGCGCGGCGGCCGTGCCGACAGGCCCAGCGCCGTGCCGTACAGCCACGTGCAGGACGACGCGGAACATGCCGAGGAACGCATTCGCACCGCGGTAACCCATGCCGACGAAGAGCGCGACATCGAGGAATTGCGGCAGATCGAAGCCGCAAGGGAACGCATGGCGCGGGACCACTACGGGCAATGCGTGGACTGCGAGGTCGAGATCCCCCTGCAGCGGCTGAAGGCGCAGCCGGCGGCCGAACGCTGCGTGCGCTGCCAGGAAGCCTACGAACGCACCCACCCTGCCAAGCCGCGGCTTTCTCCCGAGCTGGGTTCGCGCCCCTGAAACCCCCTAGCGATACGGATAGGCGTGCGCCGGATCGGCCTTGTGGCCGGTGAGCGCGCGCCGCAGGCCTTTTTCGAGCACGTCCATCTGCAGGGGCTTCACCCAGCACTCGAATGCGCCCAGGCTCATGGCCTTGAGGATGTCCATCGTGAGCCGGTCGCCGGTGAGGATGTTGATGCGCGGCTTGTAGAAGTCGAAGTCGGCGCTGAGCATGCGCACCACCTCTAGCCCGCCCGTGTCGGGCAGGTGCATGTCGAGCAGGATGAGATCGGGCCGTTCGTCGCGCGCCACCTTCACGCCTTCCACGCCGGAGCCGGCCTGCAGCAGCGTCACGTTCGGAAAACGCGTCAGCATGGCCTCGACCATGGCCATGCTGGTCGGATCGTCTTCGATGTAGAGCACCTTGCCCGTGATGGTTTCGGCAGGCGGGCCTTCTTCGAGCTCTGTTGACGCCATGTCATGCCTCCGCAATGCGCCCCGTGCCGCCAGCTTATCGCTGCTTGGGAGCGCAGTGCATCTGGGGTTTTGACGGGGTCATTCAAGAGGCGTGCCACATGCCGCCGCAACCGTTACACATGTACTGTCGCTGCACGCCCTGGCGACGCTCTGGCCATGCTCAAGCCGCAGCTGCTGCCTTTTCCTGCTGCACTGCAAAAAGACGCTGGCGCATCGCCTGCGCCGCCTGCACCATGTGCCGCAAGGCTGCTTCGGTTTCCGGCCAGCCGCGCGTTTTCAATCCGCAATCGGGGTTCACCCACAGGCGCTCGGCCGGGATCACGCGCACCGCACGTTCCAGCAGGGCCAGCATTTCCTCCTGCGAGGGCAGGCGCGGCGAGTGGATGTCGTAGACGCCGGGGCCGATCTCGTTCGGGTAGGCGAAGTCGCCAAAGCCGTCGAGCAGCTTCATGCGCGAGCGTGAAGTCTCGATGGTGATGACGTCGGCATCCATCGCCGCGATGGCAGGCAGGATGTCGTTGAACTCCGAATAGCACATGTGCGTGTGGATCTGCGTCGCATCGGCCACCGTGCAAGAAGCCAGCTTGAACGCGCGCACGGCCCAGGCGAGGTAGGTGTCCCAGTCGGCGCGCTTGAGCGGCAGTCCTTCGCGGAAGGCCGGCTCGTCGATCTGGACGATGCGGATGCCGGCGGCCTCGAGATCCTTCACCTCGTCGCGGATGGCCAGCGCGATCTGCAGCGCGGTCTGCTCGCGGGTCTGGTCGTCGCGCACGAAAGACCATTGCAGCATCGTCACCGGGCCGGTGAGCATGCCCTTCATCGGCCGCCCGGTGAGCGACTGCGCATAACGCGCGGTGTCCACCGTCATCGGCTCGGGGCGGTGCACGTCGCCGTAGATGATGGGCGGCTTCACGCAGCGCGAGCCGTAGCTCTGCACCCAACCGTTGTCGCTGAAGGCATAGCCCCACAGCCGCTCGCCGAAGTACTCGACCATGTCGTTGCGCTCGGCCTCGCCGTGCACCAGCACGTCCAGGCCCAGCGCCTCCTGCCGCGCCACCGCGTGGGCGATCTCCTCGCGCATGCGCTGCAGGTAGTCGAAGGCGCTCAGCTCGCCGCGCTTGTGCGCCGCCCGCGCCGCGCGGATGGCCGGCGTCTGCGGAAACGAGCCGATCGTGGTGGTGGGCAGCGGCGGCAGGTGCAGCGCCTCGCGCTGCACCGCTGCCCGTTGCGCGTAGGGGCTCGTGCGCTGCGTCATCAAGTCGTCAACTCCCGCCAGGCGGCGGCGCACCCAGGCGTTGTGTACGCGCGGCGCATCGCGGCGCGAGGCGACGGCCGCATCGGCCGCGGCCAGCTCGTCACGCACGGCAGCCGGGCCCTCGTTGAGCGCGCGGCCCAGCACCGCCAGCTCCTGCAGCTTTTCATGTGCGAAGGCGAGCCAGCCGCGCACATCTTCCGGCAGCGACTGCATTTCCGTCTGCAGCGACACCGGCACGTGCAGCAGCGAGCACGAGGGCGCCACCCACAGCCGGTCGCCCAGCGCCTGCTGCAACGGCTGCAGGCGCGAGAGTTCTCGGCGCAGGTCGCAGCGCCAGATGTTGCGCCCGTCGATCACCCCGGCCGAGAGCACCCAGTGCGCCGGCAGGTACGCGAGCCAGGCATCGAGCTGGCGCGGCGCGCGCACGAGGTCGAGGTGGATGCCGTGCACCGGCCAGCGCACGATGTGCTCGGCGTGCTGGTCCACGCGCTCGAAGTAGGTGGCCAGCAGCAGCTTGGGCGCGTCGGCAGCGGCCACCAGCAGCATGCGATGCGCGGCATCGAGCCAGGCCGCGGGCAGGTCGAGCGCGAGCGCCGGCTCGTCCAGCTGCACCCACTCCACGCCCTGGGCCTTCAGGCGCCTGAGCACCTCGGCATACGCGCCGGCCAGCGCCGGCGCGAGCTGCAGGCGGTCGAAGGCCGGATCGGCACAACGCGCGAGCCACAAGAAGGTGAGCGGCCCCACCAGCACCGGCTTGGCGGCACGGCCTTCTGCCTGCGCCTCGGCCACCGCCTCGTAGAGCCATTCGACGCCGCCTCCGAAGCGCGTGCCCGGCCCCACCTCGGGCACCAGCACGTGGTAGTTGGTGTCGAACCACTTGGTCATCGCCATCGCCGGTTGCGAAGGCGTGCCGCGCGCGAGCTTGAAGCTGTCGCCCAGCGTGAGGCGGCTGGTGTCGAAGTCGAACCGCTCGGGCACGGCACCCAGCAGCAGCGCGGTGTCGAGCAGGTGGTCGTAGTAGGCGAAGTCACCAGCCGTGACCGCGTGCAGCCCCGCTGCAGCCTGCGCGGCGCGGTTCTGCTGACGCAGCGCGTGGCCGGTGTCGCGCAGCGCCGCTTCACCGACCTCGCCGCGCCAGAAGCTTTCGAGAGCGAATTTCAGTTCGCGCCGCGCGCCGATGCGCGGCAGGCCGAGAACGTGTGTGAGGGCCATGGCAGGTGCATTTCCGTGATGACAGAGGCGCGCAGTCTCGGAAACCCGCCCCCTACAATCAAGCGAAAGTTTTTCTGCATGAGTTGAATTCCATTCATATGCTGGAGATCCGCCACCTGCGCTCGCTGCTGGCCATCGAAGCCTCGGCCACGCTGGCCGCCGCCGCCGAGCGCGTGCACCTCACCCAGAGCGCGCTGTCGCACCAGGTGCGTGCGCTCGAAGAGCACTACGACGTCTCGCTGTTCCAGCGCACCGGCACCGGCCTGCGCTTCACCCCGGCCGGGCAACGGCTGCTGGCGCTGGCGCACACGGTGCTGCCCGAACTCGAAGCTGCCGAACGCGACCTGCAGCGCCTGCAGAGCGACACGCGCGGCGAGCTGCGCATCGCGCTGGAATGCCACACCTGCTTCGACTGGCTGATGCCGGTGATGGACCACTTCCGCCAGCGCTGGCCCGAGGTGGAACTCGACCTCGTGGCCGGCTTCCACCCCGACCCGCTGGGGCTCATCAAGGCCGGCCGCGCCGACGTGGTGATCTCGGGCAAACCGTCGCGCGACCGCGGGCTGCGGTCACTGCCGTTGTTCCGCTTCGAGATCCTGGTGGTGATGGCGCTGGAGCACCGGCTGCGCGGCAAGCGCCGCCTCACCGCGCACGACCTCGTGGGGGAAACCCTCATCACCTACCCGGTGCCCGACGAACGCATCGACCTCGTCCGCGAAGTGCTCAAGCCGGCCGGCATTGCGCTGGAGCGCCGCACGGCAGAGCTCACCATCGCCATCCTGCAACTGGTGGCCAGCCGGCGGGGCATTGCTGCGTTGCCGAACTGGGGGGTGAAGAACTACGTGGAGCACGACTACGTGCTGGCCAAGCGGTTGGCGGCGCCGGGGTTGTGGAGTGAGCTGCATGCGGTGGTGCCGAAGGGGCTGGCTGAGAGGCCGTTCTTGCTTGATTTCGTTTCGACGGTGCGGCGGACTTGTGAGCGGGAGCTGGATGGGATTGAGTTGTTGTAGGTGTTTGGCTTTGGGGTCGGGCGCTTTGCTTGAGGGTGGTTTGTCACTCGTGGCAGCCCGCCGGGAATCCGCCCCGGCAGGCGGGTAACTTTCTTCTGCGGGCCCA
>CAMLLU010000023.1 GCA_946480925.1 uncultured Rivibacter sp.
CCGAGTCCCCCACCCTTGAAGGCTCAGCGCGGCGCAATGCCTGGCGGGTATTGGCTCGCATGGCCGAGCAGGAAGATGACGCCGCACGCGCCGCTCATTGCTACCGTGCTGCTGCGCTGATTGATTGACCGTTTGGCATCTTCAGAATTCGTGTTATAGTTTCTGGCTCAACGCGGCTGTAGCTCAGTTGGATAGAGTACTTGGCTACGAACCAAGGGGTCGTGGGTTCGAATCCTGCCAGCCGCGCCAGAATTTCGGTTCTAGATCAACGGGTTAGATGCTTCGGCACCTAACCCGTTTTTCTTTGCTGCGCGACTTTTGCGCGACTCCCTGCGTACCTACCTTCTCAACCGTTGACCACCCGCAGCAGCGTGGTGCGGTCGCGCGTCTCGTTCACCTTGTTGGCCACCTCCACCAGGCGCGCGATGGTGGCGGTGGCGTAGTGCTGCGGCATGCCGGCGATGGCGTGCCCCAGCAGCAGGGCGCGGTCTTCTTCTGCCACGCCGGCGTCCCGCAGCCGCTGGCCGAAGGTGTGACGCAGGTCGTGCACGCGGACGCGTTCGAGCCCGGCGGCCCGCCTGGCCTTCTGGAACCCGTTGTTGTTCATCGTGTCGATCGGCCGGTACGGCATGGCCGGCTCCTCGTCGATGTTCTTCACGCGTTCCCGATGCCAGACGAACACGAACTCGTCGTGCTGCCCGCGGCACTCTTCGACGACCCGCCACGCGACATCGTTCAGTATCAGGACGTGAGGCCGTCCCGACTTGAAGTCCGCCGCAGGGATGACGAAGACACTGCGTTTCAACTCCGGCACCTTGCGCTCCCAGGCCCACCGCAGCTTGCACACGTTCTCGTCGCGCGCGCCGCAGTTGACCGCGAAGAGCACCATGCGCTGCAGGTGCGCTGGCAGGTGCTTCAACAACTCTGCCTGCTCCGACCAGGTGATCGGATAGGGCAGCCTTCTCTGCGCTCGTTCGTCGAGCATCTCGATCAACGGCGGCGTCGACAGCCATGGCTTGCCGTCGGACCGCCAGACGCGCGCCGCGCGGTTGAGCACCGTGCGGACGACCTCCAAGCTGTGGTTGATCGTGGACGCCTTCACGCCGTCGGCCACGCGCTGCTTCTTGAAGCCCTCCAGGGCGTCGTTGCAGACGTCCCGAAGCGGCATCCTGCTGATGTGCGGCAGCAGCAGGTTCACGTGGCCGGCGACGAGATCCAGCGTCCGGATCTCTCGCTGCTTGCACTCCGTCAGCTGCGAACAGTTGCTCATCGCCCTTTCGAAGTTCGTCTTCGCGTCTGGCATCGATTTCGGCCTGCCGCGCCCTGAGCCATGTCTCGGCTTCGTCCTGGCTGACGCGTCCGAGGCGGGCAAAGATGCGTTCGCCTTTGTATTCCTTGTTGACCGTTCGCTTGGCTGAGCGATCGCAGAGGATGCCTGGTGTCCGAGTTCGCATGGAACTGCTCCTTTCGTCGTGTTGCGACTCGGGCGCCCTCGCGCGCGAATATACGCGTCGGCCCAGGCATCGAGCTCGATGCGGTCGAAGGCGATGCCCCGGCTGCCGATCGGGACCTCGATGAGCGACGGCCGGATCTCGGCGTCGAAGCGGTTGCGATCGACGCCCAGGTAGGCCGGTGCATCCTTGTGGCGGATCAGGCGGGGCAGCATGACGCTTCGCCTTCGTCGTCTTCGCGGCCCTGGTCGTCGGCCTTCTTGCCGGCGAGCACGCTGCTGCGAGAGCCGATGTAGAAGAGTGACGCGCGATTGCGCGCGTGACCCAACAAGCGAGCGACGCGATAGCCGGCGTCGGCCATCACCTCCGGCGGCACGTCGCCACCGCGAACCGGCGAGGGCACGCCCGCGTGTTCTTCGAAGTGGTCGTTTGCAAGCTGGTGACGCAGGCCATGCGCCACGACGCCCAGGTCTTTCTTGCTGATGCCGTGCCGCCGGATCACGTAGTAGAAGCGGGCCTGGTTCTGCTTCGCGGTCTTGTCAGGCCGCCCTACGTAGCCGCCGGAAGGCACCAGGAGTCTCAGCCGCGCTAGCAATTGTCTCTGTGCGTCCGTCGTCCGGGCACATCGCGAGCCCGCCCACCCTTCGTGCCGTGCTCGAAGCGGACGAAGGTCCTGCACTCAGGGTGTGCCGCGGCGTCGGCGGGATTGGCTTGTTCCCGCGTCCGTTCAGCATCATGCGGCCGGAAGTGCCGCGCCTCTTTCGGACGCAGGCCGAACCGATGGCACAGCTCCAGTTGCAGCGCCACCCACATGTCCGTCTGCGCCACCTTCTCGATCAAGGCGTCGATGTCGATGCCCTTTTCGGTCCAACTCTTGTCGGTGGTTGCGACCTGGTGGCGATGGGCATGCGGCGAGTCCGGACCTACGTAGAACGCGGGCTCGCGCACCATGCCTGCCTTCCCGAGCCACTCGGCGAAGGTACGGAGGAAGCTGAGGTAGTTGTGGATCGTGGCGGTCGACAGGCCGCGCTTAACCCAGCGCTCGACCATCACTTCGACATGCCGTCCGCGTAGCTGCCGCGGCTCGACCTTGAATCGCGTCTCGCGGCGCAGCTCAACGAAGAAGCTGAAGTAAAAGCGGCTGCGATCCGCCATGGTCTTGCGCGATACACCCTTGTCCTTCGTACTGTGCTTTGCGTTGTGCAGCTTCAACAGCGCGCTAAGCACGGCCTTCCAGTTGGGCGTGCCGTATGGCAGCGACGACAAGACGTCGTCGGGGGTGGAGGGCAGGCGCCTCCCGAGCTGGTTGGTGGCATGTTCTCGCTTGACTCTCATCGGCATACAAGTTCTCCGTGTCGTTGCGGTAGCCGCTTGAGTCAGGGCGGCCGGTTGGTGGCGCAGGTGGCGGCCACGTCATGCGCCGTGGGACGTGGTTGGCGGAGGTCGACGTTCACGCAGCGACTGACCTCCAGCGTCGCTGCGTGCTTCCTGTTGACGGCCGGCATGGGCCGTCTCGCGGTCGTAAAAAATCAATCCCCTGGGTCCATGCGGCGTGTTTCCGCGTTGCATGGCCTGGCGCACCTCGGGAGTGCACCGCGCGACCTCTTCGGATCGCGCTTGATGGATGGGGGGCGAATCTGGAAGCCCGCTGCCGCCGCCGGAAGCCCTCCCTGCGAACGGGAGGAGCGGGGGTCACGTCTTCGGTCAATGCAAGGCGCGCTCGATTACGAGCGCGCCTCGCGCGACGGCCTCAGGGGCGATCGACGTGACGCAGGAGGTGTTTCAGAGGGCCGGTCTTTAGGACGCGGCGGGACGCTTTTCGTCTTTTGACGAAGTGCTGAGCAAGGCGCCGATCGAGTCGACGGTGCTCTTCACCGTTCACTGATGAACGGCTGGCCCCGAGGGGCGAGGATGACAGTACGGGTCACGACCGCTAACGCCGGCTCATGGTTGCCGGGGCCCCAGCCTGCGAGGATTCGAGATCCGGCGGCAGGCTCGCACGACTCGAAGCGAAGTTGACCGCGGCTTGAGTGGTCTCGTCAAGAGGGGGCGTGTCTGTGTCGCATGTTCACTCCGCCGCTTTGGGCGATATGTGCTGCGACAGAAACAAAAAAGGTTGGTTGCCCAAGTGGCGGCGGTGGGTTGCGTCGACGACATCGTCGACCTTCGACGCGATCGTTCCGAACGACAAGGGCAGATCTTGCGCGCTCCAATTTCTGCGCTAGCAGGTAATAGCGCGTCGCCACTGCCCGATCAGCGAGACGCCCGTCGCAGTTGACAGGCCTTCTCGATGCCTCCAGTTTTTCGGAGGCCGACCAGCAGTTGGAGAAGAGACCCTTGGGAGGACCGAGTGCCTCTATCGGGTGTGCAGACTGGCGTCGAAAGGGCCTCGTAGGAGGACCGTAGGGGGACCTTACGAGGCCGTCAAGGGGCAGCCTGAGGGTATCGCAGCCAACGGGTTGCCGAGTCAGCCCACTCCGTTGATCGTCGCTTCCACCTGTTCGATGGTGGCAAGAACCTCGTCGAGTGACGGCACCGTTTCGAAGACCATCCCGGCCATCGCTGCATAGTCGGCGCGAAGTGCTTCGCGCATTGGCGCGGGCGGCATCAACGTGAAGCTTCCGCGCGTGGCCTGAGCAAGACCGAGGTCCGGGCTGCCGAAGAAGAGCCGGGCATGCGTCGCGCAGTCTTGCGCGAGCGCGTGGTTCTGAAGCCATGCAACAGCGGAAGGGCCTCGCATCATCTGGTGAAGGTCGTAGTAGTGACGCGAGACGCGCTGTCCGCCATGACGCAGCAGATTGCGCCGTTCGTACCACTGGCGCAGCCCATGCAGGATGACGATCTTGTCCCAGAACGTTCGCTCGGCCGCGACCGGCACGACGTTGCCTATACGCAGGTCAAGATGGGGAAGATCGCCTGCGATGTACGGCGTGACGGACGTGGCCTCGTGCGGGTCGAGCGCCGACCGCGCACCGGCCTCGATCTTCACGGCGGCGCGGATGTAGTCGTTCGTTCGCGCCGTCGCCGCCGGATACCAGAGCAGCAGCGTCTGGCCGTCTGCGTCATCGGGATCGACTTGTAGGGGCATGCGGCCTTGCGTGGCTTCTGCAGCACTTTGCGAGAGCTGCGCTGCCAGCGGGCCGGTGATGAAGGCCTGGCAGGCGTCGCGGATCGCCTCTAACCGCTTGCGCAGCTGCTTGCCGCTGAGCTTCTCCAGCTCGGCGGCTTCAACGGCCTGGCCGATGTCCTCGCGGAACACCGTGATGTCGATGTCTTCCGAGAAGCGCGGGATCAGGCCGAAGGCCTTCGAGAGCGAGGTTCCGCCCTTGAACAGCAGGCGCGGGTTCCCGGCATCGAGGCCGTTGAAGAGCGCGTCGAGGGTCCAGCACACCCAGAAGTCCTTCTCGACGTTCTGGATGGCCGTGCCGAGGCGGGCAGCGGCCTCGGCGAACAGCGCGCCTCGGTCGGCATCGCTTGCCGTGATGATCTGTTCGTAGGCCGCGTTCATCATGTCGCTTACCCTTTTCCTGGCGCGTGTGTGGCAACACCGGCGTCGAAGCCGGGGACCGTGCGCAGGTAGGCCTGCATCCATGCGGGCAGGGTGTGGAAGCCCTGCGCCAGATCGTTGCGGATGGCGTCGCCATGCTGCTTGTCGTGCAGGATGCGGCTGAGCTTCTTGCGGATGACCGCATCGTCCGAGGGCAGTGTGTCCTTGAGCCAGTGCAGGGCTTGCACGACGCGCATCGCCGGGCGGTCAGCCCAGTACAAGCGGCTAGGCGCAGCCAGCTTGAAGTCGATGGTCAACTGACCCAGCTTGATCGAGCGGCGGCGGGTGTCGGTGTGAATGACGACGTGTGCAGGGACGGCATCGGTCAGCCCCAGATCGTTCGCGGCGGTCATGCCATCGACCAGCATCCGGGCCTGGTCGCGCCGTGCCAGCGCGTCGATCACGGCGCGGTAGTCCGGCATGCTCGGACGTTTGGTCAGGCTGTTGACGGCAGGAAGGTCGTACAGGCCGCGATCGATGCGGCGCAGCGTGCCATGGGCAACCATGCGCTGCAGCGTCTTGTCGATGGCATCGCGGCTGCCAAACTGCGCGAAGTCAGCCGCGCTCCAGACGCGTCCGGGACCTGCGGCGGTGATCGTTGAGGCAATCTGGTCGCTCGTGGTGCTGGTCACCATCATCACTCATGTCCGAAAAATGTCTACAAATTTCGGACAGAAATCAAGAGGTAATGCAAGCCCACCTGTCCGAAATTTGTAGACAAATTTCGGACAGTGTCGAATTCAGGGCGTGCCGCGGATGACCGGAAACGCTGCGTCCTTGTTTGTCGAGCGGAACCCGCCGACGGTCGCTTGAAGACCGTGCCAAGACATCGATGTATTCGGGCGCAGTGGGCATCGCAACCTTAGTTGTCGCTGTTACGGCATGACCAGATGCGTCTAAGTGTGACACGAAGGCGGCAACGATGAGGGACGATCGAATGGAGAGTCAAGCGCCGTCTCCTATGCATTGCCGTTCAAGGCACGCCTAAAAAACTCCATCCTGCCGGGCTGCACCAAGGGTCCCTCCAGCAGGACGCTGCCGATCACCGACAGTCGGATTTCGCGCTCGGCGGCGCTTGGCGCTGACTGCTACGCCACAGGTGCCGCAAGCACCGGGGTGTTTATGCGACTGCGCGTAGCCGCCACCGCGGCCGCACGTCGGAAGACCGCCGGAGGTCGCCAAGAGGCGTTGCGTCGGTGACGTGGAACGACGTCCTGCTGTCCGAGCCTCGACGCACATCACTCCTAGAGAGAGACCGGGGGGGCCCAAGACGCAGCTTGCGATTCGCGCCTTATGACTGATAAAGGACGTTATCAATCATGACCTTCGCGCCTCGACATGTTTCGACCTCGCCCGCTCCGACACTCTCGTCCCAGCTCTGCCGTCGCTCTACACGCCTGACGCTGACGCCCGGCGGCGCACCGTTGAGTTCTTTACCGCGCACATCCGGAACGCGAACCCCCGCAAGGCGTACGCCCAAGCCGGCGCGGACTTCTCGCGCTGGTGCGGCCGGCACAGCATCCCGGACGTGCGTTCGGTCGAACCTGTGCACGTCGCCGCCTACATCGAGCAGTTGAGCCTGGCTCCGCAGACGGTGAAGCAGCGGCTGGCCGCACTGCGCGCGCTTTTCGATTGGCTCGTGGTTGGCCAGGTGTTGCCGGTCAACCCCGCCGCATCGGTGCGCGGGCCGAGACATTCGGTCAAGGTCGGCAAGACGCCGGTGCTGTCGGCGCAGGAGGTGCGCGATCTCATCGCCGCGATCGAAACCGACACCATCATCGGCCTGCGCGACCGCGCGATCATCGGGGTGATGGTCTACACGTTCGCTCGCGTCGGTGCGGTGACGCGCATGCAGCTGGAGGACGTGTACGTGCAGCGGCGGCGCCTGTGGGTCCGCCTGCACGAGAAGGGCGGCAAGCTCCACGACATGCCTTGCCATCACAACCTGGAGGACTGGCTCCACGAGTACATCGAGGGCGCCGGCTTGAACAACGCGAACAGCGTCCTGTTCCGTTCGGCGAGGGGTCCGACCGCCGCACTGTCGGATCGCCCCATGTCGCAGGCGGACGTGTACCGGATGATCGGGCGTCGCGCGGAGGCGGCCGGCATCGCAACACGCATCGGCTGCCACAGCTTCCGAGCGACGGGCATCACCGAGTACCTTCGCAACGGCGGCAAGCTGGAGATCGCGCAGCAGATGGCCAACCACGAGTCGTCCCGGACGACGGGGCTGTATGACCGGCGCGGCGATCAGATCAAGCTGGACGAAGTCGAGCGCATTGCCATCTGACCGCCCTTGACGGCGGCGGTTCGTCTCGCATGGTGCGGAGTGACGCTGTCACTTCCAACCACCATGCAAGATTCCGATGTGTTCACTGGCCGGGTCGTGGAGATCCGCCGCTTCGTCGTGCCGCTTGAGCCCTACGCACCTACCGACAACCGCGAGCGATGGGACCTGTGGGTCATGGGCACGGATGGTCCCGAGCGGCAGTTCATCATCACGAGCCGCGCGATGCCGGCGCGCCGGGGACATCTTGTCGCCCTCGCGATGGATGGCGGCACGCCGGTGGGCATCGTGAACCTCACGACGGGTGGTCGCCTCAACTTCGCTCGATCAAGCCCGGCCGCGCTGCTCCAAGCATGGGATGTCATCGTGCCCGTCTTTATCTTGTTCGTGTCCCTGTTCGTTGCCGCGGTGAAAGATGCAGCCGGCGTGTTCCTGCTGTTTGCAGTGCCGCTGGCCGTCATCTACATGCCGCTCTTGATGTTGGCCCGAGGGCTCACGAACGCTGCCACCAGCACGCGCGCCGAAGGTATCCTCGATCGGATCGAACGGGAACTCGGCAGACCGTCCGGCCCTCGTTGACCACTTCGCTGGTCGGAGTGCTCCATGCTGCGCGGAGATTCGACGTTGCGCCTGACCCGCCGCGAACTCGCTCGCTGGGCGAAGATCACCGGCTTTACCCCGAGCGATGTTCGCTGCGAAGCAGACCTCACACAATTCGCTTCGCGCTGCAAGCAGCACTTCTGGGGAACCAGCGAGGACACTCGCTTCCTGCACTTCCTGATCGACGAGGAACTACGGCGCAACCTCACCGATGTCCCGACCGACACTATGGACGCCCCGGCGCGAGCAACCAAGAAATGACCGACCAAGACAAGCCTGCCCAGCTGACCGTCGTGCCGGGCGACCGCGCCGCGCTCGAACGCGAGCTGCTGTGGAACATTGCGCTGGACGGCGATCCCGCGCGCAGGGAGCAGCTCAGCCGAATGCTCACGCCGGCCGCGAACGCCAAGCTAGCGATCGCGGCGGCGCACGGCCAGAGCCAAGAACGCACAACCGAATCAGCTGCACCGCGCCGCTTCTCCCTCATCGCTCCCGACGAGGCGCTGGACCAGGCTTGTTGATGACCAAGACTACCGTTGCGCCGGGCGGGAGCGCACGCCGAGCGCCGCCAGATCGTCCGTCCATGCGCGTCGCCGGGCACCTCGCCGGGCAGCCAAGTCGGGCGGCTTGCGAATGACCAGCTTGTACGGCGAGCCCTGCTTCACCGTTTCGGTGTCAAGCGCGACGCCGGTCTCCTGCAATCGGGACTGCACATGCTGGCGTCGCGGCTCGGCCATCGCCAGGGCAAGAGGCTGCCCGTCGGCCGATTCGGCCCAGGCGATGACTTGGCCGCAGTCCTTGCACCGGCAGGTCCACTCGATGTCGCGCAGGCTGCAGTCGCCGGCGGGCAGCGCGGGCTCATCGAGCGCCTGCTGCAATGCCTGGATTACCGCAGTGCGCAAGCCCTGCACCGGCTGCAGCATGACCGCGTCGGGCGGCCAGGCCTGCAGCAGCGACCGCAGCTGGCGCAAGGGGTAGAGGCCAGGGTATTCCTGCACGTGACGCACCACGGCCGCTTGGTGTTGCGGGGCCGTCGTGGATCGCCGCAGAGCAGCCGCCAAGTCGCCCACCCTTTGCAGGCGCCGTTCGAGCGTGGCGCTGCGAACTGCGGGTGTGCGCGACGCGAACGACTTGTCCGCGGCGATCAGCGCGGCGAGGCATCGATCCAGGATGTCGTCGATCACGGCCGCCTGCAGTCCTGCAGACTCACCCTCGAGAACGAAGTCCGCCAGCGACTGCGGCCAGGGTGCGACGCCATCGTTCTGCTTGTCGCTCCAGTCACTGACGCGCCAGGCCATCGAGCGCGCGGTCAACGCCTGCAGCAGCGCCTGCATCCACGGCGTGCCCCATCGGCGGGCCAGGCGGGCCAATGCCGCAGCGTCGCTGGGCACGAGGTCGGTCCATGCAAACCCGACGCACAGTGCATTGGCCTGCGCCGCATTGGGCAGTGCCACCGCCAATTCCGCGTAGCTGCCCAGCAGCTCCCGACCTCGTGTCTGGCACTGCATGCGAAGCGCCTCCTTTGCGGCTAGCAAGCGCTGCGACAACTCGTCGCTGCGCCCTCCGCGCGCCAGCGCGAGCGCATCGGCCAGCGCCGCATCGAAGTCGGTCGTGAAGCGGCTCGCTTCGGCGGCCAGCGGCGTCTGGATCACCAGCGCGGCGCGACGGTACCAATAGTCCAGCGTCTCGCCGTAGTTGCCCATGTAGCTTTCGTACGCCTCGTCCACGAGGAAGTCCTCGCCGGTTTCCGTGAAGCTGACGATGTCCGCCGGGGCGACGTGCAAGGCATCTCGACGCAGCGGCCGGTCGTCGGCATCGATCCAGAAGTCCAGCACCATGTCCTCGTCGATCAACTCGTCCGGTTCAGGGGCGCCGGCGCCGCCGCGCCGCTCGCCATGGGCCTCGATCGCGGTCCACTGCTCGTGGATCGCTGCCAGCGCCAGGTGCACCGTCAGCCCGAGCGGCTCGCAGGCCGCGCGCAGTGCGGCCACACGGGCACGGTCCTCGCCTTTCAGCAGCCGCCAGCGCAGCCCGCGCTCGGTGTACTCATGGTCGAGCAGCAGCACCCAGGGCCGCAGGCACGGTTCTTCGTCCTCGGGATGGAAGTGCGCGCGCAGCGCGTCCCGCAGAGGCGGATGCGCCGGCGTGCGCGGTCGTGCGGGCTCGGCCGGCAGGACCAAGTCGAACGTGAGCACGATCCGCCAGCCCTCGGACACCGGCAGCACCTCGTGCCGGCAGTCGGCAAAGAAGGCGAACCAGCGGATCGCGTCGGCCCGCAGGTGCTGCGATGCGAAGTGGACCTCGGTGTCGCGGTGGCGCACGCGCAACTCGCCGCCGATGTGCGCCGAGGGCCACACCAGCACCAGCGTGGCGATCATGCCGGGGTGCTTTTCCGTGTCCTGATGCGGCTTGAAGAACTGGCCCGGGCCGTAGACCAGCAGGTTGTGCAGCCGCACCTCCAGGCCAAGAACGTCCAGGGCCTGCGCGACCTCGGACTGCAGTGACGGCAGCGCACCGACGGCCCATTCCAGCGACAGCGCGCCGGCGTCGATCTCGCCGGTGTCCCGCACGCGCTTGTCCAGCAGCGTGGCCTCGCGCCGGCCGTGGCGCGCCGGAGCGCTGGCCGCGTGCAGGGCTGCCGCGGATTCTGAGGTGACGGGGCGGTCCAGCGTGCCCACGTCGCGCACCGTCACGGCAACGGCGTCCAGCGCCAACCGGCCTTCCGCGCAGAAGCGGCCCGCCGGCTCGGGGGCGGCGGTCTTGCCATCCTTCGCCGGCCGCGCCAGAGTCTGCAGGGCCTGCAGGATAGGGGAGGCGGGTGGTGATTCGGGTTGCATGGGTGTCGGTGCAGCGAGGAACAGCGTGCGAGTATGGCGACGACCCCGGGGCCGGCTGCCGGAACCCATGACTCACGTCGTACCCGCCATGGTGGTAAGCTGCCACGATTTGCCACACTCGGAGACCGCCGATGTCCTCGAACTCCATCCGTGTCGGGGCCGAGCTGTTCGCGCTGGCGCAGCAGCAAGGTGCGTTGATGTCGCGTTCCGCAGCACAGCAGCTTGAGCACTGGGCACGGCTCGGCGTCGCTCTGGAGACTACGGGCCTGTCGGTCGCCGAAGTGGCCCGGCTGCTCCGGGGCGGTGAAGCGCGGCCGGAGGAGACGGTCGCCTCCGAACAGTCGCTGTGGGCATTCAAGCGACAGCGACAGGCAGAAGACCTGCGCAGTGTCCGTGCCGGTCGGCAGCCGGCTGCCGCGATGAGCTGGTTCGCAGGCGGCAGGGCCAAGGGCGCAAAGCTCGTGAACTCGCCCTACTGATCGGGAGCATCGCGGGGCCATGGCCACGAAGCCGAGCCTTCCGGACGACGAGCAACCGCTAGATGCCGCAACCGTCGATCTGCTTCTGTCGAACATCGGAACGGACATGATCCTGGTCGGCGGGCAGGCGCTGGCCTTCTGGATGGACCGTTTCGGCGTCGATGCCGATGGCGCGGCCATCTCCAACGATGGCGACGCCCTCGGAGAGCTCGTGACCGCACGCGCGCTGGCCGCGGCGATCAGCGCACGGCTGGTCGTCCCGCGGAAGACCGCGCGAACGTCGGTCGTCGCGCAGCTGCGGTTGCCTGCGGCAGGCGGCAAGGAGCGCAACATCGACGTACTGCACCTGCTGTACACCGTCAGCGGTTTGCGCAAGTCGTCCGACTTCACGCGCCAGGTCGTGCGCGACAGTGTCGAGGTCGAGTGGCGCAAGGGAACGTTCATCCGTGTCATGGATCCGTTCGACGTTCTGGAGTCAAGGGCACAGAACGCCGTCGGTCTCTACGAGGACAAAGGGCCCCATGTCGTGACCCAGGCGAAGTGGGCGATCGAGGTGGCCAGGGCTGCGCTGCGCAGGCTCGCGAGCGATCCGGCCTCGCACGATCGACTCGGCGCGAAGCTGCAGCGCATCTACACGCTGGCGCGCAGCCAGGTGGGACGGCGGCTGTGGTCCGAGCACCGCATCGAGTTGCTCGCCGCCATCGACACCGACGCCTTGGAGGCGGCCGTACCGAGGCTGTCCAGGCAACTGGATGCGATTCGCACGACGATCAGTGACCGACGAGTCGCCGGCAAGCCGAGGAAACGCGCTTCCTGAACTTCCTGATCGGCGAGGAGCTGCGACGCAACCTTTCCGAGTCGTAGCTTCAAGCGCTCCTTCGCGTGCGTCCATATGCCAAACTCGTCTGTCTATGAACGAGATCAGGCACCCGCAGAGCAGCCGCGTGGATCTGTCTTCTCCGGTGGAAGCCAAGATCGCGCTGTTCCGATCGCTTTTCCGAGGCCGTCAGGACGTCTACGCTCGCCGGTTCGAGAGCCTGAAGACCGGCAAGTCCGGCTATGCGCCGGCCTGTGCGAACGAATGGGTGCGTGGCATCTGCCGCAAACCCCAGATCAAGTGCGCGGACTGCACCCATCGGAAGTTCCTCCCGATGACCGATGAGGTCATCTTTGGGCACCTGTCCGGCCATGAGCCTGGCGATCCCCTGCGCCGCTCCTTCGTCGCTGGCGTGTATCCGCTGCTCGAAGACGAATCGTGCTTCTTCCTCGCCATCGACTTCGACAAATGCGGCTGGCAGGAGGATGCCGCGGCGTTCGTCCGGGCGTGCCGGCGACTGAACGTGCCAGCTGCGCTGGAGCGTTCGCGCTCGGGCCAAGGCGGCCACGTCTGGATCTTCTTCGAAGAGGTCGTGTCGGCGGCGGTGGCGCGGCGGCTCGGCTCTCTTCTCCTGACGGATGCCATGGAAGGCCGGCCAGACATCGGCCTTGATTCGTACGACCGCTTGTTTCCGAGTCAGGACACGATGCCGCGCGGCGGGTTCGGGAATCTCATCGCGCTGCCATTGCAAAAGGAGCCTCGTGAACTCGGCAACAGCGTGTTCCTGGACGACGACTTCGCGCCGTGGCCGGACCAGTGGGCATTCCTCGCGAACGTAGGGCGCATGGGCCGGGCACAGGTCGAAAGGATCGTCCGAGAGGCGGAACAGGGTGGCCGCATTCTTGGCGTACGCGTGCCCTTGCATGAGGACGAGGAAACCGAGCCATGGACCCTGCCCGCGTCGCGACAGCGGAAGGAGCCTCCCATCGAGGGTGAGTTGCCGCCGACCCTGGAGCTCGTTCTCGCCGACCAGATCTACATCGCCAAGCAAGGTCTGCATCCGGGCCTGAGAAACCGGCTGCTGCGACTGGCGGCATTTCAGAACCCCGAGTTCTACCGTGCGCAGGCGATGCGGCTGTCCGTGCATGGGAAACCGCGTGTCATCAGCTGCGCCGAGGACCACCCGCAGCATCTGGGTCTGCCACGCGGTTGCCTGGACGATGCGCTTCGAACGTTGAACGACCTCGGCGTGCGAGCGACGCTGCGTGACGAGCGCTGCGGCGGCCAGCCTCTGGATGCGATACGTTTTCACGGAGAGCTGCGGGCCGAGCAGATGCTGGCCGCGCGGGCTCTGCTAGCGCACGACTGCGGCGTGCTCGCGGCCACGACGGCGTTCGGCAAGACCGTGGTCGCGGCCTGGCTCATCGCACAGCGCGGGGTGAGTACGCTGGTGCTCGTGCACCGACAGCAGTTGCTCGACCAGTGGGTCGAGCGGCTGTCGACGTTCTTGGGTATTCCGGCCAAAGCCATTGGGTGCATCGGCGGCGGGCGAAGGCGACCGAGCGGGAAGGTCGACATCGCCATCATTCAGAGCCTCGTCAGGAAGGGCACGGTCGACGACCGCGTCGCCGAGTACGGACAACTGATCGTCGACGAGTGCCACCATCTGCCCGCGCAGAGCTTCGAGCAAGTGGCGCGGCGCGCCAAAGCGCGGTTCGTCGTCGGCCTGTCGGCCACGGTGGAACGAAAGAACGGCCACCATCCCATCATCTTCATGCAGTGCGGGCCGGTTCGTCACCGCGTGAACGCGAAGGCGCAGGCCGTAGCTCGGCCATTCGAGCATCGCGTGCTCGTGCGGCCGACCCCATTTGAGGGGCGCCCAAGCACCGAGGGCGATCCTCGCGTCGAGTTCCAGGCGCTGTGCCAGGACTTGGTCGACGACGAACGTCGCAATCGCCGCATCTGCGAGGACGTGATCGAGTGCGTGCGCAGCGGCCGCGTACCGCTCGTGCTCACCGAACGTAAGGATCATCTCGACCGCTTGGAGCAGCAGCTGGCGCCGCATGTGCGTCACCTCGTTGTTCTGCGGGCGGGGATGGGCAAGAAACAGAGACAGTCGGTCGCCGAGCGGCTGGCTGCCATCCCGCACGATGAACCGCGCGTGCTGCTGGCCACCGGCCGGCACGTGGGCGAGGGATTCGATGATGCGCGGCTGGACACGCTGTTCCTGACGCTTCCTGTGTCCTGGCGCGGCACGATCGCGCAGTATGCGGGCCGGTTGCACCGACTGTGCGACGGCAAGCGGGAGGTGCGCATCTACGACTACGCGGATCTCGAAGTACCCATGCTGGCGCGGATGTTCGATCGGCGCTGCCGCGGCTATGAGGCACTTGGCTACACGATCGCCCTACCGGCAAACGCCATCGCCGGCTGGCCCCAAGACGTGGCGCTGCCCGCAGAGCCGGCATGGAAGCGCGACTATGCAGGCAGCGTGCGCAGGCTGGCGCGGGACGGCGTGGACCAGTCGGTCGCCAGCCTCTTCGTCCATGTGGCCCGACCGTTCGACGCCGGCGCCGAGGGCGCTGACCGCGCGCGCAGCGCCACCGAGGCTTTCCTGTACCGCCGTCTGGAGACGCTGCCTGAAACGCGTGGGCGCTTCAAGCTCAATGCGGTGCTGCCGATCGCATTCGACGGGCTGGGACAGCTCGAAGTCGATCTGCTGTGTGATGACGACCCCGACACCCGCGTGGCCATCGAACTCGACGGTGACCAGCATCTTGCCGATCCGGTCGCGTACCGTCGAGACCGGCGCAAGGATCTGCTGCTGCAGGAGAACGGCTACCTGGTGCTGCGCTTTCTCGCACAGGATGTCGGCAAGGATCTGGAGGATGTGCTCGACACCATCCTCAGAGCGCTGGCTCATCAGCGCGGTCGCTCGCGGACGGCTTCCGACGCGACCCTCATGGGGGTTCGTGGTGACTGACGTAGATAAGCCGGCACAGCTGACCGTCGTCCCCGGCGACCGCGCCGCGCTCGAACGCGAGCTGCTGTGGAACATTGCGCTCGATGGCGACATCGTGCGACGTGAGCAACTCTGCCGCATGCTCACACGGGCCGCCAACACTGAGCTGGTCATCGCGCCCGCGATCGAACCGGGCGAAGAACAGCCGCGCAAGTGAGCCGAACAGCACCGCTGCGCGACCCGTCAAAACACACCATGGGGTCGTGGGTCATCTGCGCGACTTTTGCGCGACTCTTCCCAACGCTCCTGGGCATTTCCGTGCGACTCGCGCAATGAGGGCGCCGCTAAGTCGTTGATTTCAAAGGCCCCTTTCGATTTTCGGCAGCCTACGAACCAAGGGGGCGTGGGTTCGAATCTGCCAGCCGCGCCAGAATTTCGGTTCTAGATCAACGGGTTAGATGTTTCGGCATCTAGCCCGTTTTCTTTGCTGGGAATTGGGGGATTCGCGTTTCGCCTCGTCAGCCAAGGTGTGCGTCGATGTTCAGCTTGAACAACGCGCGGTGCCCGGTGAATGACCGCCTGGCCATAGATCCTGCGTCCTGCCGCGGTCCTTGGACCCGCCGGCAGCAGGCCGATTTCCTCGTAGTAGCGGATGGTCGGCACCGAGCAGCCGCTCTGCCGGGCCAGCAAGCCGATGGACAGGGACGTGCGGAATTCATGCGAATCGAGCTTACGCCCTGCAGCAGGCGCACGCTGGAGTGCGCTGGTGGCATTGATGGCTGAGGCAGGAACTGCGAAAACAACCAACGAACGTCCACGTCATCGTGTGCAGGAGGCACGATGACCAGATCGATCTCGTCGCCTCGGAGCGAATCTCGAAGTCAAGGCACGCGCAGCATTCGCGCTCCAATGCGACGATGGTTTCAAGCTCGGTCGCTGCAGCGCCGTCATGGCTCAGGTACTGCGTGCTTCCGGTGAGTCGGTGCGAACGCAGATAGCCCCGTGTCAATCGGCGGATCCGAGCAAGCCTGGATCCCATTTTTTCCGCATCGAGCGCGCATTCGACCGGAACGCGTTCAGGGGCGGGCACGGCGAACCCCCGTGGGGCAAGCGCTAGGGCAGCCAGCAAGTCGAGCTGCTGGTCGAGGAGCGCCGACGTCACAACAACCAAATGCCGGCCAACGGCAGTGCAATGCCCACCACGGCCACGAACTCGTCAGTGCACGCGGCCAGGGCTGCCCAGAAGGCTCCAAGCCCGCCAGCCATGCCAAGCAATGGAGCAGCGCAGCAAGCCGCGCATGCGGCACCAATCGCGAGAACGGTCTTCAAAGACTTCATCGCATGCACTTCGTCGTTGTGGTGCATCCAAGGCTAGGACCTCAAGCTACTTGAGGAGCAAGCACTTCTTGACCGGCGGCATTGGGCGAATCGTTTCGTGACTGGGGCTGGCACCGCATCACGCAGCAGTGAGCCCCAAGAAGTGGTCGAGCATGTGGAAGTGATCGTCCAGGAACTGGTCTTCCAAGGCTGTCAGCTCGTTCACCGGCACCCACTGGGCCGCGGCGGCATCGTCGCCGGCCTGCACCTCCGGCAGGCTGCGTTCGCCGAGATCGAAGAAGTGCGCGTGGGTGATCGTTCTGCCGCGCTGGCTGCGGTCTGGGTGGTCGAACACGGCGACGGCTTTAAGGTGCTGCCGCAGTGACATCTCCAGCAAGCCCAACGCCGTTTCTTCGCGCAGTTCACGGATGGCCGACTGGTAAGCCGTCTCCCGCTGCTCGATGAACCCGCCCGGCACTGCATACAGCCCCTTGCCCGGAGCTTGGCCGCGGCGCACCAGCAGCACGTGGCCGGCGCAGCGCACCACGGCGTCCACGGTCACGAATACCGGCGGGTACGGTGCAGCGGCCCAGGCTTCGCGGTAGTCGCGCAGCATGCGCCACTCTTCGGCAATGCCGGCAAACGGCGGCAGCGCGCTCCAGGCTCGCAGGAAGTCCAGCGTGCTCTGTGGTGCCTGGTCCACCAGCGCGGCCAGCGTGGCGTGGATGTTGTCTCCCGCGCAACCGAAGTAAGCATCGCGCAGCCTCGTGGCATCCACCGCATGGCTGCGTTGCGCTTCGATCAGGCTCCAGCCTGGAAAGCCGCGCAGGTAATCGCTTGTCGCGTCCTTGAAGTGCCCGACCAGCGCTACCGAGGCGGTACGTCCCGCCAGCGGCCCAACGCAGTTGGCGACGCCCTCGCGCACCGCGTGCAACCAGCGCTCTTCGTTGTAGTAGTCCCGCACGGGCACGAAGTGCAAGCGCGGCCGATCGGCTTCGGGCACTGCCAGGCGGATCATCTCTGCCCGCTCCTGCCAGCTGAACGGGTTCTTGGGCGTGCGCGCCTGGAAGGCCGAGCCGACGACGACGACGCAGTGCGTGGCCGTGCTCAAGGCCTGTTGCAGCAGTGCAGCGTGGCCCAGGTGAAATGGCTGGAAGCGGCCGACGTAGACGGCAACGTCGTGGGTGGCAGTCGAGTTCATAGGTGTTTGGCGGCAATCGGCATCTGGCGACCGGTGCCGAAGGCAAGCGGTCGCACCCGGATGATCGGAGGAGCTTGGCGTCGTTTGTACTCGTTGCGCGCAATCATCTGCCGCACCCGTTCGATCAACGCGAGCCCTTCCTGTGTGGCTCTCAGCGAGGCGACGAACGCACTGGCCTGCTCATGCTCCCAGTGCGCGAGGCGCTCGCCTTCGATCAGCAGCTTCAGCACCTCGTCGAGCACCGAATAGGGCGGCAGGCTGTCAGTGTCTTGCTGGCCAGGGGCCAGCTCGGCCGACGGCGGCTTGTCGATGATGGCGGCCGGAATCAGCTCGCGGCCGGCCTGCTCGTTGATGTGGCGTGAGAGCGCGAACACTTCCGTCTTGTAGAGATCGCCGATCAGCCCGAGGCCACCGTTGGTGTCGCCATACAAAGTGCAGTAGCCGACCGAGATTTCGGATTTGTTGCCCGTGGTCAGCAACAGGTGGCCGAAGCTGTTGGAGTGTTCCATCAGCACCGTGCCGCGGATGCGGGCCTGCAGGTTCTCGAGTGCCAGGCCGCACAAGGGCTGGCCGAAGCTGCGTTCGAACTGCTGCGAGTACCCCGCCACCAGCTCGGCGATCGGATGCGTGAAGAGTTCGATCCCGAGGTTGCGGCACAAGGTCACCGAGTCGTCCACCGATCCCGCCGACGAAAAGCGAGAGGGCATCGTCACCGCGGCGACGTTGGCCGCACCGAGTGCCTGCACGGCCAGGGCCAGGGTGAGGGCACTGTCGATGCCGCCGGACGACCCCACCATCACACGCTGGAAGCCGCAACGACGCGCATAGTCCTGCAGCCCAAGCACGATCTGTGCACGATAGAACTCCAGCGTCGGCAGGCCGGCGAACGACACCTTCGGCAGCTCGTCGCCACTGGCAGCGGCAAACCGCCCTGCCTCGAAGCACAAGGTACTCACGTCTTCGCAGAATCGCTGCGCTTCATAGACCACCCCGGCATCGGGCTGGACCGCGAACGAAGCCCCGTCGTAGACCAGCTGGTCGTGGCCGCCGATCTGGTTGACGTAAAGGATCGGCATGCCATGCCGGCGGCTGGCGGCGCTGAATATCTGGTGCCGCTGCTCGCGTTTGCCGACGTTGGAGGGGCTCGCGTTGATCGACACGACGAGATCCGGTGCAGCGTCGCGCAACCGATCGAAGGGGTTGATTGCGTAGTCCAGGCCTTCGTCGTTCCAGCCGTCCTCGCAGATCAGGAAGCCCACGCTGCAGTCGCCGATGCGCAGCACGCGTGCTACGTCGGGGCCGGGCTCGAAGTGGCGGCGTTCGTCGAAGATGTTGTAGGTGGGCAGCAGCTGCTTGGCGTAACGCAGCACCACTTCGCCGGCCTTGATGACCAGCAGCGTGTTGTGCAGGCGCTTGCCCGGGCCTTCGCGGCGCGTTGGCGCGCCGACCACCCAATGCTGGTCTCGAAGCTGCCGCGAGGCCTGCAGCAGCAGCGCCACCCCGGCATCAACCCGTTGCAGGAAGGCAGCGTCCTCCAGCAAGTCGCCCGGGTAGTAGCCGGTGAGAGACAACTCCGGAAACACCACGAGCTGCGAGCCGTCTTCACGGGCCTTCTGGGCTGCCCCGATCATCTTGGCGACGTTGCCCTCGATGTCTCCGACGGTGACGTTGAGTTGCGCGAGCGTGAGTCTGAGCATGGGCTTTCTCTCAGGCCGCCACCTTGAACACCTGGCGCAGGTAGGCCAGGAAGGTCTGGTCGTCGCACAGCGTCTTGCCCGGGCTGTCGGACAGCTTGGCCACCGGCTGGTCGTTGCAGCGAGTGAGCTTCATTACGATGTTCAGTGGCTTCAGTCCGACATCGTTGCTCAGGTTGGTGCCGATGCCGAAGCCGAGCTGCGTACGGTTGCCGAAGTGCCGGTACAGCTCGAGCGCCCGGGGGATGTCCAGCCCATCGGAAAACACCAGACGTTTCGTGCGTGCATCGATGCGCAGCTTCGCGTAGTGGGCCAGCGCCTTCTCGCCCCACACCACCGGGTCGCCTGAGTCATGGCGCAGGCCGTCGAAAAGCTTCGCGAAGTAGAGATCGAAGTCCGCAAGGAAGGCGTCCATGCCGACCACGTCGGTCAGCGCCACGCCCAGATCGCCGCGGTATTCCTGCACCCAGTCTTCAAGCGCGGCCTTCTGGTGGTCGCGCAGGCGCACGCCCAGTGCCTGGTAGGTCTGCAGGTACTCGTGTGCCATGGTGCCGATGGGCACCAGGTTGAGGTCCCGCGCCAGCAGCACGTTGGAGGTGCCCTTGAAGAATTCGGACACGTTGGTTTTCAACGCAGTGACCACCTCGCGTTGCCAGTCGCCCGCGAAGCGCCTGCGCACGCCGAAGTCGAAAAACTCGAACGGGTGAGCCAGGGCCGGCTCGGTGCCAAAGGCCTTCAGCTGGTCGATCTTGGCTTGCAGGCGCTGGCGACCTTCGGCAAGGGCCGCTGCACGATCGAAACGCCGGAAGTACAGCTCGTTGACGATGGCCAGCACGAAGATCTCGAACGCCATGACGTGCACCTGCGGACCGCGCGCGACGATCCTCAGCATGAGGCCGTCGGCCTGTGCGGTGATGAAGTCACGCTGGAAGCGGAAGATGCGCAGGAAGTCGACGAAGTCCGACTTGATGAAGCGCAGGCCCCGCAGATAGGCCTGCTCGTCGGCCGCAAAGCTCAAGGAACACAGCTGATCGAGCTCGCGATCGACGTCGCTCAGCAGATCGCTGAGCGGGTAGGCGGGCTCGTTGCGGCAGACGAAGCTGTACTCGGCCTGGGTCTGCGGGTGGCGATGCAGCATGGTCTGCCACATCGTGAACTTGTAGAGGTCGGTGTCTAGCAGGCTCTGGATGACAGGGGTCATGAATCTTTCCGATCTTTCCTTCAACGGCTGCGCAGTTGCGCCAGGGTGTCGACACTGGCAGCCAGCCTGACGCCCTTGGTTTGCATATCGGCAAGGAAGGCGGCGTGTTGCGCCTCGAAGCCCCCGACCGGGCTCATGCAGTCCGTCAGCAGCACCACTTTGTCAGTGCGCCCGCTGCGCAGGTTGGCCACGATGTGCTCGGTGGTGGCCCTCACGCAGTGGCTGCTGGCCTCACCGGCAATCAGCAAGAGGTCTGCACCGTCCAGCTCGTCGATGAATGTTTGGTTGAGCTGCGTGTCAGGGTCGTCCGGATCGGGGACTTCGGCTTGCACGGCACTGTAGTGTTCGGTCCAGGGGTTGGAGCCCTTGTCGATCTTGCGCACGATGCGCAGTCTCGATTCTTCCCATGCGTTATAGGCGGCTCGCACGTCGGCATGCACGTTGTGGCCCCAGCTGCCGATCTCGCAGTGGACTGGCCAGACCATCAAGGTATAGCGGCCACGGGCTTCGAGTTCGTCAAGGTAGGCGAGCGTGCGCGGCAGGGCGTTCGCGTCCCGGGGCACGAATTCGCCAGCCCGCACCTGCGTTGCGGTAATCGGCGTGAAGGGTGTTACCGCGCTGCCATCGCTCTTCTTCCAGAAGGTGGGGTGGGCAATGTCGATGCGATGGTGAGAGTCGAGCGTGATGGCGATGTCTGTGAGCAGCGGAGCGGCTTCGCGGATGAATGCCGCAAGGCGCTCCATGTCCGCGTGTGCACCGGCAACTGGCAAAGCCGGTGCCGTGCGCGCCCCAGAGATGGCGTCGACGGGCCGATACGCCTCGGGCAGGTCGCAGAAGTCGTTCTGCGGGTCGATCACAAGAAGCTGGATCTTGCGGCTCATTGGGGCCTCCTTGTTTCGATGTGTGGGCAGTCTAATCAAGTTAGATGCATTGTGCAACTAAGGTGAGTGTGAAGAGAGGGCTGCTATTAGTTGCGGCACTGTCATAACATTGGCGCCCTGATGAACAAGGCCAAACCGATCGTCTGCACCGTCGATGTGGTGCTACTGACCTTGCGTGATGGGGCGCTGCACGTGGCGTTGCTCAAGCGCGACCGCGAGCCGTTCAAGGGAGCCTTCGCGCTGCCGGGGGGCTACATCCATGAACAGGAAGACCAGAGCGCAAGCGACGCGGCTGATCGTGTGTTGCGAGAAAAAACCGGCATCGTTGCGCCCTACCTGGAGCAGCTGGCCACGTTTGCAGGGCCGGGCAGGGACCCTCGGGGCTGGTCGGTGTCGATCGCCTATTGCGCGCTGGTGCCGTCGGCGATCCTGTCTGCTGCAAGCGGCACTCGAATTGCCGCGCTGCCGGTGGAGCAGCTTCCAAGCCTGCCGTTCGACCACAAGAGCATCGTCGAAAGCGCAGTGTCTCGCGTGCGCACGAAGAGCCAATACTCGTCGCTGCCGGTGTACCTCTGCGGCGAAAGCTTCACGTTGCCGCAGCTCCAGTCCGTCTACGAAGCAGTCTTGGGTGAGCCCATCAACAAGGTGAGCTTCCGGCGCAAGCTCGACGAGCTGGGCATGCTCGAGCCGATCGAAGGGGCCATGTCGGGCGGGCACGCTCATCGACCGGCGCAGCTGTATCGCTTGCGCAAGGAGTTCCGGCGATCCCTGTCTTTGGTGGACAGGGGGCTGAATCCGCGCGGCTGAGATGATTCGAGCTCGCCGCGCTCGAAGCCTCACTGGTGTCTCAGGTAGCGGATCTGGACGAAGTTCTCGCCGGGGTTGGGTTCGCGGATGCCGCCGTTGGAAAAGTGCTGCAGCCGCAGCGCGATTTCGTGCTGTTTGCGTTCACAGAACTGCAGGCCGACGGCCAGGTGGTCACCGAAGTTGAAGGTGGTGCTGAACCGCTTGTCACGGCTGTGGCAAATCGGCGCGATCAGGTTGACGCCGATGTCGCCCTCGACGTACCAGCCGCTCTTCCAGGCGCGTGGCTGCACCCGCAACACGGGTGTGATGCCGATCTGGGTGAACCAGACGTTGGAGGCGTCTCGCCCTTCGCTGCTCCAGCGGCCCAGGGAGGCCTCGACGTAGCTGGTCAGCACGCAGCAGTCGAGATCCCGGCGCCAGTGCGCGTTCCACGACGCGCCGAACACGGACTCATGCGCATGCTCCGCGACGCCGTCCTGCACGAAGACGGCAGCCGGGACCAATGGGCTCGCGCCAGTGGGTTCTTCAGCTTGCGCGGGGCCCGCTGCCAGCGCCGCCATGAGCAAGCCAGCGGCAGCGACCGCAAGGTGTCGGTTGGATGAATTCACCGTTTCAGCGGCGTGCACATGCGGGAGCCGCCTCGCATGGAGGCGGTACAGCATTGACGGAAGCTGGCCGAGGCCAGGTAGGGGGAATCAGGCGCGCGCCGGCCGGCTCGTCGCAGCCGGGCTGGAAGGCTCCAGCGCGATGAGCCCTTTGGTGTGCAAGGCCGTGATGGTGTCTGCCTGGACCGAAGCACCGCCGGTCAGGTCGAGCAGCACGCGCAGCGGTGTGTGACCGGTCACGATGGCCAGGAAGCGGCGTTCTTCGGAAGAGAGCTGGCCGGAGGGCGAGACGAGCTCGCGCGCTCCTTTGTCGGTGCGGCGATAGACGGCACCGTCGTCGAGCAATTCAGCGAGTGCTGCGGTCATGTGGCGCTGCGTCGTGCGAGCGGATCCCGATGGAATCGAAGGACTTTAGCCGATGCCCGCAGGGCCGCCGGCTCGCGCAGCAACAGGCCCACCAGGATCAGGTCCCAGTCCTCTTCGCTGGTGAAAGACGATGGGCATCGGCCGTTGAGGTCGGGCCGGGGCGTGTCCATCCATTCGTGCAGCCAGGCGAGCGGCGCCTGCCAAAGGGGGTGCAGGTTCCTGCCCTCCACCACGGCCAGCAGGCGGAGCATCGGCGCGGGCGGCGCAGCATCAGCCGGCGACGGCATCGACGCCTTCCACGAACAGGGCCGCCACGTCGTCGGGCAGCACTTCGATCACGCGTGCGACGAATGCGGCGGCGCGCTCGGTGCCGGCACGGTCGGCGATGCGCTCGGCCGTCGCGTTGAGCCAGTCCTTCATCTGCTCGGCATCGGTCACTTCGCGCGCCGCGTCGCGCACTTCACGGTCCTGGCCCTGCAGCATGAGCGTGGCGAGGTCCAGCACGTACATCTTGGCCGCGGCCATCGTGCGGGGAGACCGCGCGGGGCTGGGTTGCGCGGGCGTGGGCGGGGCCGTGGGCGCTGCTGTGTCGGCCGCTGGTGCGCTGCGCTGCGTGGTCCTGGGCACCCATTCAATGAGGCCGGCGTCCAGCAGCTGCTGCAGCGCAGCTTCGTCGATGCCCAGGTGGCTGGCCGGGCCGGCCAGCTCGCGCAGCGGCTTGCGGCCGTCGACCATGATGAGGAACAGACGCTGCGCCCGGGTGCCTGGGAAGTCGCGGCCTTGCAGCACGAGCTTTGCGTGCTCGGTCTTGCGTGGAATGGCGGAGGCAAGCATGGTTCGTTCGCTCTTGGAGGGCGTCGCGAATGAAGGCCATGCGCCGGGTTCTGGGCCCGATGAGGCAGCCCCGCTGGCGTAGCACGTATGCCTTAGCCCGGTGGCTTTGCGTCACCGCCTTTCGGCGGCTTTGCCTTTCTCTCGCGAAGATCGCGTTGGTCGTTGCTTGAGGCCGCGAGTGTCAGGGCTTGTAACGACAAGCTCGTGACATCGAAGCCTTCGGCCAACTCAGTCGCGATGTGCGTGTCGCTTGTCACGGCCGGGTGGCGTGTAGCCGGCCAGGTCTTCGGCACCCGCCTTGTAGGCATGCAGCACGCCGGGGATGAGCCGGTAGCCGGTGAAGTCGAAGCCGGCTGGCAACGCCGCGCCGAGGCTGCCGTCGGCATTCACGGCCACGCAGTCCGAGAAGCTGCCGATGGTGCAGCGGATGCGGTCGGCGCCGACCCGGTGGTAGATGTCGTACTGCGTCGAGCTCGGGTCCTGCGTCACGGAGTAGTCGTTGTCGGTACCGGCCAGCACGAGGTAGGAGCCGTCGGCCAGGCGCGGGCCGATGGCCAGTCCTTCCCACTTCTCGGGCGACACGCCGCCCATTGGCGCGAGCGAAGCGTGTGCCAGTGTCGCGGGCGCGGCGAGGTCGAGCCACGGCGTGGCGGACTTGCTCACCGGCGTGAACACCGCATCCGCTGCGTCGAGGTCGATGCCGCTCACGTCGGTGGCGCCCGCGATGTCGATACGGAACACCTTCTTGTTCGGGTTCGCGAGCGTGGCGTCAACGCCCAGGCCGCGGTTGTTGCGCTCGAGCACGAGGAACTCGGTGTCGTTCAGCGCCACCAGCGCCGAGATGCCGCGCCCTTGCGAGCTGCCTTCCATGCGGTAGGCGTATTGCGTGAGCGCGCGGCCGGTGCGGGTGTCGAACTTGACGATGCGGTTGTAGACGCCGTTGCTGCCGCCTTCGTCGAGCATCGCGCTTTGCAGCATCGCAAACGCAAAGCGGCCATCGGGGCTGATGGCCAAGCCCTCGAAGCCGCGGTTGGTGCGCTTGCCAGCGTTGTTGCCTTCGTCGCTGGCGTGGTTGACGGCGCCGGTGGCGGCATTGCGCGGCAGCAGCCCGGGTGGCACGTCGTACACCTGCACGCGCCGGCCGGTGCGGTTGAACTCGTACAGCGACGGGCCGTATTCGTCGGACACCAGCAGGTGCCCCGTAAGCGGGTGCACGACCACGCCTTCGGGGTCGAACGCGACGCCCAGCTTTGCGCCCACCGCTGGCGCAAAGCCGTCGAGTGCCGTGCCGCCCTTGCGGAAGATCACCGTCTTGAGCACCTGGAAGTTCGAGATCGCGCCGGTGGCAGGGTCCACGTCGAGCTTGAAGCGGTGGATGCGCGTCTCGTAGGCCAACGTGCCGCCGCCCGGGCCGCGGTCCGACAGCGCCCACCATTCCTTGCGCTGCGGGTCGTAGTAGAGGTCGGAGAAGAAGCCCAGCCGGCCGTCGTTGACGGCCGTGCCGCCGCCTGCGTCCACCGTGCTGCCGTCGAGCACGAGCGCGTTCACGAATTCGGGCGCGGCCTGCGCGCCGGTGACGAAGACCGCGGCCGCCGCAGCGGCAAGAAGGGTGTGCCCAGTGTTCATCGACGCCTCTCGAGTCTTGAGTGTTGTTGCTGGCAAGGATCTGCAGGCAAAGCCCCCAAAAGCTACGGGCCACGCGTGACGAAGGCGTGACGGCCGTCGGCAGCCACCCGGCTCTGCAGCGTCGAAGCTGCGGATGCCGAAGCGGCACGTCACCCGTGCTCGATGTCACGTCGTCACCGAGCTGTCTTGAGCTTGTCATCCAACTGCGGCAAGCGCCCGGGACAATTCGATACATCATCGATCTGACGTTTTGGAAGTCGTCGCGTGACGTCCGCCCTCTTGTTCGACCCAGACGGGCGGCAGTTGCCGCCTGCGGGCCTGCACTCCGCCTACAGCCCAGTGGCCGAAACGTCGGACGCCGTGCGCAGCAGCGACGGAGCGCTCGCACAGCTGATGCGCGATCAGCTGCTGTATCCGCTGTTCCAGCCCATCGCCAGCATGCACGACGGCGGCGTGTACGCGCACGAGGCCCTGATCCGCGGGCCGCGCGGCACTTCAATGCAGGGCGCTGATGCCCTGCTGCGCGCAGCGCGCGAAGAAGGGCTGCTGTTCGACTTCGAGTTGCACTGCGCGGTCACGGCATGGCAGCGCTGGGCGCTGCTCGGGCAGGGCGGGCGGCTGTTCGTCAACATCAGCGCCGACGCGCTCGTCGAAGCGCTGCGCCGGCATCGCCTCGAGGTGCACCTTCAGTACATCGGCCGCCTCGGGCTGCTGCCGCGCATGCTGGTGCTCGAGCTCACCGAACACGAGCGCGTGACGGACATGAACGCGCTCGTCGAGGCCGCGAAGCTCGTGCATGCCGCGGGCATCTCGCTGGCGCTCGACGACTTCGGCGACGGCCGCTCCAGCCTGCGGCTGTGGTCGCAGCTGCGGCCCGACATCGTCAAGATCGACAAGTACTTCACCCGCAACGTCAGCGACGATGCCGACAAGGTGCTCACGCTGCGCGCGTTGATGCAGATCGCCGACACCTTCGGCACCTCGCTGGTGGCCGAAGGCATCGAGACGCAGGACGACGCCCGCGTGATCCGCGACCTGGGCATGCGCTACGGGCAAGGCTACCTGCTCGGGCGCCCGGCCGAGCAGCCGCGCAGTTCGGTGGAGCCCGAGGCGCTGGAGGTGCTGGCCGGCAAGCGCGTGGCGGTGTTCCCCGAACAGAACCGGCCGACGCTGACGATGCAACGGCGTAGCCTCACCGTGATCGACGCGCCCACGGTGAACCGTGACGTCACCAACATGGGCGTGGAGTCGCTGTTCCTGGCGCACCTGCAGTTGCATGCGGTGGCGGTGGTCGACGAAGAGCGGCCCGTCGCGATCATCAACCGCCAGGCCTTCATGAACCACTACGCGACGCCGTACTTCAAGGAGATCCGATGCACAGGCCGCCAGCGGCATCGAGACGGAGGACCGGCACGGCGTGCTGCGTTTCTTCCCTTGTACGACGGTGAGCGTCGGCGCGGTCGTGGTCCACGACGGCCGCTTCAAGCACCCGGAGCAGGTGGCCAACGAGGCTGCGCTGGCCAAACAGGAAGCCAAGCGCTCGGCCCGCGGCCTGCACGTGCGCGGGCTGGGCTGAGGGGCCCACCGTGAAGACCGGTGGGCCGGTGTCGTCGCGGCTCAGTCCTTGCGGCGAAACGCCAGCCAGCCGGCGATGGCGGTGAACAGCGCCACCAGCAGCACCACCGTGAGGAAGCCGTGGCGGTATTCCGCGAACGGGATGCCGCCCACGTTCATGCCGAAGAAGCCGGTGGTGATGTTGATGGGCAGCGCCAGCACGGTCACCATCGTCAAGGTGAACAGGCTGCGGTTCGTCTGTTCGCTCACCTGGGCGGCGATCTCTTCCTGCAGCAGCTTGATGCGCTCCTGCAGCGCCGCGAGGTCGCGAATGACCAGCGAGAACTCTTCGGTGGCCTGGCGCAGTTCGTCGAGGTCGCCCTCGGCCACCCACGGCGGCGGCTGGCGCAGCAGGCGGAACAGCGCCGCGGGTTCGGGCGCCAGCAGGCGCTGCAGACGCACCAGCACGCGGCGCAGCTTGCCGAGCTCGGTGCGCTGCTGCTTCAGCCGGCCGTGCAGCAGGCTGTCTTCGATCGCATCGACCTTCAGCGTGGCCTCGCGCACGATGCGTGTGAGCACGTCGCCCTGGTCCTTCAGCAGGTGGTTCAGCAGGTCGACCGGTGAGCTGAATTGCGCTCCTTGCTTGACCGCCTCGCGCAGCCTGTCGATCGAGCGCAGCGGGTGCGCCCGCGCCGTGATCGCGATGTGCCGGTCGACGCACATCCACAGCGTCGCGATCTCCGAAGGGTCGAACGCGAACTCGTAGGCGACGTCGTTGATCACCGCGACCAGCTGGTCCTGCGCGTCTTCGATGCGGGTGGAGCGCGAGCCCTGGCGCAGCGCCTCGAAGAACTCCTGCGGCAACGGCAGGTTCTGCCGCATCCACGGCTGCGCCGAGGCGTCGGTGAGGTCGAAATGCAGCCAGGCGAACTCCACCTGCGCGTCGGCCGACGCCGAGTCCAGCCATTGCGTGGCTTCGGAAACGTCGATGGGGGTGCCGACTTTCCCCGGGGTGAAGCGATAGCCGCAAAGCAGCCCGTTTTGGCGAGTGCCGTACGAAAAGGCCATGACGTGGTCGAGTAAGGGTGGAAGCAGGGCGCCGCCGAGTGGCGCGCGCCGGTCGCCTATGGTGCCTCAATGTGCGGCGGGCGTTCGTGTCGTGCAAGCACAGGCGTTGCCGTGCCGGCCAGGGCTTCACCAAAGTGCCGGTGTCCGGTGTCGACGCTAGAATATTGTATAAATCATTTATACGTTAACCAGCCGGAAGGAGAACCGCATGGCCACCCGAGCCACAACCACCACCACAGCCGCCAAGAAGACCGCAACCACCGCCGCCGCGAAGCGCAAGCCCGCACCCGGCGCCGCTGCCGCGCCGGCCCAGAAGAATGCGGCCACCGCGGCAAAGAAGACCAAGGCCGCCAAGCCGGCCGCCGCGCCGCGCGCACCCGCTGCTGAAGCGGCCAAGGCCGACAAGGCCCCCAAGCTCAAGCTCGTGCGCGACAGCTTCACGATGCCGCGCAGCGACATCGCCCTCATCGACACGCTGAAGAGCCGCGCCGTCAACTTCAAGCGGCCGGCCAAGAAGAGCGAGCTGCTGCGCGCCGGCCTGCACGCGCTGGCCGCAATGGGCGATCAGCAGCTCAAGGGCGCGCTCGACGCGCTGGAGCCGCTGCGTCCTGGTCGCCCCAAGAAGAACGACTGACCTCGCCCCGAGGCAGCAGGCTGGCCTTCACCAGCAGGTGGGCCAGCCCCAGCGCCACCAGTGCACCGGCCACGCTGGCCAGCCAGTCGGCCGGGCTAGGCGTGCGGCCGGGCTCGAAGTACTGGGCCGCTTCATCGAGCGCCGCTACCGCGGCGCACAGCCACACGGCACGCATGCCGTGCCGCAGCCGCACGCCGGGCAGCAGCAGGGCGCACAGGCCGAAGTGCAGCACGGCGTGCGCCAGCTTGTCCCAGCCTTCCTTCACGACCTTGCCCGCATAAGGCTGCGCGCCCTGCCAGAACAGGCAGGCCACCAGCAGCACTGCCGCCGTGCCGCAGGCAACACGCCACCACTTCGGTGGTTGCACGAGCAGGTGTGAAAGCGTCGCGGGTGTTGGGTTCGTCATTGCTGGCCGATCTCGATGCCGCGCTTCGGTTGCGTCATGCGGCTGAGCGCGTCGCCACTGGGCATGCCCTCTGTCACCTGCACGCGGCCCTGCGCGTCCTGGTAGACGATGCCCGGCGTGCCTTGCAGGCCGGAGTCCACCATGAGGCGCAGATTGTCTTTCAGCGCCGCGGCGACCGGTGCGGTGGCCGGCACGGGTTCGCCGGGCTGCGCGCGTGCACTCGGCACAGCCCATGGCATGGCCAGCATCGCGGCCAGCAACCAAGGTAGCGCAGCGGCCACCCGCACGGTGTTCATGGTTTGCGGGCCGGCCTGGTGCGGGCAACCAGCACGGCCGCGAGCGCCAGCAGCAACAGCCACTCGCCACCCAGCGCGCTGCCACCGCCGCCTGCATCAGGGGCCGGCGCAGGCGTTGGTGTCGGAGTTGGCGTGGGGGTCGGTGTCGGCGTAGGCAGGCCCAGCAACACCGCGTACTGCCTGGTGGCAGCGTTGCTGATCGACACCGGTGTCGAGGCAGGCGCCGTGTAGGCCGCCGGGTCGGCGGCATAGGTGAGGGCCTGTGCGTCGTTCACGCCGGCCTCGAAGGCGCTGTGCCTGCTCACGCTGACGATGAGCTTCCCCGGCACCAACCGCTTCAAGGACCGGCCGCTCACCGCCGCGGTGGGCATCGCCACCACCTGGGCTTCGCTGGTCGTCATCCTGCTGCTGTGCGGCTACGCCACGCGCAGCCTGCACTACTTCGAGTGGGACGTGATGCTCACCTGGGTGGTCGCCACGGCGGTGGTGCAGTGGCTGGCGGTGATGGTGGGCCGCGACGTGGTGCGAGCCCGCGCACGGGCCACCGTCATGCGGCGCAAGGCGGTGGTCGTGGGGGCGGGTGAGCTGGGCATCAAGGCGGCCAACGCATTGCGCGCCGGCATGGAGTCGCCGGTCGACGTGGTGGGCTTCTTCGACGACCGCGAAGATGCATGCGCGCACCCTGAAGCCACCAGCCGGCGCATCGGCCGCCTGGCCGACGTGGCGCGCTACGTCGAAGAGCAGGGCGTGCGCGAGGTCTACATCACGCTGCCGCTGGGCCCGCAGCCGGGCATCGTGGCGCTGCTCGAATCGCTGCAGGGCACCACCGCATCGCTGTTCTTCGTGCCCGACGTGTTCGGCATCAGCATCATCCAGGGCCGACAGCCGCGCGTATTGACGAGCCGCGCCGGTGGGGCCACGCTGGCGAGACAATCCCGGCGCAAACATTCGTCGGAGCCCGCCATGCCGCTGTCGATGCGCATCGTCTTCGTGCTTCTCGGCCTGGGTGCGGTCGCGGTGTCGCTCTGGTTGCGGCAGATGCACCTTCGCGCACAGGCATGGCACCGCGTGACCGCGCGGATCGTGCGCTCCGAGCGCGTGGCCGACGCGCAGGACGCCGACAGCTCGGTCGTGATCACCTATCAGTTCAAGGTGGGCGAGCGCGAGTTCACGTCGAGCCGGATCTCGTTTTCGCTCATGCCCAACGGAGCTAAGTCGCAGCAGCGGCTGGTGGCGCGGTTTGCGCCGGGCAGCGTCGTCGACGCCTACTACGACCCGAGCGACCCGCGCCGCTGCGTGCTCATCCGCGAGGCGACGGTTCCGTGGCTGTGGGGCCCGGCGGTGGGCGTGGTGTTCATCGCCCTTGCCGTGCTCGCGCCGTGAGGCGAGGTCAGATCCGCACGTCTTCCACGGCCTGAGGCCGCGCGGCGGGCGCCGAAGGCACGGCAGCCGGGCGCTGCAGCGCCAGCAGCTGGCGCGATGCCCCCAGGACGAAAAGGCTGTTCGTCACCAGGGAGCGGCGCCACAGCCGGCGCGGCTCGCTGATCACGCGATAGAGCCATTCGAGCCCATTGCGCTGCATCCACGGCGGCGCACGTCGCACGGGGAGGGGGGCATGGGCATGAAGCGTTCCTGCCCCGGCGTCATCCGCTCGGCGTTCGGTAAACGATAGGCCTCACCGACTGTCGCCTTCTGCTCCCTTCTTCCTAGGGATGCCGCATGCGTGAGCAAAGGCCTACCGTCAGAGGGCGCTCCCCCCCATTCACTGCAATGCCGAAAGCTCGACCGAAGCCGGACAGCCGCACGCTGGTGGACCGGTTGCTCGACCGCATCAAGAACAACCGCGTCGCGGCTGCCGCCATCCTGGTGGCCCTCGGCCTCGGGGCGTTGGCGAACCTCACGGACTCGACCAGAAAGCTGTCCGACGTGCTGTCGTCCTTTTCCAGCGCCAGCCTGGCCGGCGAATGGAAGTCGGACGCCGTGGCGTTCTATCCGGTGGGTCCTGAGTTCATGCGCCTGCACTTGCAGGAGGCCGCGGCCGGCCAGGTGGTGGGCACCATCCGGTTCAACGGGGCCGGGCACGTGGGCGCCAGGCGGTTCGAGCTGTTCGACGGGAAGCGCGAAGGCAGGAAGCTCAGCTTCTCGTTCGACAGCGGCGCGCGCTTGTACGCCGGTGGAAGCGGGTCGGTCCCCGTGCGTGAAACGGTGGTGGGCGAGCTCGCGGGCGACGAGCTTCGGCTTGTCTATCAAAGAGAGGGGCATGGCGGCGTGCCCCTCACGGCACGCCGCATCGAGCAGGCGGTCCAGCTCGCCGAAGGGCGCCTGGCCATCACCTACAAGGGCAAGGAATATGCCGACCATCGCGCCGCCTGCATGCAGCTCCTGAGCGAGCTCGACCCTCTGCAGACGTACAGGCAGTCGGCCCTGTCCGACGACAACGGCGACGTGCACTGCAGCGGCAAGCAGGCCGACGGCCGCGACGGGTTCGACATGTACCGCAACGCTGTGCAGCAGGAGTTGATCTGCCCGCAGAACTCGAGAAGGGTGCCCGTGGACGGCATGTCGTTCAAGTCGCTGAAGCGGTGCGAGTGCGATGGCCGCCTGATGGCCGCGGGGACGCAGTGCGTCAGCGCCTCACAGCCCGGCACGCGATAGCGGCGCGAGGCCCATGTAGCGGTCGGCCAAGCAAAACCTGGCAATGTGCCGGCCGCGGCCACCGCAATCCAGGCGCTTGCCGGTGTAGGGCGAGCCCCAACTGCATAGGGTTTCGGAGGGGTTGTTCGATTCAATATTTTCACTATGATGGAAATATGGAAGAGAAAGACGTCATTCGCTCCCTTGCCGCTCTGGCTCACGGCCACCGCCTGCAGATCTTTCGCGCCCTGGTCGTTGCCGGCAGTCGGGGCATGACGCCTGGTGTGATGGCCGAAGGCGCCGGCATCCCGCCTGCAACGCTGTCCTTCCATCTCAAGGAACTGATGAACGCCGGCCTGGTGACGCAGGAGCGCCTGGGCCGCAACCTCGTCTACCGGGCGTCGTTCGAACACATGAACGGGCTGCTGGGCTACCTGACCGAGAACTGCTGCGAAGGCGAGGCTTGTCTTGCCGAAACCGCCGCATCGTCTTGCGGCTGCTGACAAAGGAAACCACGATGAAGCGCTTCCACGTCCATGTCCACGTCGAGGACCTCGCCAAGAGCGTCACCTTCTATTCCAAGTTGTTCGCGGCCGAACCCACGCGCCTGGAGACCGACTACGCCAAGTGGATGCTCGATGACCCGTACATCAACTTCGCCATCTCCACGCGCGGCGGCAAGCCCGGCGTCGATCACCTGGGCTTCCAGACCGACGATGCCGAGGAACTGGCCGAGTTGAAGGCCCGCGCGCAGTCGGCCGACATGGCGCTGTTCGACGAAGGCGCGACCAGCTGCTGCTACGCCCGGGGCGAGAAGCACTGGGTCACGGACCCGCAGGGCATCGCCTGGGAGCACTTCCGCACGTTGGCCGACATTCCCGTCTTCAGCGAGAAGACCGCTGATGCGGCGCAGGCCTCGGCCTGCTGCGCTCCCACCACCCGGGGCAAGCCCATCGGCATTGCCGTGAAGCCGGCGTCCTCCTGCTGCTGAGCGAAAAGGCAAGAACCAGGCTCGTGCCTGTGGCACCAGTGTTCCACCCATAGGAGTCCACCGTGAACGAAACGGCCTACAACGTTCTCTTCATCTGCACCGGCAATTCGGCGAGGTCCATCATGGCCGAGGGATTGCTCAATGCCATGGGCTCCGAGCGCTTCAAGGCGTACTCCGCAGGAAGCCAGCCCAAGGGTGAAGTCAATCCGCTGGCCTTGTCGACACTGCAACGCCTGGGAGTCCCCGGCGATGGCTATCGCAGCAAGAGCTGGGACGAGTTCGCGACCTCGGATGCGCCGCAGATGGACTTCGTGTTCACCGTGTGTGACACCGCGGCAGGCGAGGTCTGCCCCGTGTGGCCCGGGCAGCCCATGACCGCGCACTGGGGCTTGCCCGATCCGGCGGCCGTGGAGGGGGCAGACGAGGTGAAGCAGCGCGCCTTCATGGAGACGGCGGTCGCGCTGAAGCGCCGCATCGAGCTGATGCTCGCGCTGCCGATGTCGAGCCTCGATCACCTGGCGATCCACCGGGAGGTCCAGGCGATCGGCCGGACGTGACCTCCGTGACGACCAACGTCCTGATCCTGTGCACCCACAACGCAGCGCGCAGCATCCTTGCCGAGGCCATGCTGAACCACTGGGCGCGGCGGCTCCACAAGGACGTGTGCGCATACAGCGCGGGCAGCCGACCGCGTGGATCTGTCGACGCCGATGCCCTGGCGGTACTGCGTGCGGCCGATGTGGAAACCACGGGCCTGCACCCGAAGAACTGGTACGAGTTGGTCGGGGCGGGCGTGCCTTCGATGCGGATCGTGATCACCGCTTGTGACAGCGCCGCGATGGAGGTCTGCCCGACCCAGCCCCTGAGTCCGGTGCGCGTGCACTGGGGGTATCCGGATCCTTCGAAGATCGTCGTACCCGACCGGGCTGCCGCGTTCGAGGCGACGCGCCAGTCGTTGTCGGACCGCATGCTGACGTTGCTGGAGCTGCCCCTGCAGCGCATGAGCGACGCGGACCTCGAGGACGCCCTCACGTACATCGGCAAGAGCTGAAGCGAACCATCGCAACCCTTCGGGAGATTTCTGCACCATGACCACCAACGTCCTCATCCTCTGTACCCACAACTCCGCCCGCAGCGTGCTGGCCGAAGGCATGCTCAACCACTGGGCGGCAAAGCTCGGCAAGGACGTGAAGGCCTTCAGTGCCGGCAGCGCGCCCAAAGGCCGCATCAATCCGTTCGCGCTCGAAGTGCTGCACGGCGTAGGGGTGGACACGGCCGGCTACAGCAGCAAGAGCTGGGACGAGTTCAGCGCTGAGGGGGCACCGCCGCTGTCGATCGTGATCACCGTCTGCGACAGCGCAGCCGCTGAGACCTGCCCGGTGTTCTTCGGCGGCACGGGCGGGCAGCCGGCCAAGGTGCACTGGGGCTACCCCGATCCGTCGAATGCAGAAGGCGGCGACGAGGGCAAGCGCCGCGCGTTCGAGCTGACCCGTCAGGCCCTGGGCTACCGCATGCTGCAGCTGCTGCAACTGCCGCTGGGCACCATGGGCAAGGCCGAGCTGCAGCAGGCCCTGGCCGACATCTCCAAGAGCTGACGATGGACCTGCCTCGCAAGCTCGCCGGTGAAGCGCTGGGCACCGCGCTGCTGCTGGCCATCGTGATCGGCTCGGGCATCATGGCCGAGCGCCTGGCAGGCGGCAACGTCGCGGTGGCGCTGCTCGCCAACACGCTCGCCACCGTGGGCGGCCTGTACATCCTGATCGAGGTGTTCGGCCCCATCAGCGGCGCCCACTTCAACCCGGCCGTCAGCGCCGTGATGGCCTGGCGCGGCGAGCTGCCCAAGGTCGCGTTGCTGCCGTACGTCGTGGCACAGCTCATCGGCGCCATGGCGGGGGCCTGGCTCGCGCACGCGATGTTCGACCTGGCCATCCTGCAGTTCTCCGCCAAGGTCCGTACCGGCACCGGCCAGTGGATCGCCGAGGCCGTGGCCACCGCCGGCCTGCTGCTGGTGATCCTGCGGGCGCCCGCCGGCCGCGCCGCGGCGATGGTGGCTGCCTACATCGGCGCCGCCTACTGGTTCACCGCGTCCACCTCCTTCGCCAACCCGGCGGCAGCCTTCGGCCGCATGTTCAGCGACAGCTTCGCGGGCATCTCCCCCGCAAGTGCTCCGGGCTTCATGCTCGCTGAGCTGGTCGGCGCCGCGATCGGCCTGGCGATCCACAACGCGTTCGAACCCCGGCTGCACCCTGCCGGGCACCCCAACGTGATCGAGGCCTCCGGCAGTGCCGAAGGCGATGGCGAGACGACCCGAGCGGCACGTCCATGAGACGCAGTCCCATGGGCACGCGGCCTGCGCGAGCCCTCGCGGCGACTTTGTTCAGCGTGGCTCAGCCCTCATCAGGGATCGTCGGTTCCACCAGTTGCGCCAGCAGTGTGAGCGATTCCTGCCAGCCGAGGTAGCAGGCCTCTGCCGGAATCATGTCGGGAATGCCTTCGTGGAGGATGTGAAGCTCCGTGCCGCAGGACACGGCCTTCAGCGAAATGGTCTTGGTCATCTCGCCCGGCAGGTTCGGGTCGTCGAAGACGTCGATCTGCCGGATCAGCTCGTTCGGCTTGAGCTCGAGGTAGCGCCCGCCGAACGAATGGCTCTTGCCGCTCGAGAAATTGGTGAACGACATCTTGTAGCCGCCGCCCACCTTGGCGTCCATCTCATGCACCTGGGCGGTAAAGCCATGCGGCGGCAGCCACTTGGCCAGGGCCTGCGCGTCGAGAAAGGCGCGATACACCCGCTCCGGCGGGCAACGAAGAACGCGATGCAACTGGACAGTGCCCATGTGTAACTCCGTGGTTTGTTGACAGAGGATGGTCCTCTGAAGCTACGACGAATGGCGGGGAGAGGAATCGACAAATGAACGCGCGCGGGCGGGGGCAATATGGGCTCGAGTCTGTTTTGTGAACTTGCCGTCTTGCCAGCGAAAGCCCGTTCGACGTTACTCGCGACACCGTGCAAGCGGCCAATCGGATCAGCTACCAAGCATGATCTCGTAGACCGGAGGCTGTCCAGCCGTAGCTGCGGATACGAGTTCGAGCCCTTCGAAGAAGTGGTGATCGTCCTCTCCGACAGTGGCTTGGCACGCTACGTGAAGCTCCCAGAGCAATGCGGCTCCAGTGAGTGGCTCGGACAATGAGGCGACGACGAGAACCTCGTTGGTCCTGTCTTGCCATTCACCGCTCTCGGCACGGTAGCCATAGGAATAGAGAATGCGGACGTCTGAAAACGGTAGCGGCCGACGCAACTGCGCGGAAGGATCCTGTGTTTCGACATCAGCGGCATAGTCTCGCGCTGCCTCGATGAATGCGTCAGGCGAGGCAGGCACAGGCTCGGCGAACGACCAATAGACATCCTCGAGCAATCGCGGGGGGAGCTTCGACATCGGTTTCCCCTTGACGCCAGCAGGATCAGTGAGACCTTCCAAGGAGCGCCAACAGCACGACTACGAAAAGAACATGGAAGGTCAAACCGACGAAGAGGAGCCCAGTGCGCGTGAGAACGCGCTGACCATCCCGCTTGAAGCTCAGTGAGCCGGCTGCACCATAGATGCGCCCCTCGTTTGCTGAAGCATGTTCACCGCGCCAGGCACCGAAGGTAGCGAGCTTGACCACGACTCTTCCCGTGCCGACGATCACGTACTCCACCATGAGCCGTACGACGATATCGAGGATTGCCTCCATGGGCGGCTAAGGCTTAGGCTTACGCGAACAAGGCTGTGTACTCGGCGATTCGGTGAACATCGATTTCGGAGCGTTGCTCGATGTAGATTGGGTGACTGCTCGGTTGCAGAAGGACGTCGGGTCGAAACGACGGCCCCACCAGGCGGAGCTCTGCTGCGTGCCCTAGAGCTCCCGGTGTAATTGGGATGTCGTTGGCTACGACCGCGGGAATTGGCGGCTCGGAACGTTGCTCCTCAGAATCCCACAACTCGTAGACGCGCTCGAAGTCAGACTGGGCTACCTCGACCCACAGCCCGATGCGGTATGGATCTGCGCGTGATTTCACCGGTAGCGGGAGAACTGCCCGAATGAAGAACCGTTCTCCGCGAATGATGCACAAGTCACTGCTCTCCTGAAGGTGCTCCCTGCGTTCCCCGGGGGACATGCGTGCTGCGTCAGCAGGACGCTTGAATGTAAGTTCCATTTCTTCCAGCGGATGGTCTTGGCCACACTTCGCACAGAGCATGCAGTTCCTCTAGCTCTAACCTGTTCCAAGTGCCCGATTCTGCCCACCCCCACAACAGCCAACAACCACAACACCCCCGTCACCCCCACCCCCGACGCTACGCCCCTGCACAAATCAACAAGAGGCGGCGCTTCACGCGCGACGCCAGTCGGCGCACGGCCGCCTTGCAGCAGAGGATTCAACCAAGATGTTCTTCCAGCGTTTGCTCGCGGGCCTGGTGGCCTTGCTGGCGCTTCATGCCACCGCGTGGGCTTCGGCCAACGGCGTGGTCATCAGCCAGGTCTACGGCGGCGGTGGCAACTCCGGCGCCACCTTGCGCAACGACTTCATCGAGCTGTTCAACGGCGGTTCCGCGCCGGTGAGCCTGGCCGGGTGGTCGGTGCAATATGCCTCCACCACCGGCGGCAGCTGGCAGAAGACAGACCTCACCGGCGTGACGCTGCAGCCGGGCCAGTACTACCTCGTGCAGCAGGCGCAGGGCACGGGCGGCACGCAGAACCTGCCCACGCCCGATGCGACCGGCACCATCCCGATGGCCGCAGGCGCCGGCAAGGTGGCGCTGGTCAATCACCAGACGCTGCTCACCGGCAGCGCGCCCAGCGGCTCGGCCATCATCGACTTCGTGGGCTATGGCCCGGGCACCAACGCCTTTGAAGGCGCGCCCACCACGAGCAACCTCTCGGCCACCACTGCGGCCCTGCGCGCTGCCAACGGCTGCACCGACACCGACAACAACGCGAGCGATTTCGCCACCGGCACGCCCGCGCCGCGCAACGGCGCTTCGCCGCTGGCGCCTTGCGGCGGCGTCAACCAGCCCATCAGCTTCAGCTGCCCGGCCGCCAATGCCGTGGCCGGCACGGCTTCGACCATGACCGTGAGCGCGAGCGACGTGGACGGCGTGGTCAACGGCGCCAGCGTCGTGGGCACGTGGCCCGAAGGCTTCACGCCCGGCGGCTTCACCGCCGCGGTGGCCGACGGTGGCACCGCCACGCAGCAGATCTCGGTGGCTTCCAACGTGGCGGCCGGCAGCTACAGCCTGCCGCTGCTGTGGAGCAACAACGAGGCGCAGACCGTGCAGTGCACGATCGCCGTCACTGTGTCGGGCATCACGCCCATCCCGGCCATCCAGGGCAATGGCGCCAGCAGCCCGCTCGCGGGCCAGGGCGTCACCACGCGCGGCGTGGTCACCAAGCTCAACAACAACGGCTACTTCCTGCAAGACCCGGTGGGCGATGGCGACCCGATGACCTCCGACGGCATCTTCGTCTTCACGAGCAGCGCGCCCACCGTGGTGTTGGGCCAGCTGGTGCAGATTTCCGGCACGGTGACGGAGTTCAACACCGGTGCAGCAGGCAATGCCGACACGGCTGCCCACCCGGTGACCGAGCTCACCGCCACCAGCGGCCTGCAGGTGCTGGGCAGCGGCTATGCCATCGCGCCCACGCCGGTGACGCTGCCGGAAGTGGTGAACGACGAGCTCGAGCGCTTCGAAGGCATGCTGGTCACGCTGCAGGGGCCGCTCACCGTGGCGCAGAACTATTTCGTCGGCCGCTTCGGCCAGCTCACACTGGCGGCCGGTGGCCGGCTCGAAACGCCCACCAACCGGCACCGCCCGGGCGCCGATGCCCTGGCGCTCGCCGATGAAAACGCGCGTCGCCGCATCGTCCTCGACGACGGCACCACGCTGCAGAACCCCAACCCCACGCCTTATTTCGCGGCCGACAACACCGTGCGCGCGGGTGACACCACCGAGTCCGTCACAGGCGTGGTGGACTACGGCCTCGCCACCAGCAGCAACACGGGCTTCGGCGACTACAAGATCCACCCGACCGTGGCGCCCACGTTCACGCGTGTGAACCAGCGCACCACCGCGCCGGCGCCCGTGGGCGGCAACGTGAAGGTGGCCAGCGCCAACGTGCTGAACTACTTCACCACGCTCAACAACGGCAGCAACGTGTGCCCGCCCAGCAACACGGCCGACGACTGCCGTGGCGCCAACAGCAGCACCGAGTTCACGCGTCAGTGCACCAAGATCGTCGAGTCGCTGGCCGCCATCGACGCCGACGTCGTGGGGCTGATGGAGATGCAGAACAACGGCGCCACCGCGGTGCAGAACCTCGTGGATGCGCTGAATGCGAAAGTGGGCGCCGGCACCTACGCCCGCGTGCCCGACCCGGCCACTGGCACGGGCACCGACGCGATCAAGGTCGCGATGATCTACAAGCCGGGCCGGCTTTTGCTGCCGATGGCCTCGACCAGCGACACCAACGCCATCCACGACCGACCGCCGCTGGCGCAGGTGTTCACCGCGCCCAACGGCGAGCGCTTCGTGGTGGTGGTGAACCACTTCAAGTCCAAGGGCTGCGACGGTGCCGCCGGTGCCGACCTCGACCAGGGCGACCTGCAAGGCTGCTTCAACGCACGCCGCGCGCAGCAGGCCCAGGCACTGCGCAGCTTCATCCAGTCGGTGCAGGCCCAGGCCGCCACCAACGACGTGCTGGTGATCGGCGACCTGAATGCCTATGCGCACGAAGACCCGGTGTTCGACCTCACGAGCGCCGGCTTCGTCGACGAGATCGGCCGCTACAACACGTTGGGCTATTCGTACGTGTTCGACGGCGCGGCCGGCCGGCTCGACCATGCGCTGAGCTCGCTGCCGCTGTCGTCCAAGGTCACTGGTGCGATCGAGTGGCACATCAACGGCGACGAGCCTTCGGTGATCGACTACAACCTCGAGTTCAAGCAGCCGGCCTGCGCCACCTGCGGGCCCGACTACTACACGGCCACGCCGTATCGCTCGTCCGACCACGACCCGGTGGTGATTGGGCTTTCGATCTACAAGCACATCGACGGCACCGCGGGCCGCGACACGCTGGTGGGCACGGCCGGTGACGACGTGATCACCGGCGGCGACGGCGCCGACACGCTGACCGGCGGCACCGGCCGCGACGTGTTCGCCTACCTCACGATGCGTGATGCAGGCGATGCCATCACCGACTTCGTGCCCGGCACCGACCGGCTCGACCTCACGGCGCTGCTCGCCTCCATCGGCGTGCAGCCGCAAGTGGCCCTGAGCCGCGGCATCGTGCGGCTGGTGGCCGGCGGTGGCGGCACGCTGGTGCAGATCGACACCGACGGCATGGCAGGCGCCGGCACGCCGCGCACGCTGGTTACGCTGCGTGGCGTGAGCCCGGCGCAGATCGTGGCCTCGCGTGACCTCGGCCTGTGACGGCCGGCTTGCATGGAATGCGAAAGATCATGATGAACAAGACCTTCGTTCCCCTCGCGATGGCGGCCGTGCTCGGCACTGCGGGCACCGCTGCACAGGCACAGATCGTCAACGGTGATTTCGACAACGGCCTGGCGGGCTGGAGTCCTACGTCGGGCTTGCTTCTGGCGGCCTCGACCCCGATCCCTCCAACGCGGCTCGGGCTCAGGCGTTGCTGCCGTTGCGGCGGCGCAGGAAGCCCAGCGCGCCCACGCCGGCCAGCAGCATGGCAATGGGGCCGGGCTCGGGCACCGGTGCGAGCGAGAACACGCCGGAATACGCACCACCGTTGGTGCCGGTGATGTTGCCGCGCACTTCGAGCACGTAGCTGCCCGAGCCCAGCGTCACCAGTGCGATCACCTGCACGTCGCCGTCTCCACCCGAGGCCACGAGGTCGCGCGAGCTCCAGGCCTGGATGAGTGCCGGGCCAGCGGGGCCGGTGGTCGTGGTGGCCAGCGTGCCGCTGTACAGCCGCACCTGCAGGTCGCTGATGTCGAGCATCGAACCCAGGTCGATGGTGGCCGTGATGGAGCTGAACGACGAGCCCGAGATCACGAAGGCGTGGTCGTCGTAGAAGCGGTCGGTGGCCAGCACCGTGCCCGGCACGCCGGCGAGCTGCAGTCCGGCCTGGTTCAGGTCGAAGTCGTGGAAGGCATGCCCGTAGAAGCGGGCGACGGGCTGCGTGAACGTACCGAGGTCATAAGCCCAGGTCACGATGTCGACCGCCTTCGCCTGCATGGCCGCGCACGGGGCGGAAGTCAACAGGGCGGCCGCCAGGGGCCGGAAACGCGAACGCATGAGGCTGCTCCTTGCCAGGGTTGTGTCGTGACCGGCCGCTGCGCCCCCGCGCAGGCGGCATGCCGGAATCTCCACCCGCAAGGCTAGGGGGCGTGCGTGTCGCCGCAAGGGCACGCAGGGCGTGGCGGCATAGGCTGTTCGGCGCTGTGGCTGCGTGTGTGTGCCTGCGCGGGAGCAGCGGTGAGCATGAGGGCTGCCCGGTCACCCTGTGTTCACGGGCCGAGCCACCTGGCGGGCCAGCTGCCGCTGGCCACCATGCCGTGGATCACCTCGCGCACCAGCCCCGTGACGGCGGCGCAGGCCGGCGTGGTGGGGCGCGTCACGCTGGTGGCGCAGACCACGCGGCGCGTCATCCCGGGGCTGTCGATGATGGCTGCGTGCAGGCGCGAAGCCGCCGTTTCCTCGGCCACCGCGCCTAGCGGCAGGATGGTGCTGCCCAGGCCTGCTTCGACGGCGCGCTTCACGTTCGGCAGCGACTCGACCTCGGCCACCACGTTCAGCGTGAGCCCCTGTGCGGCGCAGGCGTCGTCGATGATGCGGCGCAGGCCGTGCTCGTGCCCGGGCAGGATGAGCGGCCAGCCCGCCAGCCGTGCCAGCGAGACGCGCTTGCCGGCCCGTGGGCCCTTGGGAGCGCTCACGAGCGCGAGCTTCTCGTCGAGCAGCGGCTGCTTGGCCAGGCCCGCTTCGGGTTCGCTGCCGTACAGCACGGCAAGGTCGAGCCGGCCGGACTGCAGCCATTCGTGCAGGAAGCCGCTGTAGGCCTCCACGACCTTGGGCCGCACCTGCGGAAGCCGCTCGCGGCAGGCGCGCAGGATGGGCACGGTGGCCGCCAGCGCCACCGTGGTGGGCAGCCCGATGACGACCTCGCCATGCGGCACGGCCGAGGCCTCGCGCACCGCCTGGCGCGCGCGTTCCACGTCGGCCAGCACCACCTTGGCATGTTCGAGGAACACCTTGCCCGCTCCGGTGAGCGCCATGCCGCGGCTCGAGCGCTCGAACAGCTGGGCGCCCACTTCTTCTTCGAGCGCCGAGATCTGCTGCCCGAGCGCGGGCTGCGCCACGTGCAGGCGGCTCGACGCCTTGAGCAGGCTGCCCGCTTCGCTGACGCCGATGAAGTAGCGCAGTTGGCGCAGTTCCATGTGTCTGGTTTGGCTAGGGCCTGTTAACGCTATTTGGAGCGTGAGGCTCCAAATAGCGTTAACAGGCCCTAGCTGATTGACGTATAGCCGATAGCTGGAATCAGTATTTCACAGATACCGGCGTGCTGACCAGAATGGATCGGCAAGGGCAGGCACCGCCAATGCACGCCATGCAAGCCAATGCACACCGGGCAGGCGGGCCCCACGCAAGGAGACCACCATGGCGATGGACATCGAATCGTTGCGCAGCTGGGTCGGCCGCGCCGAGACGTCGGAAGACGTCGTCACGCTCACGCCGCTGCGCGCCCTGAGCGCCACGCTCGACCGCGACGACCCCCCGCCCGTGGCGGGCGACCCCATTCCCCCGTGCTGGCACTGGCTCTACTTCCTGCCGGTGCACCGCCAGTCCGAGATCGGGCCGGACGGTCACGCCAGGCGCGGCGGCTTCCTGCCGCCGGTGCCGCTGCCGCGGCGCATGTGGGCCGGCAGCCGCCTGGAGTTCGTGGCGCCCGTGCGGGCCGGGCAGACGATTTCGCGCATCTCGCGCATCACCGACGTGCGCCTGAAGGAGGGGCGCACCGGGCCGCTGGTGTTCGTGAACGTGCGGCACGAGATCAGCGCCGAAGGGCGGCTGGCCATCACCGACGAGCACGACGTCGTCTACCGCGAGCTGCCGCAGCCCGGCGAGCCGGCGCCTGCGGGTGTGTCCGCGCCGGGCGACGCGCAATGGACGCGCCGCATCGAACCCGACGACGTGCTGCTGTTCCGCTATTCGGCGCTCACCTTCAACGGCCACCGCATCCACTACGACCGCCGCTACGTCACCGAGGTCGAGGGCTACCCGGGGCTCATCGTGCACGGCCCGCTCATCGCCACGCTGCTGCTCGACCTGCTGCGCCGCGAACTCCCCGATGCGCGGGTGACGGGCTTCTCGTTCCGCGCGATGAAGCCGTTGTTCGACGTGGCTCCGTTCGAGGTGTGCGGCCGCCGCGAAGGCGAACACGCCGTGAAGCTGTGGGCCCGCACGCCCGAAGGCCACGTGGCCATGGAAGCCGGCGCGACGCTGGGTTGAACCGCACGAGGAGACGACCATGCTGAACGAAGCCGACGAACACCAGGAGATCCGCGACGCCGTGCGGCACCTGTGCAGCCAGTTCCCGGACGAATACTTCCGCGAGGTCGACGAGCAGCGCGCCTACCCCGAGAGGTTCGTCGATGCGCTCATGGAGGCCGGCTGGCTGGCCGCGATGATCCCCGAGGAATACGGCGGCACCGGCCTGGGCCTCACGGCGGCCACCGTGATCATGGAAGAGATCAACCGCTCGGGCGGCAACTCCGGCGCCGTGCACGGCCAGATGTACAACATGGGCACGCTGCTGCGCAGCGGCAGCAAGGCCCAGAAAGAGAAGTACCTGCCGGGCATCGCCGCAGGCAGGCTGCGCATCCAGTCGATGGCGGTGACCGAGCCCACCACCGGCACCGACACCACGAAGATCAAGACCACCGCCGTCAGGAAGGGCGACCGCTACGTCGTCAACGGCCAGAAGGTGTGGATCTCGCGCGTGCAGCATTCCGACCTGATGATCCTGCTGGCGCGCACCACGCCGCTGGCCGAGGTGAAGAAGAAGTCCGAGGGCATGTCGATCTTCATCGTCGACCTGCGCCAGGCCATCGGCCACGGCCTCACGGTGCGGCCCATCAAGAACCTCGTGAACCACGAGACCAACGAGCTCTTCTTCGAGAACCTCGAGATCCCCGCGGAGAACCTGATCGGCGAGGAAGGCCAGGGCTTCAGGTACATCCTCGACGGGCTGAACGCCGAGCGCACGCTCATCGCGGCCGAATGCATCGGCGACGGCTACTGGTTCATCGAGCGCGCCACGAAGTACGCCAACGAGCGCATCGTGTTCGACCGGCCGATCGGCAAGAACCAGGGCGTGCAGTTCCCCATTGCCGATGCCTGCATCGAAGTGGAGGCGGCCAACCTCATGCGCTTCGAAGCCGCCCGTCGTTTCGACGCGAACCAGCCCTGCGGCGCGCAGGCCAACATGGCGAAGTACCTGGCCGCCAAGGCCTCGTGGGAGGCTGCCAACGTGTGCATGCAGACGCACGGCGGCTTCGGCTTCGCGAACGAATACGACATCGAGCGCAAGTTCCGCGAAACGCGCCTGTACCAGGTGGCGCCCATCTCCACCAACCTCATCTACGCCTACGTGGCCGAGCACGTGCTCGGGCTGCCGCGCAGCTTCTGAACGAGGAGACCTCCATGGTGCGCCCGCTCGACGGCATCACCGTCGTCACGCTCGAACACGCCATCGCCGCGCCGTTCTGCACGCGGCAGCTCGCCGACCTGGGCGCGCGCGTCATCAAGATCGAGCGGCCCGGCAGCGGCGACTTCGCGCGCGCCTACGACGAGCGCGTGCGCGGCCTCGCTTCGCATTTCGTGTGGACCAACCGCTCGAAGGAAAGCCTCACGCTCGACGTGAAGCACCCCCAGGCGCAGCAGGTGCTGGCCCGGCTGCTGGAAGGCGCCGACGTGCTGGTGCAGAACCTCGCGCCCGGTGCCGCGGCGCGGCTGGGCCTGTCGTTCGAGGCCTTGCATGAGAAGCACCCGCGCCTGGTCGTCTGCGACATCTCGGGCTACGGCAGCGACGGCCCCTACCGCGACAAGAAGGCCTACGACCTCCTGATCCAGAGCGAGTCGGGCTTCCTGTCCGTGACCGGCACGCCGGAAGACCCGGTGAAGGCGGGCTGCTCCATCGCCGACATCGCCGCCGGCATGTACGCCTACACGAACATCCTGGCGGCCCTGCTGCAGCGGGGCAAGACGGGCAGGGGCAGCCGCATCGACGTCTCCATGCTCGAGAGCATGGCCGAGTGGATGAGCTATCCGCTGTACTACGCCTTCGACGGGGCCGAGCCGCCGCCGCGCGCGGGTGCGGCGCACGCGACGATCTACCCCTACGGGCCTTTCCCGGCCGGCGACGGGCGCACCGTGATGCTGGGCCTGCAGAACGAGCGTGAATGGGGCGTGTTCTGCAACCAGGTGCTGCGCCAGCCGCAGCTCGCCAGCGACGAGCGCTTCGCATCGAACTCGAAGCGCACGGCCAGCCGCGAAGCGCTGCGCACGATCATCGTCGAAGCGTTCGCGTCGCTCACGGCCGACGAGGTGATGCAGCGGCTGGACGAGGCTCAAATCGCCAACGCGCGCGTGAACGACATGCACGACGTGTGGAAGCACCCGCAGCTCGAAGCGCGCGCACGCTGGGCCGAAGTGCCCACGCCGAGCGGCCCCATACCGGCGCTGCTGCCACCGGGCCGGACCGACGCCTATGCACCGCGCATGGATGCCGTGCCGGCCCTGGGCCAGCACACCGAGGCCATCCTGCGTGAGCTGGGCTGGCCTGCCGAGGCCATCGGCGCGATGCGCAGCGACGGCGCCATCTGATGACCGCCATGGCCGGCAACCAAGCTCCCGCTGGCGCTGCGCTCGCGCAGGCGCGCAGCTTCCTGTTCGTGCCCGGCAACCGCCCCGGACGTTTTGCGAAGGCCGTGGCCAGCGGTGCCGACGCCGTGGTCATCGACTTCGAAGACAGCGTGTCGGCGGACGAGAAGGCCCCCGCGCGGCAGGCTGTGTTGGGCGCCTGGGCGGGCCTGCAAGCGGCCGGTGTGCCGCTGGTGGTGCGCATCAACGCGCCCGAGACGGAGGCGGGTCGTGCGGACCTGGACATGCTGGCCCATTTGCCGGTGCGGCCCGCCGGCGTGATGGTGCCCAAGGTCGGTGGCACAGGCGTGCTCGCCACCGTCGCATCGGCATTGCCCGGCATCGCGCTGCTGCCGCTCATCGAAAGCGCCGAGGGCTATGCAGCGCTCGACGCCATTGCCCGTGCACCTTCGGTGCTGCGGCTCGCCGTGGGGCACATCGACTTCATGGCCGACACCGGCCTGCAGTGTTCCGACGACGAGCATGAACTCGCGCCGCTGCGCTTCGAGGTGGCGATGCGCACGCGACTGCACCGGCTCGCACCGGCCGTCGACGGCGTGACGGTGGCGATCGACGACGAAGCCGGGCTGCGCGCCGACACGCAGCGTGCATTGCGCTTCGGCTTCGGCGCCAAGCTGTGCATCCACCCGCGCCAGGTGGCGGTCGTGCATGCGGCGCTGGTCCCCAGCGACGAAGAGCTGCAGTGGGCACGCCGCGTGATCGCGGCCGACGCGGCCTCGGGCGGTGCCGCGGTGCAGCTCGATGGCCGCATGGTCGACGTGCCGGTGGTGCTGCAGGCGCGCTGCACCATCGCTCGCGCAAATGGCCGCCTCGCGTAAGCGGGCCGTCTCACGTCTCACGTAAACGAAACCCTCTCACGTAACAGGCCGTTGAAGGCCCGGACGCGCCGGCCGCAGTGGGTCTGGAATTCGCCAAGCAACGGTCACACTCCGGTCATGACAGCCGATGGGGGGTCGGGCATCCTGCATCTGCACGCGACGTATTGATCCCTGTCGCCTGCTGCACCCCGGGCTCGCACCGCAATTTGCGGCTGTTCTCCTCCCTCCCATCGGAGCCCGGGATTTCACCCCCCGGAGCCATGCTCCGGGGGTTTTCTTTTTCTTGCCTGCTACCGCCGCCGGCGCACGGTGCGCGCGGCCATCTCCACGAAGGCCAGTGCCGCGGGCGAAAGCCGCTTCATGTTGCGCACCGCCAGCCCGGTGATGCGCCGCTGCTGCGGCGAAAGGCTGCGGTAGACGACACCGGGCGCCTCGTCCGGCAGCGCGAGCCGCGCCGCGATGGCCAGCGCATGGCCTTGTGCCACGAAGCCGAGCACGGAGCTCAGTTGCTCGAAGCGGTACAGCACCTTTGGCTGGGCGCCCGTCTCGGCGAGGATGCGATCGACCGCCGGGCCGCTGCCGGCCCCGGTGCGGATGAAGGGCTCGGCCTCCAGGTCCCGCGGGTGGACGAAGCGTTTTTGCGCCAGGCGATGCCCGGCCGGAACGAGCGCCACGAATTCGTCCTCGGCCAGTCGTACGGTCTCGAAGCGGTCGTCGGGCAGGGTGACGAAGCCGATCTCCGCGCGCTGCTCCAGCAGCCAGCGGATCACGGTCTCGTCGTCCTGCTCCTCCACCTGCACCTCCACCTCAGGCTGCAGGCGGTGGTATTCGGTCAACAAGGCCGGCAGCAGGCGCAGCGAAGAGGTGGAGCCGAACGAGGCGATGCGCAAGGTGCCGCGCGCGACGCCGCGCACCGTGGCGGCTTCCTGAACCAGGGCTTCGCGCTGCTGAAGGATGTCGTGGGCCCGCACGAGCAGGCGGCTGCCCGCATCGGTGAGCGTGGACTGCACGCCTTCGCGGCGAACCAGCACCACGTCGAGTTCGGACTCCAGCGCATGAACGGCGTGGCTCACCGCGCTCTGCGTGATGCCCAGCAGCGCCGCTGCGCGCGAAAAGCTGCCGGCCCGCGCCACCGCGGCAAACACTTCCAGTTGCGTGAAGGTCATGGTGAGCTGGTGTGAATGGCTATGAGCGTTTGCTCATTTGCCGATGAAAAACCATAAGCAGATAGTAGCGGGCCATGAAAGCACTGGACACCTCCTGCACCGCCGCCGCTGCCGCGCACACGGCAGTACGGCCACGACCCTGGGCCGTTCATCTCAAGCTCGTCGGCATGGCCGCGCTGTGGGGTGCATCCTGGCCGTGCGGGCGGGTGCTGGCGCAGGCGCTTCCACCGCTGTCGGCGGCGAGCTGGCGTTTTCTCATCGCCACGCTGCTCCTGCTGACGTGGCTGCACAGCAGGGGTGGAATGGGGCGCCTGCGGGCGTTGTCGCCGCGGCAGTGGGCGGGGCTGGTGGCCGCGGGTGCGCTGGGCGTGTATGGCTATGCGGTCTTCTTCATGCTGGGGCTCGCGCACGTGCCGGCCGGCCGCGCGGCGTTGATCGTGACGACCAACCCGGTGCTCACAACGCTCATCGCCGCGTGGCTCTTCGGCGAGCGGCTGAACTGGAGGATCGGCCTGGGCATCGCGCTGGCCACCGCGGGCGCGGTGACGGTCATGTCACGTGGTGCGCCGTGGGCGGTGCTGTCCGGCAGCGTGGGCATGGGCGAATTGCTGCTGCTCGGCTGCGTGGCCACGTGGGTGGGCTACACGCTCATCGCGCGCAGGCTGCTGGCTGGCCTCGATGCGTTGACGACCACCACCGCCACGGCCGGTGTGGGCACGGTGATGCTGCTGGCCTCGGCGTTGCTGTTCGAAGGGCCTGGCGCGCTGGCCAGCCCGTTGACGGCCGGCGTCTCGGTGTGGGTGGCGCTGGGTTTCCTGGCGGCGGGCGCCACGGTGGTCGCCTATGCGTGGTACTTCGAGGGTGTGGCCGCACTGGGTGCCGGGGCGGCCGCGGGCTACATCAGCCTCGTGCCGGTGTTCGGCGTGCTGCTCGCAACTCTGTGGCTGGGCGAGGTGCTCGACGCCTCCATCGCCGTGGGCGGTGTGCTCGCGGTGGGCGGCCTCGTGGTCATGAACACCGCGCGCCGCTGAGCGGCCTTCGCGTCAATGGCCGGCGGCCAGCTGCTGCAGATGGCCGAGCAGCAGGCCGGCTGCCTGCGTGAGGTCTTGTCGGGGCCTCGAAGCCAGCAACAGGCGCCGGTTGGCCCATGGGTCCGTCAGCCGCACGGCCTTGAGGCGCAGGTCGGCCATCTGCGCGCGGCATGCGGCCAGCGGCACGATGCCGATGCCAAGGTCGGAGGCGATCATGTGGCACATCGCGTCGAAGCTGCGCACCTGCATGCGCAGGCGCATCGTCGCGCCGGCTTGCTCGGCGGCACGCGAGGTGAGCTCGAGCAGCGAGCTGCCGCGGTTGAGCCCCACGAAGTCATAGGCGAGGCAGTCTTCGAACGCCACGCGGCGTGATCGTGCGAGCGCGTGGCTCCTTGCGCACAGCACCACGAGCTCGTCGCGCTGGAAGGGCGTGGCCACCAGCCCGTCGGTCGGCGTGTTCTCGGCGAACACGCCCACGTCGGCCAGCCCTTCGAGCAGCGCCCGCACGATGTCGCCGCTCAGCTGCTCTTCCACTTCGACGCGGATGTCCGGGTTCGCATCCAGAAAGCTGGCCAGCGCCGACGGCAGGAACTCGATGAGCGCCGACATGTTGGCCCACAGCCGCACGTGCCCGCGGATGCCGCGCGAATAGTCCTGCAGCTCGCTGCTGAAGCGCTCGAAGCCGTGGAAGAGGCGCATGGCGTGCTGCAGCGCCACGTGCCCGGCCGCGGTGAGCGTCACCCCCTGTGCCGAGCGTTCGAGCAGCTGTGTGCCGGAGGCGGCCTCCAGGTCGGCCAGCCGACGGCTCGCCGCCGAAAGCGCCAGATGGCAGGCCTGCGCACCCTTGGTGATGCTGCCGGAGCGGGCCACCGCACAGAACAGGCGCAGCGTGACGAAGTCCACCCGCGCGGGGTTGATGAGCTGGTCCATGCGGGCATCTTAGGCCTTCGCAATTTGCGAAGGGGCCTGTGCGACGCGGCAATTCCTGCTGCGAAGACTGCGCCCCTAGAGTGGCTGCAGACGGACGGACACACGAAAACCCATGCAAGCGTTGAAAGGCCTCAAGGTGCTCGAACTCGGCCAGCTGATCGCCGGCCCCTTTGCCGGCAAGACGCTGGCGGAGTTCGGGGCGGACGTGATCAAGATCGAGCCGCCGGGTGCCGGAGACCCGCTGCGCAAGTGGCGGCTGCTGCGCGACGACGGCACCTCGGCCTGGTGGGAGGTGCAGTCGCGCAACAAGCGCTCGGTGGCGCTGGACCTGCGCAGCGCCGAGGGCCAGCAGGCGCTGCGCGAGCTGGCATGCGAGGCCGACGTGCTGATCGAGAACTTCAAGCCCGGCACGCTCGAAGGCTGGGGCCTGGGCTGGGAGGCGCTGCATGCGCTGAATCCGCGCCTCGTCATGCTGCGGATCTCGGGCTACGGGCAGACCGGACCCTACCGCCACAAGCCCGGCTTCGGCGTGCTGGGCGAAGCGATGGGCGGGCTGCGACACCTCACCGGCGAGCCGGGCCGCGTGCCGGTGCGCGTGGGGGTGTCCATCGGCGACACGCTCTGCGCATTGCACGGCGTGATCGGCGTACTGACGGCGCTCTACCACCGCGATGCGCAAGGCGGCGTGGGGCAGATGATCGACGTCGCGTTGTACGAGAGCGTGTTCAACGTGATGGAAAGCCTGGTGCCTGAATACGACGCCTTCGGCGTGGTGCGCGAACGCTCAGGCAGTGCGTTGCCGGGCATCGCACCCACCAACGCCTACCGCTGTGTCGACGGCAAGTACGCGCTCATCGCGGGCAATGGCGACAGCATCTTCAAGCGGCTCATGGCCGCCATCGGCCGGCCCGACCTCGAGAACGACCCCGCCCTCGCGCAGAACGACGGGCGTGTGGCGCGGGTGGCCGAGATCGACGCGGCCATCGAAGCGTGGACGCAACAGCGCCCGCTCGACGAGGTGCTGCAGGTGCTGGAGCAGGCACAGGTGCCCGCCGGTCGCATCTACTCGGTGGAAGACATCGTGCACGACCCGCAATACCTGGCGCGCGAAATGCTCGTGGAGCAGCGCTTGGCCGACGGCTCCACGCTGAAGGTGCCCGGCGTGGTGCCCAAGCTGAGTGCCACGCCCGGGCGCATTGCCTACCCGGCGCCCCGGCTGGGCGAACACACGCAGGAAGTGCTTGCGGCCCCCGGCTGGCCGCAGCGCAAGGAGCACTGACATGCAGGCAGGCCACGGCACCCGGCTCGCGATCAACGAGGTCGCGACGCGCGACGGCTTCCAGATGGAATGCCGCTTCATCGACACCGACGACAAGGTGGCGCTCGTCAACGCGCTCAGCCGGCTGGGCTACGCCAAGATCGAGGTGACCTCGTTCACGTCGGCACAGGCCATTGCGGCACTGCGCGATGCCGAGGCGGTGATGCAGCGCATCGAGCGCGTGCCGCACGTCGTCTACACCGCGCTGGTGCCCAACGTGCGTGGCGGCGAGCGGGCGCTCGAATGTGGCATCGACGAGTTCAACCTCGTCATGTCGGCCAGCGAGACGCACAACCTCGCCAACCTGCGCATGACGCGCGAACAGTCGCTGCGCCAGCTGCGCGAGGTGATCGCGCAGGCGGCTGCGGCCGGGGTGCCTTCGAACGTGTCGCTGTCGTGCGTGTTCGGCTGCCCGATGGAAGGTGAGGTGCCGCTGGAGGGCGTGCTGGGCTGGATCGACCGATTCGCCGAAGCCGGCGCGCGCGGCGTGACGCTGTGCGACACCACCGGCATGGCCTTTCCCACGCAGGTGCAGGAGGTGTGCGAAGCGTTGGTGCGGCGCTACCCGGCGCTCGACTTCACTGCGCATTTCCACGACACACGCGCCATGGGCCTGGTCAACACCGTGGCGGCGGTGGAGGCGGGCATCCGCCAGTTCGACATGTCGCTGGGCGGCATCGGCGGTTGCCCTTATGCGCCTGGGGCTTCCGGCAACGTGGCCACCGAAGACGTGGTGCACATGCTGGAGTGCATGGGCTACCGCACCGGCATGGACCTCGACGGGCTGATCGACGCCGCGGGCCGCCTGGAGCGGCTGGTGGGCCACGAACTGCCGGCGCAGGTGTCACGCGCCGGCCACCGGCTCAAGCGGCATGCGCCGCCGCCGGAGTTCGAGGCCGTTCGCGAACGCGCACTGGCCCGCGAGGCCGCTGCGGCTACGGCACCTCAACGTTGAAAGGCGCACCATGATCGACCACCTGGACCACCTCGTTCTCACCACCGCCCGCGAGGCGGATTGCATCCGCTTCTACACCGAAGTGCTGGGCATGCAGCTGGAGACCTTCGTCGGCGGCACGCCGCCGGTGGAGCGCAAGGCCTTCAAATTCGGCCAGCAGAAGATCAACCTGCACGTGAAGGGGCACGAGTTCGAGCCCAAGGCCCACACGCCGGTGCCCGGTGCGCTGGACCTGTGCTTCATCGCCTCGGTGCCGCTGCAGCAGGTGATCGCGCGGCTCCAAGCAGCGAAGGTGCCCATCGTCGAAGGGCCGGTGATGCGCACGGGCGCCACGTCGAAGATCCGCTCGGTGTACGTGCGCGACCCGGACCTGAACCTGATCGAGATTTCCGAGCTCGCGGCGTGAACGGCAGCCCGATGTTCAAAGTGGTGTTCCTCGATGCGGGCACCCTGCCGCAGGGCCTGCGCTTCGATGCGGGGCTGCCGATCGCCTGCGAGGCGCACGGCACGACGGCCGACGCGCAGGTGATGCAGCGCATCGCCGACGCCGACGTGGTGGTGACCAACAAGGTGCGGCTTCCGGCCGCCGTGTTGCGGCAGGCGCCGAAGCTGCGGCTCGTTTGTGTGGCCGCGGCCGGCACCGACAACGTGGATCTGCAGGCGGCGCGGCAGCAGGGCATTGCCGTGCGCAACGTGCCCGACTACGGCAGCGAGTCGGTGGCCGAGCACGCCATCGCCACGCTGATGGCGCTGCGCCGCCAGCTGCCCGGGTATGCGCAGGCAGCGGTGGACGGGCGCTGGTCGGCCGCGCCGCAGTTCTGCTGGCACGGCCCCACCATCCGTGACGTGGGCGGCTCGGTGCTCGGCGTGGTGGGCCGTGGGCGCATCGGCGAAGCCACCGCGCGGCTGGCGCGAGGCCTGGGCATGCAGGTGCTGTTCGCCGCGAAGCCGGGCCAGCCTTGCGCGCCCGACGAGCGCGAGCTCGATGCGCTGCTGTGCGAGGCCGATGCGATCAGCCTGCACGTGCCGCTGACGCCCGGAACACGCGGCCTTTTCGACGAGGCACGCCTCGCGCGCATGAAGCCCACTGCCGTGCTCGTGAACACCGGGCGTGGCGCGCTGGTGCAGCCGCAGGCACTGGCCGACGCATTGCGGGCCGGGCGCATTGCCGGCGCGGCGATCGACGTGCTGGAGACCGAGCCGCCGCCGGCCTCGCACCCGCTGCTGGCGCCCGGCATTCCCAACCTGCTGCTCACGCCGCACGTGGCATGGGCCAGCGAGAACGCGCAAGCCCGGCTGGCCGCCGGCGTCGTGCAGATCGTGCAGGCACATCTGCACGGCCTCGTCGGCACGACCGCGTGAAGCACGACAGCGATTCACCCCACGAACAGGAGACACCCCATGCAGCGCAGAAAGATCCTCTCCGCGGCCGCGCTGGCCGCGTGCATGAACACAGGTTTTGCCGATACGTGGCCGAGCCGCCCCATCACGATGGTGGTGCCCACCGCGCCGGGCGGCTCCACCGACATCTGCGCGCGCCTCGTCGGTGAAGCGCTGGGCAAGGTGCTGGGGCAGGCGGTCGTCGTCGACAACAAGCCCGGTGCGGCCGGCAACCTGGGCACCGAGGCCGTGGCCCGCGCCAAGCCCGACGGCCACACGCTGCTGATGCAGTACTCGGGCTACCACGTGGGCAACCCGGCGCTGTTCGCGCAGATCAAGTGGCACCCCACCAAGGACTTCGTGCCGGTGGCGCTGGTGATGCGCGCACCGCACGTGGTGGCCATGGGCCCTTCGGTGCAGGCCAGCTCGCTGAAGGAGCTCATCGCCGCCGGCCAGAAGAACGGCAAGGGCCTGTTCTATGCCTCGTCGGGCAACGGCTCCATCCAGCACATCGCGGGCGAGCTGCTGGGGCAGATGGGCAAGGTGCCGGTGACGCACGTTCCCTACAAGGGCTCGGGCCCCGCGGTGAACGACCTCATCGGTGGGCAGGTGGACCTCTTCGTCACCACGCCGCCTTCCGTGATCGGCCACGTGGCCTCGGGCAAGCTCAAGGCGCTGGCCTACACCGGCAGGCAGCGCCACCCGTCGATGCCCAATGTGCCCACCTCGGCCGAAGCGGGCCTGCCCGGCTACGAGGTGGAGTCGTGGTTCGCGGTGTTCGCGCCGGCCGGCACGCCGGCGCCGGTGGTGGCGAGGCTGTCGAACGAGATCAAGACCATCGTCGAAAGCGAGGCCTACCGCAGGAAGATGGACGAGCAGGGCGCTTTCGCGACCTACATGGACTCACCCACGCTCGCGAAGTTCGTCGACAAGGAGCTCGCCACCTGGGCCGGCGTGGTGAAGTCGGCGGGCATCAAGGCCGATTGATCCCGCCTCAGCCTTGCAGCGCGTGCCGCAACGCCGCGGCCAGCTGCAGTTGCGCCAGCCGCGCCGCGGGCAGCGCGCCGCCCATGCTGATGAAGCCGTGCGCCAGGCCGTGGTATTCGACGACAGTGGCTTGGGTGCCCGCTTCGAGGAGGTGCTTCGCGTAGGCCAGGACTTCATCGCGCAGCGGGTCGTGGGTGGCCACCTGCACCAGGGCCGGTGGCAGGCGCGAGAAGTCCTTCGCAAGGATGGGCGCGCCACGGAAGTCGCTCGTGCGGCCCTCGGGGCCGAAGTAGTGCGCCATGAAGTACTGCATGGTGCGCAGCGTGAGCGTGGGGCCCTGCGCATGCTGCTCGCGCGAAGGGTAGGGCCCATCGACGCCCGCTGCGGTGGCCGGGTACACCAACCCCTGAAACGCGATGTGCGGGCCGCCGGCATCGCGCGCCAGCAGCGACACGACGGCGGCCAGCGTGCCGCCGGCGCTGTCGCCTGCCACGGCCAGCCGGCCCGAGGCCGCGCCCAGCTCCACCGCATGTTCGGCGAGCCAGCACAGCGCGGCCCAGGCATCGTCCACCGCGGCGGGGAAGGGGTGCTCGGGTGCGAGCCGGTAGTCCACCGACACCACCACGGCCTGTGTGTCTTCGCACAGGCGGCGGCACACGCGGTCGTAGCCGTCGAGGTCGCCGAGCACGAAGCCGCCGCCGTGGTAATACACGACCAGCGGCAGCGCGCTGGCGGCAGCCTGCGGCCGGTACACCCGCAGGCCGATGGTGCCTTCGTGCGGCGCGGGGCGCGGCATGCGCAGCTCGCGCACCTGCACGTCGGCCGGCGGTACGTCGGCCGCGGCGAGGATCTCGCGGTACAGGCCGCGCGCCGCCACGGGCGGCAGGTCACAGAGGTCGGGCATGTTGGCGGCGCGGGCCTGGGCCACCATGTGCGCGAGTTGCAGGTCGAGCATGCGAAGTCCTTTCGTGTTGTCGGTCAGGCGGCTTGCGGTTGCGCGGCCGGCTGGGGCGCCGCGGAGGCGGGCCGCAGCAGGAAGTGGGCGAGCGCCGGCAGCAGCACCAGCGCGCCCAGCATGTTGAGCACGAACATGAAGGCGAGCAGGATGCCCATGTCGGCCTGGAACTTGATGGGCGAGAACGCCCACGTGCCCACGGCCAGAGCGAGCGTGATGCCGGTGAGCAGCACCACGCGGCCGGTGAACTTGAGCGCGTCGTGATAAGCCTCCGAGAGCGTGGCGCCGGCGCGCAGGCGCGCGAGCATCACGCTCAGCACGTAGAGCGCGTAGTCCACGCCGATGCCCACGCCGAGTGCGATGACCGGTAGCGTGGCGACCTTCACGCCAAGGCCGAGCTCCACCATCAGCGCCTCGCACAGCACCGAGGTGAGCGCCAGCGGCAGCACCGCCGCCAGCACCGCGCGCCATGAGCGGAAGGTGACCCAGCACAGCAGCACCACCGCGCCGTACACCCACAGCAGCATCTCGCGCATGGCCTGCTGCACCACGATGTTGGTGGCCGCCGCGATGCCGGCCGAGCCGGCGGCGAGCATGAAGCGCTCCGCTGGTGCCCCTCGCTCCGCGGGTACGCGGAGCGATCCCCCGAGGGGGGCGGGCCTTGCTTGGGGCGGTCCGGCGCGGCGGCCCGCCTCCGATGAGTCCGCGGCGAGGAAGGCCTCGACCTCGTCGACGACTCGCGTCAGCGTCTCGGCCTTGTGGTCCTTCAGGTAGACGTACAGCGACAGGAACGAACAGCCCTGGTTGAACAGCTCGCGCGGCGCGCGGGTCTGCACGCCGCCCAGCGCGGCTGCGTTGGGAATGAGCTCGTACCACTTCAGGTGGCCTTCGTTGTAGCCCACCATGGCCAGCTTCGAGAGCGCGGCCATCGAGTTGGTGGCTTCCACGCCGGGCAGCTGCTCGAGCTGCCACGCGAGCTTGTCCACCTTGGCCAGCGTGCCGTAGCGGGTGCACTGGTCTTCGGGCGTGGCCACCATCACCACCAGGATGTCGCTGCTGGCCGCGTAGTGCCGGGTGACGTAGTCGTTGTCGCGGTTGTAGCGCGAGTCCGCGCGCAGCTCCGGGGCGCCGGGGTCGAGGTCGCCGATCTGCAGGCGCAGGCTGATGGCATAGCCGCCTGCAGCCAGCACGGCGGCGATGCCCAGCGCCACGAGCGCCGGCCCGCGCTGCGTGAAGCGGTCGAGCCAGCGCCACAGCCAGGGGCGTTCGGCCTCGCCGGCCGTTTCCTGCCGCAGGCTGCGCCCGGCCGCGGCCGGGCTCACGCCCACGTACGACAGCAGGATGGGCAGCAGCACGAGGTTGGTGAAGATGAGCACAGCCACGCCGATGCTCGCGATCACCGCGAGGTCCTGGATCACCGGGATCTCGATCAGCGCCAGCACCGCGAAGCCCACCGCGTCGCACAGCAGCGCGGTGAGCCCGGCGACGAAGAGGCGGCGGAAGGTGTAGCGCGCGGCCACCGTGCGGTGCGCGCCGCGGCCGATGTCCTGCATGATGCCGTTCATCTTCTGCGCGCCGTGGCTCATGCCGATGGCGAACACGAGGAAGGGCACCAGCACCGAATACGGGTCGAGCTCGTAGCCCAGCAGCGCCAGCAGGCCGAACTGCCACACCACGGCGATGAGCGAGCAGGCCACCACCAGCGCGGTGGAACGCACGCAGCGCGTGTAGCCCCACAGCACCGCGGCGCAGATCACGAGCGCCATGCCGAAGAACATGAGCACCTGGCGCAGGCCCTCGATCAGGTCGCCGGCCACCTTGGCGAAGCCGGTCACGTGCAGGCCGATGCGGTCGCTCTCGTACCTGGTGCGCAGCGCCTCGATGCGGCGCGAGAGCTCGCCGTAGTCGAGCGTCTGCCCGGTGCGCGGGTCCTTGTCGAGCAGCGGCACGAACACGATGCTCGAGCGCATGTCGTGCGCGACCAGCTGGCCGATCTCGCCGGAGCGCTCGACGTTGGCACGCACCTCGGCCAGCGCCTCGGGCGAGCCGTCGTAGCTGTCGCCGATGACGGTGTTGCCGTCGAGCCCGTCTTCGGTCACCGCGACCCAGCGTGTGTTCGAGGTCCACAGCGACTTCATGAAGGGCCGGTCGACGCCGGGCAGCAGGAAGATCTCGTCATTGAGCTGCTGCAGCGTCTCGAGGTAGCCCTTGTCGAAGATCGTTCCCTCCTTGGCCTCCACCGCGATGCGGATCGCATTGCCCTGGCCGGCGAGGTTGCCCTTGTTGGCGAGGTAGTTCGCGATGTAGGGGTGCTTGACGGGAATCGTCTTCTCGAAGCTCGCGTTGAGCGTGAGCTTCGTGGCCTGCCAGCCGAGCAGCAGCGTGGCCAGCAGGCACAGCAGCATCACCCACGGCCGGTGGTTGAAGAGCGCGCGTTCGGGCAGCGAGCCGGTGGAGGTGTCGAAGTCCTCCAGGCGGGCCACCACCGGCTGCTCGGCGAGGTTGTCGGTTGCGTGCATGGTGTGTTCAGGGGGTGGGACGGTTCATGCCGCGCAGGCCGCGCATGCCCGCCAGCACGAGCTGGCCCTGCGGCGTGGCGGCAAGGCCGGAGGCGGGCACGCCGTCGCCGGCGCGGCGTGTGAAGCTGCGGCCGTCGTCGCGGCTGGTGAGCAGGTCGCCGGTTTGCGCCAGCAGCGTGAGCGAACCGTCGGGCAGCTCGAGGCCCGCGTTCAGCGAGACGGGCAGGCCGGTCTCCAGCTTCTGCCAGTTCGCGCCGCCGTCGGTGGTGCGGAAGGCATGGCCGCGCAGGCCGAAGGCCAGCAGGGCGCCGCCTCGCGTGGGCAGCAGGCCGAAGAAGCTGCCCTTGTAGGGCGAGGGCAGCGTTTCGTGGCCCGTGCCGGTGGCGCGGATCAGCAGGCCCTGTTCGCCTGCGATGAAGAGGCTGCCGCCCGCGTAGCGCACCGCGTAGAGGTGCAGGCTCTTCGGGTTGGGCAGCTGCAGTGGTGCCCACGTGGCACCGCCGTCGCTCGTGGTGAAGGCGAGGTTGTAGGCGCCCACCGCCACGCCGTGCCGTGCATCGCTGAAGTCCACGTCGAAGAAGGGCTTGTCGGGGCCTTCTTCTTCGTAGCGCTGCGCGGCACGCAGCAGCTTCTCGTCGCCGCGGGCACGCAGGGCCTGGGCCATGAGCGCGGCGGCCTGCACGCCGTCGAGCTGCTTGCGCCAGGTCTGGCCGGCGTCTTCGGTCTTCAGGATCACGCCGAGGTGGCCCACGGCCCAGCCGGTGCGCTCGTCGACGAAGCGCAGCGCCGTGAGCGTGGTCTGCACGGGCACGCTGGCCTGGCGCCAGTTCGTGCCGCCGTCGTCGGACAGCAGCACGGTGCCTCGTTCACCGGCGGCCACCAGCCGCGAGCCGGCACGCGCGATGGCAAGCATGGCCGAGGCGCGGGGTGATTGCAGCGCCGGCTCGCTCAGTACAGCAGGCGAGGTGGCAGGCGACGTGGCGGGCGGCGCGGCGAGCGCTGGCGGCAGCAGCGCCGCCGCCAGCAGGAGGGCGGCCGCCTTCATCAACGGGTTCCTTCGTTCGCCAGCTCCTCAGGGCTGAAGAACGACTTCGCAATCGGCGCCACCGCCTTGTACTGCGCGGGCAGCTCGTTCGAGGCCATGTTCAGGTAGTAGGCCCCGGTCTGCAGGTCGTAGCCGCCCCACAGCATGTTGCCCACCACCGCCGGAATGTCCGGTGCCAGCAGCGTGAGCGTGTAGTTGGTGCGCCAGAGCTCGCCCTTCGCGTCCCACCCGTCGAACAGCACGATCTGCCAGCTGTCCTCGTCGATGTAGTACTTGCGCTTGGGCACCACGTGGCGCTTGCCGGCGGCGAGCGTGGCTTCCACCTCCCACACGCGGTGCAGCTCCCAGCGCACCTGTGCCGGGTTCAGCGTGTTGGGCGTCACCAGGTCGGCCACCTTGGCGGCGGCCGCGCGGTTGTTGTTGTAGGGGACGTAGATCTCGCGCTTGCCCACCAGCTTGAGCTCGTGCTTGTCGATGGGGCCGAACAGCATGAAGGCCTCGTCGAACAGGCCGATGCCCGAGGTCACCGAGTCGGGCGTGTCGTAGGCCACCGAAGGCGCCTTGCGCACGCGGCGCTGGCCCACGAGGTATTGCCACAGCCCGCGCGGCAAGGTGGCGTTGAGCGCGTCGTGCGCGAGGATGGCCTCGCCCGCCTTGGAGCCCGGCTCGGTGGCGGCGAACTTGCCTAGGGCGTAGTAGCCGTCGAACTTCTCGAGGCTGCCTTCGGGGTCGTAGTACTGGCGGCGGAAGCTCTGCACGCCGCCCGAGGCCATGGAGCGCTTGCCGTCGCCCGTGACCACCCACACGCGCACGGGGGCCTGCACGTAGGTGCCGGTCCAGGCCAGGCGGTGGTTCTGGAAGACCTCGTAGCCGTCCTTCGGAATGGGGAAGGGAATGCCGCCGTAGGCGCCTTCTGTGCCGTGGCCGTTGTCCACCAGCTTGGCGCGCGTCGCATTCTTGAAGGTGTTGTCGTACACCCATTGCGGCGCGGCCGCGGTGCGGTGCGTGGGGTACACGTCGATGCGGAAGTCGGGGTACTTCTTCATCAACGCCTTCACGCCGTCGGTGAGCTTCGATTCGTACTGCGCCATGTTCTTGGCGTTGACGGAGTACAGCGGCTTCTCGGCGGCAAACGGGTCGGGTCGTGCGTCACCGGGCTTGTAGCCCGGCGCGGCCTTGGTGAGGCCGCCGTCCCACGCAGGGATGCTGCCGTCCTTGTTGGCGGCGCGCTCGGCGCCCAGTGGCGTGAGGGTGCTCTTGAGCTTGGCGGCTTCTTCGGCCGACACGGCGGCCTGGGCATGGTGGGTGACGAGGAACGCCGCGGCTGCGAGCGCGAGGAGATGCTTGTTGCGCATGTGAAGGCTCCGGAATTCAGAAGGTGCGTGAGACGGTGAAGGACACGTAGGAACGGTCCTTGAGCGACTGGCCGAAGGTGAGCTGGCGCGGGCTGCCGGCGCCGGCCACGAGCGTCTCGGTGAAGGTCTTGGCCTTGCCGAAATAGTCGGTGTAGGTGAGCGCGGCGTTCCAGGCGTTCTGGTACTTGCCCTTCACGCCGATGCTCCAGTCACCCGCGTCGGAGGCCCCCCCTGCGAAGTTGGCGATGGCCGAGGAGCGGCCGCCGAAGTTGTAGCCAATGGCCACGGGCACCGAGAGGTCCAGCCCAGGCGCCACCTGGAAGTAGCTGGGCTCGAACAGCACGCGCAGCGCGAAGGCGCCCTTGGTGGTGTTGGGGTCGAGCCCGCCGATGCCCTGGCTCGAGCCGTCGGCCGCGGCGAAGATGTCCTTCGTGACCTTGAGCCGGTGGTTGTAGGCCAGCTCGGCCACCACCGCGCCGCCGCCCCACAGCGGGCCGGGCTGCAGCACGTAGATGCCCGAGACCTGCAGGTGCGCGGTGCGGCCCACGGCGAAGCAGGGGTCGTCGTCCGAGGTGCCGCAGGTGAGCACGGGCCCCAGGCCCAGCACGGCCGGGTCGCTGTTGAGCGGCGCGTTCCAGCGCAGCGAGCCTTCCACCGCCCAGTTGAGCTGGCCGACCGACGAGGTGACGCTCGCGCCCAGCGTGCGGATGTCGCTCCCATAGGCGAGGTGCACGTTGCCATTCACGAAGTCGAACACCGGCACCGCGGGCGTCTTGTCGTGGTATTGCGCTGCGTACACGCCGTATTCGAAGTCGCTGCCCGCCGGCGAGATGCGCAGCTGCAGGCCGCCCTGGCCGCTGTTGCCGGGCTTCTTGTCCTTGGTGGCGTCGTAGGCCAGCACGATGGGGTTGCCGTTCGCATCGACACCGAAGTTCACGATGCCGGTGCCCACGTAGTCCTGGTTCGAGAAGTAGCTGCCCACGCCCGGAATGCGCGAGGGCCGCCACTTGGCCTGCACGTAAGCGCCCAGCGACACGCCGTCGGCCACCTGCAGCGAGCCCGAGACCTGCTCCACCGGCAGCAGCACTTCCTTGAACTGCCAGCCCGGCACCGAGAGGATCTTCGCCACGTCCACCGGCCCCTGCGCGTTGGCGATGCCGTTCTGCCCGAAGAACAGGCTCTCGCCCCATTGCAGCGTGTGCTTGCCCACCCGCAGCGTGCCCTTCATGCCGCCCACGTCGCCCTTGAGGTAGACGAAGGCGTCGAGCAGCTCGGTGCCGCGGCCGTGCTGTTCGCGCGTGGCAGGCAGGAACTGGTTGGCCGCCTGGCCCTGCTGGTTGTTGGCCGTGGAGACGTTGAGGCCGGTGGGGTTGCCTCCCACGTAGAGCGGCGTGCCCTCGTAGCGGTTGGGGCGCAGGTACACCGCGTCGCGCCAGGCGGTGCCGCTGATGCGGCCGCCGAAGCTCGGGCCCGTCACGTCGAGCTCGGCGAGCAGGTCGAAGCGGTTGGAGATCTGGCCCTTCCTGAAGTTGTGGTCACCGTCGTCTTCATTGACGGTGCCCGGGTCCACCGCCACGTCGAGCCGGGTGAGCGCATCGGAAGGGTTCTTCAGCCGGTAGGCGGTGCTGTACTTGGGTGTGAGGTCGAGCCGGACCTTGTAGTCGGCCAGCGGCGTGTCGATGTCCATCGCATGCGCAGCAGGCTGCAGCAGCGCGATCGCGGCGGCCGCGATCAGGGAGGGGCGGTGGGTCACGTGTTGTCTCCTCGTCGTTGTCGTAGGTCTGTCTGAAATCGCGGGCGTGAGTACGCCCCGCCCCGCGCTCCCGTCGGGGCTGTTGTGTTGCTGGTGTGGTGGCTGGCGGGCCGCTGAAATCCTTCACCGCAGAGGCGCGGAGCTTTCGCAGAGGGAATGCAGGTCTTCTCTGCGGTCCTCCGTGCCTTCTGCGCCTGCGGTGAATGAATTCGTCCTCAGACGTAGGTCGAAGCCAGCCCGCCATCCACCGGCAGGTTGATGCCGCTCACCCAGCGCGAGGCGTCGTCGCACAGGAAGGCCACCACCGGCGCCACCTCGTCGCTGAAGGCCGGGCGCTTCATGCGGTGGGCGTCCTTCTGCACGCGCTCTTCGCCCAGCATCGAGACGAAGTCGCCCAGGATGGGGGTGAACACCGGGCCGGGGGCCACGCAGTTCATGCGCACGCCGCGCTGCATGAAGATGGCTTGCGACTGCGTGTAGGTCCACACGATGAGTGCTTCCTTGAAGTACTGGTAGCAGGTGTCTTGCGCCACCGGGTGGTCGCGCAGCCAGTGCGCGCCTTCTTCGAAGCTCTGCGTGGCGGCCAGCTCGCGGTGCAGCGCAAGCCGCTGCGGCCATTCGGCCCCGAGGATGGACGAGATGTTGACCACCGAGCCGCCTTCTCCCATGCGGTCGAGCACGCGGTGCGTGAGGTGCCGCAGGCCGAGGTAGTTCACGCGCGCCACGAGGTCGGTGGGCGCCGTGCCCGGCACGCCGGCGATGTTGGCCAGTGCATCGATGTGCGAGGGCAGGTGCTGCACCGCGGCGTCGATGGCCTTCGGGTCACCGAGGTCGGCCTTCACGAAGCCGTCGAGCGACAGCGTCGGGTCATTGCGGTCGATGCCGATGACGCGTGCCCCCTGCAGCCGCGCCAGCTTGGCGAAGTCGGCGCCGATACCGGAACAGCACCCGGTGACGACGATGGTCTTGTTGTCGAGGCTCATGAATGTCTCCTGTGTTGTCGACTCAGTTTCATGGGCGCCGAAGCGGCGCCCTCGTCGCATGAACCAGTGCAACCCAGTGGACGCCGCGGATCCGGCTTTGCCGGTCCGCTGGCGTCGCCCCCTTGAGGGGGAGCGGCGAAGCCGCTACGGGGGTGGTTCACTTCAGAACGGGAACGCGGGCGGCGTGTCCTTCACGGTGATCCACTGCCACTGCGTGTATTCCTCGATGTCGGCCGGCCCGCCCACCGAGCCGCCGTTGCCGCCGATGCCGGGGCCGCCGAAGGGGTTGATGCACTCGTCGTTCACGGTCTGGTCGTTGACGTGGACCATGCCCGCGCGCAGCCGCTGGCCGATGGCCATGGCGCGGCCCACCGACTTGCCGATCACCGCCGCCGCGAGGCCGCCCTGGCTGTTGTTGGCCAGCTCCACCGCTTCGTCGTCGGTGCGGAAGGGGATGAGGTTGGCCACCGGCCCGAAGCATTCCTCGTCGAAGCAGCGCATGCCGGGCTTCACGTTCGACAGCACCGTGGGCTTGTAGAACAGGCCTTCGTGCGTGCCGCCGGCCTCGAGCCTGGCGCCGGCCGCTACGCTGTCCTGCACGATGGCGTCGAAGCGATGGAGCTGCTTCGAGTCGATCAGCGGGCCCAGCGCGACCTGGCCGCTCGCGCCGTCGCCCACCGGCAGGTGCGTGGCCTTGCCCACCATGCGTTGCTTGAAGGCTTCGTACACCGCTTCGTGCACGAGGATGCGGTTGGAGGCCATGCAGATCTGGCCCTGGTGGAACCACGCACCGAAGGCGGCGGCGCTGGCCGCTGCGTCGAGGTCGGCATCGTCGAGCACGATGAGCGCGTTGGCGCCGCCCAGCTCGAGCGACACCTTCTTCAGGTGGCGGCCGGCCAGCTCGCCGATGCGCCGGCCCACGCCCGGCGAGCCGGTGAAGGCGATCATCGGCACGCGTGCATCGCTCACCAGCGCTTCGCCCGCGGCCGCATCGCCCGGCAGCACCTGCAGCAGGCCTGCGGGCAGCCCGGCCGCTTCGAACACGCGCGCCATCAGGAAGCCGCCCGAGACCGGCGTGCGCGGGTCGGGCTTGAGCACCACCGAATTGCCCAGCGCGAGCGCCGGCGCCACCGAGCGCAGGCCCAGGATGAGCGGGAAGTTGAACGGCGAGATCACGCCGATCACGCCGTGCGGCACGCGCCGCGCGATCGACAGGCGCCCCGGCACGCTGGGCAGCACGTGGCCCTGCGCCTGCATCGGCAGGGCCGCGGCCAGCTGGCACAGCGTGATGGCCTCGCGCACCTCGTGCTGGCCCTTGGGGATGATGGACCCCGTCTCGCGGGCGATGGCCAGCGCCAGCTCGTCGAAGTGCTGCTGCAGCACGGCCGCGGCGCGGTGGAACACGGCGGCACGCTCGCGCGGGCCCAGCGCGGCCCAGGCCGGCTGTGCGGCATGCGCACGGCCGATGGCGCCGGTCATGTCCTGCGCGCTAGCCATGCCCACGGTGCACAGCACTTCACCTGTGGCGGGCTCGATCACGTCGCGGCTGCCGCCGCGCGGCACGATCCATTCGCCGCCGTCATGGACGCGGCCGTTCCACAGGGTGGGGTCGAGCAGGGAAAGGACTTCGGGGGCACCCATCGTTCGTGTCTCCTCTTGGCGAAATGGTTGATCCGCCGCAAGAGTTGCGAAGCGCGGGCCAGCCGCTTCACATGTGCAGGCCGTGCAGGGGCGGCAGGGCCGTTCCACAGAGGGAGACCTCGGGACTTTCACCAATTCGCGTTCGCTGCAGTGCAGCAGCGCGAGGCTCGGTGTTTACCCGTGGGGTGACTTGATGATTTGATCAACTCGCGCCGACACTGCCGACCCATGAACCCCAGCAGCTCACGCATTTCATTGGCCGAGGTGTCGCGCCAGACCGGCGCGGTGATGCGCCGCGGCGAGGCAGCGCCGACCGACGCGGCCGAACAGCCGCGCCTGGCCGACATCACCGAGTGCCTGTTCTTCTCGCCGGGCGACGGCCGCATCTGGCTCAACGACCAGCGCATGCTGCTCGTGCATACCGCCTCGATGGGCACGCTGCGCCGCGAGCTGATCGACAGCGTGGGGTTGGAGCGCGCTCGCGGCCTGCTCACGCGCGCCGGCTACGAGTCGGGCTCGCGCGATGCGCGGCTGGTGCGCGCGCGCTGGCCCGACGGCGACGTCGTCTCCACCTTCATGGCCGGCACGCGGCTGCACGCGCTCGAAGGCGTGGTGAAGGTAGTGCCGGTGGAGTTCGAGATCGACGTGGAGCGCGGCCACTACAACGCCGAGTTCCTGTGGCACCACTCCAGCGAAGACGACGAGCACATCGACGCCTATGGCCTGGGCACCGAGCCAGCCTGCTGGCAGCAGCTGGGCTACGCGATGGGCTACGTGACCGGCATGATGGGGCGGCTGGTGATCTTTCGCGAGGTGGAGTGCCGCTCGATGGGCAGCGACGTGTGCCGAGTGGTCGGCAAGGCGGCCGATGCCTGGGGCGACGTGAGCGAAGACCTGCGCTACCTCAACGCGCAGGAGTTCCTGAGCACGCAAGCCTTCGGCGCGGCGGCGCAGCAGGCGCAAGGCACCGCGCCGCGTGCGGTGCTGGGCACGCGCGGGCTGCTGCCGGCCGAAGGCGACGGCAATGGCGAAGGCGGCGGCGGCGAGCGGCAGATGGTGGGCGTGTCGTCGGCCTTCAAGTCGGCCTGCCACCTGCTGTCGCGCGTGGCGCCCACGCGAGCCACGGTGCTCTTCACCGGCGAGTCGGGTGTGGGCAAGGAGCTGTTCGCCGACATGCTCCACCGCATCAGCCCGCGCAAGGCGCAACCCTTCGTTGCGCTGAACTGCGCGGCCATTCCCGACACGCTCATCGAAGCCGAACTCTTCGGCGTGGAACGCGGCGCCTACACCGGCGCGGTGGCCACTCGGCCCGGCCGCTTCGAGCGCGCCGACGGCGGCACGCTGTTCCTCGACGAGATCGGCACGCTGAGCCTGGTGGGGCAGGGCAAGCTGCTTCGCGCGCTGCAGGAGGGCGAGATCGAACGCGTGGGCGGCACGCGGCCCATCAAGGTGGACGTGCGCGTGGTGGCCGCCACCAACGTGGACCTGCAGGCCGAGGTGAAGGCCGGGCGCTTTCGCGAGGACCTGTACTTCCGCCTGGCGGTGTTTCCCATCCACCTGCCGCCGCTGCGCGAGCGGCGCGACGACATACCGCTTCTGATGAACTACTTCATGCACCGCTACAGCCGCCTGCACGGCCGCGAGGTGCTGGGCTTCACGCCGCGCGCGGTGAGGGCGCTGTTGAACTACGACTTCCCCGGCAACATCCGCGAGTTGCAGAACATGGTGGAGCGCGGCGTGATCGGCGCCGAAGACAAGGGCGTGATCGACCTGCCGCACCTGCTGCGCCGCGAACAGCTCGGCGAGGCCTATTCACTGGGCGCATCGGGCGGCGTGCTGGCCAGCCATGCGCAGGCAGACGAGCCTGCGCCGCACGAGGCCGGCGCGGATCCTGTGCAGGGTCCGCTGCTGCAGCGCCTGGCCGAGCCGGGGCGCGAAGGCGTGTCGCTGCACGGCATCGAGCAGCAGCTGATGCAGGAAGCCGTGCAGCAAGCGGGCGGCAACCTCTCGGCCGCGGCGCGGCTGCTGGGCCTCACGCGCGCGCAGCTGGCCTATCGGCTGCGGGCGGCGAAGCCGCAGGAGTGAAGGATGGCAGCCATGAACGCATTGATGGCGGCCTGCAATGAAAGTACTCACAAAGCGAAACAAATCCGACTCCCTCCGGAGAGGGGATGTCCACGAGAACTCCATCACACGACCGATAAACTCCCGACCCAATTGGCGCCAAAGAGCGCAGGGGACACACAGGGAGTTCCATGGCCAACAAAGATTCGCCGACCGCGTCGCAGCGACGTGGTGCCGCAAACGCTAGTCATCTCCTCGACGCACGTCGGAAGGCAAGCTGAGCAGCGGCCATGGGGCTCTACAAAGTCATCCGAGAAGACGGCAGCGTCGAATACACCGACGTGCCGTCCGGTGCCGGTCAAGTTGAAGCCGTGCGGCCTGGTGAGTCGAAGCAGGACGACGTCAAGCAGGCCGAGACGCTGATCCGCGAAGCGCAGAAACGCATCCCGAAGGTCGCGGACTACCTGGACTATCTCGACTACCTGCGGCACAACAGCCCCATCCGGTTCGATCATGTGATGCATGAGCTGCGCCGGGAGGATCCGCAAACCTGGCTGAAGCTGCAGAAGCACCCGCAGTTCCGCCCTCTGCGTGAGACCGCTCTCGGCATCAAGGCCGGCAGCAACCTGCTCGGCGCCGGTGTGGGCTTGGCGACCGGCAAGTTCACCGGCAGCGTCGAGAAGTGGATGGAATCGACGCTGAAGGACCTGATGAAGCGGGACCGCTTCGGTCCGTATGCCGACGTGCTCGGCACCAAAGCATCGACGCTGCCAAGCAAGGCAACGACCCATTCCAACTCCCGCCTCGGTCAGTACCTGAAGGTGGAAGACCCGAAAGCGGCAGCCGCTGCCAAGGCGGCCGCCAAGGAGCTGGAGATGGCGAACTCCGGGTTGCGCGCCGCCGCAGGCGGCACCGTCGTGCGTGCGGTGGGACCAGTGGTTGACCTTGGCATCGGTGCACTGCGAGTCGAAACCCTTGCAGGCATCTCGTACATCCAAGGCCAAAGACTGGCGCGTGACCTGGAGGAGCAGGGCATCCTGGACCAATACGAGGCCTATATGCTGCCTAGGATGATGGCAGCGAAGGAATTCGACAAAGTCATCGAGATGATTCGTGCCGGCAAGGCGCGGGCGGAGGGGCGCTGATGGCACGATGCCTTTACGCCGTCGCGCTGATGACTTTGCTGACCGGTGCTGCCATGCTGAGCGTGTCACTCACGCAGGCTGCAACTCCTGCTGAGTACATGGCCCCGGTGTGCGCGCATGTTGCAGAGAGGGTCTTCACGCCGCCTGGGCCCAAGGCGCGGCTGCCCGATGACGTGGTGCTTCGCACGATTTCAACGACTACGGACCGTGCTGCGTTGCGAGCGGCACTAGGACATGGCGACCCGAACGCGCAGCGTGGCAAACACGGTGCAACAGCGTTGACGCATGCCGTTGGCGTCGGCAACTGGAGCGCGGTGCAGGAACTGCTGGCGGTCGGAGCCGACGTCAATCAGGCTGGCCGTCAAGGAGAGACGGCCTTCGAACTGGCGATATCACTCACGCGCTCTGACCTTGCCTGCCAGCTCGTCTCGCACGGCGCAACAGTTCCTTCTCCGACACAGCCGTTCCTCTACCTGCTGCCGGCCTCGGCACTGACCCAACGTGACGCAGACGCCGTGGCCTTCGCCCGACTGTTCCTGGAGGCAGGCTATCCCGTCGATGCGCGCTTGCCGCCCGCGGACCAGACTGCGCTCCATGTGGCCGCCGAGACCGGCAAGGTCGAGCTGGCCAAGTACCTGCTGTCCCGTCGCGCCAACACCTCGCTCCGTGACGCACAGGGCCGCACGCCGTCCGATGTCGCCGAGGCCAACGGGCATTCGGCCATCGTGAAGTTGTTCGCCTCAGGCAAGGGGCGTTGATGCGGCGCTGGCGTTCGACCTTGCTGGCACTGGTCTTTGCCTGGCAGACGAGCTTCCTTCAGGCGCAGCCGCCCGACTATCGGGAGCTCGCCGCCTTCATCAAATCAGGCCAAGCCGCGCAACTGAGGAAGGCGCTCTCGACCAGGACACGTCAGGACGTCAACGCCATCGGTCGTGCGGCGCTAATGCGTATCGCCATTGCCGAAGGCAAGCCGGACACGGTCGCGGCGCTGCTGGAATGGGGCATCGACCCCAATCACGTGCTGCCGGGCAGGCAAGGGCCAGATGGTCCTTCTGCTCCGAGCCCGCTGCTGTACGCCATCAGTACTGGTGCCGGCTTGCCTGTTGTGAAGACGCTGGTTCGCGGAGGTGCAAAGCCGGACCTGCGCGTCGAGGGACAGCATCCGCTCGACCTCGCCGTGAGGCTGGGACAGCCGGATGTCGCAGCCTATCTGCGAGATGCGGGGGCCACCGGCAAGGGCACTGACAACACCGCAGACCAGCAGGCGACCCTTCTTCCGCCCGCGCTCCAGCGCGCCGCGCTGAAGGCGGACAACCGCGCGCTTCAACCGTGGCTGACTCCTGCCGCGCTTGCCGGCATGCAAGAGGCTGCCCGTGCCGAGTTGATGGCTACGTTGGTAGTCACGGGCAATGTCGACGGCCTGACGGCGGCCATTCGTGCGGGGCTCGACCCGAACCTGGTGCTTCCCATTGAGGCGCACGGCGCCACGGTGCACATGACCGCGTTGAACTTCGCGCTGGGCGCGCCGGTCGACGACGCCGTCGCCTTGCGCCTCATCGCGCTTGGGACGAACGTCTCGGCCAAATCGGTCGACGACAACGCACCGCTGCTGACTGCCATCGTGGTGGGACGCCATGCGCTCGTCGAGCCGCTGCTCGTGCGAGGCGCTGACCCCAACGTGGGCGACACGCTCATTGGCGCGACACCGCTGATGGTGCTGCTTGGCACTGAACGCGACCACGCACGTGCAGTCGAGGTGGCTCGTACGCTCGTCGTGTGGGGTGGTCGCATCGACGCCACCTCGTCCACCGGCCACACGCCATTGATGATGGCCGCCCGGGCCGGCAATGCGGCCGCCGTCCAGTGGCTGCTCGACGCGGGGGCCAACCAACGTGCCGCCACGCTGTCTGGCGACACAGCCTTGGGCCTCGCCGCCATGGGCGGCCACGACCAAGTCATCCGCCTGCTGTCAGCACCTCGATGAGCTGACAGCGACTCCAGGGAGAACACAAATGACCAACCTGAACGACGCCCTCGCGGCGATACAGGCCTTGCTGAACGGCCAGCAGAATGCCCGCCTGCTCGTGCTCGACTTCCCGCGCAAGGACGGCCCCAAGGCCACCCTGCTGGCGCAACGCCTGGACGCCTACGAAGGTCTCTCGCGCGACTTCGTGTTCACGGTGGAGGTGCTGTCCGACGACGCCCGCATCCCGCTGAAGGACATGCAGGGCAAGAACGTCACCGTCCAACTCGTGCGCCCGGACGGCGAGATGCGCTACTTCAACGGCTACGTCTTCGAGTTCCGCCTCGTCAAGACCGACGGCAACCTTGCCTTCTACAACATGGTGCTGCTGCCGTGGCTGGCCTACCTGCGGCTGCAGCACGACAACTACCTGTTCCACGACAAGACGCTGGAACAGCAGACCGAAGACGTCTTCGGCGACTACGACCTTGCCGACTGGCGCGTCCAGCTCACCGGCCCCGACGAGCCGATGACCTGCGCCTGCCAGTTCGACGAGACCGACTACAACTACCTGCACCGCCGCTGGGAAGCCCGCGGCTGGCACTACCACTACGAGCACCGTGCCGACGGCCACACGCTCGTGCTCGGCGACAACAGCACCGTCGCCCAGCCCATCGACGGCCCCGATGACGAAGTGCCCTGGCAGGCCGAGACCGGCTCCAAGGAAGAGGACGGCCTGCGCAACTGGACCCCGGTGCGCCGCATCGTGCAGGCCAGCGTCAGCATGGCCGCCTTCGACTTCAAGAACCCCCGCCCCATGCACGTGGGCGTGCCCACCTTGAACCAGCAGGGCCAGGTGCTCAACAAGGAGCTCTACGAATACGCCGGCGCCTACGGCTTCAAGGACGCCGCGCACGGCGACCGCCTGGCACGCCAGCGCATGGAAGAAATCGAGGCCGGCGGCAAACACTTCGAAGCCGACGGCAACGACCGCTACCTCCAGCCCGGCCGTTCCTTCACCTTGACCGGCCACTTCGACGCCCACGCCGCCAGCAACGAAGCCGAGCCCGGCGAGTTCCTCGTGCTCGAAGTCCGCCACGAAGCGCAGAACAACTACCTGCAAGGCCGTGGCGACACCGCCTACTACAAGAACAAGCTCAGCTGCATCCGCAAGACCATCCCATGGCGGCCCGGGCGCGAATACAACAGCTTCGACCCCAAAATCCACGGCCCGCAGACCGCCATCGTCGTCGGCCCTGAAGGCGAAGAAATCTACACGGACGAATACGGCCGGGTGAAGGTCCAGTACCACTGGGACCGCGTCGGCGAATACAACGAAAAGTCGTCCGCTTGGATACGCGTCTCGTCGGCCTGGACCGGCAACGGCTACGGCTTCATCGGCATTCCGCGCGTCGGCCAGGAAGTCATCGTCAACTTCCTCGACGGCAACCCCGACCGGCCCATCGTCACCGGGTGCGTCTACAACGAACACAACCTGCCGGCCTGGGGCTTCCCGGAAGCGGCCCACCAGACCGGCATCCAGACCCGCTCGTCGCCGGGCGGTGGCGGCCATTGCGAGATGGTCATCCACGACAAGGCCGGCCAGGAGCTCATCAACATCTTTTCGCAGAAAGACATGGTGCGCACCGTGCTGAACAACGACAGCACGGTCGTCGAAGGCCCGCAGCAGACCATCGCCGTCACCACCGGCACCCAGGTCACCACCGTCAAGAAGGCCGTCCAGCTCACCTCCGAGACCGAAGGCATCCAGCACGTCGCCAAGACCTGCTACGAAGTGGCGGCCCAGACCCAGCACATCATGCTCGAGGCCTCGACCGACATCATCCTCAAGGTCGGCCAGAGCACGCTGCACATGAGCCAGGACGGCTCCATCCTGCTCGAGGGCGTGACCGTCACCGTCAAGGGCTCCGGCAAGGTGGACATCAACCCATGAGCGAGTCCACCCCCACCGCGCAACAGCCGGTCGCCGACGCACCGCGCGTTCTCTTCACCGAAGGCAGCGTGCAGCTGCCACCCGGCTACGAAGACCGCACCAGCAACGTCCTGGTGCCGGCCAACACCCAGGTCCAGCCCAACCTCAGCATTGCACGCGACTGGATGAAGCCCGGCGAGACCCTGGTCACCTACGTCGACCGCCAGCTCGGCCTGCTCAAATCCCAGCTGGCCGGCCATCGCGTCATCGTTCGTGAGCCGGTGCGGCTCGGCGCCGACGAGACCACCGCCCTCACCGGTGAACGCATCGACGCCTCGTACAAGAACGGCAAGCTCCTGGTCCACCAGCGCCAGGCCGCCTTCGAAGTGGCGCCCTCACGCGTGCTCGTGTTCACCGCGTCCAGCCTCAACGGTTTTCGTGTCGAGTTCGAGCAGCTGTGGGCCGAGTGGTTGGCCAGCTACCAGCCGCCCGCCGCCCCCGAGACTGCCGCCCCCTCCAACGACGGAGCCTGACCATGGGAGAAGCTGCCCGCCTGGGCGACCCCATCGCCCACACCAGCGCGCTCGCTGGTTTCCTGGCCGGCGCCGTCATCGGCATCGCGCTGATTGCCACCGTCGCCTTCGCCACCTTCACCTGCGGCTTCGGCGTCGCATTGCTGGCCGGACTGGCCGCCGGCATCGGTGCCTCGGCCATCCTCGGCCTCGGCGAAGCGATAGGGCGAATGTTCAGTTCACCCAGCGGTGCCATCAACACCGGCTCGCCGAACGTCTTTATCAACGGCAAGCCCGCCGCCTTCGCCACGGCCAGCACCGTCTCGTGCAGCAAGGACAACCCGACCCACGTGATAGCCGACGGCTCGGGCAACGTCTTCTACAACCGCCTGCCGGCGGCCCGCAAAGGCGACGCCACCACCTGCGACGCCAAGATCGATGCCGGCTCCGAGAACACCTTCGTCGGCGGCGGCACCGTGCGTTACCTTCCGGTCCAAGGCGAAGTGCCCGACTGGCTGCGCACTGCGGTGGACTGGGGCTTCGCGCTGGCTGGCCTGGTCGGCGGCTTGGCCGGCATGCTCAAGGCCGCCGGCGGCTTCTCGCGGGCCATGCTGCCGTGTGCCGCGAAGTTCACCGGCGGCTTCGCCATCGGGGAAGCCGTCGGCCGCGCCGTCATCGGCCCGGCGGTGCAGCGTGTCTACGGTGGCCTGTTCGGCCACCCGGTGGACGTCACCACCGGCCGCAAGCTGCTGCTCGCCACGGACGAGCTCGACTACGTCCTGCCCAGCCCCGTGCCGCTGGAGTGCGGCCGTTTCTATGCCAGCAACCTCACGCGTGTGGGTGCACTGGGCCCGGGCTGGGTGCTGCCCTGGGAGCTGCGGCTCGAACGCCGCGGCGGCCACGTGTGGCTCATCGACGCGCAAGGCCGCGAGAGCGGCTTCCCGCTCGTGCCCCCCGGCCACAGCACCTTCAGCGAAACCGAGCAGAAGTACCTCGTCTGCACCACCACCGGCCGCTACATCCTCCACGACCTCAGCGAGACCTACTACGACTTCGGCGAGATGGAGTGGGGCGAGGCCGACGACACGGCACTGCTGCAGCGCATCGAAGACCAGAGCGGCCAGTGGCTGACGTTCGAACGCGCCCACCACAGCGAGCACGTGCGCCGCATCGTCAGCAGCGGCGGTCAGGAACTGCGCCTGTCTTACCTCCAGACGCAGGGCCGGCTCACCGACATCGAACTCGTGCACGAGGGCAAGCGCCACGCGGTCGTGCGCTACGGCTACGACACCGACGGCCGCCTGGCCAGCGTCACCGATGCGCGCGGCCAGGTGACACGCCGCTTCGAATACGCCGACGGCTTGATGACCTCCCATGCCAACGCGCTCGGCTTCACCTGCTCGTATGCATGGCAGCACATCGGCGGCCAGCCGCGTGTGGTGCGCGCCAGCACCAGCGAAGGCGAGCAAGCCGTGTTCCGCTACGACCTCGAGGCCCGCCAGACCCGTGTGACCGACGAGCTCGGCCGCACCGGACAATGGACCTACGACCCGCACTACCAGATCGTCGAATGCATCGACCTGGATGGCCAGTGCTACCGCACCGAGTACAACGACGCGGGCCAGCCCACGGTGCTGCAGCTGCCCGCCGAGGAAGGCCAGGAGCGCAAAGTCCTGCTCGACTACGACGACGCGGGGCGCATCGTGGCCGAGACCGACGTGCTCGGCCGTACCACGGCCACGCGCTACCACCGCAACAGCCTGCGGCCCGAAGCCGTGACGCTGGCGGATGGCAGCGAATGGAAAGCCGAATACGACCATCTCGGCCGCCTGCTCAAGACCATCGACCCGCTGGGCCACGAAGAACGCTACCGGTACCCGGAAGGCTCGGCCAGCCCGTTGCCCATGGCCCGCATCGACGCCAAGGGCGGCGAGAAGACCTTGCGCTGGAGCCGCAGCGGCCAGCTCACCGCCTACACCGACTGCTCGGGCAAGACCACACGCTACGAGTACGACGCGTTCGGCCACCTGGTGGCGGCGACGAACGCGCTCGACCAGACCACGCGCATCGAGCGCCTGCCCACGGGGCAGGCCAGCGCCGTCGAGCTGCCCGATGGTGGCCAGGAGTCCTTCGAATACGACGCCGCCGGGTTGCTCATCACCCACCACGACCGCGCCGGCCATGTCCGCCGCTGGTTGCGCAACGCCCGCGGCCAGGTGGTCCAGGCCATCGACGCCGCCGGCCGCCAGCTCGACTACCGCTACGACCCGCAGGGCCGGCTCATCGCGCTGGCCAGCGCCAGCGGGGCCTACGCCTTCGAGTACGACAGCGGCGACCGCCTCGTGCAGGAAACCCGCCCGGACGGCGTGCAGCGCAGGCTGCGCTACGGCGCCTTCGGCCAGGCGCTGGCGCAGCTGGACGTGGGCGCAGCACCGCAGCGGCCCGAACGCACGATGCACTTCGAGCGTGACGCGGCCGGGCGGCTGCTGGGCCACCGTACCGACACCGGCACCACCGCCTACACCTGGGACGACGGCGACCGCCTGCTGAAAGTGCAGAAGCGGCCCACCGAGGCCGGCAAGGCGCTGGGCGTGAACGCCAGTACCGTGAGCTTCCAGCACGACAAGGCCGGCCGGCTCCTCGCCGAGCAGGGACGCGACGGCATCGTGGGCTACGAGTTCGACGCGCTGGGCCATATGACAGCGCTGGACCTGCCCAACGAGCAGCGCATCGCCTGGCTGAGCTACGGCTCGGGCCACGTGCACCAGGTGCGCTGCGGCGAGCAGGTCGTGGCCGACATCGAACGCGACGACCTGCACCGCGAGGTGCTGCGCACGCAGGGGCGGTTGACGCTGGGGCTGGGCTACGACACGCTGGGCCGCACGACGTGGCAGTCGGCCGCGACGGACCCCAACACGCTGGGACCGCAACAGGGCCAGCTGTGGCGCACCTACCGCTACAGCGCCGAGGGCGAACTGGCGAAACAGACCGACAGCACCCGCGGCGCCTGGCGCTTCCAGTACGACCCGGCGGGCCAGTTGCTGCAGCGGTCGCGCCCGGATGGGCGCAGCGGGCTGGAGCAGTTCGCGTGGGACGCCGCGGGCAACCTGCTCGACGAAGTGCAGCGCAAGAGCGGCGGTCGCGTGCGGGGCAACCGCTTGCAGACGTGGCAGGACATCCGCTTCGAGTACGACGCCTGGGGCAACCTGAAGACCAAGCGCAGCGGACCCAGGCAGACGCAGCACTTCACGTTCGACGCCGAGAACCGGTTGCTGGCGGTGAGGACCGAAGCGGCCGGTGGCCGCGTGGTGGAGACACGCTTCGAATATGACGCGCTGGGCCGGCGCACGGCGCGGCACGAATGCCGCACCGAAGCGGGCGGCATGGCCCGCCACGAGAACACCCGTCGCTTCGTCTGGCAAGGCCTGCGCATGGTGCAGGAGCTGCGCGACAGCGGACTGTCCAACTATGTCTACAGCCCCGACAGCCCGTACACGCCGATGGCGCGGGTGGACCAGTACGTGGGGCCGATGGAACACCAGTACGTGTTCGACGCGCAGGGCACGCCGCACGAGGTGAAGCAGCAGGCCCGACCGAAGGTGCTGCACTTCCACACCGACCTCGTGGGCGCGCCGCTGGAGGTGACCGACGAACAGGGCGAGCTGGCGTGGGCGGGCGAGTACAGCGCGTGGGGCAAGGTGCGGCCGGACACGGTGCAGGCCTTGGAGGCGCGCATCGAGCAGCCGCTGCGCTACCCGGGGCAGTACGCCGACGACAGCACGGGGCTGCACTACAACACCTTCCGGTACTACGACCCCGATGTGGGGCGGTTCATCAGCCAGGATCCGATCGGGTTGGTGGGGGGCGAAAACCTCTATGCCTATGCGCCGAATCCGACGAGGTGGGTGGACCCTTGGGGGTGGTGCGGTTCTACAGCAAATCAAGCTGGCAAGGCATTAGATGAAGGCGCTGCAAAAGTAACGGTCAAGTCGAGGGCAGAGGCTGAGAAGTTGTTTATGGAGCGGTATCTCGGACAGGACTACCGCAACATGACCGGAGAGAGTGGTCCTTCAACAAAGAGCATCATGGAATGGCTCACAGGGCGCTCAACAAAGAACGGTACCTATCACTGGGATGACAT
>CAMLLU010000024.1 GCA_946480925.1 uncultured Rivibacter sp.
GCGGCGACCGCTGGGCGGCGACCGCTGGGCGGCGACCGCTGGGCGGCGACCGCTGGACGCGGCGCAGAGGTTCATGCGTCGCGGAAGACGCTTTGCGTCATGGAGCACTGAAGTGAAACCCCAATTCATTCACCGCGCAGACGCAGCGAGCGCGGTGAAGGCTGTTGAATCCCGTTTCATACGTCGCGGGTGCTACTGCTGCGCCATGGAAAACTGAAATGAGTGCAACGATGCCAGTGCCCCCGGCCGCACAGGTCGCGCCGACGCCGGGCCTGCGAGGGTTGATCGCCGACTGGTCGTCCGACCAGCAGGCCTTCCACGTCTCGTGGGGCAAGGCCATGATGTGGATCTTCCTGCTCAGCGACACGTTCGTGTTCGGCACGTTCCTCACCGGCTACATGTCGGTGCGGGCGGCCACAACCGTGCCCTGGCCCAACCCGAGCGAGGTGTTCGCGCTGCACGTGGGCGGCGCCGACGTGCCGCTGCTGCTCATCGCCATCATGACCTTCGTGCTCATCACGAGCAGCGGCACCATGGCCATGGCGGTGAACTGCGCCTACCGGCGCGACCGCTACAACGCGGCAGCGCTGATGGTGGCCACCGCCGTGTTCGGCGAGATCTTCGTGGCCATGCAGGCTTTCGAGTGGTCGAAGCTCATCCTCGAAGGCGTGCGCCCCTGGGGCAACCCGATGGGTGCGGCGCAGTTCGGTTCCAGCTTCTTCATGATCACCGGCTTTCACGGCCTGCACGTCACCTGCGGCGTGATCTACCTGCTCGTCGTCGCGTGGAAGGTCTGGCGCGGCGACTACGAAAAGACGGGCAACTACCAGATCGTCGAGATCGCCGGCCTGTACTGGCACTTCGTGGACCTGGTGTGGGTGTTCATCTTCGCGTTCTTCTACCTGTGGTGAGGTGAGTCGCCATGAATCATTCCGTCGCTGCCACCGAAGCCTCGAACGCAGAGCATGAGGAAGGCCAGCACCAGCAACACCAGCAACACCCGGTGGGGCTGTACCTCAAGATCTGGCTGCTGCTGTTCGTGCTGAGCACGCTGTCCTACCTGGTGGACTACTTCCACTTCCAGGGCCTGCTGCGCTGGGGCCTCATCGTCGTCTTCATGCTGCTGAAGGCCGGGCTCATCGTCGCGGTGTTCATGCACATGGCCTGGGAGCGGCTGTCACTCATCTACGCCATCCTCGTGCCGCCGCTGGCGCTGCTGGTGCTGGTGGGGCTGATGTGGGCGGAAGCCGACTACACCTTCCTCACGCGGCTGCTGTTCTTCAGATGACGTTGCGCTCCACATAAGGCTCGTTGCGCAGCCAACGGCTCATGTGCAGCGGCGAAAGATCCAGCATTTCGTAGCGCCCGTGCAGCAACCATTCGGCCAGCCCACGGCCGGTGGCTGGTGCGTGTTGCAGGCCGTGGCCTGAAAAGCCGTTGGCGAGAACGAAGTTCGCCATCTCGGGGTGCGGGCCGATCCAGGCGTTGTGGTCGAACGGGTTCACTTCGTAGTAGCCCGCCCACGCATGCTCCACGCGCAGCGCCTCGAAGGCCGGCACGCGCTCGGCCAACGCGGGCCACAGCACTTCGTCGAAGAGCGCGAGGTCCGCATCGAGCGGCAGGTCGTCCGGGTCGCTCTGGCCTGCGCCGGGCGACCACCCGGCAATGAAGCCAGAGCCTTCGCTGCGGAACCACACGCCGCTGGGGTCGATGACCAGCGGCGTGCGTGGCAGCGGGGTGGGGCAGCTGAGCGAAAAAACCGTGCGGCGGCGGGCGTGCACCGGCAGCTGCACGCCGCACATCGCGCCAACCTCGCGAGCCCAGGGGCCGGCGGCGTTGACGAACACGTCTGCCGCCAGGCGGGAGCCATCGTCCAGTTGCGCTGCGACGACGCGTTGACCTTCGCACTGCAGGCCAGCCACCGTGGCGTTGCGGAACCGGGCGCCGAGCGACGTGGCCTTGCGGCGCAAGGCGCGCGTGAATGAATAGCCGTCGAACCAGCCCTCGCGCGCAAGGCCCAGCGTGGCCGCGGCCAGGCCGGTGGCTGAAAGCCATGGGAAGCGTTGCACGAGCTCGCTGGGGTCCAGCCACAGCACTTCGGCGCCAGCACGGGTCTGGACTGCATGATTCGCGGCCAGCACAGGCCGCCCGGCTTCGGTGGCCAGGAACAGGTAGCCCGATGGCACGAAGCCCAGATCGACAGGCTCGTCGTCCACCGCCAGCCACTCCTGCGCATGGCCGATCACCTCGAAGCCGAAGCGCGACATCGCGATGTTCAGCGGTGTCGAGAACTGCTGTCGGATGGAGCCGGCCGACAAGGCCGATGACGCGCGCGAATAGGTGCTGTCGCGCTCGACGACCTGCACGTCGACTTGCGAGCCGCCCAGGCGCTTGAGGAACAGGGCGGTGGCCGACCCGATGGCACCGCCGCCGATGATGAGTATGCGCATCGACTGATGCTAGCCCACCCCCTACGGCCTGACGGCCGCCTCCTCAAAGGGGGCAACGCGAGCGGACCGGCAAAGCCGGATCCGCCGCGTTCGCTTGAAGGGGCGCGAGCTGGCGCCGCGCAGGGCCGGGTGTCGTCAATGCACGCGGAACGTCCCCACCATCTGCGCCAGCCGCTCGGCCTGCTCGCGCAGGCTTTCCGCAGCGGCAGCGCCTTGCTCCACCAGCGCGGCGTTCTGCTGCGTCATCTGGTCGAGCTGGCTCACGGCGGTGTTGACCTGGCCGATGCCCTCGCTCTGCTCGGCGGCAGAGGCGGTGATCTCGGCAATGATGTGCGACACGCGTTGCACCGAGCCCACGATCTCCTTCATCGTGGTGCCGGCGTCGCCCACCAGGCGTGAGCCGGTTTCCACGCGCTCCACGCTCGCACCGATCAGGCTCTTGATCTCCTTGGCCGCCTGGGCCGAGCGGCCCGCCAGGCCGCGCACCTCGCTGGCCACGACCGCGAAGCCGCGGCCCTGCTCGCCGGCGCGCGCGGCTTCCACCGCGGCGTTGAGGGCGAGGATGTTGGTCTGGAAGGCGATGCCGTCGATCACCCCGATGATGTCGGCGATCTTCTTCGAGCTCGCGGTGATGTCGTCCATCGTCGTCACCACCTCGGAGACGACGGCACCGCCCCGCGCTGCCACCTCGGCGGCCGAAGCCGCCAGCTGGTTGGCTTGCCGTGCGGAGTCGGCGCTTTGCTTCACCGTGCCGGTGAGCTGTTCCATGGAGCTTGCGGTCTGCTGCAGGTTGCTCGCCGCCTGCTCGGTGCGGTGGCTCAGGTCCTGGTTGCCAGAGGCGACCTCGGAACTTGCGGTCTGGATGGAATCCGCCGACAGGCGGATCTGGCTCACCAGCGTGCTCAGGCGCGCCTGCATCGTGGCAATGGCCTGCAGCAGGCGGCCGGTTTCGTCGTTGTGCTCGGCCACCACTTCCGAGGTGAGATCCCCCTCGGCAATGCGCTCGGCCACGGCCACCGCGCGGCCCAGCGGCCGTGTGACGCCGCGGGTGATGCGCCAGGCGATCAGCGAACCCACGGCCAGGGCTGCCAGCACCATGGCCAGCTCGGCGGCGGAAGCATTGCGCTTGGTGGCGGCCGCGGCGGTGGTGGCTTCGTCGATGAGGCGCGTCTGCAGTGCTGCAAATTCTGTGACCTTGGCACGCCAGGTCCGCTCGGTGGGGCCGGCCGTGTCGGTGAGGATCTGCACCGCCGCCACGTTGTCGCTGGCCACGCCTTTTTCGACCACGGCCTTCAATGCCGGAATGGCCTTCCTGGCTTCGGCGGCCATGTCGGCCAACAGCTGGCGCTCGGTGTCGGTCGAGCCCTTGCCGTCGAGCACGGCCTTCAGCTCCGCCTCGGCCTTCAGGTAGGCAGCGCCCGCGGCCTCGGCAGCTTCGGATTCCTGCTTGATCTGCTTGGCGTCGTACAGCAGCGCGACGGTGCGCGTGTGCAGGCCGATCTGGTTGATGCTGTTGAGCATGGTGCTGGCCAGCTCGATCTTGAGGTTGTTCACCTCCACGATCTGCTGCATGCGCCCGCCCACCACGCGCATGGCAACCTGGCTGGTGGCGGCCACACCGGCCAGCAGCACGAGCACGCTCACGAAACCCAGCGTCAATCGTGCGGCGATCGACATCGACTTGAAAGACGGAATGCGCATGGCAGGGATCTCCGGGGATACGCGAGGCGGTGCTGCCCCGAGTCTCGCGACCCGGGGTATGCCTCGATCACCGGAATATCGGCAACTGCGGCGGCCAATTAAGCCCGCCGTTGTGCCGCCCGCCGTTGTGCCGCCCGCCGTTTCGTGAAACTCAGCGCTTTTTGGGCCCCAGCCGCTTCGAATTGGCCTTCACACGCTTGCTCACCGGGTGCAGCGCCAGGCCGGCGGCACGCAAGGTCTGCACGGCAGCACGCTGGGCCTGCGCGTGGGCCTTGGCCGGGGTGAGCGGGCGCAGCGGGTTGCCGGGCGTCGGCCAGCGTGCCGACTTGTGCATGGAAGTCCAGAAGGCCAGCCACGACTCGTTGGCGGCGGCCCATTTCTCCCACACCATGCGCTGCGACTCGACCAGCGTCTTGCTCGCGGTGGGTTTGCGTGCCATCTGGCCGAGGCGGTGCGTGATCACCTGCGGCGCGTGGGTAGCGATGTCCCATTGATGGGTCAGGTAGCGCTGCCAATGTTTCAGCATCACGCGGCTCCAGTCCGTAAAGGGGATGAGCCAGCTTAGGCGAGCTGCGCTGCGGGGCTACTCACGGCATGGCAAGCCCCCTCGCGAGGGCGGGCACAGGTGTCCGGCTGTATTTCAGCGGTGCCGCGCGTGCCTGGCGCTTGCCTTGCTGCGCCGCGATGCGGGCGCGTGGGCGGCCGCCACCGACTCCGCCGATGCCCTGGGCTTGCGTTCGGCCGGGGACGCCTCTGCTGCCGCTTCAGCGCTGGGTGGGGCGGCCACCACGCCGGCTGGCGGCCACGGCATGCTGGGCCAATGCATCGCGTGGGCGGCCTTCCACCACGACCACCAGGCTTCACTGGCGCTGGCCCAGTTCTCGAACATCACGCGCTGTGAATCGGCCAATGAGAGCGACGAGCCCGGCGCACGTGTCATCAAGTCCACGCGGCGGGCTACTTCCTCGGGCGCCTGGCTGGCGATTTCCATCCAGCGGCTCCAGTACTGATGCAAGGGTGTCATGGCGGTGCTGCTCCTCCAGGACTTGGCAACGGGGACGCTTCAGCTTACTCCTGAGCCCGTGGCGTTGTCATGTCGCAGCGCAAAGCGGAAAGATCCAGCGGCAGCCAGCCGCGCACGCTGTTGAAGAAGGCGCCGGCTTCGGCGCGTTGCAGGTCGCCCAGCACCAGCCGGCTTTCGTGCAGCACGCCGTGCGCGAGCAGCCGCGCACGGTAGCTGCCGGGCAACAGGCCGGCATCGAGTGCCGGCGTGAGCCAGCGGCCTTCCATGCACAAGGCGAGGTTGCCGTTGCAGAACTCGGTGAGCTCGCCGGCCGCATTCCACAGCAGCGTGTCGAAGCAGCCCGCGTCGGGCGCGAAGGCAGCATAGGCGTCACGGCGCGTGGTCTTGTGGCGCAGGAACTCATCGTGGCTGTCGATGGGCGAACGGGCGAGCGAGGTGCGCAGCGGCGTGGCTGTGGGCTGCAGCGGTGCGGCCTCGCCACGCACAGTGCCGAATGCATCGACCAGCAGGCGCAGCTTGAAGGTGCCGTGCGGGTGTGCCGTCACCAGCTGGGCCAGGGTGGTGAGCACGTGTGTCTCGTCGAGCGCATGGCCGAAGTGCGCTGCGCCGCGGCGCAGCCGCTGCAGGTGCTCGTCGAGCAGCCAGATCTGGCCGTCTTGCATGCGCAGCGATTCGAGCAGCTCGAACGGCCGGGCAGCGCGTTCGAGAAAACGCCGCTTGTGGCGCCACTCGGCAGCTTCGGCGTCGGACTGCGAATCGGCCGTGATCGCGCTGCCTACGCCGCAGGCGGCTTGCCAATGGCCGGGCGATTGCGGCGTGAGCTCAACGGTGCGTATGGCCACATTGAACGTGGCCGCGCCGCCGGGCTGCAGCACCCCCACTGCGCCGCAGTACACGCCGCGCGGCGTGGGTTCGAGTGTGTGGATGAGCTGCATCGCGCGCACCTTGGGCGCGCCGGTGACGGAGCCGCAGGGGAACAGCGCGCCGAACACCTGCGCGAGCGTCGTGCCGTCTCGCGTATGCGCGGTCACGGTGGAGGTCATCTGCCACACGGTGGGCAGCGCGTGCAGCTCGAACAGCGCCGGCACGCGCACGGAACCCAGCGTGGCGATGCGCGACAGGTCGTTGCGCAGCAGGTCCACGATCATCAGGTTCTCGGCGCGTTCCTTCTCGCTTGAGGCCAGTGCCGCAGCGGCCTGTTCGTCGGCGGCCGGCGTGCTGCCGCGCGCGGCGGTGCCCTTCATCGGCTGCGTGGTGATGAACCCGTCGCGCCAGTCGAAGAACAGCTCGGGCGACACGCTGAGCACGTGCGTCGCTTCATGGGCCAGGTAAACGCCATAGCCTTTAGGCTGGCCACGGTGCAGGGCCCGAAAGGCGGCCAGCGGGTCGCCGCTCAAGCGGCTTTGCAGCCGTGTGGTGTGGTTGACCTGGTAGACGTCGCCGGCGGCGATCCAGTCGCGGATGCGCTGCACGTCGTCGGCGAACTGGGCGTCGGCGAGCGGTTGCTGCCACGCATCGAACGCATGGCCGGCATCGGCTTCGACGGGCCAGTCTTCGGCCGTGTCGAAGACGGCAAAGCACGCCAGCGGGCCTTGTGCCGAATGCGTGACGAGCGCGGCATCGAATGCGCCGGCCGATTCATAGCGCACGTAGCCCACGCACCAGCGCCCCGCGTGGGCGTGGGCCTCGGCGGCATCGAGCAGGGGTTTCACCTCGCCCGGCGACCGTGCCACGAGCCACGCACGTGGCGCATGGAAGGCGAGCCGAAGGCGCTGCGGCTCGCCGGGGCGCGCGGGCAGGTCGATCAGTGCTGTGAACGAAGCGCTCATGGCGCCAACAGAAAGGAGATCAAGCCTTGCGGCGCAACACCAGCATCACGAGTGCCAGCCCGATGAGCACGAACAGCGCGAGGCTCCAGAACTCGTAGGGCACGCCGATCAGGTCGACGGCGGCGTCGGCGCACGAGGCGCGCACCTCGAACACTTCGGGCAGCAGCACGTCGAGCTGCGTGCCGCTGACGATGCGGTCGGCCAGCGTGAGGTTGCATGAGGCCGACTTGGCGGCCACGAAATGCTGGTACAGCGCGGCCGCGGCGCCCAGGCCGGCGAGCACCAGCGCCATGAAGCCGGCCCCCTTGACCGCCACGCGCGCGCGCAGCGCGGCACCCACGAGGCACACGACGCCGACCACTGCAAAGATCACGCGCTGCAAGATGCACCACGGGCACGGCTTCATGCCGAACACGTGCTGCGACACCAGCGCCGCGCCCACTGCCGCCAGGCTCAGCAGGCCGATCAGACCCAGCGCCAGCGCGGGTCTTCTGACAAGAACGTTCATTGTTTGAGTTCTGCAATCAACTCGATCTCGACGCAGGAGCCCAGCGGGATCTGCGCCACGCCGAAGGCGCTGCGGGCGTGCGAGCCCACTTCGGCGCCGAACACCTGGGCGAAGAGTTCCGAGGCACCGTTGGTCACGAGGTGCTGCTCGGTGAAGCCGGGCGTGCTGTTCACCAGGCTCATCAGCTTGACGATGCGCGCCACGTTGTCGAGGCCGCCTGCGGCGACCTGCAGCGTGCCCATGAGGTCGACGGCGACGGCACGTGCGGCCTGCTTGCCGGTTTCGGTGTCGATCTCCTTGCCGAGCTGGCCGACCCAGGGCTTGCCGTCTTTCTTGGCGATGTGGCCGGACAGGAAGACGAGGTTGCCGGTGCGCACGAAGGGCACGTAGGCGGCAGCGGGGATCGCAACAGGCGGCAGCGTGATGCCCAGTTCCTTGAGGGTGGCTTCGATCTTCGACATGGTGTGACTCCGGCGCCCGCGGCGGGCGCAGACCAGGGGGAGAGAAGGGAGCAGCGATCCTACACGCAGCCCCTGGGGCGCCAGGTGAGCGCACCGCGGCTGGAGCAGCACGCGGCCGCGGGCGTCCGGCACCGAGGTGTATTCGTCGCTGCGGCAAACTAGCGCCCCTCTCAAGGAAACGCCGGGCCGCTCCCAAGTTTCCTTGACCCCCTTCGGGGGGCTGACGCGAAGCGGCAGGTCCGGGGGCACTCAAAGGGAGCTCAATGCACGCAGGGCGGGGTAGGGCGTTGTGGATTGCCGCGCTGGCTTTGCTGGCCGGCACGGCCATCCAGCTGCAGCAGCGGGCGCTGTGGCCCCAGGCGGTCTACCTGGCGCTGTGTGGCACGGCCGCGGTGCTGGTCTCGTTCGCATGGGTTTGCCGTTCCAGAAAGGTGGTGAGCACCGGGCTGGCCATTGCCGCGGCCCTGGCGCTCGGGTTGGGCTTGACCGGCTGGCGTGCCGCCGAACGGCTCAGCGAAACGTTGCCCGCACAGCTCGAAGGCCAAGACCTCGAAGTGGTGGGCGTGGTGGCGAGCCTGCCGCAGTTCCATGCCGACGGCGTGCGCTTCCGTCTCGAAGTGGAAGCCGCCAGCCAGGCCGGCCAGCCGGTGGTGGTGCCCGAACTCGTGTCGCTGGGCTGGTATGCCGTGCAGCGCGGTGAGAACCTGCAGGGCCTGCCACAGGCGCAGTTGCGCGCCGGCCAGCGCTGGCGCTTCACCGTGCGCCTGCGCCAGCCGCACGGCAACCTCAACCCGCATGGCTTCGACTACGAGCTGTGGCTGTTCGAGCAGGGCATACGCGCCACCGGCTACGTGCGCAACAACCGCGGGGCAGTGGCGCAGTTGCTCGCCGAGCAGGCCGGCCACCGCCTCGACCGCTGGCGCCAGCAGGTGCGCGATGCGATCGAGCGGCAGGTGAGTGACCCGCGCGCGGCCGGCGTGCTGGCGGCGCTGGCCGTTGGTGACCAAGCCGCCATCGAACGCGACGACTGGGAAGTGTTCCGAAACACGGGTGTATCGCACCTCATCAGCATCAGCGGCCTGCACGTCACGATGTTCGCGTGGCTCGCGGGCGGCGTGGCGGCCTGGTGCTGGCGGCGCTCCACGCGCTTGATGCTTTGGCTGCCCGCCGCCACGGCCGGGCGCTGGCTCGGGCTGGGCGCGGCCGTGCTGTACGCGCTGTTCTCAGGCTGGGGCGTGCCGGCGCAGCGCACGGTCTGCATGCTGGCCGTCGTCACGCTGGCGGGCGGCCTGGGGCGTCGTTGGCCATGGCCGCTGGTGTGGGGCGCGAGCGCCGTGGTGGTGACGCTGGCCGACCCATGGGCCTTGCTGCAGCCGGGGTTCTGGCTGTCGTTCGTGGCGGTGGGGCTGCTGCTCGCGAGCAGCGGGGCGCAGGGGCCTGCCGACGACGGGCCTGAAGCGCACGGCGCATCGCGCCGGCAGCGCTGGGCCCAAGCGGCGCTGCGCCTGGCGCACGGCGGCCTGCGCACGCAGGTCATCGCCACCGTGGGCCTGGCACCGCTGACGCTCGTGTTCTTCCAGCAGGTGTCGCTCATCGGCTTCGTGGCCAACCTGCTGGCCATTCCGCTGGTCACGCTGGCCATCACGCCGCTGGCCCTGGCCGGCGTGCTGCTGCCGCCGTTGTGGGCCGTGGGCGCGGGGCTGGTGCAATGGCTGGGTGGGGTGCTCGGCTGGCTGGCGTCGTGGCCATGGGCCACCTGGAACGTGGCGGCCGCGCCGGCCTGGGCCGTGGCGAGCGGCTTGGCGGCCGCAGCGTTGGCGGTGGCGCCGCTGCCATGGCGCCTGCGTTTGCTCGCAGTGCCGCTGGTGCTGCCGCTGCTGGCGCCCACCGTGCCGCGGCCGGCATTGGGCAGCTTCGACCTGCTGGCGGCCGACGTGGGGCAGGGCACCGCGGTGCTCGTGCGCACGGCGCATCACACGCTGCTCTACGACACCGGCCCGCAATATTCACGCGAGAGCGATGCTGGCGAGCGTGTGCTCGTGCCGCTGTTGCGCGGCCAGGGGCAGATGCGGCTCGACCGCCTGATGCTGAGCCACCGCGACACCGACCACGTGGGCGGTGCTGCCTCGCTGCTGCAGGTGGTGCGGGCCGACAGCCTGTGGAGCTCACTCGAAGACGCCCACCCCCTGCGTGCGGCCGGCGTGCCACCCACGCGCTGCGAGGTGGGTCAGCGATGGACCTGGGACGGCGTGAGCTTCGAGGTGCTGCACCCGCAGCCGGCCGACTATGCGCGCACGAACCTCAAGCCCAACGGCCTGAGCTGCGTGCTGCGGGTGAGCACGCCGCAAGCCAGCGCGCTGCTGGCCGGTGACGTGGAGCGCGAGCAGGAGGCGGCATTGGTGGCCGCTCATGGCGAAGCACTGCGCAGCGACGTGCTGCTGGTGCCGCACCACGGCAGCAAGACGTCATCGACCGATGCCTTCCTCGACGCCGTGCAGCCGCAAACGGCCATCGTGCAGGCCGGCTACCGCAACCGTTTCGGCCACCCGGCGGGTGAGGTGCTGGCTCGCTACCGCGCACGCGGCGTCCGCGTGGTGCTCAGTGCGTCGTGCGGTGCCTGGCAATGGGCGGGCACCACCCAAGGCTGCTGGCGCGACATCGCGCGGCGCTACTGGCACCACGACTGGCGGGCCTTCGACGTGCCGGACGATGAAGACGCGCCGTAGCGCGCGACAAGTCAGTGCTCAGGCTGCGTTGGTCGTCACCTCGATGCGATGCCCGTCGAGGTCGTTGAACATCGCGCCGAAGTAGGTGGCACTGATGTCGGGCCGCTCGCGTGGCGTGAAGATGTCGTGCCCGCCCGCGGCCAGCGCAGCTTCGTGTGATGCCGCCACGGCCGCACGCGACGGCGCGCCGAACGCGAGGTGCGTACCGCGAGCCGTGACCGGCGCTTCGGCCGGGTAGAGGAAGAACGACCAGCGCGATTCCGTGCCGAAGGCCGCTTCGGCGCCGGTGTCGCGCAGCAGCACGAGGCCCAATGGCGCGAGCGCGGCACGGTAGAAGTCGATCGCTTCGGCATAGCGCGTGGTGCCGAGCGAAACATGGTCGATCACGGTTCTCTCCTCGAGTCGTCGTTGTTCAAGCGAACCAGCGTGCCGCCTGCTCGGCGGTGACGTTGCTGCCGCACAGCACCGTGGCCAGGCGCTGCGAGCGCAGCTGGCGGAGGTGTTCGAGCACGGCTGCCACGCCCACCACGCCGGCCGGCTCCACCACCAGGCCGGCCGCGGCGAACACCAGGCGCATCGCACGCTCGATGGCTTCGTCGCTCACCAGCAGCACGTCGTCCACCGTGCCTTGCATGTCGGCCAAGGCCTCAGGCACGGGGCGGCGCACGGCAATGCCGTCGGCAATCGTGTGAACGGCCGCTCGGTCGATCAGCTTCCCTTCCTGCCACGACACCGCCATGGCATCGGCACCCGCGCTGGACACGCCGATCACGCGGGTGGCAGGCGCATGTGCCTTGATCCAGCGGCCCATGCCGGTGAGTAGCGCACCGTTGCCCAGCGGCACCAGCACGGCGTCGAAGGTGGCGCCCATGCGCAGCATTTCGAGCGCAATGGTGCCGGCGCCCTCGGCAATGGCGGCCTCGCGGCCGTCTTCCACCATCACGGCGCCGCTTTCGGCGCAGAAGCGGCGCGCCTCTTCCTTGGCGGTGTCGAAGTCGTCGCTGAAGAGGCGCACCTCGGCGCCCATGGCGCGCATGCGCTCGATCTTCAGCGGGTTGGCGGTGGTGGCGCTGTAGACCACCAGCGGCCAGCTGCGTGCGCGGCACACCCAGGCCATGGCCTGGCCCCAGTTGCCGGCGGTGGCGCACACCAGCGTGCGGCCGGCGAGTTGCTGCGCGTTTTCGTGCATGAAGAAGTCCGCGCCCCGGCCCTTGAACGAGCGCAGCGGGTTCATCGTCTCGACCTTGAGCGAGAGCGATGCGCCCAAGGCCTGCGACAGCGGCTCGCATTCGAACTGGGGTGTGTTGCGGAACACGGGGGCGATGCACTGCGCCGCACGTTCGATGCGGGCCAGCGACAGTCGGTGCGGGGGCGTTTCGATAAGCTTGCTCGTCATGCCCGGCAGTGTGCCGAGCGGGCGGGGGCGCACGGCCGCGAAAGCCGGCCTTCGCGTGCGGCCAGGCCGCATTCCGCTTGCTGCTCGTGCGGGCCAACGACTCACCCACGAACCCATGACGCTCGACGCTCTCGACCGCCGCATCCTCGACCTCTACCAGCGCGACACGCGCCAGCCCGCCGAGCGGATCGGCGCACAGGTGGGCCTTTCGGCCGCCGCGGTGCAGCGAAGGCTCAAGCGCCTGCGCGAAGACGGCGTCATCGTCGCCGAGACGGCCCAGCTCGACTGCCGGCAGCTGGGCCTCACCTTCACCGCCATCGTGCACGTGGACCTGATCGACGAATCGTCACCCGCGACGCTGGCCTTCCAGCGCCGCATGAAGGAGCGGCCCGAGGTGCAGCAGGTCTACGGCGTGGCCGGCGCGGTGGACTACGTGCTGGTGGTCGTGGTGACGGGCCTTCCGGCCTACGAGGCTTTCTGCGAAGCCTGCCTGTTGCACGACGCCAACGTGCGCAGCTTCACCACCCACGTGGTGCTCGACGCGGCCAAGCGCGCGGGCCCGCTGGAGATCCCGGAGGACTGAGGTCGTTCAGCCGACGTCGGCTGTGCCCGCCTGCTGGCGAAAGGCCTGCGGCGACACGCCCGACCAGCGCTTGAACTGGCGGCTGAAGTGGGCCACGCTCGAATAGCCCAGCTGCTCGCTCACTTGGCCGATGGTCTGCCCGGCGTCGAGCAGCAGCAGGCGTGCGCGGCGCAGCTTGAGCAGTGCCAGCAGCTTGAACAGCGAGGCGCTGATCTCCAGGCGCCAGGCCAGCGAGGCCATCGGCGTTGCCGCATCGGCCTGCGCCATGCGGCGCAGCACGGGGGCGATCTGCTCGAGCATCGGGCGAGGCCCATGCCCGCTGGCAGATGCATCCGCAGCACAGCGTGCACTGCTGGACGGAGCAGGTGGACAAAAGGCATTGCCCTTGGCGGCGAAGTACTACTCGCGCGGCGTTAGTAGCAACGTGTGGCTCACGCAGGAGCGGCCGCAGGACTGAGCGGTCGATTGCGATCGCGGTCCCGACGAAGGAATTCAGCGACATGTGTGCACCCAGCCCTGGTGGCTGCCCTCCCGTTCCGATGGCATGATGGCCCGGGTCTTGCATCGGGACGAGGGCACTTTCCCAGGAGGAGTTCGTGGCCATTCATGTCGCGCTGAACCACGTCACGCATTACCGCTACGACCGCCGCGTCGGCCTGTCGCCCCAGGTCGTGCGCCTGCGCCCCGCGCCGCACTGCCGCACACCCATCCTGTCGTATTCGCTGCGCGTCGAGCCGGCCCAGCACTTCATCAACTGGCAGCAGGACCCGTTCTCGAACTACCTCGCACGGCTCGTCTTCCCCGAGAAGACCACCGAGTTCAAGATCACCGTCGACCTGGTGGCCGAGATGTCGGTCTACAACCCGTTCGACTTCTTTCTCGAACCCAGCGCCGAGCAATACCCGTTCAGCTACGAAAAAGACCTCGAGCACGACCTCGCGCCTTATCTCGTGTGCGACCCGCTCACACCGCGCTTCGCGGCCTTCGTCGAAAGCATCCCACGCGGGGATGACGGCCCCCAGACGCCTTCAGCGTCGCCCCCCGAGGGGGGGCTGCCTCTTGGGGCGGCCCGGCGAGGCAAGAAGGTGCGCACCATCGACTTCCTGGTGGGCCTGAACCAGCGGCTGCAGAAGGACATTCGCTACCTCATCCGCATGGAGCCCGGCGTGCAGACGCCGGAAGAGACGCTCGAGCTCGCTTCAGGCTCGTGTCGAGACACCGGCTGGCTCCTGGTGCAGGCGCTGCGCCACCTGGGGCTCGCAGCCCGCTTCGTGTCGGGCTACCTCATCCAGCTCAAGCCCGACGTGAAAGCGCTCGACGGGCCGACGGGCGCCGAGGTCGACTTCACCGACCTGCACGCCTGGTGCGAGGTGTATTTGCCGGGCGCCGGCTGGATCGGCCTGGACCCGACCTCCGGCCTGCTGGCCGGCGAAGGCCACATTCCGGTGGCCTGCACGCCCGAGCCGTCGAGCGCGGCACCGGTCGCCGGTGCGGTGGACGAATGCGAGGTCGAGTTCGGCCACGAGATGTCCGTCACGCGGGTGTACGAGTCGCCGCGGGTCACCAAGCCTTACACCGAAGAGCAGTGGCAGCAGGTGCTCGACCTCGGCCATGCGGTGGACCGCGAACTCGATGCGATGGACGTGCGCCTTACCATGGGCGGCGAACCCACCTTCGTGTCGGTGGAAGACCGCGACGGTGCCGAGTGGAACACCGCGGCGCTCGGGCCCACCAAGCGCGGCTACGCCACCGAGCTGGTGCAAAAGCTGCGGGCGAAATACGGCGAGGGCGGCTTCCTGCACTTCGGCCAGGGCAAGTGGTACCCGGGCGAGCAGCTGCCGCGCTGGGCGCTCTCGGTCTTCTGGCGTACCGATGGCGAACCGTGCTGGAGCGACCCGGCGCTGTTCGCCGACGAGCGTGAGCCGTCCCGCTACACCGAGCAGGACGCGCAACGTTTCATCCACGCGCTCACCGGCAAGCTGGGCCTGGGTCCGCAGTACATCCAGCCCGGCTACGAAGACACCTGGTACTACCTCTGGCGCGAGCGCCGCCTGCCGGTGAACGTGGACCCGTTCGACGCGCGGCTCGACGACGAGATGGAGCGCGAGCGCCTGCGCCGCGTGTTCTCGCAGGGGCTCGACAGGGTGGTGGGCTACATGCTGCCGCTCAAGCGTGAGTGGTCCGTCGGACTCAATGGTCCTACGTGGGTGACCGGCCCCTGGTTCTTCCGCGACGAGCGTATGTACCTCTTCCCCGGCGATTCGCCCATGGGCTACCGCCTGCCGCTCGATTCGCTGCCGTGGGTGAACGAGGCCGACCGCAGCTACCAGATCGAGCAGGACCCGTACGCACCACGCGACCGCCTGCGGCCGACTGCCGAGATCCGCAGCCAGTACTCGGGCCAGCCGGTGGCTCACACGCCGCCCGAAGCGCCCAGCACCGGCTGGCGCGGCCGCATCGGCGTGCCCACTGCGGGGCATGCGCCTGTCTCGCACGGCGAGCGTGGCGTCGAAGAAAAACCGCAGCGTTTCGAGTCGGCCCACTGGATCACGCGCACCGCCATGTGCGTGGAAGCGCGCGGCGGCGTGCTCTACGTCTTCATGCCGCCGCTGGCCGAGCTCGACGACTACCTGGACCTGCTGGCCGCGGTGGAGGCCACGGCCGCCGAATTGAACGTGAAGCTCGTGCTCGAAGGCTACCCGCCGCCGCGCGACCCACGGCTGAAGGTGCTGCAGGTCACGCCCGACCCCGGCGTCATCGAAGTCAACATCCACCCCGCGTCCAGCTGGGACGAACTGGTGGACCACACCGAGTTCCTGTACCAGGCCGCGCACGAGTCGCGCCTGTCGACCGAGAAATTCATGGTCGATGGCCGCCACACCGGCACCGGCGGCGGCAACCACTTCGTGCTGGGCGGCGCCACGCCCGGCAACAGCCCCTTCCTGCGCAGGCCCGACCTGCTGCCCAGCCTGCTCACCTATTGGCACAACCACCCGTCGCTGAGCTACCTGTTCTCGGGCCTGTTCATCGGTCCCACCAGCCAGGCACCACGCATCGACGAGGCACGCAACGACCAGATCTACGAGGTGGAGATCGCGCTGCGGGAGATCGAGCGCCAGGCCGGCCTCACCGCTGAAACGCCGCCGTGGCTCATCGACCGCACGCTGCGCAACCTGCTCATCGACGTGACCGGCAACACGCACCGCGCCGAGTTCTGCATCGACAAGCTGTATTCGCCCGACGGCCCCACCGGCCGCCTGGGCCTGCTGGAGTTGCGCGCCTTCGAGATGCCGCCGCATGCGCGCATGAGCCTCGTGCAGCAACTGCTGTTGCGTGCGCTGGTCGCGTGGTTCTGGCGCGAGCCCTACACCGGGCGCGGCGCCACGCGGCTCACGCGCTGGGGCACCGGCCTGCACGACCGCTTCCTGCTGCCCACCTTCGTGCAGATGGACTTCGACGACGTGCTCGTCGAGCTCACGCGCGCGGGCTTCACGTTCGACCCGGCGTGGTTCGCGCCGCACTTCGAATTCCGCTTCCCGATGGTGGGCGAGGTGAACGTGGCCGGCATCCACCTCACGCTGCGCAACGCACTCGAGCCCTGGCACGTGATGGGCGAGGAGGGGGCCGCTGGCAGCACGGTGCGGTATGTCGATTCGTCGCTCGAGCGGCTGGAAGTCAAGGCCACGGGGCTCAACGGCAACCGCTACGTCGTCACCGTCAACGGCCAGGCGATCGCGTTGCAGCCCACCGGCCGCGTGGCCGAGCACGTGGCCGGTGTGCGCTACCGAGCCTGGCAGCCCGTCTCGGCCCTGCACCCGACCATCGGCGTGCATGCGCCGCTCACCTTCGACATCGTGGACACGTGGCTGGATCGTTCGCTGGGGGGCTGCCGCTATCATGTTTCCCACCCGGGCGGGCGCAACTACGACACCTTCCCGGTCAATGCCTACGAGGCGGAGAGCCGACGCTTGGCGCGCTTCTTCAAGCTGGGGCACACCCCGGGGCAGCTGCAGGTGCAGCATGCTCCGCCCAGCCAGGAGTTCCCCTTCACCGTCGACCTGCGCCAAGTTCCTTGATTTCCGGCGCATGGGATGCAGCAGTCCACCCTCGAGTTCGATACCAGTGCCAGCTTTGCCGACGCCGCGGCGCACGCGGTGCTGCATGCCTCCAAGGCGGCCGACCCCGGCCACTACGACGAGCTGATCGACCCGAGCGGCCAGGCACTGCGCCCGGCCTGGCGCGAATTCGTGAGCCTGCTGGGGCCCGACGGGCTGAGCAGCATGGAGCGCCGCCACGCGCAGATCGAGCGGCAGATCCACGAGAACGGCGTCACCTACAACGTCTTTTCCGACAGCGGCGGCCCCACGCGGCCGTGGTCGCTGGGGCTCCTGCCGTTCCTCATCGAGCCGGCGGACTGGCGGCACATCGAAGCCGGCGTGGCGCAGCGCGCCGAGCTGCTGCAGACCTTGCTCGCCGACGTATACGGCCCGCAGCAACTGCTGCAAGACGGCCTGCTGCCCAGCGCGCTGGTGCAGGGCCACCCCGGCTACCTGCGCGCGCTGCAGGGGGTGGTGCCGGTGGGCGGCAAGCACCTGCACATCGTGGCCTTCGACCTGGCGCGCGGGCCCGACGCCAACTGGTGGGTGGTGGGCCAGCGCACGCAGTCGCCCTCGGGCCTGGGCTATGTGATGGAGAACCGGCTCATCACGTCGCGCCTGTTCCCCGAGGCCTTCCGCGAGCTGCGCGTGCAGCACCTGGCCTCGGGCTACCGCCGCCTGCTCGACACGCTGCAGCAGCTGGCCACGCCCTGCGCCGACGGCCACGCGCCGCGGCTGGCGCTGCTCACGCCCGGGCCCTATAGCGAAACCTATTTCGAGCATGCCTACCTGGCGCGCTACCTGGGCCTGCCGCTGGTGGAAGGCGGCGACCTCACGGTGCGCGACGACCGGCTCTACCTCAAGACCGTGCAGGGGCTCGAGCCTATCCATGGCCTGCTGCGCCGCCTCGACGACGACTACTGCGACCCGCTGGAGCTGCGTGCGGATTCGACGCTGGGCGTGCCGGGGCTGCTGCAGGTCATTCGCGCCGGGCGCGTGGTGGTGACCAACGCACTGGGCGCGGGCTTCCTGGAGTCGCCTGCCATCCAGGGTTTCCTGCCAGCCATCGCAGAGCAGTTGCTGGGCCAGCCGCTTTCACTGCCTGGCCTGCCCACCTGGTGGTGCGGCGAGCGCGCGGCGTGGGACGCGGCGCGTGAGTCGGGCCAGGTGGGCGTGGTGCGCGCGACCTACCCGCGCGCCACCGGCCGCGGCGTGGACCCTGGCATCGGCGCGCCGCTGAACGACGCCACCATGCCCGAGTGGCGTGCCCGGATCGACGCCGACCCCGACGCCTACACCCTTCGCGGCTATCTGCCGTTTTCACAGACGCCGTGGTGGGCGGCGGGCCAGTTCCTGCCGCGCACGGCCATGCTGCGCGTCTATGCCATCGCCGATGCGCAAGGCGGCTGGAAGGTGCTGCCCGGCGGCATGACGCGCATCGCGCAGCACGATCCCGACGTGGTGTCGATGCAGCATGGCGGCAGCAGCCTGGACACCTGGGTCATGACCGACGGCCCGGTCGATACCTTTTCGATGCTGCAGCAGCGCCTGCGCATCGACGACCTTGCAGGGCGCGCGCGGCCGGTGTCCAGCCGCACCGCCGAGAACCTGTTCTGGATGGGCCGCTACACCGAGCGTACCGAACAGCTCGTGCGGCTCACCATGGCGACTTCCACGCTGGTCGATGAAGACGACGACACGCCCGAAGCGCTGCTCGACGCGGTGACCGAACTCGCGCGCAACACCGGCCTGGCGCCTTTCGGCTCGCCCAGCCTGGCGCAGGCACCGCGCATCTTCGAGCGAGCGGTGGTGGCAGCGCTGGGCGACGCGCAAGGCGAGCGCAGCATTGCGTTCAACCTGGCCTCGCTGGGCCGCGCCGCGGGTGCCCTGCGCGACCGGCTGTCGCCCGAGCACTGGCGGCTGGTGCGCAAGATGAGCGAGGACTTCGAAGCGCGCATGGCCTGGGTGGCGGCCTCCGAAGTGTCCGGCGGTGCCGGCTTCGCCGCAGCCGAACTGCAGGAAGCGCTCGAACACCTTGCCGACCAGCTGGCCGCCGTGACCGGCGCGCAAACCGACCGCATGACGCGCGACGACGGCTGGCGCCTGCTCACGGTCGGGCGGCTCATCGAGCGCCTGGTGGGCGTGGCCAGCACGCTGCACGCCTTCTTTGCCGGCCGTGCGGTGTATGGGGTGCAGGGCTTCGACATGCTGCTTGCGTTGTTCGACAGCACCATCACCTTCCGCGCACGCTACCAGCGCCGCCAGGACCTGCTGGCCCTGGTGGACTTGCTGGTGTTGGACGAATCGAACCCCCGCGCGCTGGCCTGCGTGCTGCGCCGCCTGCGCGCCGAGCTGCGCAAGCTGCCGCAGGCTGGCGGCCCGGTCGAAGGCCTGCTGGCGCTGCTGCCGCAGGAAGGGGCAGGCGCCACGCTCGCCGAGCTGCAGGGCCGGCGCGACCGCGAGACCGACCCGAGCGCCCCCAGTGGTGATGCACACGACGACCGCATCCTGGCCCTTTGCGAGCGGCTCATGGAGGCCGGTGCGCGCCTGTCCGACGAGGTCGGCCGCCGCTACTTCGCCCATGCCGATGGATACGAACAGCACCTCAGCGCCTGAGGCCGCGGCGGCCGTGCCGCCGGCACCTGTGCTGCTGCGGGTGGAGCACGAAACCCGCTACCAGTACACGAGCCCGGTGGAACTGGCTCACCACATGACCTTCCTGCGGCCGCTGGAAGACGAGCATCAGCGGCTCGAGATCTTCGAGATGCAGGTGGAGCCCAAGCCCAGCCATCACAGCATCGGGCGCGACACCTTCGGCAACAGCCGCAGCTTCTTCAGCATCACCGCGCCGCACGAGTCGCTGCGGGTGCGCGCCAGCAGCCTGGTGCGCGTGGCACCGCGCCATGGCGGGCTGCGGCCTGCCGAGTCGCCGGCGTGGGAGTTGCTGCGCGAGCGGTTGCGCTTCATTGCCGGCGAACGCTATGAGCCGGCCACGGAGTTCGTGTTCCCGTCGCCCATGGCGCCACTGCACCGCGAGCTTCTTGCCTATGCGAAGCCTTCATTTGCGGCGGGGCGGCCGGTGGCCGAGGCGGCCATCGAGCTGATGCAGCGGGTGCATCGCGACTTCCGCTACGAGCCGCAGAGCACCCAGGTCAACACGCCAGTGCTGCAGGCTTTCGAGCAGAAGCGCGGCGTGTGCCAGGACTTCGCGCACGTGATGATCGGCTGCCTGCGCAGCCTCGGGCTCGCAGCGCGCTACGTGAGCGGCTATCTGCTCACCGAACCGCCGCCCGGCCAGCCGCGGCTGCAGGGTGCCGACGCCTCGCATGCGTGGGTGTCGGTGTATGCGCCGGGTGCCTCGGCCGACGGTGACTGGCTGGAACTCGACCCTACCAACGACTGCGTGCCCGCGACCTCGCATGTGCGATTGGCGGTCGGGCGCGACTATGGCGACGTGACGCCGCTGAAGGGCGTGATCCGCGGCGGCGGGCAGCACACGCTCGCGGTGCGCGTGAGCACGGAAGCGGTGCCGCAATGGGTGTGAAGGGCGGTTCGCAGCAATTGCCCGGAAGCCCCAAATTGGCACAATCCGTGCATTAGCGACGTGCAACGAAAGGGGACGCGAATGCAGCCGTACGACGAGATGCACGCCAGCAGCACTCGGGTGCGTGACCACTACAGCCAGTACGACCGCTGGCTCGCACGCCAGCCGCGCGAGATGATGAGGACCCGGCGAGACGAAGCCGAGATGATCTTCCGCCGCGTCGGCATCACCTTCGCCGTGTACGGCACGAAAGACGAAGACGGCGCGGGCACCGAGCGCCTCATTCCCTTCGACCTGATCCCGCGCATCATCCCGTCGCACGAGTGGCGCGAGATGGAGCGCGGCCTGCGCCAGCGCGTCACCGCGCTCAACCGCTTCATCCACGACGTTTACCACGACCAGGAAATCATCAAGGCCGGCCTCGTGCCCGCGGAGCAGGTGTTCAAGAACGCGCAGTTCCGCCCCGAGATGATGGGCGTGGACGTGCCGGGCAACATCTACTCGCACATCGCCGGCATCGACATCGTGCGCGCAGGCAACCCTGATGGCTCGGGCAGCTACTACGTGCTCGAAGACAACCTGCGGGTGCCCAGCGGCGTGAGCTACATGCTCGAGAACCGCAAGATGATGATGCGGCTGTTCCCCGACCTCTTCGGCGAGCACCGCGTGGCCCCGGTGGCGCATTACCCCGACCTGCTGCTCGAAACCCTGCGCGCCGTGGCGCCGGCCGGCGTGAACGAGCCCACGGTGGTGGTGCTCACCCCCGGCATGTACAACTCGGCCTACTTCGAGCACGCCTTCCTCGCGCAGCAGATGGGCGTGGAGCTGGTGGAGGGGCAGGACCTCTTCGTGCGCGACAACTACCTCTACATGCGCACCACGCAGGGCCCGAAGCGGGTGGACGTGATCTACCGCCGCGTGGACGACGACTTCCTCGACCCGCTGGTGTTCCGGCCCGATTCGACCCTCGGCTGCGCGGGCCTCCTGAGCGTGTACCGCGCCGGCAACGTGGCACTGTGCAACGCCATCGGTACCGGCGTGGCCGACGACAAGTCGATCTACCCCTACGTGCCGAAGATGATCGAGTTCTACCTCGGCGAAAAGCCCATCCTGCACAACGTGCCCACGCACCTGTGCCGTGAGCCCGAAGACCTGAAATACGTGCTCGCCCACCTGCCCGAGCTGGTGGTGAAGGAAGTGCACGGCGCCGGCGGCTACGGCATGCTGGTGGGGCCCGCGGCCACCAAGGACGAGATCGCCGCCTTCCGCGAGCAGCTCATCCTCAACCCGAGCAACTACATCGCCCAGCCCACGCTGAGCCTGTCCACCTGTCCCACCTTCGTGGAAAGCGGCGTCGCGCCACGCCACATCGACCTGCGGCCCTTCGTGCTGTCGGGCAAGACGGTGCAGATGGTGCCGGGCGGGCTGACCCGCGTGGCGCTGAAAGAGGGCTCGCTCGTGGTGAACAGCAGCCAGGGCGGCGGTACGAAAGACACCTGGGTGCTGGAGGCATGACGATGCTGTCGCGGACTGCAGATCACTTGTTCTGGATGGCTCGTTATATGGAGCGGGCCGGTCAAGGCGCGCAGCGCCTTGCGGCGAAGCCGGCACAACACGGCGGCGTGCGTAGCACGCTGCGGGGTCCTCGGCCCTCGGAGGTGAAGTGATGCTCTCTAGGACTGCAGACCATCTCTTCTGGATGGCGCGTTACATGGAACGGGCCGAGAACACCGCGCGGATGCTGGACGTCAACTACCAGACGGCCTTGCTGCCTCAGTCTGCTGCTGCAGCGGAGCAGGGCTGGCGTGGCCTGTTGAGCATCTCCGAGCTGCTGCACGAGTTCCACAAGCGGCACGACACCGTGAACGCGCGCACGGTGATGGACTTCATGGTGAGCGATGAGAACAACTCGTCGAGCATCCTCACCTGCCTGCGGGCCGCGCGCGAAAATGCACGGGCCGTGCGTGGAGCCCTCACCACCGAAGTGTGGGAGATGCAGAACCAGACCTGGCTCGAGTTCAACCGCCTGCTCAAGGCCGGCACGCTGCAGCGTGACCCGGGCGAGTTCTTCGAGTGGGTGAAGTTCCGCTCGCATCTCTCGCGCGGCGTGACGCTGGGCACCATGCTGCAGGACGAAGCCTTCCACTTCCTGCGCATCGGCACCTTCCTCGAGCGCGCCGACAACACGGCACGATTGCTCGACGTGAAGTTCCATTCGGCGCAGAGCGAGTTCTTCGGCGCCGGCCAGGCACGCGACCAGCAGGAGGTGGACTTCTATCACTGGTCGGCCATCCTGCGGTCGGTGTCGGGCTTCGAGGTGTACCGCAAGGTCTACCGCAACGTGATACGCCCCGAGCGCGTGGCCGAGCTGCTGATCCTGCGGCCCGACATGCCGCGGTCTCTTGCAGCGTGCGTGAACGAGATGGTCGACAACCTGCGCATGGTGGCCAACGAGCAGAGCCACGAAACCTTGCGCCGCGCCGGTCGGTTGCGCGCCGACCTGCAGTTCGGCCGCATCGATGAAATTCTTGCGACCGGCCTGCACGCCTTTCTCACGCAGTTTCTCGACCGCGTGGGCGACCTGGGTTTGGGCATCAGCCGAGACTTCCTGGTTCCAGTGAACGCTTGATTGAAGGAAGGGGGCGCGTATGCGTCTGCGCATCGAGCACAGCACGCACTACGGCTACAGCCATGTGGTGCAGCATGCGATCCAGACGCTGCGGCTCACGCCGCAGAAGTCTGCGCAGCAGACCGTGCAGCAATGGCACGTGCAGGCCCCCGGCACGCTGTTCGAATCGATCGACGGCTACGGCAATCTTTCCCATACCTACACCATCAAGCGGCCGATGATGCGTGGCACCGTGCGCGCCTATGGCGTGGTCGAAACGCATGCCGATGCCGAAGTGACCGATGGGCCGGGCGCGCTGTCACCCTGGCTCTACCTGCGGCACACGCCGCTGGCTGAAGGCCACCAGCGCCTTGCCGAGTTCGCGGCCCATCATCTAGACAAGGGCGTGAACGAAGCCACGCTCGTGTCGCTCGCACGTGCCGTGTGCGAGCAGGTGAGCTATCGGCCCGGCAAGACGGATGTGGGCACCACTGCGCTGGAGGCCTTCGATTGGGGGCATGGTGTTTGCCAGGATCAGGCACACGTCTTCATTGCCGCCTGCCGTGCGCATGGCGTGCCGGCGCGTTATGTGAGCGGGTATTTCTACGCTGCCGATGCGCCCGAGCTTGCGAGTCACGCATGGGCCGATGTCTGCGTGGACCCGCAAGCGGGGCGCTGGCTGAGTATCGACATCACGCATCAATGCCTGATGGACGAGCGCCACGTCCGCCTCGCCGTGGGGCCTGACTACGCGGCTTGTCCCCCGATCAAGGGAGTGCGCATGGGCGGGGGCAGTGAGACGATGGAAGTGCAGGTGGAGATTCGACCTGTGTAGTCGGTGAGCCTCCTTCCTGCAGAGCAGGAGGCTGTCATGACTGCCATGGGTCTGGAGATCGAAGAGCGTCCTCAGAGCGAGGTCGAAGAAGTCGCCAACAGCGTGAGCCACGGGCTCGGCTTCCTGGCCGCGCTGGCTGCCGTGCCCATCCTCGTGGTGGCGGCGAGCCAGCGCAACGGCAACACCGCGCAACTCATCGGCGTGAGCGTGTTCTCCGCCACGATGGTGCTGCTGTACCTGTGCTCCATGTGCTACCACGCATTGCCGCCCGGGCGCGCCAAGAAGCTGTGGGTGCGGCTCGACCACATCGCGATCTTCCTGTTCATGGCGGGCAGCTACACGCCCTTCGCCTTGAGTGCCTTGCATGAAGCCTGGGGCACAGCCACGTTCGGCCTCGTGTGGGGCCTGGCGATGATCGGTGCCGCCATGAAAGCGATGAACCGCCTCTCGCACCCGCTGCTGTCCACGGGCCTGTACGTCGCGATGGGCTGGCTGGTGCTGATCGCCGCCTACCCCATCCTGCAACGCATTCCGCCGTCAGGCCTGTTCTGGCTGCTGGGCGGCGGCGTGGCCTACACCATCGGTGTGGTGTTCTTCATGTTCGATTCGAAGCTGCGCTTCGGCCACCTGGTGTGGCACCTGTTCGTGATGGCAGGGAGTACCTGCCATTTCTTTGCGGTGCTTTGGTATTCGGCGTGAGGTGCGCAGCGCTGCGGACTCGGACTATTGGTTCGTTTCGACGGACGGTGTTTCCGGCCCGGGCGCCGTCGCACTGACGACGCTCCCCACCGTGCGCCCCAGCTCGATGACCGCCAGCGCGTAGTAGCTCGACCAGTTGTAGCGCGTCACCGCATAGAAGTTGGCCGTGCCTGCCACGTAGCTGGGCGCCGCATTGCCGTTCTGCAGCTCCACCAGCGCCAGCAGGCCGTTGTGCTGCATGGCCGCTTCGGGCAGCACGGCCCCGCGTTCCGCGAACTGTGCCGGTGTGAAGGTGGGTGTGATGTCCGGAGCCAGCAGCACGGCGCGGTCGGCCACTTCCACCGGCACGGCCACTTCGTAGTGCGTGAGCATGCCGCGCTGCCAGCCGAACTCGGCGAGGTAGTGCGCCACCGAGCCGATCACGTCGGCCGCATTGGTGTGCAGGTCCACGTGGCCGTCGCCGTCGAAGTCCACTGCGTACTTGTTCCACGAACTGGGCATGAACTGCGGCATGCCCAGGGCGCCGGCGTATGAGCCCTTGAGCGACATCGGGTCGATGCCGCCCTTGTTGCACAGCACGAGCAACTGCTCGAGCTCGTCGCGGAAGAAGGCGCTGCGGTCCTTGCGGCCGGTGGGGAAGTCGAAGCTCAGCGTGGCCAGTGCGTCGATGACGCGAAAGCCGCCCATGTGTCGGCCATACAGCGTCTCGACGCCAACGATGCCGACCACGATCTCGGGCGGCACGCCGTACTTTTCTTCGGCCAGGCGCAGCCAGCGCTCGTTGTTGCGCCAGAACTCGACACCGGCGCGCAGACGTGTCGGCTCGACGAAACGCGCGCGATAGGCCGACCAGTCCTTCGCCGTGCCGGCGGGCGGCGGCATGATGAACTTCGCGACGCTGGGCATGTAGCGCGACTGCGCCAGCATGTCGCTCACCCATTGCACGTCGAGCCCCTGGCGTTCGGCGATCGTGCGCGCGAGCGCCATCACGTCGTCTCGCCGGCCGTAGGTCACGACGTCCGGGGCCCGGTCGCTTTGTTCCTTGTGGCGTTGGGTTTTCTTGGGCGCGGCTTGCGAGAGGGCAGGAAGGGCCAGCGCGGCGGAGAGGCCGACGACGAGCGCAAGGCGCAGACGAGAGAGCAACATCGAACCAGCAACAGAGAGCGAGCGAATCAGGAAAAAGGCCGCCGGCTAGCGTGGGGCCGTGGCGGCTTGCGTGGGTGTTTCTTCGAGTCGTGGCAATCGGCCTGCCAGGCTGCCGATGCGTTGTGCGAGGTTGCGAGCCAGTGTAGCGGTCTCACGCGTGCTGCGGCGGGCTGCCTCGGGGCCGTAGCGCAGGCTGTCGAGGGCGTTGAGCGCTTGCGCAAGTTCGGCTGCGCCGCTGCCGTGGCGGGCAAGCAGCTCGCGCGCCAGAGAACGCGGCGGCAGATGGGCAGGCACCGGCAGCCCGGTGGCGGCTTGCACCGTGCGGCGCACATGGCCATAGGCACGCAGCCATGGGTCCATGCGGTGTTGGTCCCACCAAGCCCACAGCGCGCCGGCCAGGCTCAGCCCGGCCAGTACGACGATCAGCAGATAGGCCAGGTCTTCCCAGCTCGGCGACTGGAAGCCCAGCTGCTTCAGCAGGTCGAGTTGCGTGCCACGCGAATAGCTCAGAACCCAACGGTTCCACTGGTTGTTCACGGCCTCCCACAGCTCGCGCATCTGCTGGAGCAATGCCGGGTTCACGGTGCCGATGGCACTGGCCATGAGGCCTGGCGGCGGGCGGAGGTTGCGTGCACGTTCTACGCGGTCGGGTGCCACTGCGGCGGTGGGGTCGGCCCTGACCCAGCCGACGCCCGGCTGCCAATACTCGGCCCAAGCATGCGCGAAGCTGTTGCGCACGATGTAGCTTCCGTCGAACGGGTTGATCTCTGCGCCTTGATAGCCGGTGATCACACGCGCCGGCACGTCCATCGCACGCATCACCACCACGAAGGCTGCGGCGAAGTGTTCGCAGAAGCCCAGCTTGCGGTCGAGCCAGAACTCGTCGATGACGTCAGCGCTGCCGTTTTCACCGTAGACGCCGGGGGTGAGCGTGTAGCTGAAGCCTGCCGAACGTATGTGCTGCATGACTGCCCCGGCCAGCGCGCGGGCATCAGCGCCCGCGAGGCGCGGTTCAGTGCGCAACGCTTCGGCCCACGCCAACGTGCGCGGATTGAAGTTGGCAGGCAGCTCCAGGAAGGGCCGCAGATCGCGCTCCAACTGCACGGGGCCATGACGGAACTGCGTCCATGCACGGCCGGAGACGCGCAGGCGTTCGGTGATGGGTCTGTTGGCGAGCCATTGAAGGTCATCGCGTCGCAGGGCTCGAAGATTGTCGGGGCCTCCCTCGATCGTGGGTGCGTTGGGTGTCACGTCGAGCAGGGGCAGAAACGCCGAACGCTGCGGCTCGACCACGGCCTCGTAGTCGAGTGGTTGGCCTTGGAGCTCCAGTCGCTCACGAAGCTCCGACGGCCTCGCGCTCATGCGTGCATCGACAGGCAGCCACTGCTTTCCATCGAACTTGCCGAACACGGGGCCGCGAAAGTAGAGGTGCTCGGTCGCCGGTACGCGGCCGCTCGTGAAACGCAAGACCAGAGCGACCCGGTCGTCGACGGCAAGTTCGTTGACCGTGCCGAAGCGCATCTCGCCCGAAAGCCCGGTCTGGCTCGCAGCATCCTGCGGCACACCCCACAGTGGCCCCATGCGCGGGAACAGCATGAACAGCAACACCATGAGCGGCGCGCCCAGCAGCGCCGCCTTGGCCGACAGCGTGCCGGCCTGCTTGAGTGCCGGCTGGCCCACCGGCATGTGCGCCAGCACCAGCGCGGTGAGCAGCCCCCAGATCGAGATCAGCATCGCCGCCGCGGTGAGCAGCGACTGCGAATACAGGAAGTTCGTGAGGATCAGGAAGAAGCCGAGGAAGAAGATCACGAAGGCGTCGCGCCGCGCACGCAGCTCTAGCGTCTTGAGTGCCGTGAGCACGACGATGAGCGTGACGCCGGCCTCCTTGCCCAGCAGCGTGCGGTGGCTCCAGAAAGTGAGGGCCGCGGCAATGACCAGCACCGCCGCGAGCCACCAGCGGCCTGGCAGGGCCGCGTTGTTGAGCGCGAGCTGCGTGCGCCACAGCAGCACCGAGCCTGCCAGCAGCGAACACCACAGCGGCAGCCTGCCCACGTGCGGCAGCAGCGTCCACGCAATCACGCCGAGCAGGAACAGCGTGTCGCGTGCTTCACGCGGCAGGTGGCCCAGCCGTGCCGCGAACTTGCCAGCCAAGGTGAGGGTGGTCTTCATGCCCAGGTCGCCAGCGTTTCCAGGCACGCGCGGCGGTGCAGCTCGCCGTCCGACGGTGCCAGCTCACGACCGGGCAGCCTCAGCCCGTATGCAGCACCAGCGCGGTCGGCCGCCAGCACCCATGCCGCGAGGCGCGACAGGCGGTCTTCAGGTGCCAGCCCCACGGTCTGCTGCCAGTCGAGCCAGAGCTCCAGGCGGGCTGCCGATGCGGTGTCGCGGGTCACGAGTTCACCGCCGGTTTCCATGGCTCGCGCGGCCTTCTTCCACACCACCAGCTTGATCGGGTCGCCGCGCCGATAGCCGCGCACGCCTTCGACCTCGCCGCCGTCGCTGTTGCGCGCCAGCGTGGGTCCGCCGGGCATCGCGCGTGCGGCTGGCACCGGTGGGGCGGGGCGTTCGGGCTTCGGATACACCAGCACCTCGGCCGCCGGGCGCCAGAGGGTCCACGCGCGGAACAGGCCCAGCGGAAAGCGGGTTTCGGCCATCAGCGTGGGCACGGCATGCCGGCCCCGCCGCGGCGGCACGAAGCTCACATGCGTGGTGGCATGGCCGCCGGCGGGCACGTCGCTCCAGCTCCAGGCCCGCGTTTCGCCTTCCACGCGCAGGCCGATGCCGTAGCGCGGGCGGTTGGCCGTGCTGCGCAGCGAAACCTCGATCACCGCGGCATCGCCGGCGAACACGGCCGCGGCAGGCCGCAGGTGCAGCGTCAAGCCGCGCAGGGTGCTGTGCGTCACGTGCATCGACACGGCTCCGGCGCCCGCCAGCAGGAAGGTGAGCACGTAGCCGAGGTTGAGCTGGTAGTTGATGGAGGCCACCAGCAGCACCAGGAGCGTGACGCCGAACATCAGCCCCGCGCGCGTGGGCAGGATGTAGACGTTGCGCTGCGTGAGCGTGAGCGTGTCGGTGCGCGGCAGGCGCGCTTCCCACCAGGCGCGCCACCGTGCCCTCAGCGCGCCCTGTACCAAGCCAGGCGGGCGCCGCGGATCCGGCTTTGCCGGTTCGCTGGCGCCGCCCCTTTGAGGGGGGGCGCTGAAGGCGCTACGGGGGAGAGTCATCAAGGCAAAGGTGTGGCTTCGATCATCGCGCGCACCTGCTCCAGGCGCCCACGGCCGGCGCCGGCCACCGGCACCAGACGGTGCGCAACGGTCTGCGGCAGCACGGCTTGCACATCGTCGGGTGCCACGTAGTCGCGTGCATCGAGCAGTGCGCGTGCACGGGCCGCGCGCAGCACCGCAATGCCGGCGCGCGGGCTCAGCCCTTCGACGAACCACTGGCCCGAGCGCGTGGCGGCGATGAGCGCCTGCAGGTAGTCGAGCAGCGCCTCGGAGGCATGCACCTGCAGCACGGCCTTCTGCGCGGCCTGCAGCTCGGTGGGCGACATGACCGGGCGAAGCTCATGGATGACTTCGCGCCGGTCGCGGCCTGCCAGCAGCGCGCGCTCGGAGAGACGGTCGGGGTAGCCGAGCGTGATGCACATGAGGAAGCGGTCGAGCTGGCTTTCGGGCAGCGGGTAGGTGCCGAGCTGGTCGGTCGGGTTCTGCGTGGCGATCACGAAAAACGGCTGGGGCAGCTTGCGCGTCTCACCTTCGACGGTGACCTGGTGCTCTTCCATTGCCTCGAGCAGCGCGCTTTGCGTCTTGGGGCCGGCGCGGTTGATCTCGTCGGCCAGCAGCACCTGGGCGAACACCGGGCCGCTGTGGAAGACGAAGGTTTCCTTGCCGCGTTCGTAGATGCTCACGCCGATGAGGTCGCTGGGCATCAGGTCGGCAGTGAACTGCACGCGCGAGAACTTGAGCCCGAGCGACACCGCCAGCGCATGCGCCAGCGTGGTCTTTCCGACGCCCGGCACGTCTTCGATCAGCAGGTGGCCACCGGCCAGCAGGCAGGCCACGCTGTCTTCGATCTGCGGGCGTTTGCCGACGATGATCGTGCTAATCTGATTGATGAGTTGTTGGAGCTGGTCGTGCAGGCTGGTCATAGGCCGCACCATAGCTCAAAGTCGAGACACCAAGAGACGAAAGACAGGGACCGGCATGGCCACCGCCTTCTACAGCCACCCCGACTGCCGCCGCCACGACATGGGCGCCGGCCACCCCGAATGCCCGCAGCGGCTCGACGCGATCGAAGACCACCTCATCGGCACCGGCCTCGACGTGGCGCTGCAGCGCTGTGACGCACCCGAGGTCGACCTGGCCGACGTGGCGCTGGCACACGCGAGCGGTTACGTCGCGGAGCTGAAGGACTTCATGACGCACGTGCAGGCAAGCGGCCAACGCCGGGCGCTCGACCCCGACACCGTGGTCTGCGCCGACAGCTGGCGTGCCACCCTGCGGGCCGCGGGCGCCGCAGTGGCCGCCACCGACGCAGTGATCGACGGCGAGGTGGACAACGCCTTCTGTGCCGTGCGCCCGCCGGGCCACCATGCCACGCGCAGCGCGGCCATGGGCTTCTGCTTCTTCAACAACGTGGCCATCGCCGCGCGCCACGCGCTCGACGTGCGGGGCTTGAAGCGCGTGGCCATCGTCGATTTCGACGTGCACCACGGCAACGGGACCGAAGACATCATCGCCAACGACGACCGCGTGCTGATGGTGAGTTTCTTCCAGCACCCGCTGTATCCCGGCTCTGGCACCGAGCCGCTGGGCGACAACATGGTCAACGTGCCGATTCCGCCCTACACGAAGGGCATGGAAGTGCGCGAGGCCATCGACACTTTCTGGATGCCCCGGCTCGAAGCGTTCAAGCCGCAGATGATCTTCGTGTCGGCCGGCTTCGACGCGCACCGTGACGACGACCTCGGCCAGCTCGGCCTGGTGGAGGCCGACTACGAGTGGATCACGCGGCGCGTCGTCGACGTGGCCGAGCGCCATGCGAACGGGCGCATCGTGTCCTGCCTCGAAGGCGGCTACAACCTCGGCGCGCTGGCGCGCAGCGTCGGTGCGCACCTGAGGGTGCTGGCCGGCGTGGCCTGATTTCAGCCTCTCCTTCCTTTCCCGCACGTACAAAAAAACTGCCGTCCGGACTGATGCATCAGGGCGGACGGTCCACCTTTGTTTCATCGAACACGAACATGCTGACCCCGAGCGTAGACACGCCGCACTTGAGCCCTCAAGAACTCAACCACCTGCTCGATTCGCTGACGCAGCCCACGGCGCTGATCGAGCTGGCCGTGCTGGCCTGTTGCCTGGGGGCGGCATGGCTCGTGGTGCGCTTGCTGCGCGGGCCCGAGCCCAAGCCCGGCTCGGTGTGGTTCGGCGAAGGTGTGGTCGGCGGTGTGTTGTTCCCGGTGCTGGCTTTCGTGCTCGCCTTCGTGGCGAGCCGCGTTTTGCACGGCATGGTGCCCATCGCGGTGTTCAGGCTGGCGATGCCCATCCTGCTGTCGCTCATGGTCATCCGGCTCGTGGTGCGGGTGCTCACCGCGGCCTTCCCCAACTCCAAGGTGATGCGGGTGGTCGAGCGCAGCGTGTCGTGGCTGGCGTGGATCACCGTGGTGCTGTGGCTCACCGGCGTGCTGCCGCTCGTGATGGCCGAGCTTGACGGCATCAGCTGGAAGATGGGCGCCACGCGCCTCTCGCTGCGCAACCTCATCGAAGGATCGCTGAGCGCGATCGTCGTGCTGGTGGTGTCGTTGTGGATCTCTGCGGCCATCGAGGGTCAGCTGCTCAAGGGCGCCACCGACAACCTCTCGCTGCGCAAGATCGCCGCCAACGCCACGCGTGCGCTGTTGCTGTTCGTGGGCCTGCTGGTGGCGCTGTCGGCCGCCGGCATCGACCTCACCGCGCTCAGCGTGCTGGGCGGCGCTGTGGGCGTCGGGCTGGGCTTCGGGTTGCAGAAGCTCGCTTCCAACTACGTGAGCGGCTTCGTGATCCTGGCCGAGCGCTCGCTGCGCATCGGCGACCTGGTGAAGGTCGACAACTTCGAGGGCCGCATCACCGACATCAACACGCGCTACACCGTGGTGCGTGCGGCCAACGGGCGCGAGTCCATCGTCCCCAACGAGCTGCTGATCACCCAGCGCATCGAAAACGCCTCGCTGGCAGACTCGTCGCTCATGCTCTCGACCACCGTGCAGGTGGCCTACGGCACCGATGTGCCGGTCATCACCGAAAAGCTGCTGGCCGAGATCGGCAAGGTGCAGCGCGTGATGCCCGACCCCGGCCCCTCGGTGCACCTCACGGCCTTTGCCGACAGTGGCCTGGAGCTCACTGTGTGGTTCTGGATCCGCGACCCGGAGAACGGCCTGTCGAGCGCCCGTTCCGAAGTCAACCTCGCCATCTTGCGCACGCTCACCGCCGAGGGCATCGAGATCCCGTACCCGCAGCGTGTGATGCGCCATGTTTCAGCGCCGGCCAGCTGATTGCACTGGTATGCATTTGGTAGTGGTGTCTTTCTGCGGCCAGTTTCCTCTATGAGAGGGCGGGTGCCGGCGATGCCGCGCTGCATACCACTTGGTGCCAAAAGTGTTGCAATAGGCTCCAAGTCGTAACAACTTCAAGGGTCGCGCAAGCGGAGTATTCGAACGACCGTGCGCCCTCACTAGACTGCGCCCGCCTTCGGGGTGCCGTTGCCCGAAGACAGGCGGCCCAGGTCGGGCCGCCACGGCCGACACGCTGCGATGTGTCGAGAAGTCTTTCAGTGGGGACAAACCTATGAAGCTTGGTCGTTTGACCGCCGTATCGCTGGCGGCCTGGGGGGCGTGTTCGGGGGCCTACGCGCATGGCGCGATGGAGTTCCCCGTCGATCGCGTATACGGCTGCTACCTCGAAGGGCCGGAGAACCCGCGCTCGGCCGCCTGCATTGCCGCCAGGAACGTGGGCGGCACGCAACCGTTCTACGACTGGAACGAAGTAAACCAGGGCCAGGCCAACGGCAACCACCAGCAGGGGGTGCGCGACGGCATGCTGTGCTCGGGCGGCCGCGACAAGTACGTTGGCTTTTCGCAGCCGCGCGCCGATTGGCCGGCCACCACCATCAACCCGGTGGCCAACGGCGGCATCCTGAACATGCGCTATCGCGCGACCGCCGCGCATTCCACGCGCTACTTCGACGTCTACATGACACGCAACGGCTGGAACCCGGGCGCACCCATCGCGTGGAGCCAGCTCGACAAGATCGCCAGCATTCCGGGCGTGCCGCTCACGCCTGACCGCAAGTACAACCTCAACGTGCGCGTGCCCGGCGACCGCAGCGGCCGCCACGTGATCTACATGGTGTGGCAGCGGGCAGACAGCCCCGAGGCCTTCTACTCGTGCAGCGACGTGATCGTGAGCGGCACCGGCACCACGCCGGCTCCCACGCCAGCGCCGACCCCTGCGCTCACGCCTGCACCTACCCCGGCTCCAACGCCCGCACCACAGCCCAGCGCCCCGGCCTGGAAGGAGGGCGCGGGCTACACCGTCGGCCAGCGCGTGAGCTACGGCGGCAAGATCTACGAGTGCATCCAGGCCCACACCGCCTGGGTCGGCGCGGGCTGGACGCCGGACACCACGCCCACGCTGTGGAAGCTGATTGCGGGCACGCCGTCGCCGACCCCTGCGCCCACACCGGCACCCACGCCTGCGCCAACACCAGTCCCCACACCATCGCCCGGCGGCACGCTCACCGACCCGGCCGCGCTGAAGGCCGTGCAGACGAGGCGCGTCTACGTGGGCTACTACCCGAGCTGGAGCGACAGCTGGTTCAGCGCCGCCGGCAAGACGGCCAACCAGGTGTTCCGCGAAAGCAGGTTCGCACGCGTCCCGGCCAACTACACGCACGTGATGGCGTCGTTCGCGCAGCCCGACTTCTCATGGGGCGGCCTGGCGGCCAACAGCTGGTCGGGCACCGGCCTCAACTTCACGGCCACGCCGCAAGACATCAAGGCCGCGATCGACGTGCTGCACCAGCGCAACATGAAGGTGATCCTCGCCGTGGGCGGCGCCACCTACAACAACTGGGGCGCGCTCGCGGCAGAAGGCGCGGCGGGCGGCGGCCCCATCACCAATGCACTGGCGCAGATCCAGCGTGACCTCGGTTTCGACGGGCTCGACAACGACTACGAGCTCGAGAACATGGAAACGCTGGCCAACGTGACCAAGGCGCTGCGCAACGCGGTGAACCTGGCCGGTGGCGGCCGCACCTTGTCGCTGGCGGCGTGGTCCACCGGGGCCGACTGCACGGCGGCCACCAGCGCCGACCCGGCCTGCGCCGGCAAGGTGTCTTACTGGGGCGGTGCGGCAGGGCGTGAGCGCCTGCTGAAGATGCGCTACCCGGCGGTCGCGGGCATGTTCGACATGGTCAACATCATGACCTACGACGCCCGCTTCGAGCACTACGACGGCGTGGTGGCCTACCACCAGTACCGCGCGCTGTTCCCGAGCCGCACCATCGTGTCGGTCGGCCTGCAGCCGGCGCCCGAAGGCTGGGCCGGCGCGCAGCTGGTGGTCAACAACGCCGACGCGCAGTGCACGGGCTCGGTGATCCTGCAGGACCAGTACAACAACAACCTGAACCTGCCGTACTCGGTGGAACGCTACACCGGCGCCGTGCTCGCGACTTCGCCCGTCGAGAACCCGCGTGACGGGGCCATGCTCTGGTCCATCCTCAAGCCTGCCACCGGCAGCTGCGGCAGCGCCGCGCTCGCTTCGCCGGGCACCATCGGCAAGCGGGTGGCCAACTCGTTCGGGCTCACCGACGACCCGGCACTGCAGTCGGCGGATTTCCGCTGATCGAGGACACGCGTTGGGAGCAAGGAAGCCGGGGCGCATGCCCCGGCTTTTTCTTTGTGTGCAGACAGCGACTGACGGTGGCGGCGCTGTCCGCAGCTACTTGGGCGAGGGCAAGGGGCTCGCACTCGCGCCGTAGGTCCAGCGCAGGCGCATGTGTTCGGCCAGCAATGCGAGCAGCGCATCGCGGTTCACCGGCTTGGCGATGAAGGCACTGGCCCCTGCGGCCAGGCAGCGCTCGCGGTCGCCGCCCGAGGCGTTGGCCGACACCGCAATGACGGGAAGCTCGCGCCAGGCGGCTTGCGCACGCAGGCGCCGGGTGGCTTCGAGGCCGTCCATCACCGGCATCGCGATGTCCATCATCACGAGATCGGCCGGCTGGGCCTGCAGCCAGGCGAGCGCCTGCTGGCCGTCGGCGGCCTCGTGCACCTCGAAGCCGAGCGTCACCAGCAGGTCGGCCAGCATGGCGCGGTTGCCCGCCACGTCGTCGACCACCAGCACGCGGCGGCGCGGGCCTTCGTAGCCGCGCGGTGCGGGTGTTTCAGTGCGGCCCGTGCCCTGGCTGTGGGACACCGGAACATCGATCTCGAACCAGAACAGGCTGCCGCTGCCGGCGCTGCTTTCGACGCGGATGTCGCCGCCCATCAGCCTCACCAGCTGGCGGCTGATGGCCAGGCCCAGGCCGGTGCCGCCGAAGCGCCGGTGCACGTCGCCGCCTTGCTCGAAGGGCTGGAACAGGTGCTCCACCTGCTCTGGGGCGATGCCCACGCCGGTGTCGCGCACCTCGAAGCGCAGCGTCGTGGCGGCGCCATCGTCGTGCTGCGACAGCACGCGCACCGACAGGTCCACGTGGCCCGCGTCGGTGAACTTGACGGCGTTGCCCAGCAGGTTGAGCAGGATCTGGCGCAGCCGCTTCTCGTCGGCCTGCACTGCCTGCGGCAGCCTGGCGGCAGCGTCGAGCGTGAAGCCCAGGCGCTTCTCGTCGGCCTTGATGCGGATGATGTCGGCGATGCCGCGCAGGAAGGGCTGCAATTCCACCGCGCTCGGGTACAGCTCTGCCTTGCCCGCTTCGATGCGCGAGAGGTCGAGGATGTCGACGATCAGCGTGAGCAGGTGTTCGCCGCTGCTGTGGATGGTCTCGAGGCTGGCCTTCTGGCGGGCGCTGAGCCCGTCGCCCATCTTGAGCAGCTGCGCGTAGCCGAGGATTGCATTCAGCGGCGTGCGCAGTTCGTGGCTCATGCGCGCGAGGAACTCGCTCTTGGCCTGGTTGGCCACCTCGGCCCGCTCCTTCGCGTCGCGCAGCTCGGCTGTGCGATCGCGCACCAGCTCCTCGAGATGATCGCGGTGGCGCGCGAGTTCTTCCTCGCGCTCGGACAGCGCGGCGATCATGCGGTTGAAGGCATGCGCCATCGCCCCGATGTCGCGCGGCCCGCCCACGTCGGCGCGCACGTCGGCCTCGCCGCGTTCGGCGCGTTCCATCGCGGCCGACAGCTGGGCCAGCGGCCGCGTGAGCCGCACCGCCAGCCAGCGCACCACGCTCAGGAAGGCCACCGCGAGCGACAACGACACTGCCAGGTTGACCAGGAACACGTCGGCCTGCAGCCGCTTGAGCGTGGCCTTGCTCTGGGTGACACGCACGTAACCCAGCAACTGCCGCGGCCGGTCGTTCACCTCGAAGGGCGAAGCCGCGCCTTTGGTCCACACCGGTGCCACGAAATGCCAGACGTCGTCGGTTTCGGCTTCCACCTGGGACTGCCCGGACAGTGGCGCCACCAGCGGCTGGCGGTCCGGCACCGCGGTGACGCTCGTGCCCTTGGCGTGGATGAGCCGCCCGGAGGCGTCGCGGATCTCGACGGCCGTGACGTCGCGGAACGCGAGCGTGGATTCCACCGCGTCGGCAGCGTTGTCGGGCGAGGCATACAGCAGCGCCAGTGCGCTGTTCGCGGCCAGGCTCTCGGCCACCGTGGCGCCTTGTGCGAGGAGCATCTCGCGGATCTGCCGGCTGCCCTGCCACGACGTGACGAGCGACGAGCACAGCGCCAGCAGCATCACGCCGGCAGCCACCGCGATGCTCAGCTGGCGGCGGAAGGTGGTGCCGCGCAGCACGCGGCCGGCCATGCGACGCCACCACGGCGCGGCCGGCTGCGGCAGCATCGCGGCCTCGGTGCGCTGCGTCTGAACCTGTGTGGACGTCATAGGTCGATGGTTCTTTCGCTCACGGCGTTGGGAAGACCAGGTCGTAGCCCGTCGGGCGGAGGTCGATCGCGAGCCCCAGGTGTGCGGCGGTGCGGGTGTTGATGGCGCCGCGCATGTCACGCAGGGTCTGCACGCCTTCTGCCCCGTGCTTGTTGCCGGCAAGGTAGCGCGTGGCGGCCTGCGCGAGCCTGCGACCGAGTTCGGTGTTGTCGGGGTACAGCGCGAACAGCGCGCCGCGCTTCACGTGCGCCACGTTGCTTGAAAACACCGGCAGATCGCGGTTCCACGACTGGCGCAGCACGAAGGGCAGGATGGCGTCGTCGTCCACCGTGGTGGCATCGTGCGGCAGCCACAGCGCGTCGCGTTTCGCGTCGGCCGTGGCGACGATGCGTTCGTAGTGGCGCAGCGCCGCGGCCGCATCGGTCGCCTCGTGGGTCAGCAGCTCGAGGCCGCTTTGGCGGGCGGCTTCGCGCGCGCGGCGCATCAGCCATTCGTTGTGGCGCGGGTCATAGACGACGTTGACGCGACGCGCCGCGGGCATCAGCTGGCGCAGCCTGGCGAACAGCAGGCCAGGGTCGGGAGCCAGCGTGTGCACCAGCGTGTCGCGGCCGGTCGATTCGGGCGGCGACAGCACGCCGCCCACCACCACGCCGGTGCCCGGCGCCAGCGCCGAGGTCATGCGCAGGCCGTGGCGGCCCAGGGCGATGACCACGCGGATCTCGCGGCGCTGCAGTTCGCTGGCGAAGGCTTGCGGATCCGACGTGGCCGTGACGGGAAAGCTCGCCACGCGGTCGGCGGCGTTTTCTTCGATGCCGCCGATGATCTGCGTGAAGACGCTGCGAAACGGCTCGCCGATGTCGGGGTAGACGACCGCGATGGTGCGCCCGCGTTCGGCCGCATGCAGGGCCGCGGGTGCCATCCATAGCGCCAGCACGATGGAGGCACCGGCCTGCATCGCCCACCACCACCGGCGTCGCGCCATGCACGCAGCCCGATTCAAACAGCGGCTCCCTTCATCTCCTCACCACGCGGTTTGACGGGCGAGTGTAGCCCCCGGGGCCCCACGCGCAGTCGGGGCAAATCACGGCAAGGTGGCCCTACAACGCGGGCATGGCTGGCCGAAAACAGCTTGCTGCACCTCGGCCGAGGGAGCCGGGACCGCGCAGCAAGAAGACGAATCAACCAATGGAGCTCGCTCACATGAACCTGAAGAAGTGGATCGTCCTGGCCGCAGCCGCGGCAAGTATTCCCCTGGCCTCGGCCAAGGACCCGAGCCGGCCATCGCAGCTGCCGCTACTGGTCATCGGCGCGTCGTATGCGGAGGGGAAGACGCCGTTCAACAACGGCATGGCGCCGCTGGGCGGCATCTCGGTGGGCTTTGGCGCCTATCTGAGCCTGGGGCAGGCGCTCACGCGCAGCGAAGTGTTGCCGGGCTTCGTGATCAACGAAGGGCAGGGCGGCGCGACGACCTTCGCGCGGCCGTATTGCGCGCCTGGCGCGGCCGCCTGCGGCCCGGCGGGCTGGGACAGCTACCAGACCCAGCTCGAGCGGGCCTTGGCGCGCGTGGCACTGCCGCCTGCGTTTGCCACCTACAACGCACGCTACGTCGTCATCACCACCCCCAACGACTGCCTGCACGCCGACTCGTTCGGCATCCCGCAGGCCCAGGCCGTGCCCTGCACGCCGGCGCAGCTCAACGCGGTGGCCGACCGCCTCGTCGCCGTGGGGCAACTGGCCCTGTCCAAGGGCCTCACGCCGGTGTTCGACGTGCACCCCCGCTACGAAGACCTCGACCTGCCGCTGTTTCGCAGCCTGTTCGGCCTGGCCTGGGTGATCAGCGAGGCGGACTACCGCCAGCTGCGCGAGCTGGTGCGCACCCGCCTGCGTGCCGAATTGGGCGGTGCCGTGGTGCTCGACATCTGGCAGGGCCTCAGGCACGGCGGCGATGGCATCCACCCCGACGCCGCCAGCGTCCGCAGCGCGGCTCGCGTGCTCGCGCACGAGCTGCTGCGCCGCGACGCCGCACGCCCCTGAGCGGAGCGAAGGGCTCCCGCGCTGTCTCGGCAATGAGACAGCGCGGTGCGGTATCGGCATTCACCGATGGCGCTTTGACATGACCTCGTGGAACATGCGCAGCCAGCGCGACGCCCGCACATTGCGGGCGTGAAAAGAGGGAGGCGCACTTGGTCGAAAAGCCCGCATCGGTTTCATTTCGGATGGCCTGCAGCGCGCTTGCGCTGCTGAACCTGTCGCCCGTGGCGTTCGCGCAGTCCTCGGCCAGCGAGGAGGAAGAACTCGCGCTGGTGTACGGCGACAAGTCCACCATCAGCATCGCCACCGGCAGCCAGCAACCGCTGCGCCGTGCGCCCGCAGTGGCCACGGTGATCACTGCGCAAGACATTGCGGCGATGGGCGCGACGGACCTCGACCATGTGCTCGAAACGGTACCGGGCATCCACGTGGGCCGCAATGGCCAGGGCTACAGCCCGCTGTACATCATTCGCGGCATCTACAGCGAATTCAACCCGCAGACGCTGGTGCTGCAGAACGGCGTGCCGATGACCACCATGTTCATCGGCAACCGCGGCAACCTGTGGGCTGGTCTGCCGGTCGAGAACATCGCACGCATCGAGGTGATCCGTGGCCCCGGTTCGGCGCTGTACGGCGCAGATGCCTATTCGGGTGTCATCAACATCATCACAAAGTCGGCGGCTGACGTTGCGGGCACCCAGGCCGGCGTGTTGGGCGGCTCCTTCGACACCTGGGCGGTGTGGGCCCAGCACGGCGGCAAACTGGGCTCGGTGGACGTGGCGGCCTACCTGCGCGTGGGGCATACCGATGGCTTCAAGAAAACCGTGGAGGCCGACGCACAGACGCCGCTCGATGCCTTGTTCGGCACCCGCGCCAGCCTCGCGCCGGGCTCGGTGAACACCGGGCACGATGCCGTAGACACCAGCATCGAGCTCAGCCACCAGAAGTTGCGCCTGCGTGCAGGCTACAAGTTGCGCGACGACGTGGGTACCGGTGCCGGTGCTGCCAGTGCACTCGACCCAGTGGGCAAGGGCCGCACCGAACGCCTGATGGCCGATCTGTCGTGGAACGATGTCGAGATCGCCCAAGGCTGGCGGCTCGGTCTGACGGCCAGCTACCTGAAGTACGTCAACAAGTTCCCGGTGCCATTGCAGCTCTTTCCGCCCGGCGCTTTCGGCGGCAGCTTTCCCAACGGCATGTTTGGTGCACCCAATACCTGGGAGCGCCAGATTCGGGCTTCGGCAGTGCTCGGCTATTCAGGCCTGGCCGGCCACCAGATGCGTTTTGCGGTGGGGCATGACGATCTCGACATGTACCGCACGCAGGAGTTCAAGAACTTCACCATCATCGGTTCGGGGCCGATGACAGGGCTGCCCACACCCACGCCGGGTGCTGAAGTGATCGAGTTCCCGGTGGAAGACTCGTTCGTGACACCGCAACGCCGCAAGGTGAGGTACGTCTATGCACAGGACGAATGGAGCTTCGCACGCGACTGGACGTTTACCGGCGGCATCAGGCGCGACATCTATTCCGACTTTGGCGGGACCACCAATCCTCGCCTTGCACTGGTGTGGGACGCCAGCCTCGACTTGACCGCCAAGCTGCTGTACGGCCGTGCTTTCCGTGCGCCTTCGTTCACGGAGCAGCACAGCATCAACAACCCGGTGATTCGTGGCAATCCGTCACTCAAGCCCGAAATCATCAACACGTTGGAGGCAGCCATCGCCTGGCAGGCGCAGCCGGATACGCAGCTGAACCTGAGCCTCTTCCGGTACGAGATGAAGGACATCATCCGCACCTCCGACATCGGCGGGGGTGTCACGATGTTCAACAACGTGGGGGCGCAGCACGGCCACGGTCTGGAACTCGAAGCGATCCACGACGTGAGTCGCAGTTTGCGGCTGACGGGCCACTACGCGTGGCAGCGCTCGACTGACGAAACCACCGGGCACGACGCCGGCTATGCACCGCACCACCAGCTGTTTGTACGCGCCGATTGGGGCTTCGCCAACGGCTGGCAGCTGAGCGCGCAGGTCAAGCACGTGGCCGACCGCAAGCGCGCCGCAGGCGACACACGGCCGGACATCGACGACTACACCTCCGTGGACCTGACGGTGCGTACCAACCGTGATCGCATTGGCTGGGGGGTTGCCGCTTCGGTGCGCAATCTGTTCGACGCCGACGTGCGCGAGCCAAGCATGGCCCCCGGCGCCATTCCGAACGACTTGCCGCAGGCGGGCCGGGCGCTCTATCTGCAGCTGAACTACCGCCTGTAGCCAAGCGCCCCTTGAAACGAACGCGCCGCGGTTCACTCTGCGCGTGATGGCCAGGGCCGGGGGGCGGGCCCTTCGTAGGCCACTTGCTCACACGACAGCGGCAACAGCGTCCCGGCGGGGCGCTCGTTCGCTTCGATGAAGCAGGGCTGCATCCCGGCCAGAAACGCTGGGAAGGTGAACATGTAGTGCTCTTGCGGCGTAAAGCCGAGGTCAGCCGTCAGGGCGGCAGCCAGCGCTGCATAGTTCATGCGCCAGCGCCAGCGCCCTTCGAGCAGGAAGCGCTCCACAGCCTGGGCCAGCTGCAGGTGCGGCCCTTCCTCAAACCCGAGGCTTTGCACCAATGCCATCATCGGCGCGATGCGTTCGTCGCCTGCGGCGATGGGTCTGCCGAAACCGGCGAGGCCGCGATGCTTTTCGATTTCCTCTCGCACGCATTCGGCGACGCTCGCCCCTTGCCCTATGCGCTTGTGCGTGCTGATCAAGAATCGCGAGGCCCGGATGTCGATGCCGCGCCCGTAAATGGCGGCCTCCGACACTGCGAGCGCAGCAGACACGCCGAGGTTGCCGGAGCTGCGTGTCGTGCCGGCCAACGCGGCTACGCGGTTGTTCCAGATACGTGCATCCGGATAACTGGTGTAGACCCAGATCGCATGCAGCAGCTTGAGCTCACCTCGGTCGAAGCGCCGACCGGTGATGCCGAAGACGTACAGCTCGACCCAATCCATGTCCTTCAGCTCGGCATGCAGATCGTGGCCGCGAAATACCGCCCGGCTGCCGACGAAGGCTGCACCCATGCGTGTCTTGATGCGGCCGGCATGCTGTGCCAGCCGATGTGCTCGGTTCATTGAGCGGCCTCCAGGGAGGGGTCGTTCTGCAATTCCAGCGCGAAGAACGGAAAGTTCTTGTAGCCGCCGGCACGTTGTTCAAGCGCGTGGGCTGCTGCACCGGGCAGGCGCAGCAGCAGATGCAGCATTTCGCCCTGCTCGGCAGTGAAGCCCAGGTCAGCCAGGGCAGCGGCAGCAACGCCGGTCATCGCGAGCGGGCAGCCTGCGGCTTCTTCGAGCTGGCTGCGCGTGTCGGCCAGCCAACGCAAGCGGGGGCCTGGGCTCAGCCGTGCCAGGCATTCCAGTGACTGTTTGACGATGGTCGCCATGGCCACCCCATGTGCGTCGAAGCCGGGAGGGTGTTCGGCTGCAGGCCAGATGCTGGTCGATGCAGACGCCGGGGCCTGCAGGGCGCGCTGCCACGCCGGCAGGTCAGTGCCGCAGGCCTCCCAGGCTTCCATCGCGAGGACCACTTCGCGTGCGCCTGTGTGCTGGCCAGCACCCACTGCCAGGGCGGCCATGAGCGCCGAGGCGGCAGGGGAGCCTCCCACACCCGCGCACATGGCGGCATGCACTGCGTGGTCACGCGGCCCTGCATTGGCCAGTGCCACAGTCAGCGCTTCGAAGAGATCGGCCTGCACAGACGAAGGTGCTTCGCCGCGAAACAGCAGGTAGAGCATCTCGACCCACCGAGCACGGCCGAGCATCTCGCCATACACATCGAAGCCATGGCAGTACGCGGTCTTCGCGGCAAACCCGCTATGCGGTTCCGGCTCTTCGAGCCAGATGCTGGTGTGCACGCGTTCGATCCGATCGGGGTTACTCACGGCAATCTCCGAAGCGATCAGAGCAGGCTCATGCCGCCATCGACCACGATTTCCTGGCCGACGATGTAAGACGAGTCGTCGCAGGCGAGGAACAGCGCTGCACGCGCCACTTCGTCGGATTCGCCGAAACGCGCGGACGGCGACTTGCCCTGGATCTGCTGCTTGATCGCCTGCTCTGCCTCCGTTGGCAGGCCGAACTTCCCCCAGATGGGCGTGCTGATCGGGCCGGGGCTGATGGCATTGACACGCACTCCACGGCCGATGAGTTCCAGCCCCAGGGTCTGCACCAGCGAACGCAGCGCAGCCTTGCTGGCGCTGTAGACACTGAAGTTCGGCGAGCCCATCTGGTTGGCGATGGAGGTGGTGACGATGACGGAGGCGTTTTTCGACAACAGCGGCAGCGCCTTCTGGATGGTGAAGAACACGCCCTTGAAGTTGATGGCCGCAACCTCGTCGAACTGCTCAGGCGTCACCAGGTCGAACGGTGCGGGCCTGGCCACGGCAGCGTTGACGAACAACACGTCGAGCCGGCCCCACTGCTGCTGCAGCGTGCCCATCAGCTGCTCGATGTCCTCCACGCGGCTGGCATCGCTCTGCAGTGCGAGCGCATCGCCGCCGAGCGATGCGCTGCCGCGCTCCAGCGTGGCAGCGTCACGGCCGGTAATGGCGACGCGCGCCCCTTGTTCGAGAAAGAGCCGGGCCGTGGCCAGGCCGATGCCGCTGGAGCCGCCGGTGATCAATGCGTTCTTGCCGGAAAGTTTTTGCATGGTGTCCTCTTGGTTCATGTCATGACTTGGCGGTGCCCAAGGTGCGCATGCGCAGGTTCATCGGCGGCACCTGCTCGCCGTCGATGCGCACGTCGAGCATGGTCGGGCCCTTGCGGCTGAAGATCTCGTCGAAGTCCAGCGCGTCCAGGTCCTCGGCCGAGCGGATCACGTAGCCCGGAATGCCCAGTGCGGCCGCGAGCAGGCGGTAGTCCACCTGCGGCAGCTCGAAGCCGATGGGCTCCGCACCGGCCAGGCGCTGGCCGTGCTTCACCATGCCGAGCGCGCCGTCGTTGAGCACCACGAAGACGACAGGCAGGCCCATGGCCTGCGCCACGGTGATCTCCTGCCCGTTCATCAGGTAGCTGCCGTCGCCGGTGATGCACACCACCGGGCAGTTGCGGTTGCCGCCCGCGATGCCGATGGCTGCGCCGATGGCCCAGCCCATGGGGGCGAAGTCCATGGTCACGCGCAGCCAGCTGCCGTGCCGGCGCCGTTCGTTCAGGCGCACTGGCCCTACTGTGGTGGGCGCACGCGTGGAGCGTCGGTCCTGCGGCTGCAGGTAGTGAACGGCCCAGGCTGCGCTGTTGCCGGCATCGGCGACGAAGCGGGTGTTGGGCGGGCAACGCTGCGACAGTGCCTTCATGAGCCGTTGCGGCTTCACGGGTGCGCTGTCGTCGTGGAACTTGGCCGGCTCGTGCAGCATGGCTTCGATGGCCTGCTGCTCGCTGCGGCGGTCGCGGAAGGTGTAGACGTTGTTGGGGCTGGCTTCTTCCTCTTCAGCGCTGCCCATCAAGTCGATGAGCCGCTCGCACACCGAGAGGATGCGGCCGCGCACGTGCAGCCTTGCCATCAGCGAACGCGTGAGGTTGCGCTCGGACTGATCCACGTGCACGAGGCGGCTGTTGAGGAGCGTGCTGCTCCAGCCGCCGCTGCTGAATTCGCCGAAGCCGGTGCCGAAGGCGATCACGAGATCGGGCTCGCTGCGCATCAACGCCTCGGCACTTTCATGGCCGCCGAAGCCGAACACGCCGCGCCATGCCGGGTGTCGCGGGTTGACGAAGCCCTTGCCGTCCGGCGTGCAGATGAACTGCGCACCGCACAGCGACACGAGCTTCATGATGGCGTCGATGGCCTCGCCGCAGCCGTCGCCGACGAGGAATACCGGCCGCCGGGCGCGCTGCAGCTCGGCATGCAGCCTCTCGACGGCCTGCAGGTCCACCAGAGCCGGCGCGGTGTCCAGCAGTGCGCGGAAGTCGTCCGACAGCGAGTTGCCGGCGGCCGGGCTGCGCAAAATGTCCACCGGAATCGACAGGTGGCTGGGCCCGAGCGGCGGCTGCGTCGCGTGCATCAGCGCGTTGAAGAGCTTGGCCTGCAGCTGCTCGGGGTGCGAGACCAGCGAGTTGTAGTGCGTGCAGTGGCGCAGCATGCCCACCGTGTTGATGCCGGTGCAGCTCGATTCCTGCAGCGCACCCTTGCCGAACGAATGCAGCGGCGGCTGGCCGGTGAGCACCAGCATCGGCACGCTGTTGTCATAGGCGCAGGCCACGCCGGTGATGAGGTTGGTGGCACCGGGGCCCGATGTGGCGATGCACACGCCGATGCGGCCGGTCTCGCGTGCATAGCCGTCGGCCATGAAGGCGGCGCCGGCTTCATGGCGTGCTACCACGGCCTTGGGGCCGCCGCGGCGCGCGCTGCGCGCCAGTGCGTTGTACAGGGGCTCGACGGCGCCGCCGGGCACGCCGAACACATACTCGACGCCGATGTCCTCGAGGTGCGCGACGATGAAGTCCGCCGCATCGAAGACATGGGCACGCGCAAGGCTGTCCACCTTGGGCCTGGGGTCCAGGGCACTTTCCACGAACGTTGACTCGCTGGGTTGGAGCCGCGGCCACGCCTGCCTACGCGAGTGCGTGTGCAACAGGTGGCCGAACGGCGGGGGCTTGCTACAACGGCCCGTCTTGCGACGGGTTTATCCAAGCAGCGCCTCTTCGCGGAGTGCCGCTCGCGTCCTTCCCTGCAATCGTTTTCTTGCTGTGCCGCGCGGAAGAGGTGTCTCCTTGCGCGTTGGGCGGGACTGTATCCAGGTGCAACAGCCTTGGGGGAAACGCTCATCGGCTAACTACCTGCATGGAGCATTTCTTCACGGCCCGCAGGGCATGATTCCCCCGCAATGGGGGAATGGTTCACGCTTTGTGTGTGGTAAAGACCGGCTCGCGACGGTGCAAGAAAAAAGCCCTGCGGCGGCATGCCTGCAGGGCTTTGTTGGTGGTTGCTGAAACGGTGTCGTGCTTCAGGCAGTCACGAGAGGGATCTTGCCGATCTTGGCCTGCCACTCGCGCGGGCCGGTGATGTGGGCCGAGGTGCCGCCCGCGTCCACCGCCACCGTCACCGGCATGTCGGTCACGTCGAATTCGTAGATCGCTTCCATGCCCAGGTCTTCGAAGCCCACCACCTTGGCGCCCTTGATCGCCTTCGATACGAGGTAGGCCGCGCCGCCCACCGCCATGAGGTAGGCGCTCTTGTGCTTCTTGATCGCCTCGATGGCCACCGGGCCGCGCTCGGCCTTGCCGATCATCGCGATGAGGCCGGTGGCGCTGAGCATCATGTCGGTGAACTTGTCCATGCGGGTTGCGGTGGTGGGGCCGGCCGGGCCCATCACTTCGTCGCGCACCGGATCCACCGGGCCCACGTAGTAGATGACGCGGTTGGTGAAGTCCACCGGCAGCTTCTCGCCCTTGGCCAGCATGTCCTGGATGCGCTTGTGCGCGGCGTCGCGGCCGGTGAGCATCTTGCCGTTGAGCAGCAGCGTGTCGCCCGGCTTCCAGCCCGCCACTTCCTCGCGGGTGAGGGCGTCGAGGTTGACGCGCTTGCTCTTGTTGTAGTCGGGCGCCCAGTGCACGTCGGGCCACAGGTCGAGGCTGGGCGGCTCGAGGTAGGCGGGGCCGGAGCCGTCGAGCACGAAGTGCGCATGGCGGGTGGCTGCGCAGTTCGGGATCATCGCCACCGGCTTCGACGCGGCGTGCGTCGGGTAGGTCTTGATCTTGATGTCGAGCACGGTGGTGAGGCCGCCCAGCCCCTGCGCGCCGATGCCCAGCGCGTTCACCTTTTCGTACAGCTCGATGCGCAGCTCTTCGAGCTTGTTCTGCGGGCCGCGCTGCAGGAGTTCGTACATGTCGATGTCTTCCATCAACGACTCCTTGGCCAGCAGCATCGCCTTCTCGGCGGTGCCGCCGATGCCGATGCCCAGCATGCCGGGCGGGCACCAGCCGGCGCCCATGGTGGGCACGGTCTTGAGCACCCAGTCCACCAGCGAGTCGCTGGGGTTCATCATCACGAACTTGCTCTTGTTCTCGGAGCCGCCGCCCTTGGCGGCCACGGTCACGTCGACCGTGTTGCCCGGCACCACTTCCATGTGGATGACGGCGGGCGTGTTGTCCTTGGTGTTCTTGCGCAGGAAGTGCGGGTCGTCGAGCACCGATGCGCGCAGCTTGTTGTCGGGGTTGAGGTAGCCCTGGCGCACGCCTTCGTTCACTGCGTCGGCGATGGAGCCGGCGAAGCCTTCCCACTTCACGTCCATGCCGATCTTCAGGAACACGTTGACGATGCCGGTGTCCTGGCAGATGGGGCGCCTGCCTTCGGCGCTCATCTTGGAGTTGGTGAGGATCTGCGCGATCGCGTCCTTGGCGGCGGGGCTTTCCTCGCGCTCGTAGGCGCGGGCCAGGTGGGCGATGTAGTCGGCAGGGTGGTAGTAGCTGATGTACTGCAGGGCAGCGGCAACGCTTTCCACCAGATCGTTGTAGCGGATCGTCGTGGTCGTCATGAAGGGGTTCTCGCAGCGGGCTCGTGGGGGTTTGCCCTTCGTGTGCACGAGATGCGCGCCGATCCGGGCAAGAATGCAATTTTAGTGAAGGGAGGCTGACGCATGGCTGAGGGGTACCCACACAAAAAACCGGAAAGTGCCTTCGCCCGTTTCATCGCCAGCGAATCGGCCGGCGGCATCGTGCTGGCCATGGCGGCGGTGGTGGCGCTGGTCGTGAGCAATTCCGCGCTGAGCGATTGGTATCAGCGCTTCCTCAGCTTCGCCGGCGAGGTGCGCATCGGCGGCGACTGGCTGGTGCTGGCCAAGCCGCTGATCCTGTGGGTCAACGACCTGTGGATGTCGGTGTTCTTCTTCCTCGTGGGGCTGGAGATCAAGCGCGAGTTCGTCGAAGGCGAACTGGCCTCGCGCTCCCAGGCCGTGCTGCCGGCCGCCGCGGCGCTGGGCGGCATGGTGGTGCCGGCGCTCATCTACGCGGCCATCAATGCGGGCGACCCGGTGGCGCTGCGCGGCTGGGCCATCCCCGCGGCCACCGACATCGCGTTCGCCATCGGCATCGTCATGCTGCTGGGCTCGCGGGTGCCGGCGTCGCTGAAGGTGTTCCTCACAGCGGTGGCCATCATCGACGACCTGGGGGCCATCGTCGTGATCGCCTTGTTCTACACGCATGAGCTGTCGGGCGCCATGCTGCTGGGCGCGGCGATCGCAGGCCTGGTGCTGGTGGTGCTCAACCGGCAGAAGGTGATGCGTGTCGACCTCTACATCGTGGTGGGCCTGGTGATGTGGGTGTGCGTGCTCAAGTCCGGCGTGCATGCCACGCTGGCCGGCGTGGCCACTGCGCTGGCCGTTCCGATGCGCAACGAAGAGGGCGACTCGCCGCTGGAAGCCCTGGAGCATGGCCTCCACCCATGGGTGGCCTTCCTGGTACTGCCGATGTTCGCTTTCTCCAACGCAGGCGTCTCGCTGGCCGGCGTGTCGCTGCAGACGCTGTTGTCGCCGCTGCCGCTGGGCATCGCCGTCGGGCTGGTGGCAGGCAAGGCCATCGGCGTGTTCGGCACCTCATGGCTGCTGGTGCGCCTGGGCTGGGCCACGGCACCGGCCGGCGCGGGGTGGATGCAGTTCTTCGGCGTGTGCGTGCTGTGCGGCATCGGCTTCACGATGAGCCTGTTCATCGGCGGCCTGGCGTTCGAAGGGCAGGGGCCGTTGTACGAAACCCAGCTCAAGCTCGGCGTGCTGGGGGGCTCCATCGTCGCTGGTGCGCTGGGCACGCTGGTCCTCTTGCGCGGCAAGGGTGCGACGTGAATCCACGGGCCGCGCTGCGTGAGCTCTGGTTGGGGCTCGGTGGCTTGGCCGAAGCCCTGGGCGCGGTCATGCTGGCGAGGAGCGGAGCCTACGGCCAGGGCTTGACGAAAAGCAAGGCTTCGGGCGCCTGCTGGCGGTGCGGCACGCCAGCCGCCTGAGCGCCACGCCGCCGGGCTGGGATCACCCCGGCGTGCCCCTGGGCACGCACCCGGCGCGCTGGTAGCGCGGTGGACTCAGTGCCCGTTGGAAGCCTTGCTTCCGCTGCCCAGAATCCGGTCAGTGGCCGCAATGGCCATGGCCGACAGCAGGAAGGCGACGTGGATGGCCGTCTGCCACAGCAGCACCTTGTCGGTGTAGTTGGCGGCGTTGATGAAGGTCTTGAGCAGGTGGATCGAGCTGATGCCGATGATGGCGGTGGCCAGCTTGACCTTCAGCACCGAGGCGTTGACATGGCTCAGCCATTCGGGTTGGTCGGGATGGCCTTCGAGGTTCATGCGCGACACGAAGGTCTCGTAGCCGCCCACGATCACCATGATGAGCAGGTTCGAGATCATCACCACGTCGATCAGGCCCAGCACCACCAGCATGATCACCGTCTCGTTGAGCTTGGGGGTGCTGCCGTCGCTCACATAGCCGATGCTCTTGACCAGGGACTCGAGCGCGTTCTGGTTGCCGAAGGCCGCTTCGATCAGGTGCACCAGCTCGACCCAGAAATGGAACACGTAGACGCACTGCGCGAGGATCAGCCCCAGGTACAGCGGCAGCTGCAGCCAGCGGCTCATGAAGATGAGGTTGGGCAGGGGGCGCATGCGCACACTGCTGTGATCGGGGATCTGGGTCATGTTCTTGGGGGTAACGCTGAGGAACCGGCGGATTCTAGGCGTGGCCCCGTGACAGCCCGCCCGTGCGCTGCCAAAGTAAGGGGTTCCAAAGTAAGGGGTTCGTAAGAGCGCCTTTCTAAGGTGCTGGGTAATCCGATTCGCCAGATTCGTCACTACCAAGAGGAGACAGGCATGTCCAGCCAAGAAGCCCACGAGCTCAAGCTCTACTCACCGCCCGACACTGCCGTGAAAGGCGCGCACATCTCGGGCATGGAGGCCTACAAGAAGCTGGTGGCGGAAGCCGAAGCCGACTACGAGGGCTATTGGGCCCGGCTCGCTCGCGAGTTCATCACCTGGCAGCAGCCCTTCACCAAGGTGCTCAACGAGTCCGACGCGCCGTTCTTCAAGTGGTTTGAAGACGGCAAGCTCAACGTCTCGTACAACTGCCTCGACCGCAACGTCGAACGCGGCCTGGGCGACAAGACGGCCATCATCTTCGAAGCCGACGACGGCAAGGTCACCCCGGTCAGCTACAAGGAGCTGCTCGCGCGCACGAGCCAGCTGGCCAATGCGCTGAAGGCGCAGGGCGTGAAGAAGGGCGACCGCGTGGTCGTCTACATGCCGATGTCGGTGGAAGGCGTGGTGGCCATGCAGGCCTGCGCGCGCATCGGTGCCACGCACTCGGTGGTGTTCGGCGGCTTCTCGGCGCAATCACTGCGCGACCGCATCGAGGACGCCGGCGCGGTGATGGTCATCACCGCAGACGAGCAGATGCGCGGCGGCAAGGCGCTGCCGCTGAAGGCCATCGTCGACGAAGCGCTGTCGCTCGGCGGCTGCGATTCCATCAAGAACGTCATCGTCTACAAGCGCACCGGTGGCAACATCGCGTGGAACGGTGCGCGCGATAAGTGGCTGCATGAGCTCGCGGCCAGCCAGGGCACGGCCTGCGAACCCGAATGGGTCGAGGCCGAACACCCGCTGTTCCTGCTCTACACCTCGGGGTCGACCGGCAAGCCCAAGGGCGTGCAGCACTCCACCGGCGGCTACCTGCTGCATGCGGCGCTGACCACCAAGTGGACCTTCGACCTGAAGGACGACGACATCTTCTGGTGCACCGCCGACATCGGCTGGGTCACGGGCCACACCTACATCACCTACGGTCCGCTCGCACTGGGCGGTACCGAAATCGTGTTCGAGGGCGTGCCGACCTATCCGGACGCCGGCCGCTTCTGGAAGATGATCCAGGACCACAAGGTCACGATCTTCTACACCGCGCCCACGGCCATCCGTTCGCTCATCAAGGCGGCCGAGACCAACCCTGCGGTGCACCCGAAGAACTACGACCTGTCGAGTCTGCGCCTGCTGGGCTCCGTGGGCGAGCCCATCAACCCCGCGGCGTGGGAGTGGTATCACCAGAACATCGGCGGCGGCCGCTGCCCCATCGTCGACACCTGGTGGCAGACCGAGACCGGCGGCCACATGATCACGCCGCTGCCGGGCGCCACGCCGCTGGTGCCGGGCTCGTGCACGCTGCCCTTCCCGGGCATCACCGCGGCCATCGTCGATGAGACGGGCCACGACGTGCCCAACGGGCAAGGGGGCATCCTGGTGGTCAAGAAGCCCTGGCCCAGCATGATCCGCACGATCTGGGGCGACCCCGAGCGCTTCAAGAAGAGCTACTACCCGCCCGAACTCAAGGGTTACTACCTCGCAGGCGACGGCGCCAGCCGCGACGCCGCGCGCGGTTACTTCACCATCACCGGCCGCATCGACGACGTGCTCAACGTGAGCGGCCACCGCATGGGCACGATGGAGATCGAGTCCGCGCTGGTGAGCTGCACGGACCTGGTGGCCGAAGCTGCGGTGGTGGGGCGCCCCGACGAAACCACCGGCGAGGCGATCTGCGCCTTCGTGGTGTTGAAGCGTCCGCGCCCGACCGGCGACGAGGCCAAGAAGATCGCCAACGAACTGCGCAACTGGGTGGCCAAGGAGATCGGTCCCATTGCCAAGCCCAAGGACATCCGCTTCGGCGACAACCTGCCCAAGACGCGCAGCGGCAAGATCATGCGGCGCCTGTTGCGCTCCATTGCCAAGGGCGAGCAGATCACGCAGGACACCAGCACCTTGGAGAACCCGGCGATCCTGGAGCAGTTGGCGCAGACCAATTGATCCATCACTGGCAATAGCAACAAGGCCCGCGATTGCGGGCCTTGTCGTTTGTTGGGAGCGCTGCGAAGGCGCGTCGAGCGGAGGCTTACTTCTGGCTCAACACCCACTGCACCAACTGCTTGGCCTCGGCTTCGGAGACCTGCGGGTTCGCGGGCATGGGCACCTGGCCCCACACGCCGACGCCGCCTTTGATGACCTTCTGCGTCAGCGTGGCGGCTGCATCCTTCTGCCCGGCGTACTTGGCGGCCACTTCCTTGTAGGAGGGGCCGACCAGCTTCTTGTCGACGGCATGGCAGGCCATGCAATTCTTCTTTTGAGCCAGGTCGGCGTTGGCGAACGCGGGGCCGACGACGACAGCGGTGGCGATAAGAGCAAGCAGGCGCTTCATGGCTTCCTTTCGTTTCGAGATCGTGGGGGTTCGGCTACAGTGTCAACGCATTCTAGTGAGGCAGGTTGACCGGCGTGGCCGTGCAGATCTGCCATCTCGAAGGGTCTTGATCTATGTGGTTTGTCGTCGCAGGTGTGTTGTTGCTGGTAATGAAGCTGGCCGACTTCGGGGCCGTGGGCGCCTGGTCGTGGTGGGCCGTGCTGTCTCCCTTCGCGCTGGCCGCGGTGTGGTGGGCCTGGGCCGACGCCACCGGCTTCACGAAACGGCGCCAGATGGAAAAGATGGACGCCAAGCGTGAAGAACGGCGCAAGAACCAGCTGACCGCCTTGGGCATCGAGCCGCGCAAGCGCAAACGCCGTTGAACTGGCCGGCACTGCGGGCTCCATGAAAAAAGGTCCCTTTCGGGACCTTTGCTTTTTGCCTCTTCAGCTGCAGCGGATGACCGGGTTCATTCGAACTTGTCGAGCACGGCGCCATGGCTTGCGCTGGAAGCGTTCTTCGCGAACTTGGCCAGCACCCCGCGGGTGTAACGCGGGGCCGGCGCCTTCCACGCGGCGCGGCGCTCCGCGAGCTCGTCGTCGCTCACGTTGACCTGCAGCAGCAGTTGGTGCGCGTCGATGGTGATCGAGTCGCCTTCCTTCACCAGCGCGATGGTGCCGCCTTCATAGGCCTCGGGGGCCACGTGACCCACCACCATGCCCCAGGTGCCACCTGAGAATCGACCGTCGGTGATGAGGCCCACGCTTTCGCCGAGGCCCTGGCCGATGAGTGCGCCGGTGGGGGCCAGCATCTCCGGCATGCCCGGGCCGCCCTTGGGGCCGAGGTAGCGCAACACCATCACGTCACCGGACTTGATCTGCCCGGCCATGATGGCGGCCAGCGCCGACTGCTCGTCGTCGAACACGCGTGCCGGGCCGGTGATGGCGGGGTTCTTGAGGCCGGTGATCTTGGCCACGCAGCCTTCGGTGGCCAGGTTGCCGCGCAGGATGGCGAGGTGGCCCTCCGCGTAGATCGGCTGGTCGATCGGGCGGATCACGTCCTGGTCGGCGCGAGGTACATCCGGCACGTCGGCCAGGTTCTCGGCCACGGTCTTGCCGGTGATGGTCATGCAGTCGCCATGCAGCAGGCCGGCCTTGAGCAGCACCTTCATCACCTGCGGAATGCCGCCGGCACGGTGCAGGTCGATGGCCAGGTACTTGCCGCTGGGCTTCAGGTCACACAGCACCGGCGTGCGGCGACGCACTCGCTCGAAGTCGTCGATCGTCCACTCCACGCCGGCCGCATGTGCAATGGCCAGGAAGTGCAGCACCGCGTTGGTGGAGCCGCCGGTGGCCATGATCACGGCGACGGCGTTCTCGATGGCCTCCTTGGTGACGATGTCGCGAGGCTTCAGGTCCTTCTTCACCGCTTCCACCAGCACGGAGGCAGCCTGCTTCACGTTGGCGATGACCTCGTCTTCCACGTTGGCCATCGTCGATGAATAGGGCAGGCTCATGCCCAGCGCTTCGAACGACGAGCTCATCGTGTTGGCGGTGTACATGCCGCCGCACGAGCCGCTGCCGGGAATGGCGCGGTGCTCGATTTCGCAGAAGTCCTCTTCGCTCATCTTGCCGGCGGTGAACTGGCCCACGGCCTCGAACACGCTGACGATGTTGAGGTCCTGGCCCTTGTACTTGCCGGGCAGGATGGTGCCGCCGTAGACGTAGAGGCTGGGCACGTTGGCGCGCAGCATGCCCATCATCCCGCCGGGCATGTTCTTGTCGCAGCCGCCGATGACGATCACGCCGTCCATCCACTGGCCGCCGACGCAGGTCTCCACGCAATCGGCGATCACCTCGCGCGACACCAGCGAGTACTTCATGCCCTCGGTGCCCATGGCCATGCCGTCGCTGATGGTGGGCGTGCCGAAGATCTGCGGGTTGGCGCCGGCTTCCCTGAGGCCCTGCACCGCGGCATCGGCCAGGCGCTGCAGGCCCGAGTTGCACGGCGTGATGGTGGAGTGGCCGTTGGCCACGCCGATCATCGGCTTGCCGAAGTCTTCGTCCTTGTAGCCCATGCCGTAGTACATGGAGCGGTTGGGCGCGCGGGCCACGCCTTCGGTGATGTTCCTGGAACGGCGGTTGATGCTCATCGTGGTCTCCTTTGGGTGGATCTTGGGGATCTTGTGAATGCAGCAGTATCGGAAACAAGCTGGTGCGAGTCCAATATATGTTTGGCGTTGTTTTGATACGCTCTGTGAATGAATGCGGAACTCATCGAGCTGCGCAACTGGCGCCAGTTCCTCGTGCTGGCAGAGACGCTCCACTTCGGCCGTGCGGCGCAGCGGCTGCACATGACGCAGCCACCGTTGACACAGGCCATTCAGCAACTGGAACGTCGCCTGGGTGTGATGCTGTTCGAGCGCACACGCCGCACCGTGGCATTGACGCCGGCCGGCGCCGCGCTGGTGGTGCCGGTGAAGGGGCTGCTGGCACAGGCTGAAGGCTTGCCCGCGTTGGCGCGGGCAGCCGGGGAAGGCGAAGTGGGGCAGTTGCGGCTGGCGTTCGTCTCGACGGTGGGGTTCGATCCGTTGCCCCGCTGGCTGCGCGCGTTTCGCGAGGCCGAGCCTCGTGTGAGCGTTGCGCTGCGTGAGGCGACCACTGACGTGCAACTGGCAGCCTTCGACGCAGGCGAAATCGACGCGGGCTTCGTGCTGCACGCTCCGGGCATGGCTCCACCGGGCTACGAGAAACTCGCCGTGCGCCGTGAGCCACTGGTGCTGGCGCTGCCTGAAACGCACCCGCTGGCAGGCGTCGTCCGGCTGTCGCTGAAGACGCTGCTGGCCGAGCCACTGGTGATCTTTCCGCGCGGCATTGCGCCATCGCTCTACGACGCGGTGCTGGCGTTCTATCACCGCCACGGCGCCACGCCGGTCATTGCACAAGAAGCGATCCAGATGCAGACCATCGTCAATTTGGTCTCGGCTGGGCTGGGTCTGGCCTGGGTGCCCGAAGTGGTGACCGAGCTGCAGCGCACCGGCGTCACTTATCGTCCGCTGCCGTCCTCGCTGGCCGCGGGGGCGCCGCGTTGCGAAACCAGCCTCGTGTGGCGCGAGCCCGCGCCACCGGCGCTGCAGCGCTTCGTCGGCTTCATCCGCTCGCAGCCGGAGCGTTAAGAAGACTCGGGTATCGTTCGGCGCTCGTTGCCAGCTCAAGACCAACATGCTCGTCCATCCCCAGTTCGACCCCATCGCCATCAAGCTCGGCCCGTTGGCCATTCACTGGTATGGCATCACCTACCTGGTGGCCTTCGGCCTGTTTCTCTGGCTTGCCTCGTTGCGCGTGAAGCAGCCGCAGTATGCGCAGGCCGGTTGGACGCGGCGTGACGTGGAAGACCTGCTGTTCTATGGCGTGCTCGGCGTGGTGATCGGCGGACGGCTGGGCTATGTGCTGTTCTACAAGCCGGGCTATTACGCGGCGAACCCGCTGGAGGTCTTCGCTGTGTGGAAGGGGGGCATGGCCTTTCACGGCGGGCTGCTCGGTGTGCTCGCGGCCATGGCGCTGTATGCGCGCATGAAGGGGCGCCGGTTCTTCGACGTCACCGACGTCATCGCGCCCTGTGTGCCCATCGGGCTTGCCAGCGGGCGCATCGGCAACTTCATCAACGGGGAGTTGTGGGGGCGCCCGGCCGACCCCTCGTTGCCGTGGGCGATGGTCTATCCGCAGTCGGGCACCGACATCCCGCGCCATCCGTCGCCGCTGTACCAGTTCGCGCTCGAAGGGGTGCTGCTGTTCGTGCTGCTGTGGCTGTATGCGCGCAAGCCGCGTGCGACCGGCCAGGTCTCCGGCGCATTCCTGGCGGGCTACGGCATGTTCCGTTTCATCGCTGAATACTTCCGCGAGCCTGACAGCTTCCTGGGGCTACTGGCACTGAACATGAGCATGGGCCAGTGGCTCTGCGTGCCGATGATCCTCGCTGGTGCGGGCATCTGGTGGTGGTCAGGCAGGCGAGCGCGCTGAAAAAGAAAAAGCCTCCCGGCCTGGGCCGGGAGGCTGTGCAAAGGGCTGGGCCCTACTGAGGAGATAGGTGACTTGCAACAAGCCACGCGTCTTCTCATGCAAAGCCCATGCCACTGTGCTGCGGCCCGGCCCATGCACCGGCCGTCGAGATCAGGCAGCTTCTTTCTCGACGTGGGCGTGCCGCGTGTAGAGGAAGTCGAGCACCTCGCGCCGGCAATGCACGTATTGCGGATCCTCCGCCAGCTCCACGCGGTTGCGCGGGCGCGGCAGGTTCACGTCGAGGATCTCGCCGATCGTGGCGGCCGGGCCGTTGGTCATCATCACGATGCGGTCCGACAGCAGCACGGCTTCGTCCACGTCGTGCGTGACCATTACCACGGTGCTTTTGGTGCGGGCCACGATCTTCAGCAGTTCGTCCTGCAAGTGGGCACGGGTCAGTGCATCCAGGGCGCCGAAGGGCTCGTCCATCAGCAGCACCTTGGGCTCCATGGCCAGCGCCCGTGCAATGCCCACGCGCTGCTTCATGCCGCCAGACACCTCGTGCGGGCGCTTGTTGGCCGCATGCGCCATGTTCACCAGGGCCAGGGCGGCCTGGGTGCGTTCCTTCAGCTTGGCCTTGGACTCCACCGCACCGAACACGCGCTCCACCGCGAGGTAGACGTTTTCGAAGCAGGTGAGCCAGGGCAGCAGCGAGTGGTTCTGGAACACGACCGCGCGCTCGGGGCCTGGCGCGGCGATCTCGCGGCCGTCGCAGATCAAGCCGCCTGACGTGGGCGTCAGGAGGCCGGCGATCAGGTTCAGCAACGTGGACTTGCCGCAGCCCGAATGGCCGATCAGCGTGACGAACTCGCCGCGGGCCACTTGCAGGTTGATGTCGCGCAGTGCGTGAAAGCGCCCCTTCCTGGTGGTGAACACCATCTCGGTGCGCTGAACGTCGATGAAGTTTTTCATGATGGGCAACTCCTTCATTCAGGCTCAGTCTTCGAAACTGAAGCGCTTGGCGACGGCCATGAGTGCCTGCTCGAGCAGCAGGCCGACGATGCCGATCACGAAGATGGCGATGATGATGTGGGCCACGTTGAGGTTGTTCCACTCGTCCCACACCCAGAAGCCGATGCCCACGCCGCCGGTCAGCATCTCGGCGGCCACGATCACCAGCCACGCCGTTCCCACCGACAGGCGCACGCCGGTCAGCATGTACGGCAGCACCGCGGGGAACAGGATCTTCGTGATGACCTTCCATTCGCTGAGGTTCAGCACACGCGCGACGTTGAGGTAGTCCTGCGGCACACGCTGCACGCCCACGGCGGTGTTGATGATCATCGGCCAGATGGAGCAGATGAAGATGGTCCAGATGGCTGCCGGGTTGGCGGACTTGAACACCATCAGGCCGATGGGCAGCCAGGCCAGCGGTGACACAGGGCGCAACAGGCTGATGAGCGGCGACGCCATGCTGTTGAGCACGGCGAAGCGGCCGATCATGAAGCCAGCCGGAATGCCCACCACGGCTGCCAGGCCGAAGCCCAGGCCCACGCGCTGCAGCGAATTCAGCACGTTCCATCCAATGCCCTGGTCGTTCGGGCCGTTGCGATAGAACGGGTCGCCAAAGAGCTTGACGGCGGCATCGAAGGTGGCAGCCGGCGTGGGAAACCCGCTGGCACCGCTCATCGTGAGCAGCGCCCAGATGCCGATCAGCAAGGCCAGGCCGAAGACGGGCGGCAACACCTTGAGCGACACCGCTCGCCAGTCGACCGGCGTGCGCACCGGCTTGGGCTCTGCGGGCTTCACGTCGGCCGTTGCCGCAGTGCGTGGCGCCGCGGCGGACCGCGTGGGCGTCTCGGGCGTCGAAGACGCCGAGGGGTTGTGGAAAACAGCGCTCACCATGGCAGTGCTCCTTCTTGCGTCAAGCCTTGACCTTGAAGCTGTCGGCGTACTTGGCTGGGTCCTTGCCGTCCCACACTGTGCCGTCGACCAGCTTGCTGCTGCGCAGCGTTTCCTTCGGGACGTTCACCTTCGCCAAGGCGGCACCCTGCTTGTAGAGCTCGATCTGGTTGACCTGCTTGGCCACGCCGAGATAGTCCGGGTGTTCTTTCAGCAGGCCCCAGCGCTTGTGCTGCGTGAGGAACCACATGCCGTCGGACAGGTACGGGAAGTTCACCGAGCCGTCGCTGAAGAACTTCATGTGGTTCGGGTCGTCCCAGGTCTTGCCCAGGCCGTTCTGGTAGCGGCCCAGGATGCGCTGGTTGATCACGTCCACGCTGGTGTTGACGTAGGCCTTGTCGGCCACCGTCTCGGCCATCTTCAGCTTGTTCTGCAGGCCGGCGTCGATCCACTTGCTCGCCTCGAGGATGGCCGCCACCACCGCGCGCGCCGTGTTGGGGTACTTCTTCACGAAGTCGGCCGTGGTGCCGAGCGCTTTTTCGGGGTGGTCGCGCCAGATGTCCTGCGTGGTGACGGCGGTGATGCCGATGCCGTCGGCAATGGCGCGGTGGCCCCAGGGCTCGCCGACGCAATACCCGTCCATGTTGCCCACGCGCATGTTGGCCACCATCTGCGGCGGCGGCACCGTGATGACCTTGGCGTCCTTCATCGGGTTGATGCCGTAGGTCGCCAGCCAGTAGTACAGCCACATCGCGTGGGTGCCGGTCGGGAAGGTCTGCGCGAAGGTGTAGTCGCGCTTGTCGGCGGTCATCAGCCTGGCGAGGCTGGGGCCGTCCACCGCGCCCTTGTCGGCCAGCTTCTTCGACAGCGTGATGGCCTGGCCGTTGTGGTTGAGGTTCATCAGCACGGCCATGTCCTTCTTGGGGCCGCCCACGCCGAGGTGCACGCCGTAGATCAGGCCCCACAGCACGTGCGCCATGTCGAGCTCGCCGTTGACGAGCTTGTCGCGCACGCCGGCCCACGAGGCCTCTTTCGTGGGAACGATCTTGATGCCGTACTTCTTGTCGATGCCCAGCACCGAGGCCATCACCACCGACGCGCAATCGGTCAGTGGAATGAAGCCGATCCTGACTTCTTCCTTTTCGGGCTTGTCGGAGCCTGCGGCCCAGACGGCGGTGTGCAAGCCCGGCACCACGCTGGTGGCGCCGACGGCGGCGGTGGCTTTGATCAATTTGCGGCGTCCCATGTTGGCCTTCGGTTTGAACTCGGTCGTGGACATCTCTCTCGCTCTCCAGTAGCACCCGTGAACCAATGAAAAACGGCGTCGTCGCTCCAGCTGCAAGACGCAGCAGGGCGAAGACGCCGTTGTCGAAGAACCGCCAACCTTGGCGGCTCTTGGGGTGGGATCGCCGTTGATCCCTGGGGCTCAGTTCAGCAAGAGGTGTGCCACCAGCGCGGACGCCACAACGCACAAAGACCGTGCACGTTGCGCACGAAGCGCATCAACTCAGCACATCGGCCACGTCGAGCACACGCTGCGCCACCTCGGCCAGCCTCAGCCCGCGGTCCATCGCGGTCTTGCGCAGGCGCGCATAGGCCTCTTCCTCGGTCAGGCCGTTGCGGGTCATCAAGAGGCCCTTGGCGCGGTCGATCACCTTGCGCTCCGAAAGCTGCGTGCGCGCATCGGCGAGCTCGCGGCGCATCGTCTCTTCGTGCTGGAAGCGCGCCATCGCCACTTCGAGCACGGGCTTCACACGGTCGGACGCGAGGCCCGCCACCACGTAGGCCGTCACGCCAGCGGCGATGGCGTCCTTCACGTGGCTGGTGTCATCGTCGTCGGTGAAAAGCACGATGGGGCGGCGCGCCTCGCGTGTGGCCATCACCACGTGCTCCAGCGTGTCGCGCGCCTGGCTCTCGGCGTCCACGATGATCATGTCCGGCTGGATCTGCGAAATGCGGTCCGGCAGGAAGGTGTCGACGGGCAGCACGGCCACGATGTTGTAGCCGTTTTCGAGCAAGCCGATGCGCAGGCTGCGCGAGCGCTCCGCCTCCCACCAGGCTTGCGTGTCCGAAGGGTCGGGCGCGAGCGAATCTGGTGCAACGATGACGATGCGCAGGGCATGGACCGGGCTCATGGGCATGGCGCAGCAACATCTGCGCCAATGCAGTGAAACGTGTGCAGAAATGCACAAGGGCCCGCGCGGGGCCCTTGTTCGCTATTGGTGCAACGCCGCGCGGCGTCGCGTCGTTCAGCCCAAGTCTGCGCTGTCGCGGGCCCGGCGGATCCAGCCCAGCGGCATGAGGCTGCCGAACAGCGACTCAGGCTCCGGCATGCCCCGCTCGGACAATACTCCGCACTCGAGCAGCAGTTCGACGAATTCCTTCACGGCGGCGCGCGCCAGCCCGCTGGCCTGCATGAGTTGAGCGACGGAAGCATGCCGCTGTGACATCTCGTGCAGCATGCGCCGATAAGCGGTGCGGTGATAGGCGGCTGGCAACTCAGGCCAGCCCAAGAGTTTGTACTCTTTCATAGCTCCAACGACTTGGTTTGTTGTTGGGAGGCTCGCTGGCCATTTTTCCCATTTCTGCCGGCAGGGTAGTGGGACTTTGTGACAAGTGGAAGAGGCTGTAGCGCGGTTTTCGGGTATTCCCCAACACTTGCGTCGCAACAAACATGCAAACCACGCACACCGACCGTCCCATAGGGGGCGACGACACCGCTGGCTACACTCCCAGCCCATGTTTGTGCTCGGCATCGAATCCTCTTGCGACGAAACCGGTGTAGCGCTGGTCGAGGCCGGCGAGCAGCCGGTGCCCCGCCTGCTCACACATGCCTTGCATAGCCAGATCGACATGCACCAGGCCTATGGCGGCGTGGTGCCCGAGCTGGCATCGCGCGACCACATTCGCCGCGTGCTGCCGCTGGCGCGCGAAGTGTTGAAGTCGGCGAGGCTGGAGCTCTCAGCCGTCGATCTGGTGGCTTACACGCGTGGGCCGGGGCTGGCCGGCGCATTGCTGGTAGGCGCCGGCGTGGCCTGCGCGCTGGCCGCAGCGCTGGACCGGCCGGTGCTGGGTGTTCACCACCTCGAAGGGCATTTGCTGTCGCCATTTCTGTCTGCCGATCCGCCGGAGTTTCCCTTCGTGGCGCTACTGGTCTCCGGTGGCCACACGCAGCTCATGCGTGTGGACGGCGTGGGTGACTATGAGCTGCTCGGCGAGACCATCGACGACGCGGCAGGCGAGGCGTTCGACAAGTCCGCCAAGCTGCTGGGGCTTGGTTACCCAGGCGGGCCGGCCTTGGCACGGCTGGCTGAATTTGGCGATGCGGCCGCGTTCGCATTGCCGAGGCCGCTGCTGCACAGCGGCAAGCTCGACTTTTCCTTCGCCGGGCTCAAGACCGCAGTGCGCGTGCAGCTCGGCAAGCTCGGGCCCAATGTCTGCGAGCAGTCGCGCGCCGACTTGGCTGCTGCCACGCAGGCGGCGATCGTCGACGTGCTGGCCGCGAAATCGCTGTCAGCGCTCAAGTCCACTGGCCTGAAGCGGCTGGTGGTAGCGGGGGGCGTGGGGGCCAACCGGCTATTGCGCGAACGGCTCAATGCCGAATGCAGCAAGCGTGGCGTGCGCGTGCACTACCCGGAGCTGCACTTGTGCACGGACAACGGCGCCATGATCGCGCTCGCGGCGGCCATGCGGCTCAAGGCCGGCCGGGCCGAAGCCCGGCGCGACTATGCCTTCGACGTGAAACCGCGCTGGGAATTGGGCGCTGCTTGAGGCCGCGCCCAGGACTGAGCTCAGTTGACGGCGATACGGGTGGCGCCCGGTGCCACTTTCTTGGCCAGTGTGAGCGTCAGCACGCCGTTGTCCAGCTTGGCCTGCGAGGCAGCCTCGTCCACTTCGACCGGCAGCGTGAAACTGCGCGAGAAGTTGGTGGCGGAGCGCTCGCGATGGATCACGCGCTCACCTTCCTTCTTCTCGTGTGCGGACTGGGCCCTTGCCTCCAGCGTCACCACACGGCCGTCGACGGAGATCTTCACGTCTTTCTTCGCAACGCCAGGCAGGTCCACCGTTACGGTGTAGCTGGTTTCGGTTTCGTTCAAGTCGAGCGCAGGCGCGCGCGCCGTCCGGGCGGCATCGGTGTGCATGCGCGAGCCCAACACGTTGGCTACGGTGTCATCGAACAGGCGATCGAGCGCGCTGTTCAGGTAGACGGCATGGCCATTGCGGGCGCGGCGGGCAGCGGGGATCAGAAACATGTCGGACTCCTAGAATCGGCGGGCGCTGCCACTCGCAGCCTCCCATGCCGCTCGAATTGAGAGCGGCTTTTTTCATTTCAAGAGTCGCACTGAGAAGGCTTGTCCATGCGAGAACTGATTCAGCAACTGCCCGCCTCGAAGATCCGCGAAGTGGCCAATGCCGGCATCGGCCGCAGCGACGTGCTCGCGTTCTGGTTCGGCGAAAGCGATGAAGTCACGCCTGCGTTCATTCGTGAGGCAGCGGCCGCGTCGCTGATGCGCGGTGAAACCTTCTACTCGCACAACCTCGGTCTGCCGGAGTTGCGCGAGGCGCTGGCCGGCTACACGAGCAGCCTGCATCCGCGGGTCGATGCCGACCGGATTGCCGTCACGTCGTCCGGTGTCAGTGCGTTGATGATCGCGATGCAGGCCCTGGTCGGTGCGGGTGACGAGGTGGTTGCCGTCGTGCCGGTGTGGCCCAACATCACGGCGCAGCCGACGATCCTGGGGGCGCAGGTGAAGCGGGTGTCGCTGCATCCGCAGGAAGGAGCATGGCGGCTTGATCTCGACGAGCTGATTTCGGCTGTGACCGAGCGTACTCGCGTACTGGTGGTGAACGCGCCCAACAACCCGACTGGCTGGTGTCTCAGTGCAGAAGAGCAGCGGGCCATCCTTGATCATTGCCGCCGTACGGGAACCTGGATCCTGGCCGACGAGGTGTACGAGCGCCTCTATTACGCAAGAGATGGTCAGCCTGCACCTGCTTTTCTGGACGTGGCGCAGCCAGACGACCGGCTGATCGTCGTGCACAGTTTCTCGAAGAGCTTTTTGATGACCGGTTGGCGGCTGGGTTGGATGGTGCTGCCGCACCGTTTGGTGGATGCCGTTGGCAAACTGATCGAGTTCAACACCTCATGTGCTCCCGTGTTCGTGCAGCGCGCAGGGCTCGCCGCGATGCAAGGGGCGCGTGAATTTGTGCCGGACTTGGTGCTGCGCCTCCAGGGCTGCCGCGACACGTTGCTGCCGCGGCTGCAGGCGTTGCCCGGTATCGAGGTGGCGGTGCCGGCGGGTGGCATGTACGCCTTCTTCCGCGTGGCGGGGCAGGGTGATTCGCTGGTATTTGCCAAGCGACTGGTCGCGGAATTCGGCCTGGGGCTGGCGCCCGGCGTGGCGTTCGGGCCGGAAGGCGAGGGCTGGCTGCGCTGGTGCTTCGCCTCGCGCGACCCGCAAAGGCTGGTCGAGGGCGTGCAGCGGCTGGAATGCGCTCTCGGTCTATAATCCGCAGCTTCCGCTCCGGCAAGGGGTGGAAACAGGCACGGTGCGGGTTGGTTTCACCCGTAACCGCAAGTGGAAACGAAACCGTGACGCGAGCGCTGCTTCTAGGCGACCGTGCCGGTTTCACGTATCAGGAAATCGACACATCATGTCCGTCGCCGACATCAACACCGCCGAGATCATCAAAGCCAACGCCCGCGGCACCGCGGACACCGGCTCCCCCGAAGTGCAGGTCGCTCTGCTCACCGCACGCATCAACGAGCTGACCCCCCACTTCAAAGCCCACCTGAAAGACCACCATGGTCGCCGCGGTCTGCTCAAGATGGTGAGCCGCCGCCGCAAGCTGCTGGACTACCTGAAGGACAAGGACGCCGACCGCTACACCGCGCTGATCCAGAAACTGGGCCTGCGCAAGTAAGGTCGTCGAGATGACGAAGAGCCTGTCTGGAGCGATCTGCGTCCAGCACAGGCTCTTTGTTTTTGGAGCCGGACACGATGCGAGTGTGGCAGTGTCATTCCAGCGCCGCTGAACGCGGCAGTTGCGCTGGAATGGCATACCGCTCAGGTGCCGGGCTCCAGGCCAAGTGCGCGGCCCAACGCGCGCGTTTCATTGCCATGCGGCGAGCCCGCATGTGCCAACTGGAGACACCATGAGCCTCTTCAACAAAGTCACCAAGACCTTCCAGTGGGGTCAGCACACCGTCACGATGGAAACCGGCGAGATCGCTCGTCAGGCCACCGGTGCGGTGGTGGTCAACATCGACGACACCGTGGTGCTGGCCACCGTGGTGGCGGCCAAGAATGCCAAGCCGGGCCAGGACTTCTTCCCTCTGACCGTTGACTACATCGAAAAGACCTACGCCGCCGGCAAGATCCCCGGAAGCTTCTTCAAGCGTGAAGGCCGCCCCAGCGAACTCGAAACGCTGACCTCTCGCCTGATCGATCGGCCGATCCGCCCGCTCTTCCCGGAAGGCTTCTTCAACGAAGTGCAAGTGGTCGTGCACGTGTTGTCGCTCAACCCCGAAGTTGAGGCCGACATCGCCGCGCTGATCGCCTCCAGTGCCGCGCTGGCCATGTCCGGCATTCCGTTCAATGGCCCGATCGGCGCCGCCCGAGTGGGCTACATCAACGGCGAGTACGTGCTGAACCCGGGCAAGACCCAGCAGTCCGAGTCGCGCCTGGACCTCGTGGTGGCGGGCACCGAAGCGGCCGTGCTGATGGTCGAGTCCGAAGCCGACCAACTGCCCGAAGACGTGATGCTGGGCGCCGTGGTGTTCGGCCACGACCAAGGCAAGATCGCCATCGCCGCCATCAACGACCTGGTGCGCGAAGCCGGCAAGCCCGAGTGGGACTGGCAACCGCCTGCCAAGGATGAAAGCTTCATCACCAAGGTCACGGCTCTGGCCGAAGAGAAGCTGCGCGCGGCCTACCAGATCCGTTCCAAGCAGGCTCGCACCCAAGCGACTCGCGAGGCCTACGCCTCCGTGAAGGAAACACTCAAGGCCGAAGGTGCCGAGTTCGACGAGGTGAAGGTCGAAGGCCTGCTTTTCGAGATCGAAGCCCGCATCGTGCGCGGCCAGATCCTCGCCGGCGAGCCCCGCATCGACGGTCGCGACACGCGCACCGTGCGCCCGATCGAAATCCGCACAGGCCTGCTGCCGCGCACGCACGGTTCCGCGCTGTTCACCCGCGGCGAAACCCAGGCGGTGGTGGTGGCCACGCTGGGCACCGAACGCGATGCGCAGATCATCGACGCGCTGTCGGGTGAGTACAGCGACCGCTTCATGCTCCACTACAACATGCCGCCGTTCGCTACTGGCGAGACGGGCCGCGTGGGCAGCCCCAAGCGCCGCGAGATCGGTCACGGCCGGCTTGCCAAGCGGGCGCTGATCCCGGTGCTGCCGGGCAAGGAAGACTTCGCCTACGCGATCCGCGTGGTGTCCGAGATCACCGAGTCGAACGGCTCCTCATCGATGGCTTCCGTCTGCGGCGGCTGCCTGGCGCTGATGGACGCCGGCGTGCCGCTGAAGGCGCACGTGGCCGGCATCGCGATGGGCCTCATCAAGGAAGGCAATCGCTTTGCTGTGCTGACGGACATCCTGGGTGACGAAGATCACCTGGGCGACATGGACTTCAAGGTGGCCGGCTCGACCACCGGCGTGACGGCCCTGCAGATGGACATCAAGATCCAGGGCATCACGAAAGAGATCATGCAGGTTGCGCTGGCGCAGGCCAAGGAGGCGCGCATGCACATCCTCGGCAAGATGCAGGATGCAGTCTCCGGCGCCAAGACCGAGGTGTCGCAGTTCGCTCCGCGCCTGTACACGATGAAGATCAATCCGGAGAAGATCCGCGACGTGATCGGCAAGGGCGGCGCCACCATCCGCGCGCTGACCGAAGAGACCGGCACGACGATCGACATCGCTGAAGACGGCACGATCACCATCGCCTCGACCGACGCCGACAAGGCCGCGATGGCCAAGAAGCGCATCGAGGAGATCACCGCTGAAGTCGAAGTGGGCAAGGTCTACGAAGGCCCGGTCACCAAGATCCTCGACTTCGGTGCGCTCGTGAACCTGCTGCCCGGCAAGGACGGTCTGCTGCACATCAGCCAGATCGCCCACCAGCGCGTCGAGAAGGTCACCGACTTCCTGAGCGAAGGTCAGATCGTCAAGGTCAAGGTGCTCGAGACCGACGAGAAGGGGCGCGTCAAGCTGTCGATGAAGGCGCTGCAGGAGCGCGGCGGCGAGGCGGCTGCCCAGCAACAACAACAGCAGCAGTAAGTTCACAGGGCGGGCGCGGTTCGGCGGCGCTTGCCTGGGAGTGCACACATGCGCGCGATCGAGATCTCTCAATTCGGCGCCCCCGAAGTGCTGCGACTGGTCGATCGCCCGGATCCCGTTCCGGGCGTCGATGAGGTGCTCGTTCGCGTGCGGGCATCGGGGGTGAACCGGCCAGACGTGTTCCAGCGCAAAGGCGCTTACCCGCCTCCGCCGGGGGCGTCCGACCTGCCCGGGCTTGAGGTGGCGGGAGAGATCGTCGACGGGGATGCGAAGGCGCTGGTTGCCGCTGGTTTCAAGCTGGGTGATCGCGTTTGCGCGCTGGTCTCGGGTGGGGGCTATGCCGAGCTGTGTGTCGTACCGGTGGGGCAATGCCTGCCCGTGCCTGCCGGTTTCAGCGACGTGGAGGCCGCCAGCCTGCCTGAAGCCTTCTTCACCGTCTGGTCCAACGTGTTCGAGCGCGGCCGCCTGCAGCCGGGCGAAACGCTGCTGGTGCAAGGCGGAAGCAGCGGCATTGGGGTCACTGCGATCCAGCTTGCCAAGGTACTGGGCTCGACGGTCATCGTCACGGCCGGCGACGACGTCAAGTGTGCAGCATGCCTGCAACTCGGCGCGGACCACGCGGTGAACTACAAGACTGAAGACTTTGCGGCGGCCGTGCAGCGGCTGACGGGCGGCAAAGGCGCCGACGTCATTCTCGACATGGTGGCGGGTGGCTATGTGGCACGCGAGCTGACTTGTCTGGCTGACGACGGGCGGCTGGTCATCATCGCGGTGCAGGGCGGCGTGAAGTCCGAGATCGATGCGGGTGCGGTGCTGCGTCGGCGTTTGACGATCACCGGCTCGACACTGCGCCCCAGACCCGTGGCTTTCAAGGCTGCCATTGCTGGGGCACTGCGCCAGAAAGTGTGGCCGCTGCTCGAATCCGGACGTGTGCGCCCGGTGATCCACCAGGTGTTCGCTGCCGCCGATGTGGCGCAAGCGCACGCTTTGATGGAGTCAAGTGCGCACGTCGGCAAGATCGTGCTGCAGTGGTGAAAAACGGAGAACACAACATGCGACGCAAACTGGTGGTCGGCAACTGGAAGATGCATGGCAGCCATGTCGCCAACGCCGAATTGCTGGCTGGTGTGCTGGCTGCCAAGCCCTATCTGGCCGACGTGGCGGTATGCGCCCCTTTTCCCTACCTGTCTGAGGTGGCGGTGGCGCTGACCGGCAGTCACCTGCTGTGGGGGGCGCAGGACGTCTCGGCCCATGAGCAGGGTGCTTACACCGGCGAGGTATCGGCCACCATGCTGGCCGAGTTCGGCTGCCGCTACACCATCGTCGGGCATTCTGAGCGGCGCGCCTATCACGGCGAAAGCGATCAACTGGTGGCCGACAAGGCCAAGGCCGCGCTTGCTCATGGCGTAACGCCCATCGTGTGTGTCGGCGAGACGCTCGCACAGCGCGAAGCCGGTGAAACCGAAATGGTGGTCAAGCGCCAGCTCTCTGCCGTGATCCACACCCTCACGCATTGCATCGGCGAAATCGTCGTCGCCTACGAGCCCGTGTGGGCCATCGGCACAGGCAAGACGGCCACGCCAGAGCAGGCGCAAGAGGTGCACGCCCTGCTGCGCAAGCAATTGCATGCCGCGACGCCGCATGCCGGCAGCATGCGACTCCTCTATGGCGGCAGCGTGAAGCCCGACAACGCGGTGGCGCTGTTCACTCAACCCGACATCGACGGCGGCCTCATCGGTGGGGCTTCGCTGAAGGCGGCCGACTTCGTGGCCATTTGCCGCGCCGCAGCCTGAATCGTGCGGCGCAGCCCAAAGATTTCCGGAGAAAGAAACTATGCAGATGTTGATGACTGTGATGCTGGTGGTGCAGATGCTGGCCGCGCTGGCGATGATCGGCCTTGTGCTGGTCCAGCACGGCAAGGGGGCCGACATGGGGGCCTCCTTCGGCAGTGGTTCCTCAGGCAGCCTGTTTGGCGCCACGGGTAGTGCCAACTTCCTGTCGCGCTCGACGGCCGTGTGCGCCACGCTGTTCTTTGTCTGCACGCTGGTGCTGGCTTATCTGAGCAACCAGCCCGGAAGCGCCAGCGACGGCGGTAGCGTGTTGGATCGTGCGGTGATCCCGGCGCCTGCGGCCAGTGCCGCAGCCATCCCTGGAGCGGCCAGTGACGCGGCGCCTGCCGTGCCGGCTGCCTCGGGCCCGGCACAGATTCCGACCAAGTAAGCACTTCAGGCATGACGCTGCTGTTGCGATGCAGCGCAGTCGTTGAGAGTGCTTACGAATCGGGTTAGAATTCAAGGCTGTTCAGTAAGCCATTCCCTCACGCAAGCTGAACGGCAGAAACGTTAAGCGCAGTCAAGCAAAGGCGCGCTTGGCGACCCTGGCAACGGGGCCGACGTGGTGAAATTGGTAGACACGCTATCTTGAGGGGGTAGTGGCGAAAGCTGTGCGAGTTCGAGTCTCGCCGTCGGCACCAACAGAAGAATTCCTCGGGCAGGCATCCTCATCCGGTGTGCGGCTCGAGTGCCCTGATAGCGACTTGGAGCGACGCAGGGACAAGCGGGCGCGCTGAGCGTGAATTGGAGGTGGGTTTCCGCCCGGTCACAGCAGCGCGCCTTCTTTTTGCCGGATGAAAACTCAAGCGCAGCCAAGCATCAACGAGCCACGCTAGACACAACATACGGCGCACCAGCATGAGCCTTGAACAGTACCTCCCCGTCATCTTGTTCATCCTGGTTGGCGTTGGCGTCGGCGTCGCCCCCCAGGTGCTGGGTTTCCTGCTCGGGCCACGCAAGCCCGACGCCGAAAAGAACTCCCCCTATGAATGCGGCTTCGAGGCTTTCGAAGACGCCCGCATGAAGTTCGATGTGCGCTACTACCTGGTGGCCATCCTCTTCATCCTGTTCGACCTCGAGATCGCATTCCTCTTCCCCTGGGCTGTGTCACTGCGCGAAATCGGCGCTACCGGCTTTTGGGCCATGATGATTTTCCTGGGCATCCTCGTCGTGGGCTTCGCCTACGAGTGGAAGAAGGGCGCCCTGGACTGGGAATGACGAGGTAAGAAGTTATGGGTATCGAAGGCGTCCTCAAGGAAGGTTTCATCACCACTTCGGCCGACAAGCTGATCAACTGGTCGAAGACCGGATCGCTGTGGCCGATGACCTTTGGTCTGGCCTGCTGCGCGGTGGAGATGATGCATGCAGGTGCGGCCCGCTACGACATCGACCGTTTCGGCATGCTGTTCCGTCCCAGCCCACGCCAGAGCGACCTGATGATCGTGGCCGGCACGTTGTGCAACAAGATGGCGCCCGCCTTGCGCAAGGTCTACGACCAGATGGCCGAACCGCGCTGGGTCCTCTCGATGGGCTCGTGCGCCAACGGTGGCGGCTACTACCACTACAGCTACTCGGTCGTGCGCGGCTGCGACCGCATCGTGCCGGTTGACGTGTACGTGCCCGGCTGCCCTCCGACCGCCGAAGCGCTGCTCTACGGCATCTTGCAGCTGCAAGCCAAGATCCGCCGCGAAAACACGATTGCCCGCTGAAGGCAAAGGCGCATGAATCACAAACTCGACGTTCTGCAACCCGCGCTCGAGGCAGCGCTGGCCGGCAAGATCAAGACTCTGGTGCGCGACCGCGGCGAGCTCACGCTGACTGTTGCTGCTGCCGACTATGCCGCCGTGGCGCTCTTGCTGCGCGACCACCCCGAGCTGAAATTCGAGCAGTTGCTCGACCTGTGCGGCGTCGACTACTCGACCTACAAGGACGGTGTCTATGAAGGGCCTCGCTATTGCGTGGTGTCGCATCTGCTGTCCGTTTCGCACAACTGGCGCTTGCGCCTGAAGGTGTTTGCATCCGATGACGACCTGCCCATGGTCGCCTCGGTCACCGACGTGTGGAACTCGGCCAACTGGTTCGAGCGCGAAGCCTTCGACCTGTACGGCATCGTGTTTGATGGCCATGTGGACCTGCGCCGGATCCTCACCGACTACGGCTTCATCGGCCACCCGTTCCGCAAGGACTTCCCAGTCTCCGGCCATGTCGAAATGCGCTACGACCCCGAGCGCAAGCGCGTGATCTATCAGCCGGTGACCATCGAGCCGCGCGAGATCATTCCGCGCGTGATTCGTGAAGAGAACTACGGCGGCCTGCACTGAGCACACCCCACTTATGGCAGAGATCAAGAACTACACGCTGAACTTCGGCCCGCAGCACCCGGCAGCACACGGTGTGTTGCGCCTGGTGCTCGAGCTCGACGGCGAAGTGATCCAGCGAGCGGACCCGCACATCGGGCTGCTGCACCGCGCGACCGAGAAGCTGGCCGAGACGCGCACTTTCATCCAGTCGCTGCCCTACATGGACCGCCTCGACTACGTGTCGATGATGTCCAACGAGCATGCGTACTGCATGGCGATAGAGAAGCTGCTGGGCATCGAGGTGCCGCTGCGGGCCCAGTACATCCGCGTGATGTTCGACGAGATCACGCGCTTGCTGAACCACCTGCTGTGGCTGGGCGCTCACGGGCTCGACTGCGGTGCGATGAACATCCTCATCTACTGCTTCCGTGAGCGCGAGGACCTGTTCGACGCCTATGAGGCCGTGTCCGGTGCACGCATGCATG
>CAMLLU010000025.1 GCA_946480925.1 uncultured Rivibacter sp.
TGCCGCGCTTCTCGGTCTCGCCGATCACCTTCATCGGGCTCACCTCGAAGCCGTCACGCATTTCGAGCAGGCGGTCTTGCGGCACGCCTTTCTTGAACTCGAGGTAGTGCACCTTGCCGTCGCGGCGCACCGTGAGGCGCAGCAGCTTCGAGAGCGCGTTCACGCACGACACGCCCACGCCGTGCAGGCCGCCCGACACCTTGTAGCTGTTCTGGTTGAACTTGCCGCCGGCGTGCAGCTCGGTCAGCGCGATCTCGGCCGCGCTGCGCTTGGGCTCGTGCTTGTCGTCCATCTTCACGCCGGTGGGGATGCCGCGGCCGTTGTCGATGACGGAGATGGAGTTGTCGGTGTGGATGGTGACGACGATGTCGTCGCAGAAGCCGGCCAGCGCCTCGTCAATGGAGTTGTCGACCACCTCGAACACAAGGTGGTGCAGGCCTGTGCCGTCGGAGGTGTCACCGATGTACATGCCCGGGCGCTTGCGCACCGCTTCCAGGCCCTCGAGGATCTGGATGCTGGACTCGCCGTAGCCGGCGGACTGGTCCACCGGCTTGTTTTCGGGTTGGTCGGGCTGCTGGTTCTGGTCGGTCATATCCACTCACTCGCTGGGCCTGCAGCGTTGGCAGGCCCCTTAAGAAACGCTGAAGCGGGCCGAAGCCCGCTTGTTGATTCAGTCTCGTCGACTGATGCGTGCACTCAGATGCGCATCGGCATCACGACGTACTTGAAGCCGCTTTGCTCCGGGATCGTCACCAGGGCAGAGCTGTTCGCATCGGCCAGCGACACGGTCACCATATCCTGGTTCATGTTCGACAGTGCATCCATCAGGTAGGTCACGTTGAAACCGATCTCGATGGTGTCGCCACCGTAGTCGATCTCGAGCTCTTCCTTGGCTTCTTCCTGCTCTGCGTTGCTGGAAGCAATGCGCAGGGTGCCCGGCTCGATGTTGACGCGTACCCCCTTGAACTTCTCGCTCGTCAGGATGGCGGCGCGCTGCAGGCTGGCCAGGAGCGGCGCCCGACCCAGCGTCACGTGGTTCTTGTGGTTCTTGGGAATCACGCGGTTGTAGTCGGGGAACTTGCCTTCCACGAGCTTGGTGACGAACTCCATGCCCGAGAAGCTGAACTTGGCCTGGTTGCCGGCAAAGCGCAACTCGATCGGCGTGTCTTCGTCCTTCAGCAGGCGTTGCAGCTCCAGTACCGTCTTGCGCGGCAGGATCACCTCCTGCTTCGGCATCTCGACGTCCAGCGTGGCCTGGGCCAACGCCAGGCGGTGGCCGTCGGTGGCCACCAGCGTGAGGCTCTTGCCTTCGGCCACGAACAGGATGCCGTTCAGGTAGTAGCGGATGTCGTGCACCGCCATCGCGAAGTGCACCTGGTTGATCAGGCTCTTCAACGTCTTCTGCGGCACGCTGAAGGCAGGGCCGAAATCGGCAGCCTCCTGAACCAGGGGGAAATCTTCGGCCGGCAGCGTCTGCAGTGTGAAGCGGCTCTTGCCGCCGGCGAGAGTGAGCTTGTTCTGGTTGGAGGTGAGGGACACCGTCTGGTCGGCCGGCAGCGTGCGCAGGATGTCGATCAACTTGCGGGCGCCCACCGTGGTGCTGAAGTTGCCGGCATCGCCGTCGAATTCGGCGGTGGTGCGCACCTGGATCTCGAGATCGCTGGTGGTGAACTCGACCTGCCCCCCGTTCTTGCGCAGCAGCACGTTGGCCAGGATGGGCAAGGTATGGCGGCGTTCGACGATGCCCGCCACGGCTTGCAGTGCGCTCAGCACTTTGTCCTGGGTACTCTTCAACACAATCATGTCAACCTCTGAAGGTAGTGGTTCTTAGTAGGGGTTGGTTTTTCTTGTGGAAAACGCCATTTTCTCTTTTTCCGTCAGGCGCTTAGCTGGGCATCAACCCTGTGGGTCGACACCTTGTTTTCGCAGTGGGCAACAGACAACAACTTGCGAAAGACGCGCCGGCCTGTGGATGACTGGCCGCTTGTTCGAAAGTTGTCCCCAGGTTTGTCACTTGACCGAGTTTGCCCTGGCCGTGTAGCGGGCGCGAAAGCCACGCGATCAGCCTTTCAAGGTTTGTTCCAGCACGTGCAGCTGCTGGTTGAGCTCGGTGTTCTTGGTGCGCTCGCCAGAAATCTTGCGCACCGCGTGCAGCACGGTCGTGTGATCGCGACCGCCGAAGAGCTCGCCGATCTCGGGCAGGCTCTTCTGGGTGAGTTCCTTGGCGAGGTACATCGCGATCTGGCGCGGCCGCGCAATCGAGGCGGGGCGCTTCTTCGAGTACATGTCGGCGACCTTGATCTTGTAGAAATCGGCCACGGTCTTCTGGATGTTTTCCACCGAGATCTGGCGATTCTGGATCGACAGCAGGTCTTTCAGCGCATCGCGTGCCAGCTGGATGTTGATGTCCTTGTGTGAAAAGCGCGCATAGGCCAGCACCTTGCGCAGCGCCCCTTCGAGCTCGCGCACGTTGGCCCGCACGTTCTTGGCCACGAAGAACGCCACGTCCTCCGGCATCGGCGTGCCTTCCGCCTCGGACTTCTTCATCAGGATGGCTACGCGCATCTCGAGCTCGGGCGGCTCGATGGCCACGGTGAGCCCGGCGTCGAATCGCGAGGTCAGGCGCTCGTCGATGTCCACCAGCCCTTTCGGGTAGGTGTCGCTGGTCATGATGATGTGAGCCCGCTTGGCCAGCAGTGCCTCGAAGGCGTTGAAGAACTCTTCCTGCGTGCGCTCCTTGCCGGCGAAGAACTGCACGTCGTCGATCAGCAGCAGGTCCAGCGAGTGGTACTTGGCCTTGAGCTCGTCGAAAGTTTTGCGCTGGTAGTTCTTCACCACGTCGGTGATGAACTGCTCGGCGTGCAGATAGAGGATGCGTGCGTCCGGCCGGTCGGCCAGCAGGGCGTTGCCCACGGCGTGGATGAGGTGCGTCTTGCCCAACCCCACCCCGCCGTAAATGAACAGCGGGTTGTACATCGCACCCGGCGCGCCAGCTACGTGCAGCGCGGCGGTGCGGGCCATCTGGTTGGCTCGTCCGGGCACGAGCGTATCGAAGGTCAGGCCTGGATTCAGTCGATTCTGATTCTTGGCAGGAGCGCTGCCGTTGATGTGCAACGCCGGGGTCTGAACGATTGCACCGGCGCCGTTGTTCATGGTCAGTGCCTGTGCGGCGCTGACCGGCTGATGCTGGTTCTGCGGCACCGCCCCCGCTGTGCGAGGTGGCGCTTCGCGCGGCGCCAGCGTGAGCTCCAGGCGCACCGGCTTGCCGGCCAGTTCGGCCAGCACAGACTCGATGCGTGGCGCGTACTGCGTGCGGATCCAGTCCAGCTTGAAGCGGTTGGGCACCCGCACCGACGCCACGGCCACGTCGCCGCGGTCACTCACGTCGGCAGCAGGCAGTGGGCGGATCCAGGTGTTGAATTGCTGTTCGGGCAACTCGGTTGCAAGACGTTCGCAACCGCGCAGCCACAAGTCTTCGCTCATGTTGTGGACAAGTTCTTCTCGAAGCGGCGGGATTCTACGTGTGCGCCGCCCGCGGAAAGCGGGGTTATCCACAGTTTTTTGTAGGGGGTCAAGACCCCGAGAGACCCGCAATCCGTGGTGTAAGTCGTTGACCGTAAAGGGTGTTTTTGGTGTAATGCCTGGTTCTCCGCGAGGCGGCCTTCAAAGGCACTGAACTCCTTCCCTGGGTCACTGGTCTTGCGGGAATCGTCAAATTGGCGCGTTGCAAGCCACCGGGCCTCGGTGGATGTGAGCAAGAAGCGCTAGAGGATCCAACATGAAACGCACTTACCAGCCCTCGAAGGTTCGCCGCGCCCGTACGCACGGTTTCCTGGTCCGTATGAAGACGCGCGGAGGCCGCAAGGTCATCAGCGCGCGCCGCGCCAAGGGCCGCAAGCGTCTGGGCCTGTAGGGCCTGGTTCGGTGCGAACCGAGCCCTTTGCCGATGTCTGCCCGGCCGCTGCCTGGGCTAACGAGCCTTGTTGCGCCGTCGGACTTTCAACGGGTGCTGGCCACGCGGCCGGTGGCCCGCAGTCCGCACTTCAGCCTGCACCACGCCGTGCCTGACGCCGCGGAGTTGTCAACAGGCTCGGCGGAGTCGGCGGGCAGGGCTGTGGAAAGCCAGCTCGATTCCGTGGCAGGCTGGCGTTTCGGGCTCGTGGTGCCCAAGCGACAAGCCCGCCGCGCCGTCACACGCAACCTAGTGAAGCGTCAGGCGCGTGAAGCGATGCGTCAGCATCTGAATCGATTGCCGCCCGGCGACTGGGTGGTGCGTCTGCGCGCGCCCATCAATGTGCAGCAGTTCCCCAGCGCTGCATCTCCGGCGTTGAGGCTGGCCATGCGCAGTGAACTGAGCGGCCTGTTCAATGCGGTGGCTGTTCAGCGGCAGCCCGCCTGAACACAAGCTACGCACCATGCTGCCGCTCAAGCTCTGGCCTCGCCAAGCCTTGATATTGCCGGTGCGTGCCTATCGACTGCTGTTGAGCCCTTGGCTCGGCTCGGCATGCCGTTTCGAACCCACCTGTTCGGCCTATGCCTTGCAGGCGCTCGAGCGCCACGGTGCACTGGCCGGTGCCTACCTTATGGCAGCACGGCTGCTGCGCTGCCACCCGTGGTGTGACGGCGGCCTCGACCCCGTGCCGCACCGCGCACCGGGATTGTTCTCCCGCTTCATCACCGCGTCGCCCGACGCGGCCAAGCTCTCCTCTTCTCATCAAGAGTCGTCGTCATGACCGATATGCGCCGCACCGTGTTGTGGGTGGTGTTCACGATGTCGCTGTTCCTGCTGTGGGACGGCTGGAACAAACACAACGGCAAGCCCTCGTTCTTCAGCCCGGCCGCCCCGCGGCCTGCAGCCAGCGCACCTGCTGCAAACACGGCCACCGGTGGCGTGCCTGCGCCCAGTGCCACGGTACAGTCGGGCACAGTGCCTGCAGCTGCTCCGGCCACCGCCTCGTCTGCAACGGTCACGGCGACCACAGATCTGTTTGCCGCGACCTTCGACGGCCAGGGAGGCAGCCTCGTGCGGCTCGAGCTGCTGCAGCAGAAAGACCAGAACGACCCCGGCAAGAACGTCGTGCTGTTCGACCGTTCTTCGCAGCGCAGCTACTTCGCGCAAACCGGCCTGATCGGCACAGCGGCCCTGCCGAACCACCTGACGCCGATGACCATCGTGCCGGGTGAAACATCTCTGAAAGATGGGGTCAACAGCGTGAACGTGAGCTTCGAGTCGCCGGAGATGGGCGGTGTGAAGCTGCGCAAGACCTACGCGCTCAAGCGCGGTGACTACACCATCGACGTCGTCCACGAAGTCGTCAACGCCGGTGTTGCGCCGGTGTCACCGCAGCTGTACCTGCAACTTGTGCGAGACGGCAACCCGCCTCCGGGTGAGTCGAGCTTCTACAGCACCTTCACTGGCCCAGCGGTCTACACCGACGCGAGCAAGTTCCAGAAGGTGGAGTTCAAGCACATCGAAAAAGGTGATGCCAGCTACGAAAAGCAGGCCAACGATGGCTGGATCGCGATGGTGCAGCACTACTTCGCATCAGCCTGGCTGCTGCCGCAGGGGCAGCGCGAATTCCGCACCGCCAAGGTGAGCGACAACCTCTACTCGATCGCGATGGTGCTGCCGGCCAAGACGGTGGCACCCGGTGCGACCGAGAAATTCGAGGCACGCCTGTTCGCCGGCCCGCAGGAAGAGAAGAAGCTCGAGGCGCTGGCGCCCGGTCTCGAACTCGTGAAGGACTACGGCTGGTTCACCATCCTGGCCAAGCCGCTGTTCTGGCTGCTCGACAAGCTGCACGGCGTCATCGGCAACTGGGGCTGGGCCATCGTTGCGCTGGTGGTGCTGCTGAAGATCGCTTTCTACTGGCTCAACGCCAGCGCCTATCGCTCGATGGCCAAGATGAAGGCCATCAACCCGCGCATCATGGAGCTGCGTGAACGTCTGAAGGACAAGCCCCAGCAGATGCAGCAGGAAATGATGCGCATCTACCGCGAAGAGAAGGTCAACCCCATCGGCGGCTGCCTGCCGATCATGATCCAGATCCCCTTCTTCATTGCGCTGTACTGGGTGCTGCTGTCCAGCGTGGAAATGCGCAACGCGCCCTGGATCGGCTGGGTTACCGACCTGTCGGTGAAGGACCCGTACTTCATCCTGCCGCTGGTGATGACGGGCTCGACGTTGCTGCAAACCTGGCTCAACCCGACACCGCCGGACCCGGTGCAAGCCAAGATGATGTGGATCATGCCGCTGGTCTTCAGCGTGATGTTCTTCTTCTTCCCGGCGGGCCTGGTGCTGTACTGGGTCACGAACAACCTGCTGTCGATCGCCCAACAGTGGGTCATCAACAAGCGGCTCGGTGTGAGCTGACGCTGCGGTGCACTACAACAAAAACGCCTCGGACCGCCGAGGCGTTTTTGTTTGTGCGTCCTGCGATGGTCACCCCCTTCGACAACGTGAGGGCCGCGCCAAAAGTCACACGACCCCCATGCCTATGGGGTCGTATGGCGTTGCGCGTGGCCATGCATACGCGCAGGATTGACTCAGCGGGGCCGACCCGGGGGGCGCAAGCAGTCAAGCGGAGCGCACTCGGCTCTGGAGGTTGTCCCGAACGTTGCTGCATCGTCCTCCAGACGTGATGGGCTTCGATCGGGCACCTCCCTCCGCGCCATCTTCCACAAGTTGCATCGCCGACAATTCCGCGATGCTGCCGCGCCACCACGACCCCATCGTCGCCATTGCCACCGCTCCCGGGCGTGGTGCCGTGGGCATCGTGCGTGTGTCAGGCCGCGACGTGTTGCCCGTCATCGAAGCGCTGTGCGGGCAGCCGCTCAAGCCGCGCCAGGCACACTACCTCGCGTTCCGCGATGCACAGGGCGAGGCCATCGACCAGGGACTGGCGATCCACTTCCCTGCCCCGCACAGCTACACCGGCGAAGACGTGCTCGAGCTGCAGGCGCACGGCGGGCCGGTGGTGCTGCAGCTGCTGCTGGCACGTTGCCTAGCTGCCGGTGCCGAGCTCGGTCTGAGGTTGGCTGAACCGGGCGAGTTCACCGAGCGGGCTTTTCTCAACGACAAGATCGACCTCGCCCAGGCCGAAGCGATTGCGGATCTCATCGAGGCCAGCACCGAAGCTGCGGCGCGTTCCGCCAGCCGCTCGCTGAGTGGTGCCTTCTCGAAGGAAGTCGAGGCACTGCGTGATGCGCTCATCGAATTGCGCATGCTGGTCGAAGCCACGCTGGACTTCCCCGAAGAGGAAATCGACTTCCTGGAGAAGGCCGATGCGCGCGGCCGGCTCGACCGCGTGGTGGCCCGGCTCGACGCCGTGCTCGACCGGGCCCAACAAGGTGCGCTGCTGCGCGAGGGCATTCACGTGGTGCTGGCCGGCCAGCCCAACGTGGGCAAGAGTTCGCTGCTCAATGCGCTAGCCGGCGCCGAGCTCGCGATCGTCACGCCCATTCCTGGCACCACGCGCGACAAGGTCAGCGAGACGATCCAGATTGAAGGTGTGCCCCTGCACGTGATCGACACGGCCGGCCTGCGCGAGGCCGGCGACGAGGTGGAGCGCATCGGCATCGCGCGCAGCTGGGCGGCCATCGAGGCCGCTGACGCAGTGTTGTTCCTGCACGATCTCACGCGCCTCGGCCAGCCCGGCTACGAAACGGCTGAACGCGACATCGAGCGGCGGCTGCCGCATGGTGTGGCGCAGCATGCGCGCATCGTGCACGTATACAACAAGGCCGATGCGCCCGATGCCGCGGAGCCGCCGGTGCCAGCCGAGGGTGAACAGGCGCTCAAGCTGTCGGCTAAGACTGGTGCCGGCCTCGAGGAACTGCGCCGCTGCCTGCTCGGCATTGCCGGCTGGCATGCCGCGCCCGAAGGGGTGTTCATCGCCCGGGCGAGGCATGTGCAGGCCCTGCAGGCGGCCCGGTGGCACTTGCAAGAGGCCCAGGCGCACTTGGGGCAAGCCGACGCCGCGCTCGACCTGCTGGCCGAGGAACTGCGCCTTGCGCACAACGCACTCGGTGAAATCACCGGCGCCTTTTCGGCCGACGACCTGCTGGGCGAAATCTTCTCGCGTTTCTGTATCGGCAAGTAAGGGCCGCACTTTACGTGCACTACGCCACGACTGCCAGCCCTGTCGCGTGACCGGCGGGCCACTCTGGGGGCGCAACGTGTTGTAGGCCACCTGGGTGGCGCCCATAATGAAAGGAAAAATTTCACGGTCGGCCCGTGCCTCTCCACGGCGCCGCTATTGCGAGACGACACGATGGAACTCAACGATCTGGTCCAGGCGGTGCAGTCGCTCAACGCGGAAGATGCCTTCCGCGCGCGGCTTGACGCGCAACAGTGGAAAACCCTGGCGCAATACCTCACGCGCCACGAGATCCGCGCTGGTGATCTGCTCATCAAACAGGGTGACAACGACCGCACGGTCTACTTCCTCGGCCAGGGGTCACTGCAGGTGTTTGCCACTGGCGGCCCTCCGGGCTCGAGCCGCATCGCCATCCTGCGCACCGGGTCGATCTGCGGCGAGCCGGGACTGTTTGCCGACGGGCCACGCACCGCGAACGTCGAGGCGATGATGCCTTGCGTGGTGTGGGCCCTGCGCCTGCCGCGCTTCGAGGAACTGGCCGCACGTGTGCCGGCCATCGCACTGGAAGTGGCGCGGGCCTGCGGCGGCGTGATGGCGATCCGCATGCGCGCCAACATGTCCAAGCAGATGCCGATTTCTTGACCGCCCCCGTAGCGCCTGCGGGGCTCCCCCCTCAAGGGGCAGCCCAGCGGACCGGCGGAGCCGGATCCGCGGCGCCCACGCTGATCGACAAAGGCCGCAACGCGGCCTTTGTCTCTGGTGGTTCTCAGTGGCCTGCGAAGCTGACGAGCGTGAACAGCGGTAGTCCGGCGGCTCGCAGCTTGTCCGAGCCATGCAGCTCCGGCAGGTCCACGATGGCCGCACCCTCGATCACCGTTGCCCCCAGGCGCTGCAGCAGCCGCATGCCGGCCATCATGGTGCCGCCGGTGGCGATCAGGTCGTCGATCAGCACGACCCGGTCGCCGGGTTTCACTGCATCGGTGTGCAGCTCCACCGTGGCGCTGCCGTATTCGAGCTCGTAGGTTTCTTCCACCGTTGTGAAGGGCAGCTTGCCCTTCTTGCGGATCGGCACGAAGCCGATGTTGAGTTCGTAGGCCAGCACAGAGCCGATGATGAAGCCGCGCGCGTCGAGCCCGGCGATCACGCTGGGCCGCACGTCGAAGTAGCGGTGCACGAACTCGTCGATCAGCACGCGGAAGACCTTGGGGTTCTGCAGCAGCGGCGTGATGTCGCGGAACTGCACGCCCGGCTCCGGCCAGTCGGCCACGGTGCGGATGTGCTGCTTGATGAAATCGCTGGGGTGTTGGTTCATGGCCATGACAACTGGCTCGCAGCAAGGCGCGCGACAAAGGCGCAAACCCCGGGATTTTGGACCGTCTGCGGGCTGAACGGCTGCTAACCGTGCAGCAGCCGTGCCTCTGCCAGCAACAACGCTTCGGGTTGGCCGGCCAGCACCAGCGTGTCGCCCTCGGCCAGTTCGAACTCACCGTGGGGTTTCACGACGCGGCCGTTGGCGCGGCGGATCGACATCACGTTCACGTTCAATCCGTCGAGCGACAGCAGCGACAGCGTACGGCCCAGGCTGGCCGCGCCGGCGTTGAGCGTGACGCTCTGCAGGCGTGCCTGCTGACGTTCCTCGACCGTGTCGTCGTCGGCACCGTGGAAGTAGCCGCGTAGCAAGCCGTAGCGGGCGTCGCGCTGGTCCTGTACCACGCGGATCACTCGCCGCATCGGCACGCCCACCAGCGCCAGCACGTGCGATGCCATCATCAACGAACCCTCGATGGCCTCGGGCACCACCTCGGTGGCGCCTGCAGCCTGCAGCTTTTCTAGATCGTTGTCGTCCAGCGTGCGCACGATCACCGGCACGGTGGGCGCGTGCTCGTGCACGTGCTGCAGGATCTTCATCGCCGAGGCCGTGTCGTGATAGCTCACCACCACCGCGCTGGCGCGCGCCAGGCCGGCGGCCATGAGGCTCTGCAGCCGGGCGGCGTCACCGAACACCACGCTCTGGCCAGCCGCGGCAGCGTGGCGCACGCGATCGGGGTCCAGGTCGAGCGCCATGTACGGAATGCCTTCGGCTTCGAGCAGTCGCGCCAGGTTCTGCCCTGAGCGGCCGTAGCCGCAGATGATCACGTGCGCCTCGGTACGGATCGACTTCTTGGCAATGGTGGTCAGCGCCACCGACTGCATCAGCCATTCGCTCGAGTACAGCTTCATCACGATGCGGTTGCTGTACATCACGATCAATGGCGTGGCCAGCATCGACAACACCATGGCGGCCAGCACCGGATTGCGCAGGTGCTCGGGGATCAGCTGGTTCTGCGTGGCCAGCGACAGCAGCACGAAGCCGAACTCGCCCGCCTGCGCGAGGTACAGGCCGGTGCGCAGCGCCACGCCGGGGCTCGCGCCGAACAACCGTGCCAGCAGCGTGACGAGGCCGAACTTGAAGAGCACCGGCAGCGTCACCATCACGAGCACCAGCGCCCAGCGGTCGAGCAGTGCGGTCCAGTCGAGCTTCATGCCCAGTGTGATGAAGAACAGGCCGAGCAGCACGTCGTGGAACGGCCGGATATCGGTTTCCACCTGGTGCTTGTATTCAGTCTCGGCGATCAGCATGCCGGCGACGAACGCGCCCAGCGCCAACGACAAGCCCGCTAGCTGCGTGAGCCAGGCCAGTCCCAGCGTCACCAGCAGTAGGTTCAGGATGAACAGCTCTTCGCTCTTGCGACGTGCCACCAGCGTGAGCCACCAGCGCATCGCACGCTGCCCGCCTGACAGCAGCAAGGCCAGCACTGCGGCGGCCTTCAGTGCGGCGAGTGCGAGGCCGGTGAACATGCTCTCGCTCTGCGCACCCAGGGCTGGAATGAGCACGAGCAGCGGCACCACCGCCAAATCTTGGAACAGCAGCACGCCCATCACGCGGCGGCCGTGTTCGCTCTCGAGTTCCAGCCGCTCGGCCATCAGCTTCACGACGATGGCGGTGCTGCTCATCGCCAGAGCGGAGCCCAGCGCGATGGCGCTGCGCCAGTCCAGGCCCCAGGGCTTGCCGAAGCTGGTCATCCACCAGGCAAGAAAGCCGTTGGCCGCGATCGCCACCAGGATGGTCAGTGACACCTGGCTGAAGCCCAACCCGAACACCAGCGTGCGCATGCTGCGCAGCTTCGGCAGGTTGAATTCCAACCCGATCACGAACATGAGGAACACCACGCCGAACTCGGCCAGGTGCTCGATGCTTTGTGCATCGTGCGTGGCCGACAGCACGAACGGGCCGATGAGCATCCCCACCGCGAGGTAGCCCAGCATGGGCGGCAGCGTGAGGCTGCGGAACACCACGACGCCCAGCACGGCGGCGACGAGGAACAGCAGTGCGAGTTCGAGCGTTGTGGCCATTTGGCGGGGAGTGCAAGGCCTGTGCCCGACAGGCTCCTAAAATCGCCCGATCCTACCCAAGCAACACGTCGTGTCCCATCCTTCTGCACCCTTCGACGCGCAGCGTGCCATCGCATTGGCACAACAGACGCTCGACATCGAGGCCCAGGCGCTGGCCGAAGTGCGCCAAAGGGTGGGCGAAGCCTTCTCGCAGGCGGTGGCTCGCGTGCTGCGCTGCACCGGTCGCGTGGTCGTGATGGGCATGGGCAAGAGCGGCCACGTGGGCCGCAAGATCGCTGCCACGCTGGCCTCCACCGGCACGCCGGCGATGTTCGTGCACCCGGCCGAAGCCAGCCATGGCGACCTCGGCATGGTCACGCCGCACGACGTGGTGCTGGCCATCTCCAACTCCGGTGAAGTCGATGAGCTCACGGCCATCCTGCCGGCGATCAAGCGGCTGGGCGTGCCGGTCATCGCGATGACCGGCCGTGCACAATCGACGCTGGCCAAGCATGCCGACGTGGTGCTGGACAACGCGGTGACGAAGGAAGCCTGCCCGCTGAACCTGGCCCCCACCGCCAGCACTACTGCGCAGCTCGCGTTGGGCGACGCGCTCGCTGTGGCATTGCTCGATGCGCGGGGCTTCAAGGAAGAGGACTTCGCGCGCTCGCACCCCGGCGGTTCCTTGGGTCGCAAGCTGCTCACCCACGTGCGCGACCTCATGCGCACCGCCGACGACGTGCCGCGCGTGAGCGCGGAAACCGGCTTCACCGCGATGATGCGCGAGATGAGCACCAAGGGTCTGGGTGCTACCGCGGTCACCGACGAAGCCGGCCATGTGCTGGGCATCTTCACCGACGGCGACCTGCGTCGCTGCGTCGAACAGGGCCGCGACCTCCGCGAGCTCAAGGCCGCCGACGTGATGCATCGCAACCCGCGCACCATTCGCGACGACGTGCTGGCCGTCGAGGCGGCCGACCTGATGGAAGAGGCACGTATCACCACCGTGCTGGTGATCGACGAACACGGCGCGCTGGCCGGCGTGGTGAACTCCAACGACCTGATGCGTGCCAAGGTCATCTGACGCGCGGCAACGTACAACAACAACCAGAACCCGGCCATGCGCGAGCTCCAGCCCACGCTTTCGTTCGACCCTGCACTGCTGCTCAAGGCGCAGGGCATCAAGGCAGCCATCTTCGACGTCGACGGTGTGCTGACCGATGGCCGCATCTACATCGGAGAAGGTGGCGAAGGCTTCAAGGCCTTCTGCACGCTCGACGGCCATGGGCTGAAGCTCCTCGCGCAAGGCGGCATCACACCCATCGTGATCACCGGCCGCGACGCGCCGGCAGTACGTCGCCGCATGGCCGACCTGAAGATCGTGCACGCCGTGTATGGCGTGCACGACAAGCTCGCCGCTGCACAGCAGCTGATGGCGCAGCTCGGCCTCGCGTGGCGCGACGTTGCTGCCATCGGAGACGACTGGCCCGACCTGCCGCTGCTGGTGCGTGCAGCCTTTGCCGTCGCGCCGCCGCAGGCGCATGCCGAAGTGAAGGCCGCGGTGCACTACGTGACGCAGGCCGAAAGCGGCTACGGGGCGGCACGCGAGTTCTGCGATCTGCTGCTGGTGGCGGCCGGCCGTTATGCCGAGTTGCTGCATGGCCATCTGGTCACGCTCGACGACGGCAGCACGCCCTCGTAAGCCCAACGACGCATGACGGTGGAAGACAGCGTTCCGCTTGCCGAACTCGAGCCGCTGGCGCCGCTCACGCCGCCTACGCAGCGTCGCCGCCGTGCAGGCCCCTGGCATGCGCGGGTGTGGGAAAACATCGCGGTGTCCTTGCCAGCGCTGCTGATGGCCTTGCTGGCCGCGGGCACCTGGTGGCTGGTCAAGAACACGCCGGCGCCCGACCCCGAGCGGCCGTCGGCGCCGCCGCGCCACGTGCCGGACTACGAGATGCAGAAGTTCTCGATGCAGCGTTTCCTGCCCGACGGCACGCCCAGCGGCAAGGTCGAAGGCGAGGCGCTGCGCCACTACCCAGACACCGACACGCTGGAGATCGACTCGGTGCGGCTTCGTTCGATCGATCCCAAGGGCATGGTCTCGACCGCGAGCGCGAAGCGCGCACTGGCCAACGGCGACATGAGCGAAGTGCAACTGATCGGCTCGGCGCGCGTGCTGCGCGAGCCGCCGCCCGGCGCGCGCAATGGCGAGCCCTTTGAATTCCGTGGCGAATTCCTGCACCTGTTCACCGACACCGAACGCGTGCGCTCGCATCTGCCGGTCACGCTGATCAGCGGCCGCAGCGAGATCCGCGCCGACAGCCTGGACTACGACCACCTCACGCAAACCGCCGTGCTGACAGGCCGCGTGAAAGGCAACATCGCCTCGCAAGGCAACGATGCACCTGCCGCTGCAGCCAACCGGGAGACCCCATGAGGCTGGTGTTCATCACTGGGGCCTCCAGCGGCATCGGGCAGGCGCTGGCAGCGCGTTTCTATCGCGAGGGGTACCGCCTCGCGCTGGTGGCGCGGCGCGCGAATGAGATCGAAAGCTGGGCTCGCACCCAGGGCTTTGCCGTCGAGCGCGTGGGCGTGTACGCCGCCGACGTACGCCAACCCGACAGCGTGATCACCGCGGCGCGTGAATGCATCGCGAAGCAAGGCGTGCCCGACGTGGTGATCGCCAACGCCGGCATCAGCGTGGGCATCGACACCGCCGAGTACGAAGACCTCGAGGTGATGCGCGCTACCTTCGAGACCAACAACCTCGGCATGGCCGCCACCTTCCACCCCTTCATCAAGCCGATGCAGGAGGCCTGCCACGGCACGCTGGTGGGCATTGCCAGTGTTGGGGCGATTCGCGGCTTACCGGGCCATGGCGCCTACTGTTCGAGCAAGGCCGCGGTGGTGAGCTACTGCGAGAGCCTGCGCGGCGAATGCAGGCCGTTCGGGGTGAAGGTCGTCACGCTGGTACCGGGCTACGTCGCCACGCCGCTCACGGCCAGCAACACCTACCCCATGCCCTTCCTGATGACGCCAGAACAGTTTGCCGAGCGCGCATTCCGTGCCATCGAGGCCGGCACGAGCTATCGCGTCATTCCGTGGCAGATGGGCGTGGTGGCGAAGCTGTTGCGCGCTTTGCCCAACGCGTTGTTCGACCGCGTGCTGGCTGGTCGCGGCCGCAAGAAGCGGCTCAGCGAAATGTGAGTTCCAGGCGCGCAAGCGCGTGCCAATTGATGAACGCGAATTGATGGATGCGATTGATGCATGCCAATGAAAAAGGCGGTGCGCCTTGCGGCCACCGCCTTTTCGTTTGTGGGTGCGTCCGGGGTTCAGTAACCGCCGCGGCCACCACCGTAGCCACCACCACCGCCGCCGTAGCCGCCACCGCCGCTGCGGCCACCACCGCCGCCGCCGTAGCCACCACCGCCGCCGCCGTAGCCACCACCACCGCTGCGGCCACCGCCGCCGCCGTAGCCGCCACCACCGCCTTCGCGACGACCGCCGCCGAAGCCGCCGCCACCACCACCGCCGCCGCCACCGTACGGACCGCGGAAGCCGCCCGGACGCTCTTCACGAGGACGGGCTTCGTTGACGACGATGGCGCGGCCGGACAACGGCTGGCCGTTCATGCCTTCGATGGCCGACTGGGCTTCGGAGTCCGAGCCCATTTCAACGAATCCGAAGCCTTTCGAGCGGCCAGTGTCGCGGTCCATCATGACCTTGGCCGAGGTGACCGAACCGAACTGCGAGAACGCTTGCTGCAGCTCTTCGTCACGCACGCTGTAGGCAAGGTTGCCTACGTAGAGTTTGTTGCCCATGGATGAGCGCCTTTCCTAGAAACCAGAACAGAGAACCATGTGGAGCTCAACCCATCGGGACCTATTTCCAGAGAAGGCGCGGCTACCAGACACAGGAGCCGGATTATGTGGTAAAGCTCACGCGAGTGCGCTAGCCCGTTTGGCTACTTCTCGCGGAAAGTGTTGTATCTGCGCCGTTTCCGGGCCGTCGGGTTCGGGTTTCCCCGTGGCTTGGTGAGGCGTCGTGAGCAACTGTTGCGTTGCATCAGCGCACCTATCATGGGCGCCCTCCCATGAACCTCCCATTGCCTTCCAGCCACGAGGTGCTCCGTATCGCGAGCCTCGTTCCCAGTCTCACCGAGCTGCTCGTGGCGCTGGGCCTGCGCGACTGGCTGGTGGTACGCACCGGCTTTTGCGTGCACCCGCGCGAGGCGCTGGCCGACGTACCCAAGGTTGGCGGCACCAAAGACGTGAACCTCGCCAAGCTGCAAAAGCTCGCGCCCACGCATGTGCTCGTCAACGTCGATGAAAACCGCGCCGACACAGTGGAGACGGTGCGGGCCTGGCCGAATGCGCCGCAGATCGTCGTGACCCATCCGCTGGCGCCGGCCGACAACCTTGTGCTGTTCGACCAGATGGCGCAGGCCTTCGGCACCGTGCCGGGCGTGCGCGAACGGGCGGCAGCATTGCGGCACGAGCTCGAGGCTGAATTGGCCACGCCGTGGGGCGGCGCAGCCGCGAACGTGCTGTACCTGATCTGGCGTGACCCGTGGATGACAGTGGCACGCGACACCTACATCTCGCGGCTGCTGGGCCATGTGCGCTGGCACACGCTGCCCGACGTGCTGGGCGGCCCGCAAGGCGCCGCGCGCTACCCGGTGGTGGCTGCCGATGCACCCTGGCTGCCCGACGTGCAGGAGGTGCTGCTGAGTTCCGAGCCGTATCGCTTCGACACCCGCCACATCGCCGAGGCACAGGCCCTGTGTCCGCAGGCACGCGTGCGGCTGGTCGATGGCGAGCTGCTCAGCTGGTATGGCCCGCGGGCCGCCGAGGGCCTGCGCTACGCGCGCCAATTGGCCGGCGAGCGGGTCGGCGGCGCCGGCCGCATCGACAGTGTGAATCCCCAACCGCAGAATCGCGCCCCATGGATCTTTACAAGCCGCTGATCGCGCTGCTGGCGATCGTCAACCCGATCGGCGTGGTGCCCTTCTTCATCCACTTCACGCAGAACTTCAACCGCCAGCAGCGCCAGCGCACCATCCGCGTCAGCGCGTTCACGGCCTTCCTCGTCATCTCGGTGAGCGCGCTGGTGGGGCTGAAGATCCTCGGCTTCTTCAGCATCTCGCTGGCATCGTTCCAGGTGGGCGGCGGCACGCTGCTGCTCATCAGCGCGCTGCACATGCTCAATGCGCAGCCGGCCGAATCGAAACCCAGCGACGTGAGCGAAGGCAGCCAGAAGGCCGATGCCGGCGACAGCATTGCGGTGGTGCCGTTGACCATTCCGCTGCTCACGGGTCCGGCCACCATCTCGACGATGGTGATCTACGCCGAGAAGACCCGCCACTGGTGGGAGCTGGGCGTGCTGGTGGGCTACGGCGTGGTGGTCGGCCTGGCCACCTTCGTGGTGTTTTCTGCTGCCGGGCGCATCGCCAGGGTGATGGGGCAGACCGGCATCAACGTGATGACACGGCTGATGGGCCTCATCCTCGCGGCGCTTGCGGTGGAGCTGCTGTCCGACGGGCTCACCAAGCTGTTCCCGGTGCTGGCCAGCCATATCGCCAACTGACGTCACTCCGTCGCTACCTGCCCGGCCTTCGCGGCGGCAAATTTTTCAGCCAAGCTGGCGTTTTGAACTGACAAAAGGTGTCGCCGCCGGTCTCCGTGATGACGGCGGCTACCTGTCGCGCTGCCCATGTGGAGCCCATGGGCATGGGGCTTGCCGATCGCCGTGCGCAGACCCAATGAAAGACGGAGACACCGATGAAAGATCTCGTTGCCACTCAGCGCGAAGCACGCCGCCTGGAAGGTCGCGGGCACCTGCCCTACGAGCGGGTGCCCACCTACCAGGAGTTGCTCGACGAAGCGCTGGACGAAACCTTTCCCGCCAGCGACCCGATCTCGCCCACTGCGGCCATGCACGCGGAGCGGCAGATCATGACCGGCCGCGACGACAAGGACTGGACGCTCGTGCCGGGTGCCGACCAGCCCCCGCGCGATCCGAACTGCAAGCGCGCCGGGTGACGGCAGGACGGTTCGCCTCGCCCTACAGCACCTGCAGCTTCAGCTGCAGTGCGAACGCGCCGTCCACCGTGCCCACCGACGGGATGTAGACGAGGTTCAACCCCACGCGCTGCCATTGCATCGACAGCGCCGGCACGAAGGTCGGAAAGTAGCCGCCGCCCTTCATGCGCGGGTAGCCGTTGACCACGCCGATGCTGGCGCCGGCCGTCAACGAAAGGCCGGCCGGCAGGGCCAGCTGCAGCGGCATCCAGCCGGCCTGCAGGTAGTTGCTGGGCCGGTTGCGTGAATTGCGGTAGTGCCCGGCGTTGAGCTGCCAGTCCTGCCACGTGCCGGCGCCATGCCATTCGATGCCGAGGCCTTTGTTGTTCTGCTGGTAGCGATCGGCGCGCCGGGTGTGATGCGACCAGAAGCCGCTGGTCACCCACAACTGCGATGCGCCCTCTTCCTGCTCGGGCGTTTGTGCAAGGCCGGCGCACGGCGGCAGCAGCAGCGCGAGCGAGATCAACAGCAGGCGCAAGGCGAACGGGTATGGCATGGCTCGGCCTCTCTTCCCTTCAGATGCGAAGACGGGTGCGACGGCAAACCGCTGCGTCGCTGAAAGGTCTATCGGGTCACCGCATGCGGCCTTGACCAGCTGTTACCAGTGACAGCGCCATCACGCGCAGTGCTGCACGGCCGTTACTTGAACGGCACTGCGGCGCGTGACGAAATGCCGGCGGTAGCATCCGCGGCATGACGCCACCGCCCCGTGTGCTGCTGCTCGAAGACGACCCCGCCATCGCGCGCACCGTGGCCTATGCGCTCGAGCGTGACGGATTCGGCGTGCAGCACGTGCTGCTGGTGCGCGAGGCAGCCGAACAGCTGCGCGAAGGCGTGGCGGACGTCGCCATCCTCGACGTGGGCCTGCCCGACGGCAGCGGACTTGACCTGTCGCACGCTGCGTCACGAACAACCGGCGCTGCCCATCGTGCTGCTCACCGCGCGCAGCGACGAAACCGACCGCGTGCTCGGCCTCGAGCTCGGCGCCGACGACTACATCGCCAAGCCCTTCAGCCCGCGAGAACTGGTAGCCCGCGTGCGTGCGCTGCTGCGGCGCGCGCGGCTGGCACCCGTGCCCATGGCCACGGGCCGCCCGCTGTTCAAGCTCGACGACGCCGGCTCGCGGGTGCGCTATGCCGGCCAGCCGCTTTCGCTCACGCGCCGAGAGCTCGGCCTCTTGCGCGTGCTGCTGCGCGCGCCGGGTCGCATCCACAGCCGCGAGTCGTTGCTCGATGCGGTGTGGGGCTCGGACGCCGACAGCGGCGACCGCACGGTGGACACGCACATCAAGACCTTGCGCGCCAAGCTGCGCGAGGTGAAGCCCGAGCTCGACCTCATCGTTACGCATCGCGGGTTGGGCTATTCGCTGGAGCTGCCGGCATCGTGAAGCCAGCGAACACCAGGGCCCCCTCATGAACTTCGCGGGAGGAAACGCCTCGTGAAGCTCGGCGTGCGCCTGCTGCTGGGCTTCTTTCTCATCACCGGGCTCGCGGCGTTTTTCGTGCTGCGCGTGTTCGTGGCCGAGGTGAAGCCCAGCGTGCGCGAGGTGATGGAAGACGTGCTGGTGGACACCGCCAACCTGCTGGCCGAACAGGTGGCCGACGAGCTGGCCGCGCTGCCCGAAGGCGGCACGCTCGAGCAGTCACGTTTCGCCGAGCGCGTGCGCGACTACGCGGCGCGCCCCATCGACGCGAAGATCTGGGGCCTTTCCAAACGCAGCCTCGACTTCCGCATCTACGTCACCGACGTGCGCGGCCGCGTCGTCTTCGATGCCGGCGCACGCCAAGGCACTGCGGTGGGCGCCGACTACTCGCGCTGGCGCGACGTGGCCCTCACGCTGCGCGGTGAATACGGCGCGCGCGCCACGCGCGAATTGCAGGCCGACGACCGCACCTCGATCATGTACGTGGCCGCGCCGGTGCGCCATGCCGGCAACGTGATCGGCGTGTTGACGGTGGCCAAGCCGCTGGCCACCGTGCAGCCCTTCATCGACCGCGCCGAACGCAAGATCCTCGTGGCCGGTGCCTGGCTGCTGGGCCTGTCGCTCCTGATCGGGGTGGTGGTCACCGGCTGGCTGGTGTGGTCGATCCGGCGCCTGAGGCGCTATGCGCAACAGGTCGACGGCGGCGGCCGGCGCATGGAGGTGCCGGCGTTGTCGGGCGAGCTCGGCGACCTGGCTGCCGCGATGGATGCGATGCGGGAGCGGCTCGATGGCCGCGAACAGCTCGAGCACACCGTGCGCGCGTTGACGCACGAGCTCAAGAGCCCGCTGGCCGCCATTCGCGGCGCGGCCGAGCTGCTGCGCGACCCGCTGCCCGAGGCCGACCGAGTGGGCTTTGCGCAGCAGATCGAAGAGCAGAGCGAACGCCTGCGCACGCTGGTCGACCGGCTGCTGGAGCTCTCCAAACTCGAAGGCCGGCGCGCGCTCGAACACGCGGGCCCTGTGTCGCTGCTGCGCTGTGCGGAAGCGGCCTGGGCTTCGCAGCGTGCCCGCGCCGAACAGCGTCGCATCGGCCTGCGCTGGCTGGCACCGCCGGACGAAGGCGTCACGGTGCAGGGCGATGCCGAACTCATCACGCTGGCGATGACCAACCTGTTCGCCAATGCGCTGGACTTCGCGCCCGAAGGCAGCGAACTCGACGTGGCGGTGAATGCCGGCGGCGAATTCACGCTGCGAGACCACGGCCCGGGCGTGCCGGATTACGCGCGGGCGCAACTCGGCCAGCGCTTCTATTCGACGCCGCGGCCCGGCGACCACGCGCCCAAGAGCAGCGGCCTGGGCCTGGCCATCGTGCAGCAGGTGATGGCTCTGCACGGAGGCTCGTGGGAAGGCGAGCCGGCGCAGCCCGGGTGGCGGGTGAAGTTGCGGTTCGCGTAGGCGACGACAGCGCCCGGCTTTCGTGGACTGGGTCACGAGCACGGCCCCGCAGGGCTTACAGAGACTCGGCAATCAGGTCGATAACCCGCTGAGACACCAGCCGGCCGGCTGGTGACCGATGCGTCCATGCCAGATTCTCTTTTCGAGCGAAACGCCAACGCCAACGCCGCTGCCGCAGCGCCTTCAGCACAGGAAGCTGCCGTGCGGTGGCGGGCGGAATTCCGCCAGTCCGCGACGGATGGGCACCGCCAGGCTGCGTACAGGATCCTGTTCTTCATCCTGCTCGACCTTGTGTTGCTGAGCGGCTATGCGGCTACGGGCGCCATTCACCCGTTCGCGGTGGCCCTGTTCGGCCTTGCAGGCGTTTGCGAGGTGGCCGTGTTCCGGTTTGCCATCGCGCGTGGGTGGCATCTTCGCGGCTCGGGCATCGGTGTCGCGGCTGGCATGACCTGCCTGGTGTCGGCGCACCTGCTGGGGTTCGCCTTCTACATCCCGCAGGTGGGGCTGCTGATGCTGATGACGCTGATCACCGTGATCGCCATGACAGCGCTCACGCTGCCGGTGAAGTACACGGCCGTGCTGTGCGTCGTGCTCGGTCTGTGCACCGCCGTGCTGATGGGCCAGCACGACACCGATCTCTCCGTGCCGATGCGCACCTGGCCCGAGCAGGCCCTGAGCGCCCTGTGGTTCACCATGCTCCTGGGGCGAGGCGCCCTGCTCAACCTCAAGGGGCAGGAGCTCAGGTCGTCGCTGGCGCGCAAGAGCACGGCCCTGGCAGAAGCGCTCGACCAGCTGGAGTTGCTGGCCACGCGGGACGAGCTGACCGGCGTGCTCAACCGCCGTGCCGCGATGCAGGTCCTCGCTGAGGAGCTGGCGCGCTCGCGGCGCACCGGGCGGTCTTTCAGCATCGCTATGTTCGACGTCGACAAGTTCAAGCAGATCAACGACCGGCTGGGCCATGGGACGGGCGATCTGGTGCTCAAGCAGTTCGCTTCGGTGGCCAAGGCGGCCGTCCGCGACACCGACCGTTTCGCACGCATCGGCGGAGAAGAATTCCTGCTGGTGATGCCCGAACAGCAAGACCCGCAAGGCGCGGCACAGGTCGCCGATCGCTTGCGCGGGCTGGTCGAGCAGCACGCGTGGGCCAGCGTGGAGGCGAGCCTGGCCGTGACGGTCTCCGCCGGCGTGGCGACCCTGCGCACGGCGGAGACGTTGGAGCAGCTGATGGCACGCGGGGACCTGGCCCTCTACGCGGCCAAGGGCCACGGGCGCAATCAAGTGCATCTGGGCTGAGTGGCGGGCGGCCTCTGCATGCCGCTGTGCTGCCGACGACGCATCGACCCGACTTCACCGCCGCTTCACAAACTTCGCGCTCCCCTCACCACCTGTCGCGACGCTCGTGCTTCCAACAACTCTCCTGGGAGCCGGAGCGATGAGACCCCACCCCTTCCTGACGAAAGCCCTGGCCGTGGGCGGCGTCACCGTGCTGCTGTGCCTGGCGCTGGCGCGCATCGGCGGCATCGTCGATGAACGCCAGGGCCGCCAGTTCGAAGCCGAACGCAGCGTCGAAACCAGCCTGGCCGGCCGCCAGGCGTTGCTCGGGCCGGTGCTGCACCGATCGTGTGTCGAGGAATGGGACACCACGGTGGGTGAAGGCAAGGACAGGCGCGTGGTGACCGACAAGCGCGAGTTCCGCCTGTCGCTCGCACCGACGCAGCTGCACATCGACGCCGGCGCCAGCCTGGAGCCGCGCTACCGCGGCCTGTTCAAAGTCAATGCTTACGCCACCAAGGCCACGCTGCAGGCGCAATGGGTCAGCCTCGCGCCGCTGGCAGGCCAGCGCGACCACGTGGGCTCACGCCTGGCGTGCGGCGACCCGATCCTGATGGTGGCTGTGAGCGATGCGCGCGGCATCCGCCTCGCCCAGGTGCGAAGCAACGGCAGCAGCCACCGCGTGCTGCCCGGCACCTTTCATGGCAGCTATCCGCGTGGCTTTCACAGCGTGCTGGCCAGTTCTCTGGTCGAGGGGGCAGACGTCGCCGCGTCGCCCTTGAGCGCCGAGCTGACGCTCGAGCTCGTGGGCACAGCCGAGCTGGCCATTGCGCCGGTGGCCGACACCACGCTGGTGCAACTGCGCTCGGACTGGCCGCACCCCAGCTTTGGCGGCCGCTTCCTGCCGGCCGAGCGCGAGGTGCGCGACAACGGCTTTTCGGCCACCTGGCGCGTTTCTTCTCTGGCCACCACGGCCGCGCAGGACTACGCGCGCGGCGCCGAGCTTTGCGCGCCGGCGGGCGGCGAAGGCCTCGGCGACTACGCCGTGCCGCGCTGGGCGGCCGCAGCCGCTGCGGAAGCAGCGGGCCAGAAGGGCAAGGGCTGTGTCGAAACGCTGGGCGTGGCCTTCATCGACCCCGTGAACCCCTATTCGCTCAGCGACCGCGCCACGAAATACGGGCTGCTCTTCATCGCCCTCACCTTCGCGATCGTCGCGCTGTGCGAGGTGCTGGGCGGCGTGCGTGTGCACCCGGTGCAGTACGCGCTGGTCGGCGCCGCACTCACGCTGTTCTTTCTGCTGCTGCTGAGCCTTTCCGAACACCTGGCCTTCGCATGGGCCTATGGCGCGGCGAGCGCGGGTGTCGTGCTGCTGCTGGGCTACTACGGCGCCCATGTATTGGGCGGCTGGCTCGTGGGCGCCGTCTTCGGCGCGGGGGCCGCGCTGCTGTACGGCGTGCTCTACGTGCTGCTGCAGATGGAGCAGACCGCGCTTGCGATGGGCTCGCTGCTGCTGTTCGCAGTGCTGGCGGCGGTGATGGTGCTCACGCGGCGTGTGGACTGGTACCGCCTCACCAGCGGCCTGCGTGCCGAGGGCAACGGCGCGGGTGCCACCAAGGAGCCAGGCCATGCAGTTTGACCTCATCGTCGTGGGCGCGAGCTTCGCCGGCATCGCCTGCGCACGGGCCGCCGCGCAGGCCGGCTTGCGCGTGTGCGTCATCGACCGCAAGCCGCATGCTCGCGCGCAGGTTCACACCACCGGCCTGCTGGTGCGCGAAGCGGCCGAGATCGGCTGGCTGCGCGACATGCCGACACAGCTGACCCGTGCCGTACCCGAGGTGTGCGTGTATGCCCCTTCGTTGCGCCACGTGCGGCTGCGCTCGCCGGGCTATCACTTCCTGGCCACCGACACGCCCGCGCTGCTGCAGTGGATGGAAGCTCAGGCACGCCAGCTGGGCGTGGTGTTCTGCTGGGGGCTGCCGCTGCGCAGCTTGCGCCGTGCCGCACGCGGCTGCACCGTCAACGACGTGCTGCATGCGCGCTATCTCGTCGGGGCCGACGGGCCGCATTCCAAGGTGGCGCGCCTTACCGGGCTTTCCACCAACACACGCTTCCTGAGCGGCGTGGAGCTGGAGTTTGCGGGCGCTGAATTGCACGACCCGCAGGCGATGCACTGCCTGGTGGACCGCCAGCTCGCGCCCGGCTACATCGGCTGGGCGCTGCAGGGCGTGGGCATGATGCAGCTGGGGCTGGCGCGCCGCCACGTGCCGGGGCAGCCGCCCGATGCGCAGGCGCTGTTGCGCAAGCTGGCCCCGCTGGTGCGTGAGCGTGACGAGCGGCCCAGCGGCACCCGGGCCGGGCTCATTCCGTGCGGCGGTGTGCTGCCTCGTCTCTTCGGCCCCGGCGTGCTGCTGGTGGGGGACGCGGCCGGCATGGTGTCGCCGCTCACCGCGGGCGGCATCCACCAGGCGTTGGCCTGCGGCGCGATTGCGGGCGAGGCGGTGGGCCAATGGTTGCGCGGGCGCGGGCCGCAGCCCGACGCTTGGCTGGCGCAACGCTACCCGCGTTTCGGCCTCAAGTGCGGCCTGCGCTGGGCCTACGAGCGCCTGCAGTCCGATCGAGTGACCGAATGGCTGCTGGGCAGCCGGCTGGTGCAAGCGGCCGTCGGGCGCGTGTACTTCCACCGCCGCAGCCTGACGACCGCGGTGCAACAGGCACCCGAGGCGGCGGCGCCCCTCAGCGCCGCGCCCCGCTCACAGCCGCCGACACCAGGCTTTCGATCTCGCCCGTGATGCGCGTGAGCGTGTCGGCCACCACTGCGAACTCGCGGCCTGCGGGGCCGGCGCGCGCAGCGCTCACCTGCGCGTTGAAGGCCACGATGCGTGCCTGCTTCGCGATGGTCTGGACGTCGTTCATCAACGCCTGCTGGCGCGTATGCTGCTGCACCGCGTGGCGCGCGGCTTCGGTTTCGTAGATCTGTGTGAGCCGGTTCAGCAGGTCGAGCATCGGGCTGCAGGTGGCCACGAGCTCGTGCTGCAAGGCCTCGGCGTTGCGCAGCCGGTCCTCGATGGCGGCCAATGTGCGTTCGGTGAGCGCGATGAACTCGCGGATGCGCACGTCGGCTTGCAGCGCACCGAAATAGGCTTCGCGGGCCGCGGCGAAGTGGGCTCCCGGCAGGTCCGGGCTGCCGTGCACCAGGCCGGCGTGGCTCACCGTGAACAGCGCCAGCGCTTCGCGAGCGGTGGCCAGTGCGCCGGCCCGGCCGCTTGCGGCCAGCACCGCATGCAGCACGATGCGCTGCGACAGCATGCGCTGCCGCCCCGCCAGGTTGATGAGGGCGCCGAGCTTTTCGCCCGACATTTCGCTGGTCGTTTGGCGAGCGGCGCCCGTGCGCGTGGCGGTGGCGGCGTGCATGACAACGGTGCAGGCTGATGGTGTTGCCTGCGCCCTGAGCACGAACCGTTCCGCGGCGGCCTCTTCAAGACGCGGTGGCTGGAGCCGCCCGCGCCTTGCGGCAATACGTCACGCTAGCCGAGCCGCCCGGCGCGAAAGTCCTCCACGGCCTGGAAGATTTCCTCGTGCGTGTTCATCACGAACGGCCCGTACTGAGCAATGGGCTCGTTCAGCGGCCGCCCGGCAATGAGCAGCGCCTTCGCATCTTCAGTGGCCGACAGCACCACGCCATCGCTGCCCGCCGTGTTGGCGAGGATGGCCATGCGTTGCGTACCCACCTCGGTGCGTGTTTCGCCGTCGCCTGCGAACACCGTGCCCCGGTACACGTAGACGAAGGCGTTGTGCGAAGCCGGCAGCACCTGCTCGAAGCGCGAGCCCGCCTTGAAGTGCAGGTCGAGGTAGAGCGGCTGCGTGCCCTCGCGCTGCATCGCGCCTTCCACGCCATGGCTCGCACCGGCGATCACGCGGGCCGTCACGCCCTCGGGCGTGTCGAACTGCGGGATCTCTTCGCTCGCGATGTCGCGATACCAGGGCTCGCACAGCTTGTCCTTGCCGGGCAGGTTGAGCCACAGCTGAAAGCCTTCCATCACGCCGTCCTGCTGCTCGGGCATTTCGGAATGCACGAGGCCGCGGCCGGCGGTCATCCACTGCACGCCGCCGTTTTGCAGCAGGCCTTCGTGGCCCGCGCTGTCCTTGTGGCGCATGCGGCCGGCGATCATGTAGGTCACCGTCTCGAAGCCGCGGTGCGGGTGGTCGGGAAAGCCGGCACCGTAGTCCTTGGGGTCGTCGCTCGCAAAGTTGTCGAGCATCAGGAAGGGGTCGAGCCGGCGTTGCAGCGGCTGCGTGAGCACCCGTGTGAGCTTCACGCCGGCCCCGTCGCGCGTGGGCGCGCCGGTCACCAGGCGCTCGACCCGGCGCGGCCGGTTCACGGTTTCTGTGTTCATGGTGACTCGTGTGCCCTGACTGGTGGCTTGTGAAAACCGGCCGTCGCCGGTCACTGGGTCACCGCGGCGGCGATCTCGCGGCGAGCGCTAGCCACGCCGGCTTCTGCCGCTTCGGGGCCCATGTTCAGGCCCTCGGCGTAGATGAACTGCACGTCGGTCATGCCCAGGAATCCGAGCACGGCCTTCAGCCACGGCACCTGGCTGTCGTTGGGCGTGTCGCGATACAGGCCGCCGCGGGTGAGCACGGCGTAGACCTTCTTGCCCTTGATCAGGCCTTCGGGGCCCTGCGCGGTATAGCGGAAGGTCACGCCGGCACGGGCGATCGCATCGATCCAGTTCTTGAACTGCACCGGCGCGCCGAAGTTGTACATCGGCACGGCCAGCACCAGCACATCGTTCGCCTGCACTTCAGCGATCAGCGTGTCGTCTTTGGCCACGCGGGCGGCTTGCCCGGTCGTGCGTTGCTCGGCCGGCGTGAACAGCGCGCCGAGGGCGGCTTCGTCGAGCACCGGGTGCGGGTTGACCGTGAGGTCACGCACGGTCAGCTGGGCGCCGGGGTTGGCGGCCAACAGGTGCTCGGTCAGCTCGTTGGCCAGGCGGGTGGATTGCGAACCCTGGCCGTTTTCGTAGCGGCGGGCGCTGGTGTTCAGTTGCAGGATCTTCATGACGGGCTCCGGGAGAAGTGGTTGCGATGGAGCCAATGTATTGGTGCCAAATCTGCCTAAAAAGGTGGTTCAATGGATAAGTTCGTTCCACTGGTGGAACAAACTGCTGCGGAGCCCGCGCATGATCGACCCCAACGACCTCGCCCTGTTCGCCCGTGTGGCCGAGTCCGGCAGCTTCACGCGGGCTGCCGAGCGGTTGAAGCTGCCCAAGTCCACGGTGTCGCGGCGGCTCTCTTCGCTCGAGACGCAGCTTGGCGAGCGCCTGCTGCAGCGCACGACGCGCAAGCTCACGCTCACCGAGTTCGGCCAGGCGCTGCTCGACCATGCGCGCCAGGTGGTGGCCGAGGTGGACGCGGTGGCGGCGCTCGCCATGCACCGGCAGGCCCAGCCCAGCGGGCGTTTGCGCGTCACGGCACCGGCCGACTTCGCGCCCGAGGTGATGCCGCGCATGCTGGCCGAGTTCATCGAGCGCTACCCGGCCATCACGCTCGAGATGGACCTCACGCCGCGGCGGGTGGACCTCGTTGCCGAAGGCTTCGACGTGGCGCTGCGCATGGGCGCGCTCGCCGACGACAGCCAACTGGCCGCACGCCGGCTGGTGTCGATGACCATGGGGCTGTACGCCTCGCCCGCGCTGCTGGCACGCCAGGGCGAGCCGGTGTCGCCCGAGGCGCTGCCGCACATGGACGGCCTGCTGGTGCTGTCACGCACCGGCGAGCCCATGCCGTGGACGCTGCAGCGCGGCGAAGAACGCTGGCTCGGCTTGCCCATGCCGCGCGCGATCATCAACGCGCCGGTGGTGCTGCTCCGGCTCGCCATGCAAGGGTGCGGCATCGTCGCGGTGGCCGAGATGATTGCCGACCACTACGTGAAGAGCGGCGCGCTGGTGCGCGTGTTGCCGCAGTGGTGCCTGCCGCCGGTGGACGCGTGGGCCGTGTTCCCGGGCCGGCGGCTCATGCCCGCGAAGACGCGCGTGTTCATCGACGCGGTGGCGGCCGGCATCGCCGGCGCGTGCGAGGTGGCGGAGCAGCGGCGCCAGGTTGCTGCCGGGTGATGCCTGCCGGCCGGCGCTGCATCGACGGTTGACGCCGTCATGTGTCAACCTAGCAATACTTCCTCACGCAACTGCACACGAGCGCAAACAGCCCGCAAAGCCATGGCTTTGCAATCCCTCCCACTTTTCCGGAGGGATCCCGATGTCGTTCAAGCCGTTCCGGCACCTGGTGGGTGCTCTTTCGTGCGCGGTTGTCGCACTCGCCGTGGTCGCCTGCGGCGGCAGTGATGACGACGATGGCACCGCTCACCTGCGCGTGGTCAACGCCGCCAGCGAGCTGGCCTCGCTAGACCTCTACACGGGCAGCGACCGCCGCTTCGCCGGCGTGGAGGCCAAGACCGCGAGCGACTACGTCGACCTCTCGGCAGGCACGTACAACATGCGCGTGTACGCGGCCGACGGCGACGCCATCCTGCAGTCTGCCGACCGCACGCTGTCGGGCGACGTGTACCAGACGCTCGTGGTCTACGGCCGCGACGGCGCGCTCAAGAGCTCGCTGCTCACCGACAACGAATCCGCCCCGACCTCCGGCACGGCCAAGGTGCGGGTGTTCAACACCTCCAGCGAACCCGGCACGCTCGACGTCTACTTCACCAGCAGCACGGCCGACCTCGACAGCACGTCGCCCGCGATCAGCGTCGCAGGCGGCTACTTCAGCAGCTACACCGAGATCAACAAGGGCACCTACCGCCTGCGCATCACCGGCACAGGCGACACCACCGATCTGCGGCTCGACCTCTCGTCCGTCACGCTGGCCGACCAGCAGGTGCTCACGCTCATCCTCACGCCGGGCGACAGCGGCGTGCTGGTGCATGCACTGGCACTCAACCAGCAAGGCACGATCAACGCGATGGACAACCCCTACTCCCGCCTGCGCGTGGTCTCGTCGGTGGGCGGCAATGCGCCGGTGTCGGCGGCTGTGGGCGGCACCACGCTGGCCAGTGCCCAACGTTCACCGTCGGTGGGCAGCTATGCGCTGGTGCCGGCCGGCACGCAGGTCTTCTCTGCCAGCGTGAATGGCACCGCGCTGTCGGACACATCGCTCACCACCACAGCGGGCGCCGACGCCACGCTGCTCTTCTATGGCGACCCCTCGGCGCCGCAATACACGCTGCTGGCTGACGACAACCGGCCGCCGTCGAGCACCAGCAAGTCCAAGCTGCGGCTCGTGCACGGGGTGGGCGGGCTGGGTTCGGGCATCACGCTCACGCTCAACTACGGCGTGGTCGTGGGCGACCTCGCCGAGGCCACCGCATCGACTCCCGTGGCCGTGACCGCCGGCAGCAGCAACACCATCGAGGTGACGTCACCGCTCTCGGCCTCGGCACTGTATAGCGGCACCGACCTCACGCTTTCCGCGCAGGGCGTCTACACCATGTTCATGCTCGGCGGCTCCACCACGCCCACCGGCGTGCTGCGCAAGGACCGCTGAGCACAGCGCACAAAGCAGAAGGCCCCGCAGCGCGCATCCGCTGCGGGGCCTCGGGCGTGGTCAGCAACCGTGACCCGTCAGCCGCTCACGATCTGCAGCTGGTTGTCCACACGGCTTACGCCCGAAACGCTGCTGGCCACCTGCTCGGCGCGTTCCTTGTCGGCCATGCTCTTGACCTCGCCCTTGAGCACCACCGTGCCGGCCTTCGCGTCGACGTTGATGCCCAGCGTCTTGAGATCGGGCTCCTTGATCAGCGCGGCCTTCACCGAAGCGGTGAGGCTCGCGTCATCCACGGCGGAAGCCATCTTCTCGGTCTGGCGTTCGATCGCCTGGCCGGCCTGTTCGCTCTTCTGCTCGATGGCCTGGCCCGCCTGTTCGGTGCGCTGTTCCATGCGCGCGGTGGCGTCGTCGATCTTCTGACCGGCAGTACGGTCGTCTTCGCTGTTGCGGTCGCATCCGGCCAGGCCCATCAGCAAGGCCGCGCTCACGGCGCCCAGGCTCAGCAGGCGCAGGTGCTTGGTGGTGGGTTGAGACATGTGAACCTCCTAGGTCGAGTGGAATGCCGTTGCGCGAGCCAGCAACGGCCCGTGCATACCCAAAGTTAGGGCCAAGCGCGACCGCGCGCCGTCGTCCTGCTGCGCGTCGCTTTGTCGGCCTGCGCTGACGCGGCGCGGGCCCCGGGCAGGCAGAACACGGCAAGGGAACGATGGTTGCCCCGGTGCGCTGCTCGTGTCGGACGACACCAACGGCGTGATCCACCGCGTGAGCTATCGCGCCTCTTGAGCCGCAGAAGCGGCGGGCACAGCGTTTGCGCAGGCCGGCAGGTGCACGGTGAACGTCGTGCCCCTGCCCTTGGTGCTGTGTACCTCGATGCGGCCGCCCATCTGCTCGAGCAGCAGCTTCACCACCACCAGCCCGAGCCCCGTGCCCGGCACGTCGGACGCGAGGCGCTTGAACGGCTGGAACAGCTGTGCGCGTTCGTTGGCATCCAGCCCGGCGCCCTCGTCGCGCACCCTCACGCCGAATTCGCCATCGCGCTCGTCATGCTCGATCACCAGCGTGCCCCCGCGGCGGTTGTACTTGCACGCGTTGCTGAGCAGGTTGACGAACACCTGCTCGAGGCGCTGCGCGTCGGCCGTCACGTACAGCGGCTGCGCCGGTAGCCCGTGCACCACGTGGATGTCGTAGGCCTGGCGTTCCTTCTCCACCAGCCGCAGCGCGGCATCGACCACCGGTTGCAGCGCCACCGGCTGCAGCGACATCGCGAACTGGCCCGAGTCGATGCGGGTGATGTCGAGCACGTCTTCCACCAGCCGCAGCAAATGCTCGCCCGCCTCGCCGATGTGCTGCAGGCGTGCACGCTGCGTTGCGGACAGCGCGTGCACGGCATCGGCCAGCATCAGCTGCGAAAACCCGAGCACCGCGTTGAGCGGCGTGCGCAGCTCATGGCTCAGTCGCGACAGGAACTCGATGCGCGCCCGCGCCACGCGCTCGGCGGCGGCCTTGTCGAACGCAAGCTGGCTGTTGAGCACCTCGTCGCTCACGTCGCGCACCACGCCCAGCATGCGCTCCTGAGGCTGCGGCTCCGTGTCGCGGTGCACCAGGCCGGTCACCTCGATGTGGCGTGTCGCGCCGCCGGGCGGGACGATGCGGTAGCGCTGCTTGAACACTTCCGCGCTGGCCACGGCCCTCGAGAGCGCGTTGCGCACGATCTCACGGTCGTCCGGGTGCAGCATCGCGCCCAGCTCGGCGCGCATCACGCGCCGCCCCTCGGGGCGGTGAGCCAGGCCGTACAGCGCCGCGGCGCGCGCATCGAGCAGCACCTCGTCGCTGGCCAGGTCCCATTCGAACAGCCCCAGGCCATCGCTTTCAGCGGCCAGCGTCCACCGCCGGTGGGCCTGCACCAGCTGCTGCTGTGCCTGCTGGTAGCGCAGCAGGCCGCTGCGCCCGAGAACAAAGCCGGCCAGCGCCAGCAAGGCGGCAAAGGCCACCGTCGCGCCGGCCAGCAGCCACACCACTGAACGCGACGCCTCGCCCAGCGAAGCCGAGAAGTGGCGTTCCTGCGCGACGAGGCGTTCTTCCAGTGCGTCGAGCTGCGCCAGTGCCGAGGCACGTTCCCAATCGGTCATCGGCTCGCGGCCGGCCACGCGCTGCCGCAGCTGGGCGCCACGTTCCACCAGCTCGGCGATCAGCCGGTCGCCTTCGACCCAGGCGCCTATGGCGTCGCGCATCAGCGGCGTGTCGCTGCAGCAGCGGTACAGCCACACCATGGCCGCCACGTCACCCACGTGGTTGCCCCCGCGCAGGAAGCCGGTGCGAGCGGCCGCCGTGTCGGCCGGCGTGCGCTCGAGCGCTTCACGCGCCTCGCGGTCGCCCAGCGGTATTTCGAGCGCGGCGACAAACCGTGAGTAAGCCTGCGTCGCCCCGGTGTTCGCATACAGCCGCAGCTGGGCCATCGCGATGCTGCGCTGCTTGGACCACAGGCTTTCGCCGCCCACGTAGGCCCGCACGCCCGACAGCACGAAAAAGCCGCCCACGCACAGCAGCGCCAGCAAGGCCGTGGCCACCGCGAACGGCCCCAGCACGCGTGCCAGCGACAGGCGAGGCGCCAGCAAGGGGGCGGGCGCTGCCGCCGCTGCAGGCCGTGCCGAGGCGGCGGGCAAAGCCATGCGCCCGCTGGCCTGGTGGTCCAGCAGGCTGCTGTTTCCCTGAGTTGCGCTTGTCACTTCAGTTGGGTCTTGTGATGCTACGCAGCGTAGCCAGCTCCCTGCCGCGCATGTATCAGCAATCGTTACAGTGCACGCCATGGACGCCGTGTTCAAGCTGCCGATCGCTCATCGTCGCCGTTTGCGTGAAATATGGCGCTCCGCCGGCTGGCCCTGCCAGGACCTGATCGAGGTCGATCTGCTGGCCGCCGGCCTGCTGCAGCGCGTGCAAGATCCCACCGGCCACGAGCGGTTGCGCGTCACCGACGCCGGCGTGCAGGTGCTCGCGCATACCCTGCAGAGCAATCGCGGTGCCTTGAACGCGCACGAAACACTGGTGGCCCGCGTGGCGCTCGAAATGCAGCGTGCCGGGCGCATTGCCTGGCGCGGCCTCAGCCTGCGTGCCCGGGTGGGGCTGCTGGTCGATGGCAGCGACCCTCCCGCGGTGCTGCCGCTCGATCCCGAGGCGGCCGTACCGGCAATGGCCGGCGACGCGCCGCACCGCTGGGTGATGGCCATGCCCGACGTCTATTCGATCCGCAACACCACCGTCGAAGACTACGTCTGCCCCATCGTGCACGAGGTGAAGGTGCGCCGGGCCGACCTGCAGAGCGACCTGCGCAACCCCGCCAAGCGCGCCGCCTACCTCGACCTGTGCAGTGAGTGCTGGTACGTGCTGGCCGAAGGCATTGCCGAGCCCGACGAAGTGCCGCTCGAATGCGGCGTGCTGATCGCGCGGCCGGCCGGCAGCGGCACCGTGCTCGACGTGGCCCGCCCCGCCCCGCGCCGCGCGATGCGCCTGCCCTTCGGCGTGTGGCTCGGGCTGGCCAAGGCCACGCCGGTGCCCGCGCCGCTGGACGAGCCGCAGAGCTGGCTCGGTGACCCCGACGCGCTGTAGCGCAGGCGCACGGGCACACAATGGCCTCACCGCGAACTCCCTGCCGAAGCATGAAGACCTCATGGCTCGCCCATACGCGCCGTCTCACCCTGACGGTGCTGCTCGCCACAGCGGCGCTCACGTCGCTGCACGCCACGGTGCCCTCCACCGGCGTGGCCTGGCTGCCCGCCGCGGCCGATGCCGACGTCGAACGCGCCTTCGCTCAGGCGAAGAAGGAACGCAAGCCCGTGCTGCTGTACTGGGGCGCCAAGTGGTGCCCGCCGTGCAACCGGCTCAAGGCCACCCTCTTCAACCGGCAGGACTTCATCACCCAGTCGCGTGCCTTCGTCGCCGTGAGCCTCGACGGTGACCAGCCCGGCGCGCAGAAGCTGGGCGCGCGCTTCAAGGTGAGCGGCTATCCCACGCTGGTGCTGTTCTCGCCGGCCGGTGCCGAGCTCACCCGCCTGCCGGGCGAAGTGGACGCGCCGCAGGTGATGCAGCTGCTGCAGCTCGGGCTGGCGGGCGGCCGGCCGGTGCAAACGGTGCTGGCCGATGCCCGCGCCGGCAAGCCCGTCAGCCCCAACGAATGGCGCCTGCTCGCCTTCTATTCCTGGGAAACCGACCAGGAGCGCCTGCTGCCGCGGGCCGGGCTGCAGCAGACGCTCGCCAAGCTCGCGGCCGCCTGCCCGGGTACCGAAAGCGAAACGGCCACCCGGCTGTGGCTCAAGGCCCTGGCCACCGGCGAAGAAGGCAAGCCCCCGGCCTTCAAGCCCGACGCGGCGTTGCGCGAGCGCGTGCTCAAGCTGCTGGCCGACCCCGCCGCGGCGCGTGCGCAGATGGACGTGCTGGCCAACAGCGCGCGCGACATCGCACTGGCGCTGGCCACCGGCGATGCAGCCCAGGACTCCTCGCTGCGCCAGGCCTTCGACGCAGCGCTGCGCCGCTTCGAAGCCGATGCGACGCTGTCGCGAGCCGACCGCATGAGCGCCAGCATCGCTCGTGTGGAGCTCGCACGCATCGACCTGCCCCGCAAGGAGCTGCACCCCAGGTTGCCCGAGCCGCTGCTGGCCGACGTGCGCGCCCAGGCGGCCCGGGCGGACCGCGAGATCACCGACGGCTACGAACGCCAGGCCGTCATCACCGACGCCGGCTACCTGCTCGGCCGCGCCGGGCTGTGGGACGAGTCCGATGCCTTGCTCAAGGCCGGCATCGCGCGCAGCCATTCGCCCTACTACCTGATGAGCCAGCTCGGTGGCAACGCCCGCAAGCTCGGCAAGAAGGACGAGGCGCTGCGCTGGTACGAAGAGGCGTTCAACAAGAGCGAAGGCCCGGCCACCCGGCTGCAATGGGGAGCGGGCTATCTGGACGCGCTGGTGGAGTTGGCACCGCAAGACGGCCAGCGCATCGAGCGCACCGCCGGTCAGCTGTTCGCCGAAGCCGGCAAGCAGGAAGGCGCCTTCTACGAACGCAACGTCAAGGCGCTGCAGCGCGCGGGCAAGAAGCTCGTGAGCTGGAATGCCGACGGCAGCCGCGTCGCGAGCCTCAAGCGCCTGCAAGGCCAGCTCGATGCGGTGTGCCGCAAGCTCGGCAAGGCCGACCCGCAACGCGCCACCTGCGAAGGGCTGCTCAAGCCGGAAAAGGCGGCTTCGAAAGGTGCCAACGCATGAGCGCTCCCGTACGGCCGCTCCGAAGGGTGCGCCCATGAGTGCCACGCCGAAGCTGTGGTGGGAAGACTTCGAAGTCGGCAGCGTGCGTGAATTCGGCGGCCACACGCTCACCAAGGAAGAGATCGTGCGCTTCGCCGGCGAGTTCGACCCGCAGCCGTTTCACCTGGACGAAGAAGTCGCGAGGCAGTCGCTCTTCGGCGCCCTGGCGGCCAGCGGCTGGCACACCTGTGCGCTCGTGATGCGCATGATGTGCGACGCCTACTTGCTCGAGGCTGCGAGCCTCGGCTCGCCGGGCTTGGAGAACATCAAGTGGCTCAAGCCCGTGCTGGTGGGCGACACGCTGCACGTGCGCATGGAAGTGCTGGAGGCCCGAGTGATGAACAGCCGGCCGACGGTGGGGCTGGTGCGCTCCCAGTGGCAGGCGCTCAACCAGCGCGGCGAGGCGGTGTTGAGCATGGAGGGGTGGGGGATGTTTCGGAGAAGGCCGCAGAGCGACTGAGCCTGCCTTATTCCGGGCGTGACGCTCGTGTCGCCTGAATCAACGAGGCAGCACGCTCTCCGACCAGAAGGTCATACACCACGTCGAGAAAACAGCTTGCGAGCCTCTTCGTCGCTCAGCAGGCGCGTAGACAACTGCTCATGTGAGCCCATGGCGCCAACGATGGCCTGCACGGCCGCGCTCGGCAGGTTGGCCTTCATGGCCTGCTCGCGCGGGTTGTTTCGCACCTGCGCCATCACGAGGGCATCGCCGCGCAGCTTTTCGGAAACGTGCACCGCCAAGGCCACCTGGTCCTGGTCGCCTGCCGGCGAGCGTCGCTTTCCGGGGCGCTAGTTTGGGCCCGGGGTTACTGGATAAGCCCTGGGTGGTTACTGGATAAGCCTTCGGGGTTGGGGGATAAGGCCAGGGGGTTACCTGGCAAGCGCCCCCCGCCAGCATCCGAGCCGTCGGTTTGTGATAACCGAGCCGCGCCCGTTCTGCTCGAACAACCCCGCGTCGCGCAGCCGCCGCAGCGCGGGGCTGGTGGTGAGCGTGTCTATCTTGTCGAGGCCGCGGTAGGTGGCGTTGTCCATGGCGCCGACTTCGCGCGTCACGACGGCGCGGCGTGTGGGTGCCGGCGGGCCCAAGGAGGGCAACCCGCCCTTCTTGGAGTAACGAGTGGCTGCTTGGTGTCTGCTACGGAGACGCCGCGCGGCGCACCACACGAACGGGCGCGCTCTTGGCCATCTCCCGCGCCCTCAACTGCCCGCACCCACCCTCCACGTCCTGCCCCGCCGAGTGCCGCAGCTTCGTGAGCACGCCGCGGCGGTGCAGGTAGCGTGCGATCTCGGCGGCGCGTTCCCATGAGGGGCGCTGGTACGGCAGGTCGGGCACCGAGTTGTACGGGATCATGTTCATGATCGCGTACTTGCCCTTGAGCAGGGCCACGATGCCGTCGAGCTCATCGGTGCTGTCGTTGATGCCTTCGAGCAGCGTCCACTGGTACTGGATGGGGTAGCCCGTCGCGCGTGCGTAGCGCTCGCCCTGCTCCACCAGCTCGGCCGGCTCGATGCGTGGTGCGCGCGGCATCAGCTGCGCACGCAGCTCGGCGCGCGTGGAATGCAGCGAAAGCGCCAGCGCCGGCTTCACGCGGCCCTCGGGCAACCGCTCGAACACGCGTGCATCGCCCACGGTGGAGAACACGAGGTTCTTGTGGCCGATGCCGCCCAGCGTGCCGAGCACGTCGATCGCTTCGAGCACGTTGTCGAGGTTGTGCGAGGGCTCGCCCATGCCCATGAACACGACCTTCTTCACGACGCGCTTCGTGCGTGCCAGCACCACCTGCGCCACGATCTCGGCGCTGCCCAGCTGGCGCAAGAGGCCGTCGCGGCCGGTCATGCAGAACACACACCCGACGGCGCAGCCGGCTTGCGTGGACACGCACAACCCGTCGCGCGGCAGCAGTACGGACTCCACCGTCTGGCCATCGGCCAGCTCCACCAGCAGGCGCGCGGAGCCGTCTTCGCCAGGGTGTTCCGAACGCAGCCGCGCGAGCGACTGCAGCTCTTCACCGAACGCAGGCAACGCCGTACTCAGCTCGGCCGGCAGCAGGTGGCCGCGCCCGCGCCTGGCGTGGCCCTGCGGCCAGGTGTTCACCCATTGGCGCAGCACACGTTCTTCGTGGCATGGCTTGGCGCCGAGCGCGCGCAGGCGCTGGCGGATCTGTTCGATGCGCATGGCGGTTCAATCTTTAAGCCTCGCATTGTCCCCGGCCACTGGCATTTTTTGCCGCAGCGGTCGCTGCCACCGTGCTCGCGGGGGCGTCGCCGTGGGGCGACGCGTGACGGATGCCCCCTCCGCGCGGCCCAGGCCGGTGGCGTGGGCACACCGTTTGCGCCGCACGGGTTGTCCCGCCCTGTCCGACAGGACCAACCACTACCGTTGAAGGAGACTCCCATGCGACAACGAATTTCCGAAGTGATGACCCGCGACGTGCGCGTGCTGTCGCCGCAGGACACGCTGCAGCGTGCCGCCCAGGCGATGGATGAACTCAACGTTGGCGTCGTGCCGGTGTGCGACGGCGACAAGCTCGTGGGCATGCTGACCGACCGCGACATCACCGTGCGCGCGGTGGCCGGCGGCATGGACTGCTCGTCGCCCATCAAGGACGTGATGACCGAGCAGGTGCGCTGGTGCTTCGAGGACCAGCAGGTCGACGAGGTGATGCAGCAGATGGGCGACGTGCAGATCCGCCGCATGCCGGTGGTGGACCAGCAGCATCGCCTGGTGGGCATCGTGTCGCTGGGCGACCTGGCCACGCGGCATGCCGACGGTGAAGAGGTCGGCCACACCCTCGAAAGCATCTCATCACCTTCGGAGCCCGATCGTTCGACCACCGGTGCCTCGGTCGCCGCCACGCGCCCGAACGTGAAGGTTTCGAGCCGCGTGAAGAGCGGCGGCAGCAGCGATCCGCGGGCGAGCCGCCACCATTGACGTGGCTTGACCCCGGACAGGGGCGTGCAGGCTCCTTCCTGAGGCCGAAGGAAGCCCGCAGATAGGGCCCACGAGCGTGGAGCCCTTGAGTACGATGCGGGGATCATGCCCATCGACCCCGCGTTGCGCTCGCTCGACACCGATATCCCCGCCTGCCCGCAGGTGCTCGTGCGGCTGTCGCTGCTGATGAACGACGAGGGGGCCAACGCGCAGGCCATGGCCGAACTCATCGAAGGCGACATGGCGCTCGCCTCGGCCGTGGTGCGCGCCGTCAACTCGGCGATGTTCGGCCTGCTGCGCCGGGTGGAAACGGTGCACGACGCCGTGCGCTATCTCGGCACGCGCGAAGTCTCGGCCATCACTTTCGAGATGGGCCTGCGCGCCGCCTTCCCGCCCGGCCCGCTGCTCGACGCCCTGTGGCAGCGCGCTGGCCAGCGCGGCCTGGTGATGGGCCGCGCCGCCGCGACGCTGGACATCGACCCGTGGCTGGCCCATACCGCGGGCCTGTTCGCCGAAGGCGGGCAGGCCGTGCTGTATGCCCACAACCCGACGCGCTACGCCGCATTGGCCGCCACCACCGTGCAGGGCAGCGCCGAGCGCCTGGCGGCCGAGGTCGAAGCCTTCGGCGTGAACCATGCGGTGCTGGGCTCCGCTCTGTGTCACGCCTGGGGTGTGGCGGCCGAGGTGGCCGAAACCGTGCGCCTGCGGCCGCAGGCGCCGGACGAGTGGGCCGCGCAGGAGGTCACCATCCGCAGGCTGCTGGTGCTGGGTGCGGCGGAGGACCGGCTGCTGGCCGGCGACGAGGCCTCCCTCGAGGGCCTGGAGTTCGAAGCACTGGCCCGGGTGGGTGATGTGAACACTGGGGCACTGCGCGATGCAGTCGTGCAGGCGGCGCACAGGATCAGGGAAAACGGCTGAGCGAAGCGGCTTGCTTGCGGCAGCCGGACGTTCAAGCGTGGGGGCGAAGCCAACGCGCCTCCAAGGGGCAATCCATCACAGGCAGGATGCCTGCCTTCCAACGAAGACAGAGGAGACACACCATGGCCATCGTTCGTGAAGGCAACAAGCCGGTCCTGATGGTGGTGGACGTGCAGGTGGGTGTGGTGGGCGAGGCCTGGGACGCGAAGCGCATCGTTGCGAACGTGGCGCGCGCCGTCGAGCGGGCCCGCACTGAAGGCGTGCCGGTGATCTGGGTGCAGCACCACGACGACGATCTGCCCCACGGCAGCCCGCAATGGCAATGGGTGCCCGAGCTGGTGCCGCAGGACGGCGAGCTGCGCATTTACAAGCAATTCAATTCGGCCTTCGAGGAGACGTCGCTCGAAGCCGAGCTGGCCAGGCTGGGCGCCACGCACATCGTGCTGGCCGGGGCGGCAACCAACTGGTGCATCCGGGCCACCGCCTATGGCGCGCTGGATCGCGGCTACGACCTCACGCTGCTGAAAGACGCGCACACCACCAGCACCATGGACCTGGGCGACGGCACGAAGATCGAAGCGGCCGACGTCATCAGCGAACTCAACATCGCGATGCGGTGGCTGAGCTACCCTGGTCGCGCCAACGGCACGGCCACCGCAGCCGAAGTAGCTTTCGGCACGCCGGGCGGCGCACGCTAGCCGGTGTCGCCCGCGCCACCATGACGCGATACGTGGCCTTTCTGCGTGGCGTGAGCCCGCAGAACGCCAAGATGCCCGAGCTCAAGCGCTGCTTCGAGGAGGCGGGCTTTGCCGACGTGCGCACCGTGCTGTCGAGCGGCAACGTGGCGTTCAGCGTCCGTGCATCGGCCACCGCCACGCTCGAGCGCAAGGCCGAGGCGGCGATGCAGGCCGGGCTCGGCCGCAGCTTCAGCACCATCGTGCGGGCGTCCGAGTCGTTGCAGCGGCTGGTCGAGTCAGACCCGTTCGCCGAATTCCGCCTGCCGCCCGAGGCCAAGCGGGTCGTCACCTTCTTGCGCCAGCCATCCACGGCCGACATCGCGCTGCCGGTGGAGCGTGAAGGCGCGCGCATCCTGAAGGTGGTGGGCACCGAAGTGTTCACGGCCTACGTGCCCCATGAAAAAGGCCCGGTCTTCATGAACCTGCTCGAGCGCACCTTCGGCACGGACATCACCACGCGCACGCTCGACACGGTGAAGAAGTGCGCCGTCGCGTAGACGCGACTGCTGCGGCCCCTGATACCACGATCGGCACAAGCGCCTTCACTCCGTGGGGTCTACCCGCTGTGGCTACGCTCACGCGAGCTTTTTGCCAAGGAGTGAAGCACCGTGGACTTGAAACTGGAAAACCGGCTCGCATTGGTGTCGGGCAGCACGGCCGGCATCGGCCATGCCATCGCGATGGCCCTTGCGGCTGAAGGTGCGCGCGTCATCGTCAACGGGCGCACGCAGGACTCGGTCGATACGGCCGCCAACGCCATCAGCAAGGCCACCGGCCGCCCCGTGCTGGGCTTTGCCGGCGATCTGGGCCGCGCCGACGTGGCCGAGCAGCTGGTGCAACAGCACCCCGGCATCGAGATCCTCGTCAACAACCTGGGCATCTTCGAGCCCAAGCCGTTCGAGGAGATCCCCGATGCCGACTGGCTGCGCTTCTTCGAAGTGAACGTGCTGAGCGGCGTGCGGCTCGCGCGGCTCCTGTTGCCGGCCATGAAGCGCGCCAACTGGGGCCGCATCATCTTCATCTCCAGCGAAAGCGGCGTGCAGATCCCGCCGGAGATGGTGCACTACGGCGTCACCAAGACGGCGCAGATCGCCGTGGCGCGCGGCTTGGCCGAGGCGCTGGCCGGCACCGGGATCACGGTCAACAGCGTGCTGCCGGGGCCCACGAAATCGCGTGGCGTGGGCGATTTCGTCGAGGCGCTGGCCAAGGGCGAAGGCAAGTCGCTCAAGGAAGTGGAAGCCGAGTTCTTCGAAAAGGTGCGGCCCACGTCGCTGATCAAGCGGTTCGCCACCACCGAGGAAGTGGCCGCGATGGTGGCCTACATCGCGAGCCCGCTGGCTTCGGCCACCACCGGCGCTGCGCTGCGGGTGGATGGCGGCACGGTGAAGAGCGCGTTCTAGGGCTTCGTTGCGACGTGGGTATCGGCCAGCAGCTGCATGGCCGATGCGGCACCCGCGGCCACGCTGTCGATCACCGGTACATCGAGCCCCTGGCCCACCGCCCCGGCCAACCCTGCGAGGCCGGCACCCCCAAGCACCACGCAACGCGCGGCCGGGTGCTGCAACAACGCCTGGCGCGCCAATGCGTTCAGTCGCGCGGCGGTGGTGGCCGTGTCGGCCGCCGCCAGCGCCGCGCCGTCGTCGGGCAGCGTGTAGATGCCGGCCAGCGCAGAGTCGAGCTGCCAGGCGCGTGCGAAGCGCCACAGCATCGGCTCCCATGCGCTGCCGCCGGTCACGACGACGTAAGGCCCGCTGCGCTGCGCGGTGCGCAGCGCCGCTTCGGCCAGGCCCATCACGGGGCGGTCACTGGCTTCGCGCAACGCCGCCACGCCCGGGTCGCCAAAGCAGCCGATCAGCACCACATCGGGCTTGCCGTGCGTGACGGTGTGCGCTTCGTAGGCGTCGAGCACCGCATGGGCGGCCACGGCGTAGCTCGTTTCGCTGGCGATGTAGGGCGAGCCGAAGCGCGCGGTGGCGGCCTGCACGTCCACCTGCGCTTCGAGCGGCAGCGCGGCGCGCACGGCAGACACGAGCCGCGCAGTCACCTGCGGCGAGGTGTTCGGGTTGAGGACGAGCAGGCGGGCCGGCATGGACGATGGCATCGGGGCTCAGCGGCTCTTCACCGTGCGCCGCTGTGGGCGCTGCAGTGCGGCCGGCTGCGACAGCAACTGCACCAGATCGGCCGCTGGGGCGCTGGCCACGTGAAAGTCCAGCCCGCCTTCGAGCGTGACGAGGTGCTGCTGCATCAGTCGCGCCGCGCCCTCGGCATCGCCCCGCTCGATGGTGGTCAGCAGCGTGCGGTGGTCGTGGCAGCCACAGGTGGTGTCCACCCGCAGCGGCGCGGGCCGGGCGGTGGCGGCGCAGCGGCGTCGCAGGCCGGGCGCCGTGTGCTGCTGCTGCGGGCGCGAAGGGCCGCCGCCATAGGTCATCAACACCAGCGAGGTGCGCGACACCAGCTCGCGCATCAGGCGCTGCAGCGTGAGGTGCCCGGCGCCTTCGGCAAGGAGCAGGTGGAACTCGCCGGACAGGCGGATGGCCGCATGCCGGTCGCCCGCGGCATGCGCCGCCTCTTCGCCGGCGATGTTGTCGGCCAGCGCCGTGCGCTGGCTGGCGCTGGCGTGCTCGATGAAGCGCGCCAGCAGCGTGGGCTCCACCAGGCGTCGCACCTCGAACACCTCGCGCGCTTCCTGCACGCTGGGCTGCGCGATCGACGCACCACGGTTCGGCGCGAGCGTGACGATCTGCTCGTTGGCCAGGCGAATGAGCACCTGCCGCACGCGGGTGCGCGACACGCCGAAGGCCTGGCCGAGCTTGTCTTCCACCAGCTTGGTGCCGGGTGCGAGACGGTGGTCCATCACCGCGGCGACGATGCGCTGGTGGATCTCGGCGTCGGTGATCACGGCACCCCGATCGCCGGCAAGCTCTGCGGCCGGCTGGCGCGGCGCAGCGGCCCGGGGGGATGGCGACACCCCGCTCGCCGGGTACGGCGATCGACCCCCCGAGAGGGTGGGGCCTTGCTTGGGGCGGCCCGGCGCAGCGGCCCGTTTCATTGGTGCACCTTTCCCCGCCGGCGCAGCCACGCTACAGCGCCCAGTGCCGCACCGATCACCACGAACGACACCGCCGTGGTCAACGTGCCCAGCGCATAGATGGCCGGCGTGGTAACCGTGGTGGTGAGGCCCTGCAGCTCCAGCGGCAGCGTGTTCACGTCGCCGATGGCCTGCGAGGAGCGCGCGATCTCGTCCCAGCTCAGCGTGAAGCCGAACATGCCCACGCCCACCACCGACGGGCCGATCAGCGGCAGCACCACGTGCCGGAAGCTCTGCCACGGCGTGGCGCCCAGGTCGGTGGCGGCTTCTTCGTAGGCCGGGTTGAAGCGGTTGAACACCGCGAACATGATGAGCAGGCCGAAGGGCAGCGTCCACGTGAGGTGCGCGCCCAGGCCTGAGGTGTAGAGCCCGAGCGCGGTGGTGTAGCCCTCGAGCAGCGAGTCGGCGCCCATGGCTTCGAGCAGCGCCTTCACGCCCGTGTCGATGAGGCGAAACTGCAGCGCGATGCCCAGCGACACGATGATCGACGGCATGATGAGGCTGGCCACCGTGACGTAGAAGAGCGCCGAACCGCCGCGCAACGATGGCTTGCGAAAGGCCAGCCCGGCCAGCAGCGAGAGCACGATGGTGAGCGCCATCACCAGCGTGCCCAGAGCCACCGAGCGCCGCAGCGCGGCCCAGATGTCCACCACGCCGAGGCCTTCGATCAGCTGCGCGTACCAGTGCAGCGAAAGCCCGCGCAGCGGAAACGTGAGCCCGCCTTCAGGCCCCTGGAAGCTCAGCACGAAGATCGTGAGCACCGGGCCGTAGAGGAACAGCACGAAGAGGGTAAAGAAGGCGGCCAGGGGCCAGAAGGCGCGAGAGCGGCGTTCACTCATTGACAGAACCTCGACTTCGCATCGGTCGTACCAGTGGGGGCCGCGGATCCGGCTTTGCCGGTCCGCGCGAAGGCGCTGCGGGGATGGGTCATAACTCCTTGCGCAGGTCGACGAGGCGGTTGAGCGCCACGATGATGAGCAGCACCACGGCCAGCAGCACCACCGCGTTGGCGGCAGCGAGCGGGAACTGCAGGTAGGAGGTCTGCACCTGGATGGTCTTGCCCACCGAGGCGATCTGCTGCCCGCCCATCACGCCCACGGTGACGAAGTCGCCCATCACGATGGTGATCACGAAGATGGAGCCGATGAGGATGCCGGTGCGCGACAGCGGCACCACCACGTTCCACAGCGTCTGCCACGCGCTCGCACCGGCATCGGTGGCCGCTTCGATGAGCGAGCGGTCGATGCGCATCATCGAGTTGAAGATGGGCACGATCATGAACATGGTGTAGAGGTGCACGTAGGCCAGCACCACCGAGAAGTCGGAGAACAGCAGCCACTCGATGGGCTCGCTGGTGAGGCCTGTGGCCTGCAGCGTCTGGTTCACCAGGCCGTTGCGGCCCAGGAGCGGCACCCACGAGATCATGCGGATCACGTTGGAGGTCCAGAACGGGATGGTGCAGACGACGAAGAGCGCCGTCTGCGTGGTGAGGGAATGGACGTGGAAGGCGAGGAAGTAGGCGACGGTGAAGCCGATCACCAGGGTGAGGGCCCAGGTGATGAGGCTGAACTTGATGGTCGAGGCGTAGGTCTTCAGCGTGACGCAAGGTTCTTGGAGGTTGGTGCAGCCTTCGAAGAGGGTTGCGTAGTTCTGGGTCGTGAAGCCTGGAATGAGTTCGTAGTCGCTCAGGGGCCAGAAGCTGACGGCTGCTATGAGGAGCAGGGGGGTGATGAAGAAGAGGAGCATCACCGTGGTGAAGGGGGTGGCTTGGAGCCAGGCGGATGGGGCCTTCATGCGTGTGCTTCTCTTTGTTTGGTTTGCTTTCGTGGTGGGGTGTTTGTCGAGGAGGCAGCCCGCCGGGAATCCGCCCCGGCAGGCGGGTAACTTTCTTCTGCGGGCCCAGAAGAAAGTCACCAAAGAAGAGGGCCTGAAACCGCATTCGGCCCTTTGCTTCTCTTGAGACCCCGCCCGACATTCGGCTTTGAACGCCTTGGCTCTCTCGCCCAAGGTACCGTCGTCCCGCTGGCTTCTCTGTAGCCCTGCTGGTGCCGGCCTCTCAGGCCGGCGCGTGAGGTTTCCTTGTCCTAGGCGATGCGCAGCGAGCCGCAGTTGACGAGCGAGCAAGCGGTTCAATCAACACCAGCTTTTCCAAGTGGCCCGCTGGACCGTGCCTCCACTGCGAACGGTGAGAGTGCATGGTGTTGCATTGAGGCCCTTTGCTTTGGTGACTTTCATTTGGGCCCCGCAAATGTTCGCGCAGCGGGGGTTCACTCATTTCGCGTAGCGAAGTGATGTGAACACCAAAGTTACCCGCCTGCCGGGGCGGATTCCCGGCCCGCTGCTTCGAGTGACAAGATGACCTCACCCCAAAGCAAACAAAAGGTCAACGAACCTCAAGCCGCCACAAACTCATTCCACTTCTGCACCATATAAGTGTTCTCATCCATGATCGCGTTCCAGCAGGCAATCCCCCCCATCCGCTGCTCATAAGACCCCCCATCCCTCACCTTCCCCGCCTTCTCCAGCACCTGCCCATTCGGCGCCTTGATGTCCTTCTCAGCCGGCTTGCCTTCCATCCAGTAGGCCCACTCATAGGCCTCCATCTTGGCCTTCGCCGTCTCCAGCACCGCGCTGTAGTAACCCTGCCGGTTCAGGTAAGCACCAGCCCACCCATCGAGGAACCAGTTGATGAACTCATAAGCCCCATCCAGCTTGCGCCCCGACAACGTGGCCGGCAAACCAAAGCCAGCAGCCCATGCGCGATACCCCTCCTTCAACGGCTGGAACACACAAGGCAAGCCCTTCGTGCGCACTGCCGTCACCGCCGGTGACCACATCGACTGGATGACCACCTCGCCGGAGGCCATGAGGTTCACGCTTTCGTTGAAGTCCTTCCACAACGAGCGGAACTGCCCCGCCTTCTTGGCCTCGATCAGCGTCTTGATCGTGAGGTCGATTTCCTTCTTCGTCATGTTCCCCTTGTCGGGGTACTTGTAGAGCCCCAGCGCCTCCACCACCATCGCCGCGTCCATGATCCCGATCGAGGGGATGTTCAAGATGGCCGCCTTGCCCTTGAACTCGGGGTTCAGCAGCTCCTTCCAGCTCTCGATGGGCCGCTTGATGAGGTCGGGCCGGATGCCCAGCGTGTCGGCGTTGTAGACGGTCGGGATGAGCGACATGAATTGCGTCGGCCCCTTGGCGAACACCTTCGACTTCTCGCCCTCGAGGAACATCACCTTCTTGGGCGCCGTGCCCTGGTCGCCCACCTTCTTGCCGCCCACCTCGCCCTTGGTGAACAGCGGCGTGATCTTGTCGGCGTTCTTGATGCGCTTGGCGTCGATGCCCTTCAGGTTGCCGGTGGGCACGATCTTCTTCAGCGAGAAGTACTCGGTGTCGATGAGGTCGAAGGAGTTGGGCGCGGTGACGGCGCGTTTGGTCACGTCGTCGGTGTTCACCGCGACGTACTGGATCTCGATGCCGGTGTCGGCCTTGAACTTGTCGGCGATCGCCTTGTCCTGGTTCACCGCGGTGCCCAGGTAGCGCAGCACGATCTTCTCTTGTGCATGGATGGCGGGCGCGATGCCCGTGGCCAGGATGCCGGCGGTGCCTTGCAGCAGCAGGCGGCGTTGTGCGTCGTGACGGTCGGACATGGCTCTCTCTCCTGTGTGAGGGGTGAACGAACGATTCGGGTGGTCGGGCGCGGTGGGTCAGGCCGCGAGCGGGTGGACGTCGGCGGCGTCCCAGTGCGCATGGGCCGCGTCGCCGGGCTGCCAGGGGGCGGCGTCGAAGGCGGCTTCACTCAGCATCACGCTGAGTTCGGGCACCGTGTCGGCGGCCAGCGTGAGCATCACGAAGCTGCCCTGGTATTCGACGTTGCGCACCGTGGCGGCAAGACCCGTCGGGCCTGCGGCCAAAGGCTCGCGCGACAGGCGTGTCTTGTCGGCACGCACCGCGATGCAGCCTTCGCCCTGCGGCGCCGGCAGCACGTTGTGCCCGCCCATGAAGCGCGCCACGAACTCGGTGCGCGGTGCGTTGAACACCTCGTGCGGCGTGCCGCTCTGCTCGATGCGGCCGTGGTTCATCACCACCACCTGGTCGGCCAGCGCCATGGCTTCTTCCTGCGAATGCGTCACGTGGATGAAGCTCATGCCCAGGCTCTTCTGCCAGCCCTTGAGCTCGGCGCGCATGCGGATGCGCAGGAAGGGGTCGAGCGCCGAAAGAGGCTCGTCGAGCAGCAGCAGGCGCGGCTCGGTGATCAGCGCGCGCGCGAGCGCCACGCGCTGCTGCTGGCCCCCGGAAAGCTCGGCCGGCTTGCGCTGTGCCAACGAACCCAGCGACACGCGCTCCAGCAGTTCGGCAGCCTTGGCATTGCGCTCGGCCTTGGCCACGCCGCGCATCTTCAGGCTGAAGGCCACGTTGTCGAGCGCGCTCATGTGCGGAAAGAGCGCGTAGCTCTGGAACATCATCGCCGTGCCGCGCGCCGAGGCGGGCAGCGCCGTGATGTTGCGGCCGCCCAGCACGATGTCGCCTTCGCTCGCCGCCTCGTGGCCCGCGATCATGCGCAGCGTGGAGGTCTTGCCGCAGCCCGAAGGCCCCAGCAGGCAGCAGTAGCTGCCCGCGGCCACTTTGAGGTCGATGTGGTCCACCGCCAAGGTGCTGCCGCTGCCGTAGCGCTTCACCAGGCGCACCAGCTCCAGGTCAGGCCGCGCGGCCATCGCGACGGCGGGTTCTAGCGAAGCAGAGATCAAGCGTGGACCCTCCTGGGTCACGCCATTTGCAAGGCATGTGCCATGCGCCGCCAGTGCGGTTGTGCACCATTGCCGCGCAGATTGAATACAAAAACTGGGTGCAGTGTATGCATGTGGTGCACAAGAGATTTTTTGATATCGCAGGGAGGTGCAACCGGGGCACCTCCCTGCGGCCTCACTCCAGCGCGGCGCGGGACTTCCCCATCTCGTGCCGTAGCCAGTCGAGGAGCAGCATCCTCCGTTCGTCGCTGTCGAATCGCACAGGCGACAGCAGCACGTACTCCGAGCCGTCGGGTGCGAAGCCGAAGGGCGCCGTGAGGCGTCCGTCGCGGAGGTCGTCTTCCACCATGTAGGCAGATCCGAGCGCGATGCCCAGGCCAGCCGTCGCGGCTTGAAGGCAGAGGTAGAAGTGCTCGAAGTGCTCCGGTTCGCCCGCGCCGAGCGCGCTTCCGGTCATCTCGAGCCACTTGGCCCAACCCGTGGGACGGGTGCGTGAGTGCAGCAACCTCGGCCCGGCGAGGGCGCGCCCCCGCGCCTTTTCTTTTTTCAGGAGGCTCGCGACCACGGGGGAGCACACCGGCCCCATCAACTCTGGTGCCACTCGCTCTGCATGGCAGTCGTCGCCCCAGTTGAAGTCGTTGCGCCGCAGCGCGACGTCGACGCGGTCGCGAACGAAGTCCACATGACCTCCGGCCGTCAGCAGGTGCAGGCGAAGGTCCGGAAAGCGGTCGCGCAGCAAAGGCAACTTCGGAATCAGCCAACGCATGGCGATCGTCGGCTCACACGACATCACGAGCGGCCTGAGTTCCGAAGGCGCGCGTAACTGGTTGACCACCTCGGCGAGCCGGGCCATCGCATCGGAGCAGGCGGCAAACAGCTGGGTGCCCTGCGGCGTCAGAAAGACCGCACGGTTGCGTCGCTCGAACAGGGCGACGCCCAGCGACGACTCCAGTTGCTTGACCTGCCTGCTCACGGCGCCGTGCGTTACGTGGAGTTCCGCGGCGGCTCGAACGAAGCTGGTGTGGCGGGCCGCTGCCTCGAAGGCCCTCAGGCTGTTCAGTGGCGGGACTCTTCCATCGAAGTGTGATTTCTTCTCACGCATCGTGCGGAGCTTAAATCGATTTTCAGGCGGCACGCGCAGCGAAAGAATCTCGCCTGCATCACATCTTGGCGAGCTGTTGTTCGTACAGGAGATGTGAGCATCAGGGAGGACTTTTTATGAGTACGAATATCGCCGACCACTTCAAACGGTGCGGCACGGTCAAGGGCGATGGCCCAGCACAAGAGAGCTCGGTGGAACGCGTGTGCAGGACGCTTGCCCGGAAGGACTTTGTCTACCTGCCGCCGGAAAGAACCCGTTTTCTTCTGACGGAGGTGAGTGACACGCCTTTCGACGATTGGGCTGCGTTCTGCGACAGCTGGTCGAACCTGCATCTCGATCCGTACATGGCCGATGGCGGAAGCTACAGGAAGCGCCGACACGCCACGCTGAGCGCCTTGCCTTCGAGCCGCCTGTTTCAGATCAGCCCGCACCAGCCGCACTTTCAGAGTCTTCACTACAACCCGCTCAACGGAGGCGTGGCGAGGCACTTCGAGCCGATCGAGCGCGAGATCCTGACGGGGGCGACCATGACCTCGCTGATCACGCTGGGCTGCGAACTATTCGGCCGGCTCTCGCCCTACTACCCGTGGCACGTCGAAGTGCATCAGTTCCGCATCGAGGCGGATGGCGGCAAGCAGGGCAGGCCCACGCCTGAAGGCATTCATCGAGATGGCGTGAACTACGTGATGATGATGATGGTCCAGCGCAAGAACCTCGTGGCCGGCGCAACGACCGTCTACGACCTCGACAAGACGCGGCTGGACGACTTCACGCTGCAGCAGCCGTTGGAGATGGCCATCGTCAACGACGAGCGTGTCTATCACGGTGTAACGCCGATCGTGCAGCTGGACCCCACCACGCCTGCGACCCGAGACGTCCTCGTGATCACCTTCCGCCGCAAGTTCTGAAGAACTTGCCCCGCGCCAGCTTCCACCAATCCACCAGGACTTCCAGATGCTCGAAATCGCAGCTGTTGCCACGATCACGACTCTTGCGGTGATCAGCCCCGGGGCCGACTTCGCGATGGTGACGCGCAACAGCCTCCTGCACGGGCGCAAGGCGGGGCTGCTCGCTTCCGCCGGCATTGCGGCCGGGGTGCAGTTGCACGTCTTCTACACGATGCTCGGCGTCGGTTTTCTGATCAGAAGCTCGCCGGGTTGGTTCTGGCTGATCAAGCTGGCGGGCGCCGCCTATCTGGTCTACGTTGGCTACCAGACCTTCATCAGCAGGACGGTTCCTGCCTCCGGCCAGGGGCGCGGCCAGCAGATCGATGCCATCACCGCGTGGAGGATGGGGTTCCTGACGAATGCCCTCAATCCGAAGACGACGCTGTTCGTGGTCAGCGTGTACACCCAGGTCGTGCAACCCGACACGCCATTGCCCGTGCAGGTGGCCTACGGCTTGTTCATGTCGCTGGCGCACTGGCTCTGGTTCAGCGTGGTCACCATGTTCTTTTCAGAAGAGCGACTCAGGGCGCGCATGCTGCGGCACCAGGCCTTGTTGAACCGAAGCATCGGGGTGGTGCTGGCGGCGCTGGGGGTCTGGCTCGCCATGGGTCCGGTCGCATCTGCGTGAGGCTCCCCATGGAATTTCGTATTGCCTGCATCGACATGGAGGGGGTACTGATCCCCGAGCTTTGGCCGCATCTTGCCGCCGTGACCGGCATCGACGAACTCTCGTTGACGACGCGCGAAGTGCCGGACTACCCGGCGCTTGTGAGTCGGCGCATCGGTACTCTGCGGCGCCATGGCCTGAAGCTGTCGGACGTCCAAGGGTTGATCGATGACGTCGATCCGCTTCCTGGCGCTGAGGCCTTCCTGGCGAGTCTGGGCCAAACCTGCCACGTGTCGCTGGTTTCCGATGCCTTCGAGGAGATGATCCAGCCGCTGTGGCGCAGGCTCGGGCAACCACAACTGCTTTGCCACCATCTTGTCTGCGATGACGACGGATTCGTGCAGGCAGCCCGGTACACAAGAACCCGCGGCAAGCACGAGGTGATCGAGGCGCTGTCGGCCGAAGGCGCGTGGACGCTCGCGGTCGGTGACGCATTCAACGACCTGTCGATGTTGCGCATGGCATCGAAAGGCCTGCTCTTTCGTCCTTCGCCGCAAACGGCCAGTGCCGCTCCCGACATCGAAATCGCCGAGTCATACGACGACGTGCTGGCTGCCGTGTCGGAAGCTGCGCTACTGGCTTGACGCGGGGCGCCGCAGTGGCGCGTGCGGGGTGGGGATGAGGCGCCAAGGCACGCGCTAAAGTCGCGCGCCATGCCACCCGAGCCTCATTCGCCCGCGCTTCTTGCGTTGCAGCACCTCGACAAGTGCTATGCCAACGGCACGCTGGCGCTGCGCGACCTGTCGCTCTCGATCGGTCAGCACGAGTTCGTGAGCCTGCTGGGCCCCTCGGGCTGCGGCAAGAGCACGGTGCTGCGGTTGCTGGCGGGGCTCGACACGCCGAGCGTGGGCCAGGTGCAATGGGCGGCGCACGCGCAGGAAACGGCGCTCGACGTGGGCTTCGTGTTCCAGGAGCCCACGCTGCTGCCCTGGGCCAGCGTGGCCGACAACGTGGCGCTGCCGTTGAAGCTGCAGGGCCGCTCGCGGGCCGACATCGAGGCCCGCGTGCTGCCGGCCTTGCAGGCCGTGGGGCTGGCCGAGTTCGCGAAGGCCTTTGCGCGCGAGCTTTCGGGCGGCATGAAGATGCGCGTGTCGCTGGCGCGTGCGCTGGTCACCCGGCCTTCGCTGCTGCTGCTCGACGAGCCCTTCGCGGCGCTCGACGAGATCACGCGCTTCAAGCTCAACCAGGACTTGCTGGCGTTGTGGCAGCACGAGCCCGAGGGCGCCGCACGCGGCTTCACCGGCGTGTTCGTCACCCACAGCGTCTACGAAGCGGTGTTCCTGAGCCAGCGCATCGTCGTGATGGCGCCGCGCCCGGGCCGCGTGGCCGGCGAGATCACCGTGGACCTGCCCTACCCCCGCAACGAAGCCACGCGCCACACGCCGCGCTACGTGGAGCTGTGCGTGGCGGTGTCGCATGCGCTGCAGGAGGCGAGCGAACATGCGTGAGTCCATGCGCTGGGCCGCCCCCTTGGTGGCCGTGTTCGCTTTCCTGTTCGGGTGGGAAGCATTGGTGCGCTTCTACGAAGTGCCGCACTACCTGCTGCCCGCACCCAGCCTCGTGCTCACCACGCTGTGGGCCAACTTCGGCTCGTTGATGCAAAGCTGGTGGGTCACCGTGAGCATCACCTTCGCGGCGCTCGCGCTGGCCGTGCTGGGCGGCGTGCTGCTAGCGGCGCTGTTCGCCCTGTCGCGCTGGGTCGAATGGAGCCTCACGCCGTTTGCGGTGGTGCTGCAGGTCACGCCCATCATCGCGATCGCGCCGCTGATCATGATCCTCACCGACAGCGCGCTGGCCACGGTGCTGATCTGCGCGTGGATCGTCGCGTTCTTTCCCATCCTCGCCAACACCGTGACCGGCCTGCGCAGCGCCGATGCGAACCTGCGCGACCTGTTCAAGCTCTACCGCGCAAGCCGCTGGCAGACGCTGCGCCACCTGCTCATCCCCAGCGCCCTGCCCTACTTCATGACGGGCCTCAAGATCGCCGGCGGCCTGAGCCTCATCGGCGCGGTGGTGGCCGAGTTCACCGCGGGTGCGGCGGGGCGCGACACGGGGCTCGCCTCGCGCATCCTCGAAGCGGCCTTCCGTACCGAGATCCCGAAGATGTTCGCTGCGCTGCTGCTGGTGTCGCTCACCGGCGTGGCGATCTACCTGCTGTTCGCGGGCCTGTCGAAGCTGGTGCTCGGGCGCTGGCACGACAGCGAGGCCGGGCCGCGGCGCTAACACAGCGCGAAGCGTGCTGCGAGTCAGTTTGGGCTCGCGTTACCCGGCGTTGCAGAAGCCGATGACCCGGCAGCGTTTGGCCGCGTTGCGGTCGGTTCTTCGTCATGCCAATTCGTGGGAGCGGGCAGATCATCCCCGCGCTGGTTGCCAAAGCGCGGACATGGCTCGGCGACATGGCTGGCCAATACCCGATCCACGCTGTCGTTGCGGTTCGTCTCCGCGCGCTGCGTCGCATCACTCACAAGAAACTTCCTTTATCTACGCCTATGAAGATTTCTCCGAAGAATCTCGCCACTTCCGCTCGCATCGGCCTGCCCCTGGGTGCTTTCCTGGTCTGTACTCTCGTTGCACCGCAGGCCGCCTTCGCGACGAAAAGCTCAGCAACGTGGGTGACGATTGCCAACGAGGGCAGCACGTTCACCGTGAAGAAGACCTACGTCCGTTTCGGTGCGGGCGAAGACTGGGTGGAGAAGAAGGTGCAGGGCGAGGGCCAATGCACAAGCCTGTTCTTCGGGGCAGATCCGAAGCCGGGTGTTGCCAGATCGTGCCAAGTGCGCAGCAATTCCAACTCCGCGCCAGGTGCATACGTGCCGACGCCCGCTCCCGCTCCTGCGCCTGTCGCGACGCCGGCTCCCACCCCTGCGCCGACCCCGACCCCTACCCCCACCAAGGTACCCACACCTGCGCCGGCTCCGGTGCCCACGCCCACCAAGGCACCGACGCCTGCACCGACGCCGACGAAGGCTCCCACTCCTGCGCCGACTCCAATCCCCATCCCTACCAAGGCTCCCACTCCGGTCCCCGCGCCTACCAAGGCGCCAACACCCGCGCCGGTTCCGTCAGCCTCTCAACTCAATACGCAATGGGGCGTGATCAACGAGCCGACCCTGCCCGCCGCAGCCAACGTCTGCGCCGTGCTGCAGGCCAGCCTCACGCCGATCAATGGTTCCGTCGATTCGCTGGACGCCAACCCTGCCATCTCACAGCCCCATACGAAACTGATCCAGTCGGCCATCGACAAGTGCCCGGCCGGCCAGGCGGTCAAGCTGGTCAAGGGCGCTTCCGGCGAGTCGGGCTTCCTCAGCGGCCCGCTCAAGCTGAAGTCCGGCGTGAAGTTGTGGATCGCCGAAGGCGTGACGCTCTTCGGTTCGCGCAACCCGGCCGACTACGACAACGGCCCAGGCACCTGCGGCACCGCGACCAAGGCCGACGGTGACGCCTGCGATCCGCTGATCCTGGCCCAGGACACCACCGGCAGCGGCGTCATCGGCCTCGGCGCCATCGACGGCCGTGGCGGCAGCCTGCTCACCAGTGGCCCCAACGCCGGCAGACGCTCGTGGTGGGACGTGGCCTATCAGAACAAGTCCGAGAAGCTGTACCAGCAGAACCCCCGCATCATGCAGGTCAAGAAGGGCAGCGACTTCCTGCTGTACGGCGTGACCGTGATGAACTCGCCCAACTTCCACATCGTCACGACGAACGTCACCGGCGTCACGGCATGGGGCATCAAGATCGTCACGCCCAGCCTCGTGTACACGAAGCCCGGCTACGCCTGCCCGGCGGGCACCACGCCCGACAAGATGACGCCGGCCACCTGCTTCACGCCCGAGACGGTGAAGAACACCGACGGCTTCGACCCGGGCCTGAGCCGCAACGTGCTGCTGGCGCATTCGTACATCAGCACCGGTGACGACCACGTGGCCATCAAGTCGCGCGGCACCTCGGGCACGTCGTACAACCACACCTACGCGCACAACCACTTCTACTACGGCCATGGCATGTCGATCGGCAGCGAGACCAACTCGGGCCTGAGCAACGTGGTGGTGACCGACCTGACCATCGACGGCCAGGACAGCGAAGGCGTGCTGGGCCTGCGCATCAAGTCCGACTCCACGCGCGGCGGCAAGATCGACAACGTGAGCTACAGCCGCATCTGCATGCGCAACGTGCGCCGTCCGCTGGTGTTCGACACCTTCTACAGCGCCGGCAACGGCACGAACTACCCGAGCTTCACGAACATCCGCATCACCGGCCTGCGCAATCTCGGCAGCTCGGTGTGGGGCGGCGGTTCGCTGGTGTTCGCCGGCTACCGCCGCAACGGGCAGAACAACCCGATCGGCATCACGCTGGACAACGTGGTGTTTGACATGCCGCCCGGCTTCGAGCCCGGCAAGTTCAGCGGATCGGGTGCCCTCATGGAGTCGACGCACTTCACGTTCGGTCCCGGCGCGGTGAGCTTCGCATCGGCCGTCGTGCCCTCCGCAGCCAACGACGTCACCGTGACCGTCGTGCCCGGCTACTCCACGCCCATCGATTGCAGCAACGCCTTCGTGCCGCTGAAGTCGGTGGTGCCGGCCTCGCCGATCTGACGCGTGGCAGTGCCCCGGCCGGTGCCTTCCACCGGTCCGTGAAGCGGCCCTGTTTCAAATGAAATAGGGCCGCTTTTCCGTTGTCATCCGGGCTCGTAGCAGCCCCGCCACCATGGCCGCATCGTGCTCCGGCACTTCCAGTCGCGGAGAAAGACCATGGTGAAGAACATCAAGCAATCGCTCCTCGAGCGCCCCGCATTCCTGGCGGCGCTGGGTTTGGCCGCCGCCGGCCTCCTGCTGGCTGGCTGCGCCGCGCCGGTGACGCGCACCACCCACGTCTACGAAGCACCCGGCTACCCACCGCCACCGCCGGTAGCCGTCACGCGCTACGGCACCGTCGAGCGCATCGACGTGATCGAGACTCACCAGGGCGACAGCGGCGGCGGTGCGGTGCTCGGCGCGCTGGTGGGCGGCGTGGTGGGCAACCAGATCGGCCACGGCGCCGGCCGCGCGGCCGCCACGGCACTGGGCGTGTTCGGCGGTGCCGTTGCAGGCGACCACATCGAGCGCAACGAGGCCGCTGCCAACAGCGGCACGGTGTACCGCGTGTTCGTGGAGTTCGACGACGGCAGCCGCCGCCACTTCGACTACCGCGCGCTCAACGGGCTGAGCACCGGTGAGCGCGTGCGCCTGCAGCACGGCGTGCTCGACCGCGCCTGAGCGCGCGCCCCGCGGCGCGGCCGCCTTGTCCGCACAGTACAGGAGACGATCATGACTCCCCGCTTGCCGCAGCAACCGCCGGGCTTTTCGATCCGGCTGCACCGCATGTGGCGCACGCTCTTGCTGGCCGTGCTCGCCTGCACCGCCAGCGCCCTGGCGCTGGCCGACCCGCCGGCGCGCGTGGGCCGCCTCGCGTGGCTGGCCGGCGACGTGACGCTGCGCGAGAACCCCACGGCCGCCGCAACCGCGGCGCAACTCAACTGGCCGGTGAGCAGCAGCAACGTGCTGGCCACCGGGCCCGCCGGCCGGGCCGAGGTGTGGATCGGCTCCAGCGCGCTGCGCCTGGACGTCGGCACCGAGGTGCAGGTCGATCGGCTCGACGACGACCAGCTGCGCGTGCGGCTGCTGCACGGCAGCCTCGCGCTGCGTTCGGCCACGCCCGAGGTGGCCCGCACGACGAGCGTGGTGAGCGACGGCGGCACCTGGTCGCCTGCCGAGCCCGGTGAATTCCGGCTCGACGCGACGACCGGTCGCACCGTCGATGCGACGGCCTGGCGCGGCGCGGTCGTGTTCGAAGGCGAAGACGGCAACAGCCGCTTCACGGTGCGTGCCGGCCAGCACGGCCAGATCACGCCGTCGCCCGCGGGCATCGGCTTTCGCCTCGAGGTGCCGGTGGACGACGACTTCCGCAACTTCGTCGCGCAGCGCGATGCCGCTTTCGACGGCCGCACCGCGGCGCGCCACGTGTCGCCCGAGATGACCGGCATCGAAGACCTCGACAGCCACGGCCGCTGGCAGCAGACCGCCGAATACGGCGCCGTGTGGGTGCCTTCCGTGGGCACCGACTGGGCGCCCTACCGTTACGGCCGCTGGCGCTGGGTCGAGCCCTGGGGCTGGACCTGGATCGACGATGCGCCGTGGGGCTTCGCGCCCTTCCACTACGGCCGCTGGGCGATGTGGAGCGGGCGCTGGTGCTGGGTGCCGGGCAGCTACGTCGCGCGGCCCGTGTATGCGCCGGCACTGGTGGGCTGGGTGGGCTCGGCGCCGCCGGCGTCGTCGGTGTCCGTGTCGGTCTCGGTGGGCAGTGCGCCGGTGGGCTGGTTCCCGCTGGCGCCGCACGAGGTCTACGTGCCGCCGTACAGCGCCTCGCCGGTGTACGTGCGCAACGTGAACGTCACGCACGTCACCAACATCACGAACGTGACCAACGTCGTGGCGCCCACGCACTACACCTTCCAGAACGACGTGCGCGCGACCACCGTGGTGAACAACGGCGCCGCACTGGCGAGCCGGCAGCCGGTGGCGCGGCACCTGGTGCAGCCCAGCGACCCGCGCTGGCACCAGGTGGTGGCCACGGCGCCGGTGGCCGCACCGCCTCGGGTGGAGCCCGCGCGGATCGAGCAGCATGTGCCGGCCGCCGTGCGCCCGCAGCCGGCGCAGCGCCCGCCGGAGATGACCGCGGCGCCTGCGCGCGATCTGCAGCCTCAGCCGCAACCGCAACCGCATGCCCGGCCACCGGCCTTCGAGGCGGCGCGACGCGAAGACCACTCCGAACACCACGAAGTGCCGCGCATGGTCGACCCGCACGAGATGCAGCAACGTGCGCTGCAACAGCGGGAGATGCAGCAACGCGAGATGCAGCAGCGCGATCTGCAACACCTGCAGCAGATGCGCCAGCACGAGCGTGACCTGGAGCGTGAGCGCGAGGAGCGCGCACGGCATCACGAGCGCTGACACGTTCAGCACGCTGCAAGGCGAAGAAGCCGCGGCCCAGCCCGCGGCTTCTTTCATTGGCGCAATGCTGCATGCATGACCGCCACGATTACATCTGTCATCGGCACGGCCGTTGCCTGCAACCTGCCCACAAAGCTGCCTCGCGAGCATCACTCCAACGCATCGCAACGGATGCATGCGTTTCAACCAAGCAAGGAGTGATGCACATGAAAGCCCATCTCAACAAGGTCCTCTTCGCCACTGCCATCGCACTGGGCAGCGCAGGTGCCGCACAGGCCGCCGAAGGCTTCTACGCCGGCGGCGCGATCGGCGCGCCCGACTACCACAGCAGCATCAACGGCGTGGACGGCGACGGCAGCGGAGTGGCCGGCAAGGTGTTCGGCGGCTACCAGTTCACGCCCAACTTCGCGCTGGAGGCCGGTGCCTTCCACCTGGGCCACATCGACGACGCCAGCGGCCACGCCAAGGGCTATGGCGGCTACCTCGACGCCGTGGGCAGCTACGAGTTCGCGCCGAAGTGGTCGGTGCTCGGCAGCGCGGGCATCGCGCAGGCCAAGTTCACCACCAGCAACGGCGACGACAACAGCCCCGGCCTCAAGCTCGGCGCCGGCGTGCAGTACGACGTGGCGCAGAACGTGGCGGTGCGCGCGCAGTACGACCGCTACCGCTTCACCGATGCCTTCGACACCAAGCCCAACGTCGGCCAGTTCACGGTCGGCGTGAAGGTCGGGTTCTGAGTGAGGCCCCTCGAGTGGGACCCCTGAGCGACCCGGGCCGGGCTTCGCCCGGCCTCCTCCAAGGGTCGCCTGTCTTGGCAACAAGGAAAGGAGTGATGACATGAAGACCGCTTCGCGATTCACACGTTCGATGCTGGGTGGTGCGGCTGCCGTGCTGCTGCTGGGCAGTGCCGCAGCATGGGCCGCACCGGCGCCCACGCCGCGCTACGTCAACGGCGGCGTCGGCCATGACGATGCGCGCGAGATCCGGCAGCAGGCCAGGCACTACGACGTGCGCATGACCTTTTCCGAAGGCCGCCACAACGCCTATGCGAGCGGCGTGAAGCTCGACGTCGCCAACGCACACGGCCGGCGCGTGTTGGCGCTCAAGAACGCCGGCCCGCTGACCGACGTGCAGCTGCCGCCCGGCGACTACCGCGTGAAGGCCCGCTTCGGCGACATGACGCGTGTCGAGCACATCCAGGTCGCGCACGGCAAGCCCGTGGACCTGTTCGTCCACTTCCCGCATGACGCCGCGTGAACCGCGCCGCCGCCACCGCCGGCGCAGCCGGATCGCAGCGCAACGCAAGGCCGTTGCGTGAAGCCTGGCAGCTCGCTGCGCCCTTCTGGCGCAGCGAGCGCGGTGCCTGGGTGCAGCTGGCCGCCATCGTGGCGCTGAGCCTGGGCACCGTGTGGATCAACGTGCGCTTCAGCGCCTGGAACAACGCCTTCTACGACGCGCTGCAAGGCCGCCAGCTCAACGAGTTCTGGCACCAGATCGCCGTGTTCGGCCTGCTCGCGGCCACCTACATCGTGATCGCCGTGGTGCGCCTGGTGATGCAGCAGCGGCTCGTGATGCACTGGCGCACCAGCCTCACCGATCAACTGCTCGGGCTGTGGCTGCAGCCCGGCGCCCCCTACCGGCTGGCCACCGCCACGGCCACGCCCGACAACCCCGACCAGCGCATCGCCGACGACGTGCGCAGCTTCGTGAGCGGCTCGCTCGAGCTTGCGCTGGGCCTGCTCAACGCGAGCGTCACGCTCGTGTCCTTCATCGCCATCCTGTGGAGCCTTTCGGGCAGCCTCGTCGTGCCGGGCCTGGGCTGGGCCGTGCCCGGCTACATGGTGTGGGTCGCGCTCGTGTACTCGGCCGTGGGCACGCTGCTCGTCAAGTACCTGGGCGCGCCGCTCATTCCCACCAACGTGCGGCAGCAGCAGGTGGAAGCCGACTTCCGCTACGCACTGGTGCAGGTGCGCGACCATGCCGAAGCCATTGCGCTGGCGCGAGGCGAGGCGGCCGAAGGGCGGCGGCTGCGCTACCGCTTCGCGGCCATCGCCGCCAACTGGAGCGACCTCATCCGCTACACCAAGCGCCTCACCTGGTTCAGCGCCGGCTACGACCAGCTGGCCAACGTGTTCCCGCTGCTGGCTGCGGCGCCGCGCTTCTTTGCCGGCGAGCTGCAGCTGGGCGGCTTGATGCAAACCGCGCAGGCCTTCGGCCAGGTGCAGGGCTCGCTCAGCTGGTTCATCACGGCCTATGCCAGCCTGGCGGAATGGCGCGCCACCGTGTCGCGCCTGGCCGCCTTCCGTGCGGCGGTAGCGCCGCCAGTGCCCGAAGTGCCGGCCCTCGGCCCCGAGCCGGCGCTGCCCGCCGCGCTGAGCGTTCCGCCGCGATGGCCCACGCCGCTGGTGCTGCGTGCGCAAGGGCTGGCGGTGATGCGGCCCCATGCGCCCGAGACGCTGCTCGACGTGCCCGAGCTCTCGCTGCGGCCCGGTGAATGGCTGCTGGTGACGGGCGCCTCGGGCAGCGGCAAGAGCTCGCTGCTGCGCACGTTGGCGGGCCTGTGGCCGGCCGGCACCGGCTGGCTGCACGTGCCGGAGTCCGCGGTGTTCGTGCCGCAGCGCCCTTACCTCGCACAGGCAAGGTTGGCCGAGCTGCTGGCTTATCCCCACCCGGCCGAGCGCTTCGGCAGGCTGGCCATGCTGCAGGTGCTCGAACAGGCCGGCCTCGCTTCACTGGCCGGCGCGCTCGACAGCGCAGACGACACATGGGCTCGCCGGCTCTCACCGGGCGAGCAGCAGCGCCTGCAGTTCGCGCGGCTCTTCCTGCAGCGGCCGGACTGGATCGTGCTCGACGAAGCCACCTCGGCGCTCGACCCCGCCGCGCAGGTGGAGCTGCTGCGGCGGCTGCGCCAGGTGCTGCCGGCGGCCGCGGTGCTGTCCATCGGCCACCGCGAGGAACTCATCGCGCTGCACGACCGCGTGCTGTGCGTGCAGCACGGGGTGCTGCGCCCGCAAAGGTCCCTTGGCGAGAAACCGCTGGCGCCGGTGGCCGCGGCGTGAAGCCCCTCAGTCGCGCTCGACGGGGCGTTCCCTCGCCGACACCACACGGCCGCCGGCATCGAAGCCGACGTCGAACACCACCAGGTCCGGGCCGCCCGTGGGCGCGGTGTGCACGTCGTAGGTCCAGGTCGGCCCCGCCTCGTTGCGGAACTGCAAGACCTGCGCCGGTCGGCCGAGGGCCTGGCGCACTTCGTCGGCGCTCATGCCCGTGGTGACGAGCTTCTGTTGCGCGGACGTGATGCCCACGCCGTGGAGCGCCGCATGCGCAGCGCCCGTGGCGAGCAGCACCGGGGCGGCGAGCCAGCACAGTGCCGTGGCGCGCAGGGTCAGGCGTCGAGCTTGCATGGCGTACATCCTTTCTTCCTGACGGCATGAGTTCCAAAGTCTGCGCCGGGCGGCAAGACCCTGTGCCCGTCAGGCGCCGGCACCAGTGAACGAGGCCAGGAAGGAAGAAAGGCGGCGGCCAAGGGAAGACCCGATGGTGCCGAGGTCTTGCCCCCGGCGCGATACTGGGCCGCAGGGAGCGGGCGCCAGCCGTGCCGTGGTGCCTCGCCGCGGCACGTGGCTTTCAAATCATCAATGGACCTCACCCGCTGGTTGTCGGCTCGCCGCAGCAGGCACTCACACGCCAGCTCCGCGGCCTGGACCACCACCACCGGCGCGAGCTCGTCCGACCGGCCGCTGCCTGTGCCACGCAGCAAGGCGCCGCCGCAGGACAGCGGCCAGGGCCTGCGCTTGTTCCGCCACCTGCTGGGCGCTTTCGCGTCGCTGCTGGTGGTGGCCGTCGTGTACCTGTATGCCGCCGCGGGCCGGCTCGACTTTGTCGTGGCGCACGTCTTCACGGCGCTGGCCGTGCTGGGCGTGTCGGTGTTCACCGTCTGCATTGCAACCGGCTTCAACCGCCGCTTTGCCGACCCCAGCCTCACCGGCGCGCAGATGGTGACCTCCGGCCTGGCGCTGGCTTACCTGGCCTATGCCGCCAGCGCGTTCAGGCCGCTGCAACTGCCCTTCTACATGGTGGCGCTGCTGTTCGGCGCCTTCCGGTTGTCGATACGCCAGCAGCTCGCCATCAGCGCCTACTTCGTCGCCAGCTTCGCCGCGGCGGTGGCGGCGAACAATGACGGTTTCCTGGGCGCGCCGGCCGTGGAGGCCGGGCACGCGGTCCCGAGCGGCTGGCTGCTCACGATGCACCTCGCGCTGCTGCTGGTGCTCATGTCGCTGATCGGGGGCTACGTCAACAGCATCCGCGTGCGGCTGCGCGCCACCAACGGCAAGCTGCAGGAGGCGCTCGAGAAGATCGAGCGCATCGCCACCTACGACGAGCTCACCGGCCTGTACAACCGCCGCATCATTCACCAGATGGCCGCCAAGGAAGCCAAGCGCTCGCTGCGCAACGGCTCGAGCCTGTGCATCGCGATGCTCGATGCCGACCACTTCAAGCGCTTCAACGACCAGTACGGCCACGCCGCCGGCGACGAAGTGCTGCGCATGTTGAGCCGCTGCCTGCAGGGCACGCTGCGCGAGTCGGAATACGTGGGGCGCTACGGCGGCGAGGAGTTCCTCATCGTGCTGCCCGAAACCACCCGCGAGCGGGCCAGCGCCCCGCTGCAGCGCCTGCGCCAGACCATTGCCGAGGCCCCCATCGAGGGCCTGCCGCGCGGCGTGCGCGTCACCGTGTCGATCGGTGTCACCGAACACCGGCGCGGCGAAGACATCCAGGCCACCGTCAAGCGCGCCGACACCGCGCTGTACCAGGCCAAGCACGAAGGGCGCGACCGCATCGTGTGGGGCGACCGCTGAAGCCCGCCACGGGGCGGCCACGCGAGCACAAGAAAAAACGGCATCCGTGTTCCGGATGCCGCCCGTCCCCATCACTGCAGGAAAGGCCCTGCGCGCCTGTGCCTTCAGTGCGCTTTCGGTCAGTCCGTCTCGACGACGCGCTCCTGTGCCGACACCACGCGGCCGTCGGCGCCGAAGTCCACGTCGAACAGCGTCTGGTCGGCGCCACCCACGGTGACGGTGTTGACGTCGTAGCTCCAGGTCGGCCCCGGTTCATTGCCGTAGCGCGCCATGTGCGCGGGTCGGCCGAGGGTCTGCTTCACTTCGTCCTGGCTCATGCCGGCGGTGATGAGCCTTTCCTGCGTCGGGGCCACGGAATAGCCGCTGAGCATGCCCGCATGGGCCGCGCCGGCAGCCCCCAGCGCGAGAAGATTGGCAACGACCAGCCAGCGCGCAACGGCGGGCCGGCGGGAAGACGAGCGTGCGGATTGCATGGCAAACATCCTTTCTTCATCGCGGGTCCCAAGCCCTGCGCCGACCGGCGAGGTCTTGCCCGCATGGAAACCATGTTTGCGTGCTCGTGCTGTAGGACGGCTACGGGGTGCGAGCGGGTTTGTTGCAGATGTCATGAGGGCTGCAACAGAAACAAGAGTGGTGCTCGTACCAGGCAGACCGGCTCGAGCGCCACTCACCGGCCTGCACTCATTCCGCGCCGCGGCTCGGCTGTGGCTTGCCAGCTTGAGGTCTCGATGTGAACGCAGCACCGCCCGCCATACCGTCCTTCAGCGCCAGTTCGCTGCGATCACGGGCTGAAGCCGCGTGTTGTAGTCCGCCGGCAGCGTGGTCTGGCCGGGCGCCGGCGGCGCAAAGCCGGCCATCGCGTCGACCAGGGCCTGCACCTGCGCGCTTTGCAGGGCCAAGCCGTCCGACAGCCGGATGCTTTCCACACGGTTCGCGCTGCCGCTGTACCAGCCGTTGATCGTGAAACGATCGTTGGTGCCGATCACCGAGAGCTCCAGGTTGTTGCCCACGTGGCGCAGCCACAGCTGGTTGGCCGTGACGCCGGCCAGCACGTCGAGCCGGTCGGTGCCGCCTGAGTCGCTCAGCGTGTCGGTGCCTTCGCCGCGCCCCCAGACGTACACGTCGTTGGACGTGAGCGCGCTGTCCACCAGCGTGTCCGCGCCGGCGCCGCCGCGATAGGTGTCGGTACCTTCTCCGCCGTTCAGTGCATTGGCACTCGCGTTGCCGGTGAGCGAGTTCGCCAGCGCGTTGCCCGTGCCGTTGATGGCGCCTGTGCCAGTCAGCACCAAGTTCTCGAGGTTGGCGCCCAGCGTCCAGCCCACGCTGCTGCGTACGGTGTCAGTGCCTTCGGCGAGGTTTTCAGTGATCACGTCGCCCGTGTTGTCGACGATGAAGACGTCGTTGCCCTTGCCTCCCAGCAACGTGTCGGCGCCCGCGCCGCCATCGAGCGTGTCGTCACCGCCGGCGCCGTCGAGCCGGTTGGCGGCCGCGTTGCCGATGATCACGTTGGCCACCGAGTTGCCGGTGCCGCTGATCGCAGCGGTACCGGTCAAAGTGAGGTTCTCGACAGTGATGCCCAGCGTGTAGCTGATGCTGGCTTCGGCACGGTCGGTACCTTCGGCCACGCGCTCGTTGATCACGTCGCCCGCGTTGTCCACCCGGAAGACGTCGTCACCCAGGCCTCCGTACATCGTGTCGGCGCCCGCGGCACCGTCGAGCACGTTGTTGCCGGCGTTGCCGCGCAGCATGTTGGCGAGTGCGTTGCCGGTCGCGTTCAGCGCGGCGGTGCCCATGAGCGTGACGTTCTCCACCTCGGCGCCCAGGGTGTAGTGGATCGATGATTCGACCGTATCCGTGCCTTGGCCGGCGGCTTCGACCACGGTGTCGCGTGTGCTGTCGACCGCGTAGGTGTCGTTGCCCAGCCCGCCGGCCATGCGGTCCGCGCCAGCGCCGCCGTCGAGGCGGTTGTTGCCGTTGGTGCCGGTGAGCACGTTGTCCAGCGCGTTGCCGGTGGCGCTGTCGGCACCCGCCGTGCGGGTGAGGGTGAGGTTCTCGATGTTCGCGCCCAGCACCCAGCTGGTGTTGGCCAGCACGGTGTCGTTGCCTTCAGCGGCGTTCTCCGTGACGACGTCGCCAGTGTTGTCGACGACGTAGGTGTCGTCACCTGCGCCGCCCGCGAGCGCGTCCGCCCCGCCCTTGCCGTCCAGCGTGTTCGCGGCGGCATTGCCGACGAGGCGGTTGCCCAGCGAGTTGCCGGTGGCGCTGAGTGCCGCGCTGCCGAGCAGAGTGAGGTCTTCGAAGTTGAGGCCCAGGGTCCACGACAAGCTGGCCTCCACGCGGTCGGTGCCGGCATCGACCGCTTCGGTCACCACGTCGCCGGCTTGGTCCACGCGGTAGACGTCGTCGCCGGCACCACCTGCCAGCGTGTCGATGCCTACGCCGCCATCGAGCACGTTGGCGGCTGCGTTGCCGGTCAGCCGGTTGGCCAGCGCGTTGCCGGTGGCGTTGACAGCCGCCGTGCCGGTCAGCGTGAGGTGTTCGACTTCGGCTTCCAGTACATGGCTGGCCGAGCTCTCCACGGCGTCGACGCCACCGCCCGCGGCTTCGACGACGAGGTCGCCGATGTCGTCGAGCACGTAGGTGTCGTTGCCCGCACCGCCGGTGAGCGTGTCGGCACCGGCACCACCGTCCAGCCGGTTGGCGCTCGCGTTGCCGGTGATCGCGTTGCGCAGCGTGTTGCCGGTGCCCGCGAGGGCCTGCGTGCCGGTGAGCGTGAGGTTCTCGACGTTGGCGCCGAGCGTCCAGCTGAGGCTGGAGACCACGCTGTCGGTGCCGGCCGCGGCGTCTTCGAGCACGACGTCGCCGGCGTTGTCGACGACGTAGCCGTCGTTGCCTTGGCCGCCCACCAGCGTATCGGCGCCCGTGCCGCCGTCGAGCGTGTTGGCCGCTGCATTGCCGGTCAGCCGGTTGGCCAGCGCGTTGCCGGTGCCGTTGACGGCCGCGCTGCCCGTGAGCTGCAAGTCTTCGACGTCACTGCCGAGGGCCCAGCTGACGGACGAGCGCACCGTGTCCTGGCCCCCGCCGGCTGATTCGCTGACGGTATCGCGCACGTCGTCGACAACGTACACGTCATTGCCCGCCCGGCCGTCCAGCGCGTCCACGCCGGTGCCACCGTCGAGCACATCGTTGCCGGCGGCTCCCAGCAGCGTGTCGTTGCCTGCCCCGCCATGCAGCTCGCTGCCGTTGCCGATGGCCTGCATGACGTCGTTGCCCGCACCGCCGTGCTGCACGCTGGCACGCTGCACGACGTCCGAACGTGTCAGCGTGGTGCCGTCGGCAAAGCGAATGCGCTCGACGGCGCCATTGGCGCTGTCGGCGTAACCGAGCACCTTGATCGTGTCGTCGCTGCCGCGCCGGGTGATCACGAGATCCCGCCCGCTGAAATCGAAATTCAGGTCCGCGAGCGTCACGTTCGCATCGAAGACGATCTCGTCCATGGCTCCGTCATCGGTCAGCGCAACACCAGCCTCCCCAGACGCGTGAAGCGACTGCAGATCGTCGATCGTGTCACGGCCCCACCCGGCACCGAAGCGGTAGCGGTCCGCGCCGCGGCCGCCGGTCAGGACATCGTCACCGGCCCCACCTTCGAGTACGTCCGCACCATCGCCGCCCAGCAGGTGGTCGACACCCGCCGCACCGAGCAGGGTGTCCGCGCCGGCCCGGCCGACGAGGTAGTCCGCACCCGCACCGCCATCGAGCGAGGTTCCTGATGCTGCAGCGATCAGCAGATCGCCATTGGCGCTGGCGGTCGTGCGGTTGCTGCCGAGCAACCCGGCGCGAATGGCATCGCGGGTCAGCAGCGTGCCGTCGGCCAGCACCAGGGTGTCGATGCCGCTGCGCATTTCGCCGCTTTCGGTGAAGAAAGACTCCACGGTGAGCGAATCGCCGGTTCCGGCCAGGCTGATGACCAGGCTGGTGCCGTTGCGCACGAAGCGCAGGGCCGAAGCATCGGTCGTGGCCGTCAGCTCGATGCGCTGCTCGATCGCGGCGTCATCGCTCCAATCCGCGCCATCGCGCCGGCTGGTGGTGTCGCGCAGCACGTCACGCCCGTAGCCCGCGCCGAAGCGCACGCGGTATTCGCTGCCTCGGCCCGTCAGCACGTCATTGCCGGCGCCGCCGTCGAGCAGGTCGTTCCCACTGTCGCTGCGCAGGGTGTCGTTGCCGGCGCCCCCGTACAGCTCGTCGGCATCGCCCGGATAGACCGCGGCGCCGGTCCAGTTGCGTGGCAGGCTGGCGGGGTCGACGTCTGACAACACGTCGTCGCCGTCCATGCCGCGCAGCACGTTGGCCGATGCGTTGCCCGTCAGCACGTTGGTGCCGGCATCGCCGGTCAATGCAATCGCACCGACCGCATCCGTGGCTTGCAGGTTCTCGACGTTCGCCCAGTCCGACACTGCCGCGGAGGTGCGCGGCGTGCCCGCCAGCACCACCGTATCGCTGCCTTCGCCGGCACGCTCGACCATCGTGTCACCGGCGCCGAGCCGGTAGGTGTCGTTGCCGAGGCCGCCGCGCAGTTCGTTCGCGCCGCTGTTGGACGCCCCATCGATGGCGTTGTTCAACGCATTGCCCGTGCCGGAGATGGCGGCGGTCCCTTGCAGCTGGAGTTCTTCCAGGTGATCGCCCAGCGTGTAGCTGATGCTGGAGACCACACGGTCGGCCCGCGACTGCTCCGCACCGCTCGTGGCATCGAACCCGGGTTCGACTATCACGTCCGCGGCGTTGTCGACTACGTAGGTGTCGTCGATGGCCGTGCCGAGCATCGTGTCGGCACCCGTCCCGCCGTCGATCCACGTGCGAACCGGTACGCTGCGCCCGTTGTCGGTGAAGCTCTGCACGCGGCCGATGCCGCTCAAATCGATGCGATTGGCCAGTGCGTTGCCGGTATAGCGAAGTTCGATGCTGGTGGCGCCGTTGGTGTACAGCTCGTTGATGCGCTGCAGTCCGTTCAGCGAGAGGTTCTCGACGTTGTCCGAAAGCGCCGCCGTCCAGGCGTTGGTCACCACTTCGTCGACCCCTTGACCGGCGGCTTCGACGATCTGCGTCGGCAGCGAAGGCAGGGCGCCAGCGCTCAGGGAGCTGACCCCCTGGTCGCGTTCGGTCACCCGGTACACGTCGTTGCCGGCCCCGCCGCGCAGCACGTCATGGCCGCCGCTGCCGTTGTCGAGCACGTTGTCTCCAGCGTTGCCGACCAGCACGTTGTCGCCTTGGTTGCCGGTGGCGCTGATCGCCAACGTGCCGCTGAGTTCCAGGTTCTCCACGTTGTCCTGCAGCGTGTAGGAGGTGCTGGAGACCACCGAGTCGGTGCCGCCGTCCACGGCTTCGACGATGTTGTCCGCCTGGTAGTCGACGACATGGCGATCGTTGCCCGCCGTGCCGGTCATCGTGTTGGCCGTGCCCGCAGGTGCAGTACCCAGGCGTGCCAGAACGTCGGCGCGCTGCCAGACGGTGCCGTTCTCGAACTGGATGCGCTCCAGGCGCTGCTGGGTCGTCCCCTCGAAGTAGTTCGCCACCCACAATTCACTGCCGTCCGACAGGCGCAGCACCAGCGAGTCCTGCACTTGCCCGACGAGGCGTGCATCAGCGTCGCTGCGGGAGCCATTGACCCGGTGCAGCGTCACGTCGGCCGGGATGATGCCGTTGCGCAGCCGCACGGTGTCGGTGCCTTCGCCAAACAGCTCGACCACGCCGTCCACTCCATCGCCACGACCGAAGAGGTAGGTGTCGTCACCTGCACCGCCATACAGCGTGTCTTGCCCGGCACCACCATCGAGAGCGTCATTGCCGTCAACACCGCGCAGGGTGTCGTTGCCCAGCTCGCCGTGGAGCACGTCGTTGCCGGCATCCGCATACAGCGAATCGTTGCCGGCGCCGCCGTGTATCTCGTCATTGCCTGAAAAGCCCCATATCGTGTCGGCTCGGTCCGTGCCGGCCAGCAAACGACGCTTCACGGTTTCGATGTCCCACGCCGTGCCGTCGGCGAAGCGGATCACGTCGACGGGGCGCAAGTTGAAGTAGCCGGGAATGCTGATGGCATCGCCCGTTCCGCGCAGGGAGATCGTCAAGTCGTTGCCGGAGCGATCCAGCACCAAGTCCCCCGGCGCCACCCCGGCGCCCAGCTGCAGCGTGTCGGTCTTGCTCGTCGCGCTGTCGAAGCTTTGAAGGGTGTCCATGCCATCGCCGCGGCCGAACAGGTAGGTGTCGTTGCCTGACCCGCCGTCGAGCCGGTCATCGCCGGCACCGCCCTGCAGCGTGTCGTTGCCGCCCATGCCTTCCAGGGTGTCGTTGCCGGCGGCCCCGCTGATGAGATCGCCGCTCGCGTAGCCGGTCAGGCGCTGATCGGCGCTGGTGCCTGCCAGCACCATGGCCTTGATCGCCGCAACGTCCCACACCGTCCCGTCGGCAAAACGCACCTGCTCGACCTGGTAGCCGGCTTGTCCATCGCGCTCGAAGTAGTTGGCCACGGTGAGCCGGTCGGCCGTGCCGGCGATGCCCAGCACCAGACTGCCTCCGTCGCGCCGCACCGTCACCGCCGATGGCATCACGCCGGCCGTGAACTGCACGACGTCGAGCTTGGTGCCGGCTGCTGCCTCGTTGTCGATCACGTCCTCGCCACTGCCAAGGCCGAAGCGGTAGGTGTCGTTGCCTGTGCCACCGAAGAGGAGGTCGTTGCCGCTGCCGCCTTCGAGCACGTCATTGCCTGCCCCGCCCCGCAGGGTGTCGGCGCCTGCACCGCCAGCGATGGTGTCAGCGCCTCCGCCGCCGAGAACGCTGTCGTTGCCGGCGCGGGCATCCACGTTGTCGCCGCCGTCAAGCAGGTAGATCTCGTCGTTCGCATCGCTGGCCTGCTGTGCGCCGGTGGACAACCTCAACGCGTCGAACGCGATCGTGCTGCCGTCGGCAAAGGTGAATGCCTTCACCGTCTGCCGTGCGAAGGCTCCGCGCACCGTGAGCCGGTCGTCGCTGCCGCGCAGGCGGATCAGCAGGTCGTCACCCGTGCGCGCCCAGAGGACATCGGCCGCAGCGACACCTTGCGTGAACCGCACGACGTCGAGGCCACCCGATTCCGTACTCACGGCATCACGGCCGCTGTTGCGCCCGAACAGGTAGGTGTTGCTGCCGCTGCCGCCGTAGAGCGTGTCGTTGCCGGCACCACCGTCGAGGGTGTCGTCGCCACTGCGACCGAAGATCGTGTCGCCTGCGGACGTCCCGGTGATGCGGTCGTTGCCCGGCGTACCACCGAAGCTCCCGGAGCCCTTCGCTCCATCGAACACCACGCCGCGTGCAGCCACGTCGTCCCAACTCAGCACGGTGCCGTCGGCAAGCTCGAAGCGATCGAAACTGCGAACACCGTCGAAGCTCACCTGGACGCGGTCGCCTGCGTTGCCGTAGTTCAGGTACACCAGCGTGGCTCCGCCGTTGTTCGACCGCTCGGCGCTCAGGCGCAGGGAAGCCGGATCCACCCCCGACGTGAAGCGCGCCACGTTGGCCTGGCGTGTCGCCAACGTGTCGGCACGTGCGCCACCGACGACGCTGTCCTGGCCATCGCCGGAAGAAAACACCGCGGTCACGCCGCCGACGTGGTCCTCGGTGAGGATGAGCGTGTCGTTGCCGCGGCCTGCCTGCAGGGAGACGCCGGCCATGTCGGCGGTGAGCTGATCGGCACCGCCGCCACTGAACACGCTCTGGCCCGCAGTGGAAGCCGTGAGCCGCAGTGACTGCGTCACGTGGGTCTGTACCCATTCGCGAACCGTCGTGTTGCCGCCGTAGGGGCTGTCGAGCTCGAGGTTCTGGATGCTGCCGGTGAAGGCGCCTTGCAGCAGCAGGGTTCGACCCTCGGCGCCATCACCCAGCAGCAAGGCGAGCGAACCGTCGTCGGCCTGCCCCGCCGCGCGCACCGCGCCGCTGATCTGCACGGTGTTGGTCCCGCCCTCGTCTTCCACCCTTTCGGAGGAAACCAGCGTGATGGTGCCGTTCGCTCCCACCTGTGCTTGAGCGGTCGGCACGTCAGCGGCGTCGAACACGTAGCGGTCATTGCCCAGGCCGCCCAACAGCATGTCGGCGCCGGCCCCTCCGATCAGCACGTCGTCGCCGTCGCCGCCGATCAGCGTGTCGTTGCCGGTGCCGCCGTTCAGCCAGTCGTTGCCGGCGCCTCCATCTGCCTGGTCATGGCCCTCGCCGCCGATCAGCGTGTCGTTGCCGCCGTTGGCGGTCAACAGGTCGTCGCCCAGGCCGCCATCGAGGTAGTCCGCGCCGGATTCGCTGGCGGCCAGCCCGGTGGTGGATGCATCGCCCCACAGCACGTCCTTGCCGTCGCCACCGAGCACCGTATCGCCAGCGCCACCGCCTTCGAGGTAGTCGTCGCCCGCGCCGCCATCCAGGTAGTCGGCGCCGTGGTACGGCCCGCCCAGCCGCTGCGGGGTGTCGTCGCCCCACAGCTTGTCGTCACCCTGGCCGCCGTAGAGGGTGTCGTTCCCTCCATCGCCTTCCATGCTGTCGCGGCCGTTGCCTCCCTCGAGGTAGTCCGCGCCGTGGTTGGCCCACGGCGTGAACCGTGCATCCGTGTGGTCGCCAAGGAGCCGGTCATCGTCGTCGCCGCCGTAGAGGTCGTCGTTGCCGCCGTTACCGGCGAGCGTGTCGTTGCCGGCGCCGCCCGCGATGACGTCGTTGCCGTGCAGGCTGCCGCGTACGGACTCGATGTATCCGGGCAGGTCGACGCCGTCGCCGCCGATGTCGTCGTTGCCCGCATCGCCGAAGAGCACGTCGTCGCCGTGCATGCCGGTGATGCGGTCGTTGCCGTCGCCGCCATGCACGGTGTCGCGGCCGCTGCCGGCGCTCACCCGGTCGTCACCAGCGCCGGCATCGATCACGTTGCCGTCGTCGTTCAGCACGGTGTCGCCATCGGCGCCGCCCACGACCCAGGTCTTGATGCCGTTGGCATC
>CAMLLU010000026.1 GCA_946480925.1 uncultured Rivibacter sp.
CCAGGGAAGCCAGCACAAGCGACTTTTTCATCATCTTTTTCCCTCAACAAAGAGTCGAACAATTACCGGTAATTGACGGGCCCTCTTGCGGAAGGGTCCCAACTGAAGGCTGGGAACGCTCGAGCATTTCCCAGTCCAGCCCACGATTATACGTGCCAATCCTCTTGCGTCTTTCACAGTCCCAGTGTTGTGACCGGGAAGGCCTCAATGGAGCGTTGCGCGACGGCCTCGATCAACTCCTGGCAGCGGGCCAGATCCGAGCCCTCGCGATAGACACGCCCGCGGTAGAGACGCTCGTCTAGACGACGTACGCCGATGCAGCCCGGCGCGAACAGCAGGCTTGGCATCTGCGGCGCCTCGTCTTCATGCACGGTGCGGCACTCGACGATATGAGACCAATGCACACGCCACTCGAGCCAGCGCGCATGCCGCCTCACCACTTCGTCGAAATTGGCGGCCAGCACGACGAGTCTGCGATGTGCATAGGCCCACTGCGTCAGCGATTCGATCACTGCGCGCTCACCGACCGGCCACTCGGCAAGGTCGCGATCGCACAACCACAGTTCGCGTCCGCCATGCCTCGCCACCTCGGCAAAGGCATCGCGCAGCGCCTGCTGGAACTCGCTGCGCGATTCGAACTGCTGCGTGCCTTGCGACACTGCGTTGGTGTCATCACTCATCGTCGTGCTCCTCTGGCTGCAACCAGCCGTCTTCACACCATTGCGACAACAGCGCGCGTGCGGCTTCGCTGGCTCGGTTCACTTCGCGCGCGGTCAGGAAGCGCTGGTCGGCCAGCCGCCTCATCAACTTGGCATCACGCCCAGCCGCGCGCCACGATTCGCCGTTCACGTACACGTGCTCCGCGTCGTACATCATGCGCGTGCGTGCATCCAGCCGCACACCCTGCCCATCATGCAGGGGCTCACGCAACTCGAACCAGATCTGCGCCTTGGGCTCAGTGAGATATTCACCCAGGGCCACCCGCAGCGCTTGTGGATCACGCAGGGCCGCTTGCACCGCCTGCGTCGCAAACTGCGCCAACGCATCAGGGATGCGGCCGGGCTCATCGGTGGCCACCTGGTTCGCGTCGCGATAGAGCGCGGCGGACACCCGTTCCTCGTCGACGCCATCGGCACAGCGCACGAGCAGCTCACGGGCGAGTTCAGCACGCTTGGGTGCACGAAAGCCGATCGAGCAGGTCATGCATTCACCGCCCTCGGCCACACCGTCATGTGCCCAGCGCGGGGGCAGGTAGAGCATGTCGCCGGGCTCGAGCACCCATTCCTGCTCGACGGCGAAATTGCTCAGGATCTTGAGCGGCACGTCGGGCACAAGGCTCGGGTCTTCGAGCCGGCCGATGCGCCAGCGGCGCTTGCCATGCACCTGCAGCAAAAACACGTCGTACGAATCGAAGTGCGGGCCAACACCGCCGCCTTCGGTCGCGAACGAGATCATCAGGTCGTCGAGCCGTGCCTCCGGCACGAAGCGGAAACGGTCGAGCAGCGCGCGGGCCGCGGGGACGTGAAGGTCCAGCCCTTGCACAAGCAACGTCCACGCCGGTTGCGCGAGCGGTGGCAGAGCACGCCGCGTGAAAGGCCCGTGTTTCAACGACCAGCCGGCAGCTCCTTTCTTGAGCGGCAGCTGTTCGATCAGCCGGGACTCCACTCCTTCGCGACCCGCGAGTAAAAACAGATCGGCACGCGAGATTGGCGCCCCCACTTCCGGCAGCGCCTGCCGGATCAGCAACGGCCTCTTCTGCCAGTGCTTCTTCATGAAACGCTGCGGCGACAGGCCACCGAGCAGATGCGTGGCGGCCTCGATGTCGATGACCATGCTGGAATGAGTTTTCATGCGGCACATTTTGCCGGGGCGCTCCGGCGTTCATGCGATGATCGCCCGATGCAGATTTCAGCGCCCTGTGTCGTCAGCCTGACGTGGCGACTCCAAGATGCCCAGGGTCAGCTCATCGACGAGCTGGTCGATCCCGTCGAGTTCTTCTACGGGGGCGACGACCTGCTGGCCAAGGTGGAAGAAGCGCTACTCGGCCAGAGCGAAGGCTTTGAAGCCGCCCTGCACCTGGAGCCCGAGCATGCCTTCGGCGACTACGACGCCAACCTCGTGTTCTTCGAAGCGCGCGACGTGTTCACCGGCCATATCGAGCCAGGCATGCAATTCGACGGGCCGCCTGAAGGAGCCACCACCGCTGGCCTGCCACCCGATGCGATCTACACCGTCACCGAGGTGTACGACTCGCACGTGGTGCTCGACGGCAACCACCCGCTGGCCGGCATTGCGCTGAACCTCGCGCTCAAGGTGCGCGCGGTGCGCGAGGCCACCGAAGAAGAAGTGGCAGCCGGCTCGGTAGCCGAGCCGACCTTCACGGTGCTCAACACCGTGCCGACTTCGCAGAACCTGCACTGACCATTGAACGCGCTTGCTGCGCGCTCAATGCTCAATGCTTTCCGGTCGATCCGAAGCCTCCCTCGCCGCGATGCGAGGCGTCGAAGTCGTCCACGCGGCGAAAGCTCGCCTGCACCACCGGCACGATGACCAGCTGAGCAATACGCTCCATCGGGTTGATCGTGAACGTGGTGGAGCCGCGGTTCCAGCAGCTCACCATCAACTGCCCCTGGTAGTCTGAATCGATGAGGCCCACCAGGTTGCCCAGCACGATGCCGTGTTTGTGCCCCAACCCGGAGCGCGGCAGGATCAATGCGGCCAGGCCCGCGTCACCGATGTGGATGGCCAGGCCGGTCGGGATGAGCGTGGTCTGCCCCGGCTTGAGCACGATGGGCGCATCAAGGCAGGCACGCAGATCGAGGCCGGCGCTGCCGGGCGTGGCGTAGGTCGGGATCTGCTCGGCCATGCGCGGGTCGAGCACCTTCAGGTCGATTTCGGTCATGCGGTGTGAGTGGAAATACGGCGCGCGATCTCGGCCACCAGGGCCCGCGCGAGAGTGAGCTTGTCGGTGGCACTGCCGTCGGCCGGCAGCGGCTGCTCGCCATGGGCGTCTACCAGCAGCAGCGCATTGTCGTCACGGCCGAAGGTAGCCGGCCCGAGATTCCCCACCACCAGCGGCAGGCGCTTGCGCTCGAGCTTGGCGCGTGCGTGGGCCGCAAGGTTTTCGCTTTCGGCCGCAAAGCCGACGCAGTAAGGAGGCGCGGGCAATGCGGCCACCGCCGCCAGGATGTCGGGGTTTTCGGTGAGCTCGAAGGTCGGCGCGAGCTTCTTGCCGTCTTTCTTGATCTTGTGCGCCGACAGCGTGGCCGGCCGCCAGTCGGCGACGGCGGCAGTGGCAACGAACACCTGGTGCTTTTGCGCTGCCGGCAGCACGACGTCGAACATCTCCTGCGCGGTGCGCACGTCGATGCGCGACACGCCGCGAGGCGTGGGCAGGTGCACCGGCCCTGCCACCAGCGTGACCTCGGCGCCGGCCTCACGTGCAGCCCGCGCAATGGCGAAGCCCATCTTGCCGCTGGAAAGATTGGTGATACCGCGCACCGGGTCGATGGGCTCGAAAGTCGGCCCGGCCGTGATCAGCACCTTCTGGCCTGCAAGCGCCTTGGGCTGGAAGAACGCCACGATGTCTTCGAGCAGCTCCTCGGGTTCGAGCACGCGCCCGTCACCCACCTCGCCGCAGGCCTGGTCACCGCTGCCCACGCCCAGCACCACAGAGCCGTCCGCCCGCACCGCGGCAAGGTTGCGCTGCGTGGCGGGGTGCGCCCACATCTCGCGGTTCATGGCCGGTGCCAACAGCAGCGGGCAACGTTCAATGGGCCGAGCCAGACACAGCAATGACAGCAGATCACCGGCACGCCCCTGTGCCAACTGCGCAATCAAGTCGGCGCTGGTCGGCGCGATGACGATGGCATCTGCCTCGCGCGACAGGTTGATGTGCGCCATGTTGTTGGGCTCGGCCGCGTCCCATTGGCTCGTCACCACGCGCTGGTTCGACAGCGCCTGCATCGTGACCGGCGTGATGAACTGCATCGCGGCTTCGGTCATCACGACCTGCACACTGGCGCCGGCCTTGATGAGCAGGCGCACCAGTTCGGCCGACTTGTAGCAGGCGATGCCGCCGGAAAGGCCGAGGACGATGCGCTTGCCGGCGAGGTCTGGTCTTTCGCTCATGACGTCAGGCCGTGATTTCGCGGGCCGAGATCGTGTACTTGAAGTTGTCCGGGTCCAGCGAGTCGTAGCGCCCCTGCGCACTCTCGGCCTGCGGATACATCAGGAAGCCCAGGCGGCCGCCGGAAGAGCCGGGCAGCGCCACGTCGTGCGCGGTGTTGTAGCCCAGCCAGTTGCCTTCCCAGCCACCGAAGAGCGCCTTGCGCACCGGGGCCACCACCGGGTGGTCGGCATCCTTGATCCAGTCGCCGGTTTCGAGCCGCATCACCTTGCCGACGTCGGCCGGATCCATGGCCACCCAGCCGTAGTCGCGCAGGAAGACTTCGGCGCGGCAGTGCTGCGCGCTCTTCAGGTTGGCCGGGTTGCCGCTCAGCTCGCGGTAGCCGAAGGCGCTGGGCACGAGGCGGATACCGTACACGTCACGCGCCGGCACGCCGGCTGCGCGGCACAGGCCGACGAACAGGCCGTTGATGTCGCCGCACTTGCCGCCGAAGTTCTGCGTCTCGAGCATGCTCTTGATGTCGCCCACGCCGCAGCCGCGCACCTTGGGCTCGCGGTAGGTGTTGGCAACGATCCAGTCGTAGATGCCGCGCGCCTTGTCGAGGTCGGTCTTGGCGCCCTTGGTCACCTGCAGCGCGGTGTCGCGCACGATACCGTCGGTAGGCATCAGCTCGGTGGGCTCCAGCCATGCCTTCAAGGCCGCCGGGTCTTCCTTAGCGGCCGACCTGGCCGACCAGTCCGTCGCACGGCTCATCGTCTGCACGCGGCTCGTGATCTGCACCGTCGGGTCGGTCTGCCGCTCGTCGAACTCGGCCAGCAGCATCTTCGCGCCATACCGCATGTCCGACACGATCTTCATGCTGCGCGCGTTGCCCGACCAGCTGCTCTCGAGAGAACGCTGCCAGGCCGTATCGACCGAAGGGACCGGCAGCCACACGCGGCTCGCGCCCATGGCCTGGCGCAGCTCCACCGTCGTGGTGATTTCGAAGGTGCGCCACGTGCCGGGCTGCGGCTCGAAGCGCCGAACGGCTTGCTGAGCATGTGCGGCGAACGACATGCCGGACAGCGCAATGGCTTTCGTGGTGGTCTTCAGCAGGGCACGGCGAGACAGGTGGTAGGTCATGACGACTCTCCTTCTTGTGGCGGGCGGATTATCGCGAGGCCCCGGCCGCGCCGGCCAGCAGGGGATTCAGCAGCCGCTCGCCCTGCTCGCCCGCCCAGTCGAGCTCCCCCACGACCGTGAGCGCCGGCCGGCCGTCGCGCCCGATCAGCACGGTGCTCGGGAAGATGCGCGTGGTCCACGCCCGGGCCGCCTCGCCGTTGCGGTCGAGCAGCACGAGGTACGAGACAGGCACGCCCTGCAGGAAGCGCCGCACCTTCGCTTCGTTCTCCTGGTAGTTCACGCCCAGCACCACCACGTCGCCGCGCGCAGCGTGCGTTTCGGCCAGCCAGCTCAGGGTAGGAATCTCGGTGACGCAAGGCTCGCACCAACTGGCCCAGAAGTTGAGCACGACGACCTTGCCGCGCAGCGCTGCCAAGCTCCAGCGGCGCCCTTCGAGATCGTCCAGCGTCAAGGGCGGCGTGGGCTTCTTCGCCGGCCAAGGCTGGTGCATGTTGCCGGCTGCGTGCAACGGCGCACAGACCAGCGAGGCCGCCACCAGCGCAAGCCAGCTGCGCCGGTCTACGGCTGCATGTTCGAATAACAAGGGGGAAAGGCTTTCACTGCTCATCGCGCCATTGTCGGACGCGGGCTGAAAACCTGCCGCAGGCTGCTGCGGCATGACTGTTCAGTATTTCTGAAAGCTGCCGACTCCCTGGCTTCGGCCGCTGCCCAGCCACGCTATCGGCGCCGCCGGGGCCTCACGCTGCGGTCCCAATACTCCGGCGGCTTCTTCACCACCCAGGCCACGAAGTCGGCGATCTCCGGGTGTGCGCGCAGCTTGGCCCAGCTGTGGAATTCGCGCGCCAGTTCCTTTTCGCTGAAGGTCGCATGGATCTTGCGGTGGCAGATGCGGTGCAGGCGTTCGGTCTCGCGGCCGCCTTCGCTGCGCGGCACGAGGTGGTGCTCGTCGGCGCTGGGGCCGGGCACGATGAGGCGCAAACACAGCGGGCAGAACTCCGGCTCGCGGGAGGCCGGCGCAACGAAGGGCTCACCGGAGCGCAGGTGACGCTTGCCGACCATCGCGCCTATCGCCCTATTGCAGCTGCTCGCGCAAGAAGGCCAGCAGCCGTTCGCGCGAAGCCACGCGTGCCATCGGGTCGCCGCCCACGTGCACGCCCTGGCCCGGCGACACGCCGTTGGGCACGTCGCGACGCAGCCGCAGCTTCGCGTCGCTGTCGAAGCCGTGGTAGGCGCCGGCATACACCTCGGCCTGCACCTTGTCACCGGCGCGGCGCGCGAGTTCCATGCAGGGTTGCGGCGAGGTCCAGTCGTCCTTTTCACCCAGCAGCATCAGCATTGGTGACGCGGGCTGGTAGCCGCGCTTGAGCTCGGCTGCGCAGCCCGGATAGAAGGCCGCGGCGGCGCGCGGCTTCACGGCAGCCCCCGACACCTCGCGCAGCTTGAGGTTGGTGGCGGCCAGCACGGTGCTGCCGCCGTTGGACCAGCCCACCAGCGCCAGCCGGCCGGCATCCACGTCGGCCCGGGCCGCCAGCCACCGCAAGGCGCCCAGCGCATCGAGCCGACGGTTCGCCTGCGTGACGGCGCGCGTGCCGTTCTTCTGCGTGCACAGCTCGCGCTCGCCGCGCGGGCCGAGCGAATCGACCACCAGCGCATGCCAGCCCTGCACCCGCATCCACGAAGCGTAGTCGGCGAGCCGCTCCGACAGTTCGCCGTTGCGGCCATGCGGGCCGCCGCAGCCGTGCAGCAACACCACCGCGGGCCGGCGGCCGGGCTCGTCCACGGGGAACCAATAGCCGGTCAACGGCACCGGCTCGCCGCCTCGCTGTTCGAGGCTGGGCAACTCGACACGTTGCTGCGCCGTGGCGGCACCGGCCGCGCCGCACAGCGCCACCAGCAGCATGGGAACGCGAAGCCACTTCATGGAAAGGACGGCGGGTTGGGATGCAGCCGGGCCATCGCCAGCGCATCGACGAAGCGGCCCGCACGCATGGCATAGGCACGGTGCGTGCCTTCGACCTCGAAGCCGAATTTTCGATACAGCGCAATGGCAGGCGCGTTGTCGCTGAACACGGTGAGCTCCAGCCGCAGCACCTGCACCCAGTTGTCGGCGTAGTCGCACATCGCCTGCATGAGCGCCGAGCCCACGCCCTGGTTCTGAGCCTCCTTGGTCACCGAGATGCCGAGCATCATCACGTGGCGGCGCCTCAATTGCGGGCCGGCGGGGTGCAGCCCGCAGGTGCCCACCACTTCACCGTGACGTTCGGCTACCAGCAGCACGTCGTGCCGGCCGGGCACGCAGGTCTCGGTGAGCCACTGCCGCACACGTTCCTCGTCGGGAAACGGCACCTGCATCAGGCCCGGAAAGACGTCGGGGGCGGCCACGATGTGGGCCCACGCAACGGCGTCTTTGGGGGATGCGCGGCGAACGGTGATGCTCATGGCGACACCCCGCTCGCCGAGTACGGTGATCGACCCTCCGAGAGGGGCCGGCCTTGCTCGGGGCGCCCCGGCACGGCGGCCCGGGATGTGCAGGTTGACACCGGATGTCTCATGAGGGGGCTCTCCTTCTGCCGCAAGACTCTAGCGCTTCAGTCGCTCCAGTCGTTTCACCGTATTTCGTCGATACACACGGGTTCTGCGGCTGTGAACTCGCCTGCAGATCAACGCTGGCGGCCCCGCATGGTCAGGCCGACACGGCCGAATCGACCGTCGATTCCTCCGCCAACGGCCGCATGCCGCGCACGGCCGCCCGGCCAGGCCAGCTGCAGCTCGCCCAGCGTGGCAGCGCCATAGCGCAACGGAAACACCGCATGCACTGCCATCGGCAGGTGGTTGCGTCCGTTGCCGGCGGCATGCTGCGCGCCAGGGTGCGACGCACCGAATGCACCGTTTGGCAGGCTGCCGGCGTGCGCATGGCCGTTGCGCGCCGGCATTTCAGCGTCATGCCATTGCGCTGTGAACGCATCACCACCGGCTTCGAACGCCAGCGTGCCGACGCCGCGCAGTGCAAGGGCTCCGCGGCTGGCCGCGGTCCGGGACGCAAGCCCTTCGAGCAGCCCACGCAGCAGTTCGGCCCACGATCGATGCGGCCGGTAGGCATTGCGTATGAACTCGGCTGTGAGCGCAGCGCGCGGCCGAGCACGGCGATCGACCCGACCGCCGACGGTATCCGTTTCAAGCGCCATGGACTGGTTGTTATCCAAGCTGACGCTTCATCGGCACACCGTCCGGTATTCCCGGGCCGGAGATGAGTGCTGCCGAACCGCCGATTCGGCATGCACAGAGCGGTCACCTCCCTGCGACCCATGGTGGCTCGATTCGTCACAAACTCAGGCGCCGAAGAATAGGCGCACCGCGATCAGCGTCCAACTGTCAGGGCTGACAGTTGGCGGTGCCGGGGCCGGCAACTGGGCAGGCCCTCTGCGCGTCAGCGCCGCGGCAGTCCGTCGGGTTCGCGAGTCACCGCTGGCGGCAGGCGCTCCAGGTGCAGCGCCTGCGAGCCCGGCTGTTCGCCCAGCGTGGTCACCGCGCCCAGCCCGTAGTCGTTGCTGTCGCCCACGCGGCGATAGCGCCATTGCACCTGCCGGCGCCAGGCGCCCGCCCGCTCCACCGTGCGTTCCAGCGTCATCTCGGCCTTGGCGCCCTTGGCAACGAGCTGCGACATGGCCTGCTGGAACGCCAGGTGCAAGACCGGACCTGCGGTGCGTTCGGCCCACACGGTACAAGGACCGCCGGTGGCGGTCACCAGCCACACCGGCTGCCCGGGCATCGTGAGAGCCGTGCCGGGCTTGCCGGCCAGCAGCGGCTCGACGTTGGGCGCCAGCACGTCCAGCGGGTCGAAGCCGTTGGAAACGGCCCAGTCCACCGCGGCGGTCTGGTCGCCTTCGGTCAGCACGCAGGCTTCGATGAACACACGTACCACTGCTTCGGCGGCGGGGGCCGGGCGTGGGGCTTCGGTGGCCGGCGGTATGGTCTGCGCGGCAGCGGGCAATGCCGCCGCGGCGGTTGCAAGGGCCAGCAAAAACGCCCGCACCGGGCGCGCCAGGGCGGGCGTCATGCGCTTGCTTTCCAAGCGGGTCAAACGCGCTCGGCGACCCAGCCCTGCACCGAGGCCAGGGCTTGCGGCAGCTTGGTCGCGTCGGTGCCACCGGCCATGGCCATGTCGGGCTTGCCGCCCCCCTTGCCGCCCACCTGCTGGGCCACGAAGTTGACCAGATCGCCGGCCTTGACCTTGGCCGTGCTGTCGCTGGTGACGCCGGCAGCCAGCTGCACCTTGCCGCCGTCCACCGCAGCCAGCACGATGGCCGCGGACTTGAGCTTGTCCTTGAGCTTGTCCATCGTTTCGCGCAGGGCCTTGGCGTCGGCGCCTTCCAGTGTGGCGGCCAGCACCTTCAGACCCTTCACGTCCACCGCCTGGGACAGCAGCTCGTCGCCCTGGGCCGAGGCGAGCCGGCCCTTCAGCGCAGCCAGCTCCTTCTCGAGCGAGCGCACCTGCTCGAGCACGGCGCTCACGCGGGCCGGCACTTCGGCGGGCGTGACCTTCAGCGTGCCGGCCACGCCACCCACGGTGGACTCCAGCTGCTGCAGGTAGGCCAGCGCGTTGTCGCCGGTCACCCCCTCCACGCGGCGCACGCCGGCAGCCACGCCGCCTTCGGCCACGATCTTGAACAGGCCGATGTCGCCGGTGCGGTGCACGTGCGTGCCGCCGCAGAGTTCGCGACTCGTGCCGATGTCGAGCACGCGCACGCTGTCGCCGTACTTTTCGCCGAACAGCATCATCGCGCCCAGCTTCTGCGCTTCGTCGATAGGCATCACGCGCGCTTCGGTGCTGGCGTTGGCCAGGATCTCGGCATTCACCTTGGCTTCCACCGCGCGGATCTGCTCGTCGGTCATCGGCGCGTTGTGCGCGAAGTCGAAGCGGGTGCGCTCGGCGTTGACCAGCGAGCCCTTCTGCTGCACGTGGGCGCCCAGCACTTCGCGCAGGGCCTTGTGCATCAGGTGCGTGGCGCTGTGGTTGCGCACGGTCTTCGCACGCTGCTCGCCGTCGACCTTGGCATTGATCGTGTCGCCCACCTTGATTTCACCCTCGACTACGCGGCCGTGATGGCCGAACACGTCGGCCTGCACCTTCTGCGTGTCTTCGACGATGAAGCGCGAGGTGTTGTTGCGCAGCTCGCCGGTGTCGCCCACCTGGCCGCCGGACTCGGCGTAGAACGGCGTGTGGTCGAGCACGATCACCGCGTCGTCGCCGGACTTGGCGCTTTGCGCGGGCGAGCCGTCCACGTACACGGCCGTGACCTTGGCGCCTTCGTGCACGAGCTGCTCGTAGCCGTGAAAGGTGGTGGCCGCGCCGCTGTATTCGAGGCCGGCCGCCATCTTGAACTTGCCGGCAGCGCGGGCCTGCTCGCGCTGCCGGCTCATCGCCGCGTCGAAGCCGGTGGAATCGACCGTCACGCCGCGCTCGCGACACACGTCGGCCGTCAGGTCAAGCGGGAAGCCGTAGGTGTCGTGCAGCTTGAAGGCGAGCTCGCCGTCGAGCACCTGGGGGCCGCCTGCCAGCGCGCCTTCGAGGATCTCCATGCCATTGGCGATGGTGCGGAAGAAGCCTTCCTCTTCCTGCTTCAACACCTCCATCGCGCGCTGCACGTTCTGCCGCAGCTCGGGGTAGGCCTCGCCCATCTGCTCGACGAGCGCCGGCACCAGCGTGTGGAAGAAGGGCTTGCGCGCACCCAGCTTGTAGCCGTGGCGGATGGCGCGGCGGGCGATGCGGCGCAGCACGTAGCCGCGGCCGGCGTTGCTGGGGATCACGCCGTCGACCACCGTGAAGGTACAGGCGCGCAGGTGGTCGGCAATCACCTTCAGCGAGGGCGAGTCCTTGTCGCAGTCACCGGCACCGGCGACGTCCACCGCCTTCTTGGCCGCGGCCAGCAGCGCCACGAACAGGTCGATCTCGTAGTTGGAGTGCACGTGCTGCAGCACCGCGGTGATGCGCTCCAGGCCCATGCCGGTGTCCACGCTCGGCTTGGGGAGCTTGTGCATCACGCCCGCTTCGTCGCGGTTGAACTGCATGAACACGTTGTTCCAGATCTCGATGTAGCGGTCGCCGTCCTCGTCGGGGCTGCCCGGGGGGCCGCCGGGGATGCCTTCGCCGTGGTCGTAGAAGATCTCGGTGCACGGGCCGCAGGGGCCGGTGTCGCCCATCATCCAGAAGTTGTCGGAGGCGTAGCGCGCGCCCTTGTTGTCGCCGATGCGCACGATGCGCTCGGCCGGCACGCCCACTTCCTTGTGCCAGATGTCGTATGCCTCGTCGTCTTCGGCGTACACCGTGACCCAGAGCTTGTCCTTCGGCAGCTTGAAGTGTTCGGTCAGCAGCTCCCAGGCGTACTTGATGGCGTCGTGCTTGAAGTAGTCGCCGAAGCTGAAGTTGCCCAGCATCTCGAAGAAGGTGTGGTGGCGCGCGGTGTAGCCCACGTTCTCGAGGTCGTTGTGCTTGCCGCCGGCGCGGATGCACTTCTGAGCGGTGGTGGCGCGTGTGTAGGGCCGCTTGTCGAAACCGAGGAAGACGTCCTTGAACTGGTTCATCCCGGCGTTGGTGAACAGCAGCGTCGGGTCGTCGCCCGGGACCACGGGGCTGGAAGCCACGATGGCGTGTCCCTTGGACTCGAAGAACTTCAGAAACGTGTTGCGGATCTCTGCGGCTTTCATCGGGGCTTTCTGCTGGCTGTCACGCACGGTGCTCGCTCTGTTGAACACGGCTAAGTGCTTGATTGAGCGAAGTTTTCGATTATAGGTTTAGGGTCGGGGCAATGGCCCTGCACGCCCCGGCCGGGGTGCCCGCAGAGACCGTGAGCTGATGCACTGCGGCATATCATCGACCGCTTGTGCGTGCCGCGGCCGCTGTGGCGCGCGCCCTCCCACACTGGAACGCCCATGGACATGAAGACTTCTCCCCTGGCCGCCCTGAAAGACCCCACGCTGCTGAAGACCGATTCGCTGATCGACGGTGAATGGATCAAGGGCAGCGCCCGTTTCGACGTGGTGGACCCGGCCACCGGCGCCAGGCTGGCCGACGTGGCCAACCTGGGCGCCACCGACACCGAGGCCGCCATCGCCGCGGCAAACAAGGCCTGGCCCGCGTGGCGCGCCAAGACGGCCAAGGAACGCGCCGCGGTGCTCATGAAGTGGTTCGCGCTGCTCAACCAGCATGCCGACGACCTGGGCCGCATCATGACGGCCGAACAGGGCAAGCCGCTGCCCGAAGCCAAAGGCGAAGTCATCTACGGCGCCAGCTTCATCGAATGGTTCGCCGAAGAGGCCAAGCGCGTCTACGGCGAAACCATTCCGACCACCGACAACAACAAGCGCTTCCTCGTCATCAAGCAGGCCATCGGCGTGTGCGCGGCCATCACGCCGTGGAACTTTCCGATCGCGATGATCACGCGCAAGGTGGCGCCCGCGCTGGCCGCCGGCTGCCCGGTGGTGCTCAAGCCCGCTGAGCAGACGCCGCTGTCGGCGCTGGCCGTGGCCGAGCTGGCGCAGCGCGCCGGCATGCCGGCGGGCGTGCTCAACATCGTCACCGCCGACGGGGCCAACTCCATTGCAGTGGGCAAGGTGCTTTGCGCCAGCGACACGGTGCGGCACCTGTCGTTCACCGGCTCCACCGAGGTGGGCCGCATCCTGATGCAGCAGTGCGCGCCGACCATCAAGAAGCTCTCGCTCGAGCTCGGCGGCAATGCACCCTTCATCGTGTTCGACGATGCCGACCTCGACAGCGCCGTCGAAGGCGCGCTGGCCAGCAAGTACCGCAACGCCGGCCAGACCTGCGTGTGCGCCAACCGCCTCTACGTGCAGGAAGGTGTCTACGACGCCTTCATCGCCAAGCTGGCCGAAAAGACCAGGACCATCAAGGTGGGCAACGGCTTCGAGGCCGGCGTCAACCAGGGCCCGCTGATCGACGACACCGCCATCGAAAAGGTGGAGCGCCACGTGGCCGATGCGCTGAGCAAGGGCGCCAGGCTTGTGATCGGCGGCAAGAAGCTGGGCGACCGCTTCTACGAGCCCACGGTGCTCGCTGATGCGACTTCTGAAATGCTGTGTTCGCGTGAAGAGACCTTCGGCCCGGTGGCACCGGTGTTCAAATTCAAGTCCGAGCCCGAAGCCGTTGCGCTGGCCAACGCCACCGAGTTCGGCCTGGCCAGCTACTTCTACAGCCGCGACGTCGGGCGCATCTTCCGCGTGGGCGAGGCACTCGAATACGGCATGGTGGGCATCAACACCGGCCTCATCTCGGTGGCCGAGGTGCCGTTCGGCGGCGTGAAGCAGTCGGGCCTGGGCCGTGAAGGTTCGCACCAGGGCATGGAAGACTACGTCGAGACCAAGTACCTGTGCCTGGGCGACATCGACAAATGAGAAGGCATGAATAAACCTGCTGAGCAACCCGATTTCACGTTTGCGCCCCTCGCCGTACAGGAGTACGGCTGCGGTACTCGACGTGACCTCGGGCTGCTCGCTAGGGTTTCTTCACGCCTTCTCTCGTGAAACAAGGGCCGATAAGGCCGCTGGAGAAATGATGGAAGGATGGACGCTCGCACCGCGTCACTGGGTGCTGGTGATTTTCATTGCGTCGGCGCTGTACGTGCACCTGCGCGGCAAGGTGCGTTTCGGCCTCGTGCGCGCACTCACAGACTTCACGGTGCTGCTGGCGCCCTTCAATGCGCTGATGTACCTGTTCTCGCGCGCGCCGGCCACGGCCTACCTGGACCCGAAGCGGTTCAAGGAGCTGGAGGTACTGCAGCAGAACTGGCAGCTGATCCGCGACGAGGCGTTGAAGCTCAACGACGAAGGCCACATCAAGGCGGCCTCGACCTACAACGACATCGGCTTCAACTCGTTCTTCCGCACCGGCTGGAAGCGCTTCTATCTCAAGTGGTACGGCGACGACCTCGCTTCCGCGCGGGCGCTGTGCCCCAAGACCGTGGAGCTGCTGGCCAGCATTCCCACCGTGAAGGCCGCCATGTTCGCCTCGCTGCCGCCCGGCAGCCGGCTGGTGCGGCACCGCGACCCGTACGCCGGCTCGCTGCGCTACCACCTCGGCCTCACCACGCCCAACTCGCCGGCCTGCTACATCGAAGTGGACGGCCAGCGCTACCACTGGAAGGACGGCGAGGCGGTGATGTTCGACGAGACCTACATCCACCACGCCGAGAACACCACCGACCACCAGCGCGTGATCCTCTTCTGCGACGTGGAGCGCCCGCTGTACCTGGCGCCGCTGCGCTGGTTCAACCGCATGTTCGCGCGCGTGGTGATGACCGCTTCTGCCACGCAGAACGTCGAAGGCGAGCCGGTGGGCGCGCTCAACAAGTTCTTCTTCCACTTCTACAAGCTGCGCGCGTCGGCCAAGGAGTTGAAGGCGAAGAACCGCACGGTCTATTACGTGGGCAAGTGGGCGCTGATCCTCGGCGTGCTGTTCGCGATCTTCTACTGAGGCTGAAGCGCTCAGGCGGGCTCAGCCAACCCTGAGCTCGGTGACCTCGACGTCACTTCAGCGCCTGCAGGACCTTGCCTTCGTAGGTGGCCCGGCAGCTTGCCGGGTTGCGTGGGTCCCAGTCGGCGTTGCCTTCGTTCAGCAGCGCGCCGATGACGATCTCCATGGCAAGCTCACGGCGCTCCAGCGCGGCTTCGCGACGAGCTTCGGCCGCATCGCCGAGCGCGCTCAACCCGCCGCCTCCACCCATCGACCTCGGCGCCGGCGCGGGTGCCGCCGCGGCCAGCATCGAGGCGACGCGAGACACGATTTGCTCGAGCTCGTGGTTGAGCATTGCTCGGGAGTCAGGGGCTTGATCGTCTTGCATGGTTCGTTGCCTTCGTGATGGCGTGCGTGGCCGTATGGCCCGTGCGGTTCACCGGTAGCCGTTGTCGAGGGCTGCCTGGTGTGCGTCCCGTTCGGCTCGCTGTTTCGCCGCCGCTTCCGCGGTAGATTGCATGGGGGCGCTCGCCTCAGGGCTCGCGGGGCGGCGCAGTTCCGGCCTCGGCTCAGGCACGTATCCGTCGGGCATGGGCTTGTCGTAATCGAAGTGGTTGTCCTTTTCCCACTGGTCGAGGGCGCGCGCAAAGGCCCGCGGGTCGGTGAAGACCTGGCCCTTCGGTGATGCCGGCTCCGGTGCAGCAGTGGCGGACGCGGCCGTGTTCGACGAAGAAGACTCCTTCCCGGCTGCCGCAGGCTTGGCCTGCGACGCGCTCAACCCCGGCATCAACGAGAGAAGGTCGGACTGCGACTCGCTCAGGCCCTGCTTGCGGTTCAACAGCATTGCGGCTGGGTCGTCGGCACGCGACACCGGTTGCTGTTGCACGGGCGACGTTGCGGCCGCGCTCGGAGCAGCCTCCGCGGGCGGTGTCTTGGCACTGCCCGCCTTGTGGCCGCTGCCTCCTCCGTCAGCGGGCTTGCTCGCCACCTCGCCCAGATCGATGAGCGGCCCGAGAGCCTGCGGTGCGGACCCAGGCAGTTTCGGCGCCGCGGCAGGGGTGGTTGTCGGTGCTGCAGACGGCGTCTTGGGGCTCTCGAAGTTGTTGTCCTTCACCCACTTGTCGAACGCTGCGCTGAAGCCGGGATCCTGCTCGAGGCGCGACAGGCGTGCCTGTGGCGCAGGCGCAGACTCAGGCGCTTTGGAAGCCGCGGCCGGGCTGGGCGTTGGAGCGGCGGCAGACGGTGCCTTCGCGCCCTCGAAGTTGTTGTCCTTCACCCACTTGTCGAACCCGGCGCTGAAACCGGGGTCCTGATCGATCCTTCTCGGCGGCACCTGGCTCGCCGGCTCGAAGGAGAGCGGCCCAGGCATGGGTATCGAGGGCCGTTCGATGGGCGGCAGCTTCGCTCGCAGGGGAGACAGCGCCGGGTCGGCCGGCTTCGCGCCACCCGATGCACTGCCGTGGCCACCTGCCGCGGGCGTGGCATGCGCGCCAAACGTCGCGGCGGCCACCGAAGAGGCAAGGTTCGTGACGGCGGACTTGACGTAGCTGACTGCACTCTGGACGACCGCATCGGACAGCCCGCTCAGCTTGGCGCTGAGCATCTCGGAGGCATAGCCCGCCATCTTTCCGAGCAGGTTGAGCCCGCTGTCGCCCGTAGGGTGACGAGCCCGCGCACTCGCCTGCGCCCCACTGGTCGTCGCACTGGGTTTGATCGCCTCGGCACCCAGCAATTGACGCAGGTCGATGCGGCCTGGAATCTTCACTTCACGCTCCTTTGCGCGGGCCTCGACGGACTGCCTGTCGAGAACCCCGATGGCGTTGCATGCTGCATTGCGGCGCAGGCCACTCGCAGCCGCCATGCGAAGCGCTGCACGGGCAAGCGATACAAGCAGCGGCCTACAGCATCTCTTCAGGAGCGATGGGCGTGAGCAACCACAGCAGCAACCGCAGTCCCACCCCGGCCTGCGGGTCGCGCTCGTAGGTGACCGGCCCCTTGTCGGGGTCGTGGCCGTCGATCCATTTGATGCGGCCATCAGCCTCCTGCACGACGCGGTAGCTGCTGCGCTGGCTCACGTCGTCGTACAGCTTCACCAACTGCTCGGCCAGCGGCTGGCTGCGCAGCACGAGGCCGATCTCGCTGTTGAGGTTGGCCGAGCGCGGGTCCATGTTCATCGAACCCACGAGCACGACGTTGCGGTCGATCACCAGCGCCTTGGCATGCAGGCTGGCCTGCGACGAGCCGAACGAGCCCACCTGGCTGCGCGGCGAGCCGAGCTGGGGCCGCAGTTCGAAGAGTTCGACCCCCAGCTTCAGCAGCTCCGGCCGGTAGCGCGCATAGCCGATGTGCACGGCCGGCGCGTCGGTGGCGGCCAGCGAGTTCGTCAGCACGCGCAGCTTCACGCCGCGCCGCTTGAGCTCACGTGCCAGCGCCATGCCCCGCCCGCCCGGCACGAAGTACGGCGAGATGATGATCACCTCGCGGCGTGCCGCACGCAGCAGTTCCTCGATGTCGTCGGACACCGTCTCGGCATTCGTCGGCTGGCCTTCACTGGTGATCTTCGAAGGCTTGTCGGCCAGCAGCGTGGCGGGTGCCCACACGAGCTTGAGCTCGTTGCGCAGCAACTCCTGCGTGAGCGTGCCGGCCGGCGGCGGAGGGTTCGGTGCCGTAGCAGCCACCGCCTCGCCTTCGTGCACAGGGTCGGCCCCGGCGCATTTCGGCTCGCGCTTGACCAGCGCGCCGATCGGGTAGGCCAGCTCGTTGTTCCAGAAGCCGTCGAACGACGCAGACAGCTTGCGCACGACCGGCCCGGCCACCAGCACGTCCAGGTCGAGGAAGTTGCTTTCCTTGCTCTGCACGAAGTAGGCGTCGCCGAGATTGCGCCCGCCGGTGACGGCCAGCGCGTTGTCGGCCACCAGCATCTTGTTGTGCATGCGCGCGCTGATGCGCGCCGCGTCGGTGGCCGATGCCACGACGCGGCTGACGGTCGAGAACCGCCCCATCGGGAAGGGGTTGTAGAGCCGCACCTCGATGTTGGCGTGGCGCTCCAGGCACAGCAGGAGCTCTTCTTCGCCAGAGGTGTTGAGGTCGTCCACCAGCAGCCGCACGCGCACGCCGCGCTCGGCCGCCGCAAACACGCGCCGCAGCAGCACGCGCGACGACTCCTCGTTGCGCACGATGTAGTACTGCAGGTCGAGCGAACGCTGCGCCCGGTCGGTCAGCACCGCCAGCGCGCCGAAGGCGTCTTCACCTGCCAGCAGCAAACGGAAGCCCGAGACCGAAGGATTGGGGGCCACGGCAATCACCTGCTTGCCCAGCGTTGTGGCGTGCGACTCGGAGAAGGCACGTACCGGCGGCTTGTCCGCCGGCGGGGGGAGGCTCGCACAACCCGCTGAAGCCATCACGCCCACCGCAGCCAGCACCGCCCGCGCAAACCACCACGCGAACTGGGTCGAGTCCATGCCGGCAATCTAGCCATACGGTCATGGCCGGGCCTGTAGGCCTAGGGGAAGACGCGCTGTGCGACAGCGCCGGCACATGGCGTGCCTACGCCAGCAACTCGAAGGCGAGCGAACCCAGCACCGCGCCGTTCACCAGCACCTGCGCCTCATGCCGGCCAGGGTAGAGACGGCGCGTGGTGCGCGGCACGAAATCGCGCTTGAACTCGATGTGCTGCACCTGGCCGGGCATCAACTGCAGGTTGGTGCCCTTGAAGACCTTGTAGCGGTCGGCCCCTTCACGCGCACCGGCATAACGGATCGCATAGTCCACGCAAGCCAGCACCGGCTCGCCGGCTTCGGAGCGCAGCTCGAACGACAGCGTGATGGCCGCGCCGATGCGCACGCGCTGGTTGCTGCACTTGAACCGCGCAAGCTTCACGCTCGCTTCGACGTGGTAGCCCAGCAAGCTCAAGGCCCGCGGGTCACCGCTTTTCACCAGCGTGCGCAATGCATGGCGCACCGTCTGCAGGCCTGTTTCGCCGGCCCGCGCAGACCAGCTTTCCGCGTGCTGCAACGCGAGTGCCACGTCGAGCCGGCTCACGTCGTTCAGGTGGTTGGCGGCAGAGCGGCGCACCACCTCCGAATCGTCGCCAGCCAGCGGCGCAATGAGCGCCAGGCAGCGCGCCGGTTCGCGCTTCAAGGCCATCACGTGCTTGCCCCACGGCAGCAGCGGGCGCGTGCCTTCGGAGGCGAGGCGCCGCACGCGCCAGTCGCCATCGCCCACCCAGCGTTCCACGTGGGCCAGCGTGGTGTCGAGATGCCGTTCGAGAAAGGGCCGGATCGCGAACTCGGCGCTGAAGTGCCGCGTGAGGCGCTGCAGTGCGGGCAAGGCGAGGTCGGGCTCGCTCACACCCGCGATCGCCACGAACTCGAGGAAAGGCGCGCGCCGGAACGCCGCGATGCCCTCGCCTTCGGGGCTGTGGGCCGGCGCCGGGCCCAGGGCCTTTTCAACCACCACCAGCGCCCGTTCGAAGTCCGCAGGCAGTGCCTGCTGCAGGCCTTCGGCCACGCGGCGCACACGCGTCATCAGGCTGAGCTCGTCGAACCCTGCCATGCAATAGGCCATGAAGGCTGCGCGGTCGAAGCGCGACGAGGCTGCCCTCACCTGCCGCGCGATGCCTTCGACGGTGGCGGCCGAGAAGCCGTCCTTGAGCGCGTAGGCGCTTTCGTTCGCGGCGGTTGCATTCGCGGCAGGTGCCATGTGGGCAGCGCCTCAGCGGCCCTTCTTCTGCGGCGGGCGCTCGAACTTGCGCCAGTACTGGAACTCGTCTTCGTGCACTTCGAGGTCCAGCTCGGCCACGCGGGCCTGCAGCCTTTCCTGCACGTCGGCCACCGCGCGGTTGTAGATGAGCGGGCCGACCTCTTCGAGAAAGAAGCCCAGCAGAGCGCCGGCGGCGATGTTGCCGATCGGCTCGTCCATGTTCTCGCGGAAGTAGCGCTCGATGGAAGCGATGGCCTGGCTGCGGGCTTCCTTGGAGATCTCGATGCTCATGGCAGGCGGCACGCGTGGATGCGAAGCGGCAACGATACCGCAGCGTCATCACGCGCGTGCCTGCCTGGCCGTACTTGCGCTACTGGTCTTGCGGCGCGTCGCGATGCCCCTTCATCGGCCCGACCTTCTGCGCCCGCTCAGGCTTGAAGAGGCCCGGGCCCAGCTCGCCGTTGATGAAGAAGGTGCTCTTCGAGAACATGAGCGTCACGTACGCCACGGCGTCCGAGTTCACGTCGAGCGCGTAGGTCTTCACGTTGTCGTACGTGTCGCACGCCTGGTGATAGCACGGGTCGTAGGCCTGGCCGGCCGTGCCGCCCCAGAGCGTGGCCTCTTCGGCGGTCTTGATGCCTTCGGCCCCCGTGAACAGGCCGCCCGACGGGATGCCCGCCGCGATGAAGGGCCCGTAGTCCGAGCGTCCTGAGAAGTCGGTGCCCTTGTACGGGATGTGCCTCACCATGTAGTACAGCTCGAAGGCCTTCTCGATGTTGGCCGAGCCCTCGGGGCCGGGCCCTGCGCCCACCTGGTCGGAGTCGTCACCGTCGTAGATGAAGAACACGTGGTTCGGCGAACCGATCATGTCGAAGTTGAGGTAGAGCGCGATGCGCGACCGCTCTTCGGCAGTGAGGCTGTTCACGTAGTAGGTGGAGCCGACGAGGTTGGACTCCTCGGCACCCCACAGCGCGAAGCGCACCTTGTTGCGCGGTTTCACCTTGCCCATCTGCACGGCCGTCTCGAGGATGGCCGCAACGCCGGAGCCGTTGTCGTTGATGCCCGGGCCTTCGTCCACCGAGTCGAGGTGGGCCCCGACCATCACCACGTTGTCGGCACGCCCTTCCTTCGTTTCGGCCAGCACGTTGCTCGTGGTGGCAATGCCGCGGAAGGTGTCGGTCTTCAGCCGCAGGCGCAGCCCGGCCGTGGCGGCCAGCTCCTGCCCCAGCGCCTGCGTGACCGACGTGACCGGCACGTCGAGCGTGAAGTCGTTGCCCAGCGTGCCGTTCACGTTGCCGGCCGCGTTGTTGTAGATCACCACGCCCACCGCCCCGGCATTCACGGCGTTGGTCGTCTTGATGGCGAAGGTGCAGCCGCCGCGGCTCACGAGTGCGATGTTGCCGGCCGGAAAGCCCGCGAAGTCGCTCGCCTCGCAGCCGGGCGTGGCATCGACCGCCGGCCCGGGCAAGGCCGTCACGTTGGCCGTCACGTCACCGCTGCCCGAATACGCCAGGATGGTGTTGACCAGCGGCCCGGCGGGCGCAGGCGCCACGCGCTCCAGCACGCTGGGCGTCAGCGACACGAAGGTCTGGAACTGGAATTCCTGCCGCGTGACGAGGTAGCCCGCATCGCGCAGCACCTGCTCGGCATAGGCCACCGACTGGTCGTAGCCCGGCGTACCCGAAGCGCGGGTGCCGCCGTTGGCATCGGCAATGGCCTGCAACGCAGCCTGGTGACTGCGCACGCCTTCGAGCGTCACGCACTCGAGCAGCTTCTGGAAGTTGTTGTTGACGCGGTTGCTGCAGGCAGTGGGCGACGCCTTGGATTCCGCCGCCTCCTTGGTCAAGGGCGCGAGGTCGCCGTCGTCTTGCGCAGCCGCCTCGGGCTGCGCACTGCTGGTACTGCCACCATCGCCGCCACCGCAAGACGCCAGCAGCAGCAAGGCTGCGCCCGCGATCGAAACGCCCAGCCCCATGCGCGGCCTGCGCATGCGGTCTCGAAGCATGAAGTTCATGCCGTCCTCCGAAAGTGCCGAAACGCCCCTCCCGTTGCGTCTTTGACGAGACCGCGGCAGCAACATCACCTCAGTCAGGCGAAGAAGCCCGGGAAGTTTAGGCAGCGCACCAACTTTGTGAAACTGCTGATACGTCTGTTGCCTGTTGCGAGCGAGGCCTGCCCGATCGCGTAAACTCGCGGCCTGCTGCGGGTGTAGTTCAATGGTAGAACGGCAGCTTCCCAAGCTTCATACGAGGGTTCGATTCCCTTCACCCGCTCCACCGATCACCAGACAAAGGGCCCCCACACGGGCCCTTTGTCGCTTGTGCCCCAGCCCTTTCGTTGCCATGAGCCAGCCCGACTCCCCACAACCACCGCACCGCCCCATTCGCAGCTACGTGCTGCGCGCAGGCCGCATGGGTACAGGGCAGCAAAGGGCATTGGAAGAACTCGGCCCGAAGTTCGTGCTGCCGTACCAGGAACAGGCGCTCGACTACACGGCCGTGTTCGGCCGCCGCGCGCCGGTGGTGTTCGAGATCGGCTTCGGCATGGGCGGGGCCACGGCCGAGATCGCCAAGACGTTGCCGGGCACGGACTTCATCGGCTGCGAGGTGCATGAGCCGGGCGTGGGGGCCTTGCTCAGGCGCATCGGCGACGAGCAGCTCACCAACCTGCGCATCGTGCAGCACGACGCGGTGGAGGTGCTGCGGCACATGATCGCCCCGGGCTCGCTGGCCGGCGTGCACATCTTCTTCCCGGACCCGTGGCACAAGAAGCGCCACAACAAGCGCCGGCTCGTCCAGCCGCCCTTCGTGGCCGAGCTGGTGACGTGCCTGGCCCCCGGCGGCTACCTGCATTGCGCCACCGACTGGGAGCCCTACGCGCAGCAGATGCTCGAGGTGCTGGGCGCCGAACCAGCACTGCGCAACACCGCCGAGGGCTATGCGCCCAAGCCCGCCTACCGGCCGCTCACGAAGTTCGAGCAGCGCGGCCTGAAGCTCGGCCACGGCGTGTGGGACCTCGTGTTCGAGCGCCGCACGGCCTGACTGCGGCTGCCCCCGCTTGGCAACGGCGGTTGAAGCGCGAATACTGCACGGTGGTCATCGGTTGATCCGGCAGGCGCCACCACCTGAGCGTTCTCCGGCTCTCACCCGAAGCCGCCAAGGAGCATCGACATGTCACTACGCATCAACGACGTGGCCCCGGACTTCACCGCCCAGACCACGCAAGGCAGCATCAGCTTCCACCAATGGATCGGCGACAGCTGGGCCATCCTGTTCTCGCACCCCAAGGACTTCACGCCGGTGTGCACCACCGAGCTCGGCTACATGGCCAAGATCGAGCCCGAATTCGCCCAGCGCAACTGCAAGCTCATCGGCCTGAGCGTCGACCCGGTGGACAGCCACGCCAAGTGGTCCAGGGACATCGAGGAAACGCAGGGCTACCTGCCCAAGTACCCGATGATCGGCGACCCGGAGCTCGAGGTTTCCAAGCTCTACAACATGCTGCCGGCCGAAGAGCCCGGCACTTCAGAAGGCCGCACGGCAGCCACCAACGCCACGGTGCGCTCGGTGTTCGTCATCGGGCCGGACAAGCGCATCAAGCTGATGCTCACCTACCCCATGACCACCGGCCGCAACTTCGACGAGATCCTGCGCGTGCTCGACTCGATGCAGCTCACCGCCAAGCACAAGGTCGCCACGCCGGTGAACTGGAAGCAGGGCGACGACGTGATCATCGCGGGCTCCGTGTCCGACGACGACGCGAAGACGCTCTTCCCGCAGGGCTGGAAGGCGCCCAAGCCTTACCTGCGCATCGTCAAGCTGTCCAAGTAGTGACTCGTGACTGGTCACTGGTCGACGCCCCGCTGTGACACGTCGCAGCAGGGCGTTGTCACAGCAACTGTTCCTTCCTGCCACACAGGCGGCCGCCGTTGCGCGGCCGCGTTGGTACTAGCCCTCGTTTCCTGCGCGTTGCGGCCTGCCTTCGGGCTTGGCCGGGCTTTGGCACGGGGCTGGCACTCACTGGTTCAGCAGCCCTGAACGCCCTGCCCCGCCGGTGCTGCCAGTCGACAGGGGCGCACACGCACGCAGGAGTGAGACAGACATGGACATGCTCGAACCCGGCCGCTTCGGCTTCGAAGTCAACTTCAAGAAGCGCTACGGCAACTTCATCAACGGCCAGTGGGTCGCGCCTGCGAAGGGCGAATACTTCGAGAACATCACGCCCGTCACCGGCAAGGCGTTCTGCGAGATTCCGCGCTCCAGCGCCGAAGACGTGGAACGCGCGCTCGACGCCGCGCACGCGGCCAAGGCCGGGTGGGCCCGCACCTCCACCACCGAGCGCGCCAACGTCCTCAACCGCATTGCCGACCGGATGGAGCAGAACCTCGAGCTGCTCGCCACCGCCGAAACCTGGGACAACGGCAAGCCCATCCGCGAAACCATGGCCGCCGACCTGCCGCTGGCCATCGACCACTTCCGCTACTTCGCGGGCTGCATCCGTGCGCAGGAAGGCTCGATCGGCGAGGTGGACCACAACACCTTCGCCTATCACCTGCACGAGCCGCTGGGCGTGGTGGGGCAGATCATTCCGTGGAACTTCCCGCTGCTGATGGCCGCCTGGAAGGTGGCGCCGGCGCTGGCGGCCGGCAACTGCATCGTGCTCAAGCCCGCCGAGCAGACGCCTGCGTCCATCCTCGTGCTGATGGAAGTGATCGGTGACCTGCTGCCGCCGGGCGTGCTCAACGTCGTGAACGGCTTCGGCATCGAGGCCGGCAAGCCGCTGGCCACCAGCAGCCGCATCGCCAAGATCGCCTTCACGGGCGAGACGACGACCGGCCGGCTCATCATGCAATACGCCAGCCAGAACATCATCCCGGTGACGCTGGAACTCGGCGGCAAGTCGCCTAACATCTTCTTCGCCGACGTGTGCGCCAAGGACGACGGCTTCTTCGACAAGGCCATCGAAGGCTTCGTGCTCTTCGCGCTCAACCAGGGCGAGGTGTGCACCTGCCCCAGCCGAGCGCTGATCCACGAGTCGATCTACGACCAGTTCATGGAGCGTGCGTTGAAGCGCGTGGCCGCCATCAAGCAGGGCAACCCGCTCGACAAGAGCACCATGATCGGCGCGCAGGCTTCGAACGAGCAGCTCGAGAAGATCCTCTCGTACCTCGACCTGGGCAAGCAGGAAGGCGCGCAATGCCTCATCGGCGGTGGGCGCAACGTGCTCGAAGGCGCATTGAAGGACGGCTACTACATCCAGCCCACCGTCTTCAAGGGCCACAACAGGATGCGCGTCTTCCAGGAAGAGATCTTCGGCCCGGTGGTGTCGGTCACCACCTTCAAGGATGAAGAGGAAGCGCTGGCCATTGCCAACGACACGCTCTACGGCCTGGGCGCCGGCGTGTGGAGCCGCGACATGAACACCGCCTTCCGCATGGGCCGCGGCATCCAGGCCGGCCGGGTGTGGACCAACTGCTACCACGCCTACCCGGCGCACGCGGCCTTCGGCGGCTACAAGCAGTCGGGCATCGGCCGCGAGACGCACAAGATGATGCTCGACCACTACCAGCAGACCAAGAACCTGCTGGTGAGCTACAGCGAGCAGCCGCTGGGCTTCTTCTGACACCTTGCGACGTGCAGGGCACCGGCCGCATTGGCAGCCGGTGCCTTTTCATGAAGGAACCGGCATGAGACATCCGGTGTCAACCTGTACTTTTCGGGCCGCCGCGCCGGGCCGCCCCAAGCAAGGCCCGGCCCTCCCGGAGGGTCGCTCGCCGTATTCGGCGAGCGGGGTGTCGTCATGACCACCGAAGTCCTCCAGGTCACCGCCACCGACGCCGCCCTCGCCCTCATCGAAACCCTGGTGGCCCGCCACGGCCCGGTGATGTTCCACCAGTCAGGCGGCTGCTGCGACGGCAGCGCGCCGATGTGCTACCCCGACGGCGAGTTCCAGGTGGGCGCGAGCGACCGGCTGCTCGGGCACATCGGCGGCATGCCGTTTTTCATCAGCGCCTCGCAGTTCGAGTACTGGTGTCACACCCAGCTCGTCATCGACGTGGTGCCGGGTCGCGGCGGCATGTTCTCGCTTGAAGGGCCGCTGGGCCGGCGCTTCCTCACCCGCTCGCGTCTGTATGAAGACGCGGAATGGCAGCAACTGGTGGCCGGCGGGCGGGTGCAGGGTTAACCCTCGCATCATTTGATTCAACTCAAGTCAGGGCGCGCAGCGGCCGACAACCCCCAGCACAACAAGCCGCTGGGGGAGAGACCCGCATGCACCCGACCGCACCCGCCGCGGCTTCCACCGCGCTCGACCTGGCCAGCCTGCGCCGCGAAGCCGACCGCTGGATGCTGGCTGCGCTGGCCCTGGCCTCGCTGATGGCCGTGGCCCTGGGCGCCTGGATGGGCCAGACGTCGCTCGCGCTCATCGGTGCCGCCTTCGTGTTCGTGCCCGGCGCCGCGCTCTTTGCGCTGGCGCGCGGCAGCCTGCTGGCCCGCTGCGCCTTCCCGGTGCTGCTGATGGCAGCAGTGGCATTGCACATCCAGCTGGGCTCGGGCCGTGTGGAATTCCACTTCGGCGTATTCGTGGCGCTGGCCTTCCTGCTGCTGTACCGCGACTGGCTGCCGCTGGTGATCGGCGCGGTGGCCATCGCCGTGCACCACCTGGCCTTCGACCGCCTGCAGGCGCTGGGCTTCCCGGTCTACTGCATGACCCAGCCCGACTTCGCGCTGGTATGGCTGCATGCCGGCTACGTGATCGTGCAGACCGGCTTCGAGGTCGTGATCGGCGAGCGCATGCGGCGCGACGCCGTGCAGGCGCACGAACTGCACCAGCTGGTGGGCCGGCTGCAGCAAGGCGAGCGCCTCGCGCTCGACGCGCATGCCGGCACGCACGCCAGCTCCGCGGCCGCCGGGCTGCTGCAGGGCGCGCTGGGCCGCATCGCCCGGGCCATCGGCGACGTCGATCACGCCAGCAACGCCATCGGCACCGCGGCCGTGCAGATCGCCAGCGGCCAGGGTGACCTGGCGCAGCGCACCGAGCAGGCGGCCAGCAGCCTGCAGCAGACGGTGAGCTCGGTGCAGCAGATCACGGAATCGGTGCGGCACAACGCCAGCTCGGCCCAGCAGGCCAACCAATTGGCCGATAGCGCCGCGCAGGCCGCCACGCGCGGCGGCGAAGTCGTGGCGCAGGTGGTGGGCCACATGAACGACATCGCGAGCTCATCGCGCCAGATCGCCGAGATCACCGGCGTGATCGACGGCATCGCTTTCCAGACCAACATCCTGGCCCTCAACGCCGCGGTGGAAGCGGCACGCGCCGGCGAAAACGGCCGCGGCTTCGCGGTGGTGGCCGGCGAAGTGCGCCAGCTCGCGCAGCGCAGCGCGCAGGCCGCACGCGAGATCAAGGGGCTGATCCAGTCTTCGGTGCAGCGCATCAACGACGGCGCGCAGCTCGTGCAGGTGGCCGGCACCTCGATGAGCGAGATCGAAGCGGCCATCCAGCGCGTGACCACGCTGATCGCCGAGCTCAGCAGCTCGGCCGGCGAGCAGTCGCAGCGCATCGCCGAAATCAACACCGCCATCGTTCAGCTCGACCAGATGACGCAAGGCAACGCGGCACTGGTGCAGCAGTCCAGCGCCGCGTCGATGTCGCTGCGCGAACAGGCGCAGCGGCTGGCGGAGGTGGTGAACGTGTTTTCGCTGCGGCGCGGGGTTGCGGTCTAGAAACGCAACGACGCGCTCAATCCACCCAGCCACGTGCGCCCCGGCGCCGGCTCGAAGTAGCGGCCATTGCTTTCGTTCACGATCACCGAGCCGGCATGGCGGCGGCCGGTGAGGTTGTCGCCGCGCACGAAGCCGCTGAGTTCCCACGCGCCGGCGCGCAGCAGATAGCCCACGCTGGCATTCACGACGGCATAGCGCTCGGCCGCATCGGAGTTGGTGTCGTTCACCGGCACGCTGCTCAACCAGCGCACCTCCACGCCGGCGCGCCAACCGGTCTCTGGTGCCCAGTTCAAGGCGGCGTAGGCATTGCCGCGCGCCAGGCCGGGAATGCGGTTGCCAGCCGGGATGGTGAGGTTGGGCGTGGTGCACGGCGTGCCGGAGCACACCATGAAGCTGTCGCGGTAGCGCGCGTCCAGCCACGTGAGCGCGGCCTGCGCGCGCCAGTCGGCGCCGAGCCTGGCCGACCACGACAGCTCCGCACCGTAGCGCCGCGTGCGCCCGGCGTTGCCGAAGCTGGCGCGGCCGCCGCTGTTGCGCTGGGTGACGATCTCGTCCTTCGTGCGGGTGTCGAACAGCGCCACGTCGATGGCATGCGGGCCATGGCGCAGCTTGGCACCGAGCTCCACGTTGTCGCTGCGTGCCGGCTTGAGCGTGAAGTTGAGGCCGGCGCTGCCATCGCTGCGGTAGGCCATCTCGTTCATCGTGGGCGTTTCGAAGCCGCGCCCTGCCGCGGCATACAGGTGCAGCGCGTCGCTGGCCTTGAACATCACCGCCAGCACCGGCGTGGTGGCGCTGAACTTCGTCGCGCCGCTGTCGTCGCCATTGGCCCCCGCGACGTAGTGGTCCTGCGAGCGCACGCGGATGGTGCTGCGGCGCACGCCGGCATCCACCCGCCAGGCCGGCGCGGGCTGCAGCGTGGCCTGCAGGTAAGGGTCCACGCTGGTGATGCGGTTGCCCTCGTCGCGGCGCAGTTCGCCCTCCACGCCCAGCGTGCTGCCAACGAAGTTCTGGTAGCCGCGGCGGTGTTCGTCCAGCCGGTCGTAGGCGATGCCGGCCACCACCGTGTAAGGCAGCGCCGCAGTGGTGTCGCGCAGGGTCCAGCGCGCATCGGTGCCGTGGTAGTCGCGTGCAAGCAGGATCACGCCGCCGGGGTGCAGCGCGTTGGCTTGCGGCCCGGTGGGAATGGCCTGGAACTGCTGCGTGTGGCGGCTGCCGCCGTAGAGCACCACCGACAGCGCGTGGCGCGCATCCAGCCGGTGCTCATAGGTGGCGCCGAGCTGCGTCTGGTTGAAGTTCTTGCGCGTGTTGAAGTCGGTGGCGGCGGCGTCCACGCCGCGCGGGTCGGCTTCGAACTGGGCCCGCGTGAGCCCCAGCGGGTCCTGCGCCTCAGGCACCGCCACGCTGTTGGCCACCAGCGTGAGCTTGCCGGCATCTCCCGTGCGCCAGGTGAGCTTGGCGTTGCCGAGCTTGCGCTGCGCCGCGCTGTGATCGCGGTAGCCGTCGGTCTGGAAGCGGCTCGCGTGCACCACGTAACCCAGGCTGCCGTCGCGCCCCGTCACCTTGGCCGAAAGCCGCTGCAGCTCGTCGCTGCCCGCGGCGGCGCCGAGCTGCAGCGTGGGCCGGCCTTCGCCCTCTTCTGTGAACACCTGCAGCACGCCGCCCGAGGAGTTGCCGTACAGCGCCGAGAACGGCCCGCGCAGCACCTCGATGCGCTCGGCGCTACCCAGGTCGGCATGCGAGATCTGGCCCTGCCCGTCGGGCAGCGTGGCGGGGATGCCGTCGACGTACAGGCGCACGCCGCGGATGCCGAAGGTCGTGCGCGCGCCGAAGCCGCGTATCGAGAGCTGCACGTCCTGCGCGTAGTTCTGCCGGTCGCGCGCCATGAGGCCCGGCACGCCGCCCACGCTTTCGGAAAGGTTCACCTGCGCCCGGCCGTCGCGGATCAGCGCGGCGTCGATGCGGTCCACCGAGGCCGGCACGTCGAAGGCCGGGTCGGCCACGCGGGTGCCCGTGATCACCACCGTCTCGCCCAGGCTCTGGGCCGCGGCAGGCAAAGCTGCGCACAACGCCCCCGCCAGGGGCGCCAGACAGCGGGAGCGACGACGTCTGTTCATCACGCCACCCTCTTCAAAGATGCCAGGCTACATCGTGCGCTCGAAACAGTTCCTTCACACGGCCACTGGCCTGCAAGGCTTGCATGGCCTGCTGCAGCGCCAGCGCGAGGTCGGTGGCGTCTTTCTTGATGGCCAGGCCAATGGCCCAGCCGTCGTGCGGGGCACGGGGCGACGGCAGCGGCCCAATGACGAACCGGTCGTCGCCGTGCAGCGCCGACTCCAGCTCCGAAGCCAGCCCGCCGGCTGCCACCACCTCGCCGCGCTGCAGCGCCTGCGCCGCGGCCACGCCATCGGGCAGCCGCGTCTGCAGCGACTCGCGCAAGGCGCCCTGCTCCGCACCGATGAGCAGCCAGCCCGCCAGCGACTGCCCGGCCACCGCCACCGGCAGGCCCCGCAGGTCGGCCAGGCTTTCCAGCCGCGGCAGCGCTTCCTTGCGCCACGCGATGGCCACGCGCTCGCGGTAGTAAGGCGCGAGGATCTGCACGCGCGGGTTGGCCTGCATGAGCGGTGTGTCCACCGGCACGTGCATCAGCACGTCGGCCGGCCCCCAGCCGAGGAAGTGGCCGCGCCACACGACGTTGCGCAGGTCGTCGGCCATGTTCTCGTCGGCATTGAAGGGCAGCATCGAGAGGCTCACGCCCAGCTGCCGTGCCAGCGCGCGGGCCAGCTCCACGTCGATGCCGCGGCCTGCGCTGTGGAAGGGCGGCATGTCGTTGTAGAGCCCCACCACCAGGCTGCCCCGGCGGCGGATGCGCTCGAGCGCGCTTGTTGCCGCCTCGGCACGCACCAGCCCAGGCGCGCAGAGCGCAGCGCCCAGTGCCGCCACCACGCGGCGGCGCTGGAGGGCGCTCATAGCGGCTTCTCGCGGCGCGTTTCGAGGTACGACTTGATGGCCCACACCGCCTCCTGGCTCAGCGTGCCTTCGAAGGGCGGCATGTAGACCGCGCCGTTGCGCGTGCGGCCCTTGCGTACCGTGTTGGAGAAGAAGTCGTCGTTCTCCTTCACGCAGGCGGCGCGCTTCTTCTCGTCCTTGAGCGAGCCACATTCGTTGTCGAGCTTGCGCAAGTCGGGCGCAATGCCGCCCGAGACGGCCTCGATGCCATGGCAGCGCGCGCAGTTCTGGTTGTAGGCAGAGGTGCCGATGCGCACGGCCTTCTCGTTCTTGCGGTAGGGGTTCTCGGCGCGCCATTGCTCGCCGAGCTGCGGCAGCTCTTTCGTGTCCACCGCTTGCGGTGTCACGTCGCCATGAGCGAGTGCGAGGCAGCTCGTGGCAAGCGCTGCAAGCAGCACGGCGCTGTTGCACACGGAGCGCAAGGCGCGTCGATGTTGTGGGTGGAAAGGCGATCTCGTCATGGCTTGTCTCCGGTCGGTCCTCTACAGGGGGTGCCGGCCCAAACTGCAATGCATATGCCACGACGCTCACTGGGCGGGTGATTGCCTTCGCGCTCGGTGTTATCCCCGAAGCCGCGAGAGTTTTCCGAGGCCAGGTGTCACGGAATGGAGCGTCAGCTTGATGCAAATCAGTTGCGCCACATTCGCACACGCACCGGCAATGGAATTGCGTGTGCAATTACCAATAGACCAATAGCATCGCCCCACAGAGCGAGAGACAACGCGCTGGCGCAGGCCCCATCTCGCCAAGCGACGACAGGAGACAACCCCCACGCGGGGGAAAGGATGGTCACCATGCCCACCCATGCGAGCAGCACGTCGCAGCTTCCGTTCGGGCACTCGCCCACCAGCACGCTGGTGCCGGCGGATGCCGCGCACCTGGACACCATTGCGCAGTCACATGAACGCTGCGCCGCGCTGGGCTTGAGGCGCATAGAACGGCCCGACCACGCACCGTTGATCCGCGCCGACCTCGCCGCCGCGCGCGAGCGCAACATGCGCCTGCATGCCCATGCCGCGCCGGTGATGGAGCTGCTGCTCGAGCAGATCATGGCCACGCAGAGCATGGTGGTGCTCACCGACACGCAGGGCACCATCCTCCACTCCGTGGGCCACGACGACTTTCTGCGGCGTGCCTCGAAGGTGGCATTGGCTCCGGGGGCCAACTGGGCCGAGGCCAACAAGGGCACCAACGCCATCGGCACCGCGCTCATCACCGAGGTGCCGACCGTCGTGCATGCCGGCGAGCACTTCATCCACGCGAACGACTTCCTCACCTGCTCGGCCTCGCCCATCTTCGACCCGCGCGGCAACATGCTGGGCGTGCTCGACGTGACCGGCGACCACCGCTCGTACCACCAGCACACCATGGGGCTGGTGAAGATGTCGGCCCGCATGATCGAGAACCACTGGCTCAGCGACGACTTCCGCCATGCGATGCGGCTGCACTTCCACAGCCGGCCCGAATTCATCGGCACGCTGCTCGAGGGCATCGTGGCGGTGGGGCGCGACGGCAGGATCGTGGGCGCCAACCGTGCCGCGCTCGACCTGCTGGGCATGAGCGGCGCCGCCCTGCGCATGAACAGCGTGGTGAGCCTGCTGGGCACGACGCCCGGCGCCATCGTCGACCACTTCCGCTCGCCGATGGCCACTGCCATGGCGCTCATGCTCGCCAACGGCCAGCAGGTGCACGTGCGGGCGCGCTTCAACTGGCCCACGTGGCACAACGTGGGCAGCAGCGTGCCCGACGAGGAGCCCCCGGCCGCCGCAAGCACCGCGGTACCGGCCGAACCCATGCGCCCGGCCAGGCCGATGCAATCGCCTTCCGCGCAGCAACCGCAGCTCTCAGGCCTGCGCTACCTGCAGACGGGCGATGCGCAGATGGAAGCGGTGATCGGCAAGATCCGCCGCGTGCTCGACCGCGACATCAGCATCCTCGTGCTGGGCGAAACCGGCACCGGCAAGGAACTGCTGGCGCGCGCCATCCACCAGGATTCCGAACGCTCACGCCAGCCCTTCGTGGCAGTGAACTGCGCCTCCATCCCTGAAACGCTGATCGAAGCCGAGCTGTTCGGCTACGAGGAAGGCGCCTTCACCGGCGCGCGCCGCAAGGGCTCGCTCGGCAAGATCCTGCAGGCCAACGGCGGCACCCTGTTCCTCGACGAGATCGGCGACATGCCGCTGGCCCTGCAGGCCCACCTGCTGCGCGTGCTGCAGGAGCGCCAGGTCACGCCGCTGGGCAGCAGCAAGTCGGTACCGGTGGACGTGACGGTGATCAGCGCCACGCACCGCAACCTGCGCGAGATGATCAGCCGCGGCGAGTTCCGCGAAGACCTCTACTACCGCTTGAACGGCCTGGTGGTGAAGCTGCCCGCGCTGCGCGAGCGCAGCGACCTGCTCACCATCGTGCAGAAGATCCTGCGCATGGAAAGCAGCGGCCAGCCGCCTGACCTGACGGCCGAGGTGCTGCAGCTGCTGCAGTGCTACAGCTGGCCCGGCAACATCCGCCAGCTGTCGAACGTGTTGCGCACCGCGGCGGTCATGGCCGCAGGCGAAACGCAGATCACGCGGGCGCATCTGTCGGACGACTTCATCGACGATGCCGAGCGGGCCGTGCGCGTGCAGATCAAGGACGCACCGGCCGCCACCGCACCGCAAGCACTGGCGCCTGCCGCGCCTCTGGCCTCGATGGCCACACCGGCGCAAGCCGCGACGACGCTGGAAGCACTGGAGCTCCAAACCATCCGCCAGGCGCTCGAAGAAGCCGGCGGCAACATCTCGGTCGCCTCGAAGCGGCTGGGCATCAGCCGCAACACGATCTATCGCAAGCTGCGGTGGAACGTGAAGGGGCAAGGCGAGGCTTGAGAAGGTGTGAACCACGTCCCCTGCGCAGCCATCCCCCCACCAGCAGTCCTGCCGCCAGCATCGCCATCACCTGCGGCTCTGGCACGGGCGAAAGGACGAACACGAGATTCGGATCGTAGAAACCGCCGTTCATGCGGAACAGGACCTGCCCGGCGTCATTCAGGGCCACCTCGCTGACCGAGTAGTAGTCGGAGAGGCCGACAAGGCCGACCAGTTGCTCGGTGAGATCGACGACCTGCCCTTCGCTCCAGAGGAAGATACGGGTCGGCCGGCCCCCGGAGCCGAACCACGCCATTGCGAGCACCTGGCCTTGCTCATTGATGTCGAGGGCGCGGCTTCCGAAGGGCAACTGCCCCTCCACACCGAAGGATGCGTCCAGGAAGGTCGTCTGCCCCCGCTCGAACAGGAATGCGCGGCCGCAACCACGGCTGCTGATGCACGAAGGGTCGCTGGGATGGTCGAAGCCGACCACCTGCCCACGTTCGTTCATGTCGTTGAAGCGGGATGCAACACCGTGGCCATAGGTATGGCTGGTGCCATCGGCGAGCAAGACCGTGCCGTTGCTCAGGGCCACGTCGCCGCGATCGTTCAGCACGTTCACACCGACGTCATACCCAAGGAAGCGCAGCTGGCCATGGTCGTCGAGAGACGCACGGCTGGGCGGCACCGCCTGACCCTCGATCCATGACGGGACGGTGAACGTCGAGACGACACCCCGGTTGTTGATATGCATGGCGCTCACGGCACCTCCGCCCGACGGCAAGGCCTCGCCGACACTGCGGATCTGGCCGGTGCGGGTGTCATGCACATAGCTGCGGTCGCCGTACCCCAGCAGCACCTCGCCGCGGTCGTTGATGTCGTGCGCGATGATGAAGCTGCCCGGCGGGGTCGGCAACAGGCTCGTCACCCCCGTACTGCTGCGATGGAACGCCCGGTAGGAGCTGAGCCCGCCCGAAGAGAGACCTGCCACCTCGCCGGCGTCGTTCAGCATGAGGTGTTCGGTACGCGTGTCGCCCGCCAACGGCGCGACCAAGCTGCTCACGCCAAAGGGATCGGCCAAGACACCCCGAGGAAACTCGGCGCCCCCACGCACCATGCCGACGAAGGCACCGTGCCGGTTGAAGTCACCGACGTCGTCCCATTGCGTACCTGCTGGAGCGAAGACCTGCCGCGCTTCCCAGGCGGGAGGCAGCGACTGCGCATGCGGCAGGCTGGGCAAGAGGGCAAGCGTAACGGCCAGCATGGCGCCAAGCGCACCGAGGCAATCGGGCTTGCAAGCAGGCATGTGCATCGTCTTCTCCCTGAATCCGCGGCCTGTTCACTATAGGAACCGGATCGGAGTTCCGACAGAGGCTGCAAGAGGTGCTTACGCTTGTGTTGACCCAGGCTCACGAAAGCACGGGTATGACGGCCGCCGGAACCTTCACTCCCGGGCGGGTTTGGAGAACCCGAAATTGCGCCAACCGCTGCGCATACGGATCCAGCGCATCCTCCGGCGTCCCCAGCGGCAGCCCCACCAACGCCGCAAACCGTGCCGGCGTGACCTGCCCTTGATCCATCAGCTCGTCCACCAGCGCAAGCAGCGCGTTGCGATGCGTTTCGATCAGCCTCGTGGCCCGCGCATGTTCGGCCTGCAGCAGCGCTTCGATCGGCGCGTTGCTGGCTTCCACGTCGGTGCAGAGGTTGTCTTCGCTGTCGGTGGACACGTCGCTGCGGCCGATGCGCGCGCCATGGCCGAGGTGGCGCAGCATGCGGGCTGCCGTTTCAGTGGCCTTGCGCAGATCGCTCTCGGCGCCGCTGGAGCTCAGCTCGGGCCCGAAGACCAGAAGCTCGGCGGCGCGGCCGGCGAGGCTGGTGCAGATGGAGTCGAGCAGGTTGCGGCGCGACCAGACCTTGCGCGAGGTGTAGACGTTGTAGCCGCCCTCGAAGCTGGCCACGTGGATCTTGATCTCCTGGGGGGCGCGGCCGAAGAGCAGCGCGTGCACGAGGCCGTGGCCCGCCTCGTGCACGGCCAGCAGCGCGCGGAAGTCGGCGTTGCAGCGCTGGCGCAGTCGGCTGATCTCGAAAGGCGCGGCGATGGCGTGCGACTGGCCGCGCCAATGCGCGATCAGGCTTCGGCCATCGGCCGTGAGGCCCACGCTTTCGCCGGCCTCCGCGCCGCGTTCGATTGCCCACAGCGCCGCCTTGGCCAAGCCGGCACCGAGGATGGCGTGCAGAGATGAAAACAGCGGCCGGGTGCCTTGGGCGGGGAAGACGGCATTGGCATAGATCTGCGCGTGCACGCTGGCGTCCAGCTCGAAACGCAGGCCGCAGCGAGCCTCGGTCTCGCCGGCATAGCGGGCACAGCTCTGCTCGATCAACTGCTCGTACGCACGCCGCGAGAGCGAGGGGTAGACCACGTGCTCGTTGCCCAGGCGTGCCACCTGCTCGGGCTTGAAGCGCTTGTTGAGCGCCTGCTTGACGTCGATGACGCTCAATTTGCTGGTGATCGCGTGGAAGGTGTCGGCATCGCTGTCGCAGTCGTCCACGCTGGTGGCAAGGTCCTCGTACATCTCGTCGAGGTTGCCGCAGACGAAGACGAGCAGGCGGCTGTAGTCGGTCTCCCATTGCTGCTGGCCGCTCTCGCGGAAGGCGCGCAGGCGCTCCTGGATCTGCTCGGGCGTCCAAGCCATGATCTCCATCAGCGGCGCGTCGAGCTTGAGGTTGCGCTGCAGCTCCTGGGCCTCCCAGCTGCGCAGCTTGAAACGCAGCTTGGCCTCACCCGCCTCGGCGCGTTCGGCGTCGTAGGCGGCTTCGGCGATGGACGATTCGATGTCGCCCAGCAACGAGAGCGCGGGCGGCAGGCGGCCGTCGGACAGCAAAGCCCAGACGTCCTGGTAGCGCTCGACGCGCAGCTCGGCGCGCTTGGGGTCGATGGTGCGGAAACGCTGGAACTCGTCGAGCGCCAGGATGCCCGGCTCGCCCTCGCGCACGCCGGACTGCGCCAGCATGCCCGAGATGCTCTGGGCTCCGCGCCAGCTCGCGCCGTTGGAGAAGCCGTCCATCTGCACCTCGACGAAGCGGTCGTAGAAGCCCAGCAGTTGGGCCAGGCGGCGCACGAGCTGGGTCTTGCCGGTGCCGGTCAGGCCCCAGAGGCAGACGATGACAGGCCGCGAGACGAGCTCGGGCAGCACGTACCACGCACGCACCGAATCGATGACGCGGTCGATGATGGTGTCGATGCCGAACAGCTCGGTCTTGAGCTGGGCGGCGATCTCCTGCAACCGGCGGTTTCTCTGCGCCAGTTGTTCGCGAAGTCCTTCGCGCAGTTGCGGGGAATCATTCATCCCAATCCTTTCGTCGCAGCAGCGCCTGCAGCGCCACGCGGTCGGCACGGCGCTGGGCGCCGCGGCTTTGGATGTGCTGGCCTGCACCACGCAAGCCGCGCTGGCCGAGCGCACGCGCGACGGGGTCGCGCGCACCGGGGCTCTTTTCGAGCACCAGCGTCATCGGCTGTTTCATGCGGCGCAGGGCCTTGACCCGGCCCTCTTGAAGGGCGCGGGAACGGAGTTGTGCACTCATTCGGTTTCCGAAAAGCAAAAGCCCCGGCTCGATGGCTGCGGGGCTTTGCTTGCCGCGCGGTCTGAGGCCGTATCTGTGAACAGACACGGTTCAGCCGGGGCTCGGGAACCGTGTTCAGTCGATCGTCGAGATGAACAAGGAGGACATAAGAGGGATCTCCGTCATGCGGGCGCTGTCGTGGGCGCCTTCAGCAAGGGCGCGAATGATGCGGGCGTTGATGCGAGTGCGCAAGCGGGATGGGGCTGTTGTGTTGTGGCGTGCCAACGGGGCACGCGGTTGCTCGGGAGGTCATTGCCGTGCCAGGACGGTTGGCCTGAGGATGGTCATGCGCGGATGACGCTTGTGCCTGGGGCGGCTCAGGTCAACCCATCAGCGACATCCACAGCCCTGAAGTCGTTGCCTCAAAGCAGCCGGTCGTGTCCTAGCGATGACCTGTGGTTGGCGAACTGTGGTACTGCCGACGTCAGAGGTCATCGCGATCCGCGTTCGCCTACCTCGCAGGCGCACCGGACGGTGCGGTCAAGCTCCCTAGCTTTCAACAGCTTCGCATCCTCGGGCCGTTCCGGCGCAAAAAACCACAAAGCGCGCTTACGGCAACGGCTTGAGCCCCAGCTCCTTCAGGAACCTGTTGTGCCTTTGTTTCGCATTTTTGATGGCCCGCTCCACTTGGACCAACTCGGCATGCACCGCATCCAGGTCGATCTCTGCCTCACCCACCGCCGTGCTGACATACCGTGAGATGTTCAGGTTGAAGTTGTTCTTCTCGATCTCTTCCATCGCCACCTTGCGGGCATATCTGGGTTCTTCGTCTCGGAACTGGTAGGTCTTGATGATCTTGGCGATGTGCGCGTCGGTCAGCTGATTCTGGCGCTTGCCTTTGACGAACTGCTCTGCCGCGTTGATGAACAACACGTCGTCCGGCTTCTTGCACTTCTTCAGCACCAGGATGCACACCGGAATGCCGGTGGAATAGAACAGGTTGGACGGCAGGCCGATCACTGTGTCGATGTGCCCGTCCTTCAGCAGCTTGGTGCGAATGCGCTCTTCCGCCCCGCCACGGAACAGCACACCGTGCGGCAGGATGATGGCCATCACCCCCTCGTCCTTCAGGAAGTGGAAGCCGTGCAGCAGGAAGGCAAAGTCCGCCGCCGACTTCGGCGCCAGGCCATGGTTCTTGAAGCGCACGTCGTCGGCCAGCGCGTCGCTGTTCTCCCAGCGATAGCTGAACGGCGGGTTGGCCACGATGGCATCGAAGGCCGGCTTCTTGGCCGGGTTCAGCTCGCGCAGCATCTCCCAGTCGTTGGTCAGCGTGTCGCCGTGGAAGATCTCGAACTCGGTGTCCTTCACCCCGTGCAGCAGCATGTTCATGCGCGCCAGGTTGTAGGTGGTGATGTTCTTCTCTTGCCCGTAGATCTTGCCGATGCCGTGCGGCCCCATGCGCTTGCGCACATTCAGCAGCAGCGAGCCCGAGCCGCAGGCAAAGTCCATCACGCTTTCCAGGCGTTCCTTCTTGCCCGTTGCGGGCTCCTGGCTGTCCAGCGTGACGATGGTCGAGAGGATGTCCGAGATCTGCTGCGGCGTGTAAAACTCGCCCGCCTTCTTGCCCGAGCCGGCAGCGAACTGGCCGATCAGGTATTCGTAGGCATCGCCCAGCGCATCAATGTCGGTCGAGAACTCGGACAGACCCTCCGCAATCTTCTGGATGACGGCGCACAGCTTCGCGTTGCGCTCAGGCAGCGACTTGCCCAACTTCGGCGAGGCCAGGTCGATCTCTGAGAACAGGCCTTGAAACACGCTCCCGAAGGACTCTGTCTCGATGTACTTGAAACCCTTCTGAAGCGTATCCAGCAAGTCACCGTTCTGCGTGCGGGCCAGGTTGGCGATGCTGCTCCAGAGGTGCTCTGGGCGAATCACGTAATGCACCTTGCGGCGCATCTGCTTCTCGAACGCCGAGATGTCGTCTGGGTTGTTCGCGTACCAGAGGGCCAATGGCACGCGGCGGTCGTCATCCTTGACCTTGGGGTAGTCGCGACCCAGTTCCTTCTTCGCCGCCGCCTCGTAGTTGTCCGACAGATAGCGCAGGAACAGGAACGACAGCATGTAGTCACGGAAGTCGTCGGCGTCCATCGCGCCGCGCAGCTTGTCGGCAATGGCCCACAGGGTCTTGCCCAGTTGTTTTTGTTTCTCTTCGGTCATGAGGGGTCTTCTTCGCTGCCCAGATCTTTTTCCCGGGCTTCAATGTCTTCGCGGTCGCGTTGCAGCTCCAACCGCAGTTCTTCTTCGCTGGGCAGGATCAGGCGGTATTTACTGGCAAAGAGTTGCTCGCTTCCGTGGAGCACGGAATAGCGCGCCACCGACTGGTCTTTGCTGCCACACAGCAAGATGCCCACCGTGGGGTTGTCGCCCTCGCCGCGGCGAAGGTCGTCGTACATACGCACATACATGTCCATCTGCCCCACGTCCTGGTGCGTGAGCGGCCCGGTTTTCAGGTCGATCAGCACAAAGCACTTGAGCAGGTAGTTGTAGAAGACGAGATCGATGTAGAAGTCTTGCGTCTCGGTGCTGATGCGCTGCTGCCGGGCCACGAACGCAAAGCCTTTGCCCAGCTCCATCAGGAACTGCTGCAGCTTGTCCATCAAGGCCGCCTCCAGCGTGGCCTCCAGCAGGCGCCCACTGCTGGGCAGCCCCAGGAATTCCAGCATCACCGGGTCGCGCACAAAGGCGCGCGGCGAATCCTCCAGCGCCGCCAGGTTGGCCTGCGCTTCGGCGCTCACCGTCGCCTTGTCCTGGCTCAGCAGCAAGCGCTCGTAATACAAACTGCCAATCTGCCGCTCCAGCGCTCGTGTGCTCCAGTTCTGGGCCGCGGCCTCCTGCACATACCACTGGCGGGCCTCGGCGCTGTCCACCCGCAGCAGCAGGCGGTAGTGCGTCCAGCTCAATTCGCGACGCAGTGCGTCGCGAATTGGAAACGCCTGGTAGAAGCCCCGCATGTGCCGCAGGTTGGTGGCGTCGAAGCCGCGCCCAAACTCTGCCGACAGGGCCTGCCCCAACTGAGGCAGCAATCGCTGTCCATAGGCCGCGCGCTGCGCCCCGCCTTGCTCGAACTCCACAATGTGCCGACCGATGTGCCAATAGGTCTGCACCTGCACAACGTCCACTGCCCGCAGCACCTGCTGGCGCGAATCGGCAATGAGCTGACGCAGCGTGCCCAGCAACGGCGCGAAGCCGTCGGCTGACGTGGTGTCAATCGTGCGCGCACCGCCCACTGGTTTCTGGCTCTTGGGTGTCATGCCTTCCCTCTGTGTCAGAGTTGACCCGCCGCGGGTGCCTCGGCTCTCTTGGCGGCGGGCGAGGCAAAGATGTCTGGCAGCTCGAACTGGTAGCGCTGCAAGAACGCGTCCAGGATCTGCCTGAACAGTTGCTTGTTGTCCTCCACCAGCTCGACCGGTTGATAAACGCTGTAGGTCTCGTGGCTCAGCAAGTTGAGCGCACGGGCATACAACTCGTCGTCGTCCAGTCCGTGGACGCAAACACCGAAGTCATCGTTGCCGAAGAAGGTGGCCGTCTTTTCGAGAATGCCACGCAGCACGTTGAAGTGGTAGGCGTAGAGCCTGCCGCTGTCGGAGGCCTTCTTGACCTCGGCGAGCATGGCCACGTGGTGAAAGAAGGGCGTGTCGTTGGTGGTGCGCAGGATGTAGGCATCACCCCGCTCGGGGCGGTGCAGAAAGTACTTCTTGTGCGTGTTCTTCTTCAGTTCGTTGCACACCACGTTGAAGAACAGTGCGTGGTGCGACGAGATCACCGCCCTGATCGGTGCAGAGACCATGCGGGGCGCCTCGCCAACGCCGACGGGGCCATCGACAACGGCCGGGTCGGGCAGCTTTCGCTCCCTGGCCTTGCGCAGCAGCTTGGCGAGATCGCTGGCCACGGCGATGGCGTTGTTGTCATCGAGCGAGGTGATGGGGTCGTCGATATAGAGGTACTTCACCCACTGGTAGGACTCGGCCCCGTCGATCACGCGCTCGCAAATGGCCATGAAGAGGCACCAGATGAAGATGTTCTCTTCACCGCGCGACACCTTGATGTGGCGGGCTTCTTCACCCTTACGGAAGCTGACGGTCCACTGGTCGTAGTCAATGTCGAACAGGAAGTCCGCATAGCGGGCCAGGTAGTGGCCAATGCGCTCTTCCAGGGCCAGTTCCTTCAGCCCTTTGAAGAAGGTCGAGTCGGTGTTGATGTGCAGCCGCCGTTCGCTGTCTTTCTCCAGGTCGTTGTCCCAGGAGAACAGGTCTTCAGTGAAGGCGTTGAAGTACAGGGTGTCGGGCCGACCCTTGTTCTTGCGCTTGCCTGCGTCCTTGAATTCCATCGACAGGCGGGTTTTGCCGGTGCCGTTGTAGGCGTAAAGCAGCACGAAGTCCTGGCCGCCGCCGTTCAGGTCATCGCGCAGCCGGGAGACCAGCCGACGCATGTCGGTGAAGCGGTGAATCCTCGGCTTCTCGTTCATGCTTCGAGCGGGTCTGCCGATGGGAAGAGTTGCTGCATCAGCCCCGACTTGTGGGTCTTGAGGGCCTCCAGTTCTTCGGTCGCGGCGGTGATGCTGTCGTTGAGGGCGGTAAAGTAATCGGCAATTCTTAACTGCTCAGGCAATTTTGGGACTTGTAGATTGAAGGTTCTTTGTGTAGTTATGGGAATCTGATTTCGGGTGGATTGAGACATCACGCGAGCGCATTGATCGACGAAACCCGGGCTAACGAGCGCGCACTGAAGAAAATCATTTGATAGAAGCGCGCTGTCGCATCTAAAGTAGGTGAGACTCGTGCTAAGAATGACGAAATCGTGCTTAGTGACTAGCTTGGCTACCGGCCCTACGGTTGCGTTGTGCGCAAAAAGTATGTCCCCGTCGCGGGCGACACCCTTTTTAAACTGAGTCGCTCTTTCATTCGGCAAATATTTGCATCTTCCGAAGTCAATGCCACCATTGTTAAAACTTGTGGCTGATATGTAAGGAACGCCAGAGTCGGAAAATTCCTCTGCGCGCGGATACAGGGAGCCATGGTTGCCGTCCAGATGTCCGACAAGAAACTTCTTGTCGATTAGCTCTTGAATGCTTGAGATCGACCAGCCTTCTTGATCCTGAAACTCAGGAAACCGGAGGGCCGGTTGGACTTCACCCTCGCCTGGGAAAAGCTGCTGCAGAAGACCACTTTTGTGGGCCTTAAACGCATCCACTTTGCGGGCTTGCGCGGCGATCAGTTCGTCCAGCGAAGCCAGGCAGTCGGCAATTTTTCGTTGTTCCGCCGAGCTTGGTGTGGGGATTTCTACCCCATAGAAGGCTTCCTTGCTGATATTCAGAAGGCCGTTGCTCCGCGCGCCGCTGGTGATGTGCTTCTTAAGCTGTCTGCCATGTGCATTTGCCTCGAAGCAGTTTTGAAAGAAGCCGTTCGAGAAACCTTTTTTTAGGCGAAAGCAGATGAATACGTTGGGCGCTGCAACTTGCCCCCAGTTCTGCAAGAGGTAGATGCAGCCTTCGGGGAATTTGAGCGAGTTGCCCTTGTTGTAGACAAAGTCGCCATCTTTTACAAGCGTGTAGAGCTCGTATTGCTTCCCTGAAATATCTCTACCGAATTTCTCCGCTTGCGGCACGAATCCGATACCAGCAGAAATACTCACCGGCGTGAGCCTTCTTTCCCCAACCCGCTCTGCTACTGGGGTGGATGCCTCACCAAGCGGGACTGGTTGCCAAGGCTCAGCATTTCGAAACTCCGGGAACCGGCGCTTGGGGACAAGCGCTGCTTTTTCCTTATTGCTCATACGCACTCAATCCCGAAATCTCTCGCCCTTGGGCCCGCTTTTGCAACAGCGAAATCAAATCACCCATCAGCGCCGTCTCAGCCTCCGCTCGCGCCTTCCAGCCCAGATCGAGCGGCGCCATGAGGTCGCTCAGCGCGTCGCCGTCCAGGATCAGGCGTTGCAGGACGCCGTCCACAAAGACCCGCAGGTCAGCGACAGCGACGCCGTGTTTCGTGGCGATACCGGCCAGTTCCGCACCGTCCTTCTCCTTCTTGAAACGAGCATAGCCGTCACGGATGGCACTCTCGCTCAGGCCCTCGCCGGCCTTCAGCGTGCTGATGTACGCGGCAATGTCTTCACGCTCGTCGATGAACTTGGCATCGGCCTGGATGAGGCCGATAAGCTCCTCCCGGCTCATCTTCTGCTTGGTGCCCGCCCCCTGCTGCGAGAAGCGCGCCATCAGGCCCATGATGTAGTCGTAGTCGATGACCGCAGAGGCGAACAGCACGAACTCGAAGTCGAGCTGGTCCACCTCGCTCGCGCCCGCGGCGTCGTCCTCTGGGCTGCCCTTGCCCTGCTGATCCTTGAGGCGCTTGGCTGTGTCCAGGTACACGCCCCGAAAGGCCTGCAGGTCTTCGCGCGGCAAGATCGCTTCGATGGCGGCGGCGTTGTCGGCCGTGAGGTCGGTGTACTGGTCGAGCTGGGTCTTCAGGCGCTGCACTTCCTTGAAGGCCTTGATGAAGGCGGCGCGGGCGTCGTCGCCCTTGAGCTGGGGCACGGCTTCGGGCTCGCAGGCGAGTCCCTGGGACTGCATGAAGTCGGCCAGCTTATGCACGGCGGCGTCCAGCTTCTCGATGACCACAGGCGCCTTGTCCACCAGCCAGATCTCGCGGGCCTTGGGATCGGACTTTTCGCCCGAGAACAGGGCAATGGCGTCGTCCACGTTGCCTTGCTGCTGGCGAAAGTCGAGGATGTTGCCGTAGGGCTTGCTGCCGTTGAGCACGCGGTTGGTGCGCGAGAAGGCCTGGATGAGACCGTGGTACTTGAGGTTCTTGTCCACGTACAGCGTGTTCAGGTACTTGCTGTCAAAACCGGTGAGCAGCATGTCCACCACGATGGTGATGTCGATCTTCTTCGCCGCCGGGTAGTCGGCGTTGGGCCACTGCTGGTCTTTGATGCGCTTTTGCACGTCCTGGTAGTACAGGTCGAACTCGCCGATGCTGTGGTTGCTGCCGTAGCGCGCGTTGTAGTCGGCCAGGATGGCCTTGAGCGCTTCCTTCTTCTTGTCGGGCTCTTGTTCGTTGTCGGCTTTCTCCTGCGGCAGGTCTTGCTGCAGTTGCTTCACATCGGCATTGCCTTCGGCCGGGGGTGAGAACACACAGGCGATGTTCAGCGGCTGGAAGCCTGGGTCGGCTTGCGCCTTTGCCTTCTGCAATTCGCTGAACAGGCCGTAGTACTCGATGGCGTCGTTGATGCTGGCGGTGGCCAACACGGCGTTGAAGCGGCGCCCTGCGGTGGCCACGTCGTGCTTGGCGTGGATGGCTTCGATCACGGCCTTCTTGGCCAGGGCTTCGCCGGGCTTGGGCGGGTTCTTGCCTTCTGGTTTGTAGTAGTCCACGTGGAAGCGCAGCACGTTGGCGTCTTCAATCGCGTGGGTGATGGTGTAGGCATGCAGCTGCTTCTGGAACAGGTCTTCGGTGGTCTTGAACTGCCCCTCCTCGCCCTCGAACTGCTTGGCGGTGGCGTTCTTCTCGAAGATGGGCGTGCCGGTGAAGCCGAAGAGCTGCGCCTTGGGGAAGAAGGTCTTGATGGCCTCGTGGTTGTCGCCGAACTGCGAGCGGTGGCATTCGTCGAAGATGATGACGATGCGCTTGTCGCTCAGCGGTTCAAGCTGCTCCTTGTAGGTCTTGAGGTCGTTCTTCTTGCGCTGCTTGTTGCGCTTGCTGTTTTCGTCCAGCGCCAGGCCCAGCTTCTGGATGGTGGTGACGATGACCTTGTCGGCGTAGTCGTCTGACAGCAGGCGACGCACCAATGCGCCGGTGTTGGTGTTCTCCTCGACGCAGCCTTCCTGGAAGCGGTTGAACTCCTCGCGGGTCTGGCGGTCGAGGTCTTTGCGGTCCACCACGAAGAGACATTTCTCGATGTCGGGGTTGTCCTTTAGCAGCGTGGAGGTTTTGAAGGACGTGAGCGTCTTGCCGCTGCCGGTGGTGTGCCAGATGTAGCCGTTGCCGCAGTTCTGGTGGATGCAGTCGACGATGGCCTTGACGGCATACACCTGGTACGGGCGCATCATCAGCAGCTTCTGCTCGCTGGCCACCAGCACCATGTAGCGGCTGATGGCCTGGCCCAGCGTGCACTTGGTGAGGAAGGTCTCGGCGAAGGTGTCGAGGTGGGTGATCTTCTTGTTGGTCTCGTCGGCGTACTGGTAGATGGGCAGGAAGCGCTCGTCGGCATTGAAGGCGAAGTGCCGGGCGTTGTTGTTGGCGAAGTACCAGGTGTCGGTGCGGTTGCTGACGATGAACAGCTGCAGAAAGCACAGCAGGGTCCTGCTGTAGCCGTTGCCCGGGTCGTTCTTGTAGCCAACGATCTGCTCCATGGCCCGGCGCGGGCTGATGCTCAACGTCTTCAGCTCGACCTGCACGCAAGGCACGCCGTTGATGAGGATGAGAACGTCGTAACGGTGGTGGCTGTAATCGCTGTTGATGCGCAGCTGGTTGACGACCTCGAAGCTGTTCTTGCACCAGTCCTTGATGTTGACCAGTGTGTAGTTCAGCGGAGTGCCATCGTCGCGGGTGAATGCGTTGCGCTCGCGCAGGGTACGGGCGGCGGTGTAGACGTCGGCGGTGACGATCTCGTCCAGCAGACGGGCGAATTCACCATCGGACAGGTGGACACGGTTCAGCGCTTCGAACTTCTCTCGAAAGTTGCTCTCCAGGGATGCTCGGTCGCGGATGTCGGGCCGGTACTCGTACTTCAGGCCTTGCAGCTTGCCGATGAAGCCGTACTCAAGCTGCTCCTCCTTGACGCCAAGGCTTGGGTGTGCGGGAGGCGGGTCGTAGGTTTGCTTGGGTGAGGGCATGGGTGAGCGTATGAACGCAATTGACCAAGTAGGGAGCTGTTCAAGCTGTCGATTGGCGAGAAGTGTTGCGATTCTGGCGTGGAACGCCGGTCGCCGGAGAGTCGTGCCGGGTTCTGCCTACTGCTCACCGTAGCCGGCCGCAGCGCCACGAAAAAATGCTTACCAGGTTTCCCTGAGGTCGCATCACCTGGGCACAGTTGCGCAAACACGTCTTTGCCGTCGACGTGCCCCACGGCCCGAATTGTGGTGCAGGCAAGGTCACTCATCACAGCCGCGCTTCAGCGTGGCAATCGAGAACGCCCTGATGAACGTGGGTTGGCGTTTGGCCCAAGCCCCCCACGACCAAGGGAAGCCAGGTCTCGTACGCCGCTACGCTTTAAACACGCCACTTGCTTCGGACCAGCCCGTCGCGGAGCCCCGCTCCTGGCCGGCCTCAGCCGCCAGGCACAAGCCGCCTCATACGCAGGGCATTCAGCCGCCAAGCCGCATCAACTCGACCGTGTCGATCCGCGAGTTGTCGCCAGCCGAGACGCTTCGCACATGGCGCACGCTCACGGGCCAGGCCGTCGCGGTGTCGATGGTGAAGTCGCAGCGGTCGTCGAAGTCCAGGCTCGCCGTGGCCTCAGCCACGGTGGATGCCGCGACTTGTTCTGGCGGCTCACCCGCAGGGACAGGCTTGGCGGCTTCCGTACGCCGCACCACGCCCAGGATCTCCGTGCCGACAGCGCGCGCGGCACTCGCTCGGTCGAGCACCATGAGCCATCCGATCTCGGCACGCGGCTCGGTTGAAGAGATGGCGCGTACCTGGTAGCGCCCGAGGATCGGGATCTCGCCCGTGCCCATCGGCGATGGTATGCGCGCACGAACCTCCAGCGGTTCGCCGACGCGATAGTCATGCCCCATGGCACCCAGCAGGATTGCGGGCTCCTTCAGCAAGCTGTGCGCAAGCATTCCGCCAGCGGCCAGAATCGGCCGCATGGCAAACCGCAGCGCGCCGGCCATCGGCGCGCTTGCAGGGTCGGCCTCCAGCAATGCTGCAAGACGATCGAGAGACTCCGCGCCAAGCGCGCACATGGCATCCGGATCGGCCAAGCCCGCCACGCGGCCACCGTCATCCAGCAGAAGGTCGATCGGGACGCCGTCCCACAGCGCATGGAGCGCCTCCAGCATTGGGCGAGCGCGAGGGTCGGCCTCGAGGAGTTCGCTTTCCGAGGACGTCCAGCGCGCCACCCAACCGCCCGCGATGCGCTCACACACCTCGACCTTCACGGTCGATCGGGAGCGGTGTGCGATCGCGCCGTTGTGCGTCAATCGCAGGTCCTGGCGATAGCGCAGCACGTGCCCCACGGCGAGTTTCGGCACGAGCGTGAACGTGTCGACCGCGCTGGTTCGTGGCGAGGCGCGAAAGACAGGCAGACCGCCGATCAGGCTCAGCAGCATCCGCCGGGTCGTCTTGGAAGCAGTCATCGGGCAACTGGGTAGCGGCGGGAGGGACGCATCTTCTCACCGACGAGGCTCTTGCAGCTTCGCGGCAGCGCCCGCTATCACCGTGCCTCGAAGAGACGTCGAAGTCCGCCCGCAGCGCAACCCTATGCGCCTGGCAACGGGTGACTACGCCCCATCCAGCGGCGCCAGCAACCCCTGCAGATCCGCCTCCCCGAACTTCACCGCACGATCCGCATCGCTGCCCAGTACTCCCTCGGCCAACGCCGCCTTCCTCTCCTGCAGCGCCAGCATCCGCTCTTCGATGCTGCCCTCCACCACGAGCTTGTAGACGAACACCGTCTGGTCCTGGCCGATGCGGTGCGCGCGATCGGTGGCCTGGCGCTCGACGGCCGGGTTCCACCAGGGGTCGAGGTGGATCACCGTGTCGGCCGCAGTGAGGTTCAGGCCCACGCCGCCGGCCTTGAGGCTCAGCAGCATCACCGGCTCATGCTCCTTGGACTGGAACCTCGCCACGAGGTCGCCGCGTTCGCGCGGCGGCGTCTCGCCGGTGAGCGTGAGGTGCGGGAGCGCAAGCGCCGACAAGGCCTGCTGCACCAGCGCCAGCATCTCGGTGAACTGGCTGAACACCAGCACCCGGCGGCCCTCTGCCACCAGCGCGGGCAGCATGTCGGTGAGCAGGTCGATCTTCGCGCCCGGCAGCGCCGACGTCGCTTCGGTACCCTTCACGAGCCGCGGGTCGCAGCACACCTGGCGCAGCTTCAGCAACGCGTCGAGGATCGCGATCTGTGAACCGGCAAAGCTTCTGCGCGCAAGGACGCGCCGGACCTGCTCGTCGGCCGCGAGGCGCACGCTCTCGTACAGGGCAAGCTGCTGGCCGCTGAGCTGCACGCGGCGGATCACTTCGACCTTGGGCGGCAGCTCGGTCGCCACGTCTTCCTTGCGCCTTCGCAGGATGAAAGGCCGCACACGCTGCGCGAGCAATTGCGCGCGCAGCGTCTCGCCATTGGTCTCGATGGGCCTGCGCCATTGGCGCGCGAACGTGCGGGCATCGCCCAGGAAGCCGGGCATCAGCAGGTCGAAGTGCGCCCAGAGTTCGCCCAGGTGGTTTTCCAGCGGCGTGCCCGTCACGCACAGGCGGTGGCGCGCGTTCAGGCGCCGCAGGGCGCCGGCCGCGCGGCTGCCTGCGTTCTTGACGGTCTGTGCTTCGTCGAGGATCAGCAGGTGCCACGGCTGCTGCTGCAACGACTCGATGTCGCGCCACAGCAGCGGGTAGGTGGTGAACACCACATCGTGCTCGCCGATGCGCTGGAGCTGCCGGTGGCGCTGCGCGCCCTGCAGCACGAGGGTGCGCAAGGCCGGGGCGATGCGTGCCGCCTCGGCCTGCCAGTTCGCGAGCAGCGACGTGGGCAGCACCACGAGTGCGGGCACGTCGAGCCGCCCCGCCTGTTGCTCCAGCAGCAGATGGGCCAGCACCTGCGCCGTCTTGCCGAGGCCCATGTCGTCGGCCAGGATGCCGGCCAAGTGGTGCGCACGCAGGTATTGCAGCCAAGCCAGGCCCTGCAGTTGGTAAGGGCGCAACGTGAGCCCCAGGCCGGCGGGCGGCTCCACCGGCGGTGGGGTGCCGGCCTCGCGCAGGCGCCGGGTCAGGGCAGCCACGCCTGCTTCACCCTGCACCTGCCACGCGCCATGTTCGCCGGCACGTGCTGCCTGGGTATCGGCCAAGCCGTCGCGCAATGCTTCCAGGCGATGCGCCTCCCAGGTCGAGAGCCGGATCGGCCCCGGGTGCTGGGCCCGCTGCGGGTCGGTCAGCAGGTCCACCATCGAGCCGACGATGGACTTCAATGGAGCGGCCCGCGCCTCGATGTGCCGCCCGCCCGGCGCGCGCAGCCGCACGATCGCACTGTCGGGCATGGCCGCGATCTCGCGGGCGTCGAGCCAGCGCGCGTCGCGCTTGATCAGGTCGGCCAGCAGCGGCACGAGGTCCAGGGTTTCGCCGTCGACTTCGATGCCCAGGCTCAGCATCCATGAGCCTTGCTGATGCGGCCCCCGCAGCGCGGCTATCTCGGGTGCGCGCTCGCCCAGCTCGGCGAGTTCGCGCCCCGGTTCGCCCTCGGCGGAGTCGACGACCAGGCGCCACTTCTGCACAGGCACGCTCTCGTGCGCGAAACCCGGCCGCACCACGATCTGCCAGCTGGCGGCCTGCAGCCGCGGCACCTGCTCGGCCCAGAAGTCGCCGAAGTGCGCTTCCTCGGCGAGGCTCCAGAGCGACTCATGGCCCTCGGCCGCGTCGGGCCGGCGCCATTGCAGCGCTTCGGGCGGCAGGGGCCGCAGGCCGCTGGCCCACAGCGCATCGCGGGCATCACCTTCTGCGGCCAGGTCGCGCAGCAGCAGCACGCGCTCGTCCCACGCACCGCGCAGCAACTCGGTCGGCTTGGGTCGCGTGTTGAGCACGCGGGTGGGTGCGGGTGTGTCCCAGCGCAGGCCGCTGGCGGTGGCGTAGGTCCAGTGCGCCTGCGCCACGGTCACCTGCGTGCTGCGCGGGCCGAAGCCGGGCACCGCGCGCAGGCCCAGCAGGCCGTCGCCGCGATTGAGGGTCTGAAGGGTCAGGCGGGGGCGGAAATGACCGGGGACTGCAGTGTCGGTGCTGCGCGACGCGGAAGGCATGGGCCATTGTCGCGTCGCGCAGCGCGCAGGGTCAGGGCTTGGGCAGCTTGAACACCCACACCATGCCGCCCTGCTCGAGGTAGTTGACCTTCTTGGCCACGTCGCCCCCCCACAGCGGCACGGCACCGCCCCAGCCCGAGACGACGCTCACGTACTGCACGCCGTCTTGTTGCCAGGTGACCGGCGGCGCCACCACGCCCGAGCCGGTCTGGAACTGCCAGACCACCTTGCCGGCCTTGGCATCGGCCGCCTTCAGGTAGCCCTCGGGCGTGCCCCAGAACACGAGGTTGCCACCGGTGGTGAGCACCCCGCCCCACAGCGGCGCGCCGTTCTTCTGTTCCCAGACGATCCTGCCGGTCTTGGGGTCGATGGCGCGCAGCGCGCCGATGTAGTCGTCGCTCAGCGTGCGGATGGTGAAGCCGGCGCCCAGGTAGGCCGCGCCCTTCTTGTAGGCGATGGGCTCGTTCCAGATGTCCATGCCCCATTCGTTGGCCGGCACGTAGAAGAGCTTCGTGTCGGGGCTGTAGGCCATGGGCATCTGGTTCTTGCCACCCAGGAAGCTGGGGGCTGCGAACACCGTCTTGCCCTTGCCTTCGGTTGCAGAGGTGGGGTCACCGGGGCGGTTGTCGGCCACGTAGTTGGGGCGGCCGGTGGCGAGGTCGATGCTGGTGGCCCAGGTGACCTTGCGCACGAACGGGAAGGCGTTGACGAGCTTGCCGGTGGTGGCGTCGTTCACGTAGAAGAAGCCGTTGCGGTCGGCCTTGCCGCCCACGCGCTTGCCGTCCATGTCGAAGGTGACGAACTCGTTCACGCCGTCGAAGTCCCAGCCGTCGTTGGGCGTGTTCTGGTAGTGCCAGACGATCTTGCCGGTCTTCACGTCGATGGCCACCGTGGAGCACGAGTAGAGGTTGTCGCCCTTGCGCAGGTGGCTGTTCCACGGCGCGGGGTTGCCGGTGCCGAAGTAGGCGAGGCCCGTCTTCGCGTCGTAGGTGCCGCCCAGCCACGTGGCCGCGCCGCCGGTCTTCCACAGGTCGCCCGGCCAGCTCTTGCCGGCGGTGCCCGACACGCCGTTTTCCTTCTTGTTGCCATCGGGGTCGTAGGTGTAGCCCATGTGGCCTTCGACGGTGGGTCGCGTCCAGACGAGTGCGCCGGTCTTCGCATCGCGCGCTTCCACGCGGCCGACCACGCCGAACTCGCCGCCCGACACGCCGGTGAGCACGAGGCCGTTGACGATGAGCGGTGCGGCGCTCATGGAATAGCCGGCCGCGTAGTCGTCGACCTTCTCCTTCCACACCACCTCGCCTGTGCCTTGGTCGAGCGCCACGAGCTGGGCGTCCAGCGTGCCGAAGATCACCAGGTTGTCGTACAGCGCGGCACCGCGGTTGATGACGTCGCAGCACGGCATGATGCCGTCGGGCAGGCGGTGCTCGTACTTCCACAGCTTGCGGCCGGTGGCGGCGTCGAGCGCGAAGAGGCGCGAGTACGACGCGGTGACGAACATCCTGCCGTTGTGGATGACGGGCTGCGACTCCTGCCCGCGCTGCTTTTCGCCGCCGAATGAAAACGCCCAGGCGGGCACGAGCTTGCCCGCGTTGCCCGTGTTCACCTGCTTGAGCGGTGAGTAACGCTGGCCCTGCGTGCCCAGGCCCCAGCTCAGCACGTCGCCTCCGGTCCTGGCGTCGTTTTCGATCATCTGGCTGGTCACGCCCTCGGCGCTTGTCGCCTGATGGCCCAGCGATGCACAAGCCATCGCAATGAGGAAGGAAAGGTGCCGTGCCTGCATGTGTGTCTCCTTGGGGGGTGGCCTCTATGAATGAACATGCGCGCAGACGGCAGCGAGCCATCAGCCCGCCCGTGCGCCGCCAGGCGTTCGCGCAATCGCCATGCCATTCGCAATGCCTGCTGAAGGCCGCAGGAAAGCGCGGGTTAGCCCGGTATGCGGGGCCCTGAGACGAAGCAGCGGTTGCTGCGGACTGCAGCAACCGCCGTTGTCTTGTCGAGCGCTGCTACAGCATCGAACAGCATCAAGAGACGAACGTCATTTTTGAGCCCGGCTGCAACATCACCTTTGGTTTGCAAAAGAAACACGGCCTCTGCGGCACAGACTTCTGCAAAGCTCTCGGCCGCAGGACTTCTGATCGGGGTGGCGCAGGTGTGTCTCAGCGATCGGGGACCTGTGCTCTTCGTACGCAGCCAGCCGCAGGGAGGCTGTTCATTTCATCCACAGACAAAAAGGTTCAGCATGCAGTGGAGTTCGTTTCGCACGTCGCGGTCTCGTCTTGATGCCGTCCGCACGTGCACCGCAGTAGCACAAGCCATCACGACCTCGCCCAGCCGCCTTCCGCGCTGGTCTGCCCGAGTAGCCGCCGGCCTGCTCGGTGCCTCGATCGCCTGTGCCGCCGTAGCGCAAGGCGCTTGGACGCGCATCGCCCCGGCCGGCGAGGCCCTGTCGCCCCGCTCAGCGCCGGTCGCAGCCGCCATCGGCTCGCAAGTCTTCGTGTTCGGGGGTGTGAAGGACGACTTCAGCACCGGCCAATACACGTTCTTCAACGACCTGCATCACTTCGACGCGAACACGCGCCGGTGGTCGCTGCTCTCGCCGACCGGTGCGGCACCGGCCCCGCGGGCCCTGGCCGCGGCCGTGTCGGTGGAACACCGTCATCAGGTGGTGGTGTTCGGCGGCGTGAGCTACACCTCGGACCTCAGCAGCATCGTCACCTTCGACGATCTCTGGTCCTATGACACGCTGCGCAACCGCTGGACGCAGCTGCGCTCCGCGACGGCCGGCCCGATCGGGCGTGCGGGCCCGGCCATGTGGCAGGTGGGTGACCAGATCTTCGTGTTCGGCGGTGCCACTTCGTCGCAGCAGGCGCTGAACGACCTCTGGGCCTTCGACCTGCGTACCAGCCGCTGGACCCAGGTCACCGCCAATGGCGCAGCGGGCTCGCCAGTAGCTCGCTTCGAAGGCTATACCGGCACGGACGCCAGGATGGGCAAGCTGACGATCTTCGGCGGAATCACGGGGGCGGACACCGGCTTCGTGTCGAAGAACGACACGTGGCAGTTCGACCTGCGCAGCCGCACCTGGGCGGAAGTGACACCGCAGTCCGGCACCAACGTCACTCCGGGCCGCAGCAGCGGTGCGGCGGCGAGCCTGGGCTCGTCACTGCTCATCCACGGCGGCGACGTGCCCGGTGGTTCGTCCGGCTGCGGCGCCGGTTTTCCGCAGAACCCGACCGACGAGCTGTGGCGCTTCGACCTCAAGCGCCTGCGCTGGGACAAGCTGACCCCGGGCGGCGACGCGGCACCGCGGCTCAAGCGCACGGCCGCCGTCAGCGTCGAGGGGCGCATGCTCGTGTTCGGCGGCTACGACTTCTCGTGCCCGAATGGCGTGGGCTCCGGCCAGGTCTGGAATGAGGCGGTCTACTCGTATTCGCCGCTGCCGCACGAAGGACTTCAGCCCCGGCGCTGACGGTCGAGAAGGCCCGTGAGCTTCACCATGAAGGCTCACGGCCCTCTTGATCTTGAGTCAACGAAGGGCCGCCCCCGAGTTGACTCACCCCCTCGGAGGTCGGCGACGCCAGGCGTCGGTCTGGGGGCGCGCTCTCGCGGCCTCATGCGTGCCAGGTCACGGCTCCAGTCCACGCCGTGGCCAGCACGATGAGGCCGAACGCGATGCGATACCAGGCGAAGGGAATGAAGTCGTGCGTGGCCACGTAGCGCAGCAGCCAGCGCACGCAGACCCAGGCCGAAAGGAACGAGAACAGCAGCCCGATGGCGAAGATCGGCACGTCGGCCACCGACAGCAGCGCGCGCTCCTTGTAGAGGCTGTAGGCGCCCGCCCCCACCAGCGTGGGAATGGCCAGGAAGAAGCTGAATTCGGTGGCCGCCTTGCGCGACAGGCCCAGGAACATGGCGCCGATGATGGTGGCGCCCGAGCGGCTGGTGCCGGGCACCAGCGCGAAGCACTGCACGAGGCCGACCTTCAGCGCGTCCCACGGGCTCATGTCATCGACCTCGGCCACCGTCACGCGGGCGGGCCGCTTTTCGGCCCACAGGATCACCAGCCCGCCGAGGATGAAGGTGCTGGCCACCACCACGGGCGTGAAGAGATGCTCCTTGATGACCTTGCCCAGCAGGAGGCCGAGGACGACCGCCGGCACGAAGGCCACCAGCACGTTGAGCGTGAAGCGTTGCGCGCGTGCGTCGGAGCCCAGACCCACCACCGTATCGCGCAGCCGCTGCCAGTACACGAGGATGATCGCGAACATCGCGCCGGTCTGGATCGCGATCTCGAACACCTTGATCTTGTCGCCGGTGAAGTCGAGCAGCGAGCCGGCCAGGATGAGGTGCCCGGTGCTCGAGATGGGCAGGAACTCGGTGAGCCCTTCGACGATGCCCATCAGGGCGGCCTTGATCCACAGCGTCAGATCCAATGCAAAACTCCTGCGCTAAGCGCCGGGCCGCGCGGCCCGGCAAAGCGCGGCATCTTAAGCGGGCCGAATGAAGGCCCGACGGCGCTGCAGCAACATCGAACACGTCTTGCCGATTGCACCGCGCACAATGCCGCCGGCCCGCCACTGAAACCGTAGCGCGCAGGCACTGGCGGCCGGTGAATGGCCAAAGCCCCAGCCTTGACCTCGGGCACTCCCCCGCCTACATTACTGACCGGTCAGTCAGTTACTGGGCCGCCACAAACCGGCTGCCCTTGTTGTTGTGCCGATGTCGCGCGCCACCCCCTCCCGCCAACGACGCAAGGAAGCCCGCCCGCAAGAGCTGCTCGATGCGGCACTGGGCCTATTCGTCGAAAAAGGCTTCGCCGCCACCCGCTCCGAGGAGGTGGCAGCCCGCGCGGGCGTCTCCAAGGGCACGCTGTACCTCTACTACCCCAGCAAGGAAGAGCTGCTCAAGGCCGTGGTGCGCGAGAACCTCTCCGGCCTCATCGCCGAAGGCATCGGCATCGCCGAGCAGTTCGAGGGCCCGGCTTCGGATCTGGTGGCCCTGCTGCTCAACACCTGGTGGGAGCGCGTGGGCGAATCGCCGGCTTCGGGCATCTTCAAGATCATCATCACTGAGGTCGGCAACTTCCCGGACCTGGCGCTCTTCTACACCGAGGAAGTGATCCGCCCGGCACGCGTGCTGTTCGGCAAGGTCCTGCAGCGCGGCATCGATTCAGGGGAATTCCGCCCGGTGGCGGTCAACGACGCCGTGCACGTGCTGATCTTTCCGCTGCTGATGCTGTGCCTGAACAAGCATGCGGTGGGCGCCTGCCACGTCGAGGCGAACCTCGAGCCCAGGCACTTCATCGCCACGCACGTCGACGTGGTGCTGCGCGGCCTGCAGGCGCCAGGCACGGCCTTGTCCGGCGTCAAGGCGGGCGGCAAACGTGCAACACAGCCCCAATAAAATCGCGCGCTTTGCACCACTCCGCCTCACCGACCGCCATGAACATCGAACAAGCCCGCTTCAACATGATCGAGCAGCAGATCCGCCCGTGGGACGTGCTCGACACCTCGGTGCTCTCCCTGCTGGCAGTGGTCAAGCGCGAAGACTTCGTGCCCGCCCAGCACCGCGCGCTGGCCTTCACGGACCTCGAAGTGCCCCTTCCCGGCGGGCAGACCATGCTGGCGCCCAGGATGGAAGCGCGCCTGCTGCAGGAGCTGGCTCCCGCCAAGCACGAGAAGGTGCTCGAGGTGGGCGCGGGCAGCGGCTACATGGCAGCACTGCTGGCGCACAAGGCACAGCGCGTCATCACGCTGGAGATCCGCCCCGAGCTGGTGGCGCTGGCGCGCAGCAACCTGCACCGCGCGGCCGTGGTCAACGTCGAGGTGCGCGAGGCCGACGGCGCGCAGGGCCTGCCCGCCGAGGCGCCGTTCGATGCGATCGCCCTGTCGGGCTCCGTGGCCGAAGTACCGCAGGTGCTGTTCGACCAGCTCAAGGTGGGCGGCCGCCTGATCGCCGTCATCGGCGACGAGCCCGTGATGCGCGCCACGCTGTTCACCAAGGTGAGCGAGCACGACGTGCGCTCCACCTACCTCTTCGACACCGTGGCACAGCGCCTGGAGCGCTTCCCGGCGCCGACCCGCTTCACCTTCTGAACGCACGCACATGCAGCAGGTAGCCGTCCGCGACGTCAAGGCACTGATCGAGTCTTTCGAGGCCGGCAGCCAGCCCGTGCTGCTGGACGTGCGCGAGCCCTGGGAGGTACAGCTCGCCTCGCTGCAGCTGCCCGGCGTGCGCACGGTCCACATTCCGATGCGCGAGGTGCCGCAGCGCCTGCACGAGCTCGACGCGTCGCAGCCCATCCTCGCTTTGTGCCACCACGGCATGCGAAGCCTGCAGGTCGTCGCATTCCTGCAGCGCGAGGGTTTCGAGTGCCTGTACAACGTCGCCGGCGGCATCGCCGCATGGTCCCACGAGGTCGATGCGTCGGTGCCGACCTACTAGGTCTTGTGTTGACACCAACCACAACGAGGAAGCCACTCCCATGCCCGCTGCGATCCGCCTGCCTGCCCTGAGTCGCCTGATGCTGGCCTGCGTTGCCGCGTTCGGCGCCGCCTCCGTGGCGCAAGCCCAGAGCCTGGCCGAGCTGTACGAGGCCGCGCGCGGCTATGACGCGACCTATCTGGCTGCACGCGCACAGGCGGACTCGGCCCAGTACCGGGCCGAGCAGGTGCATGCGCTGCGCCGGCCGCAGGTGAATGCCACGCTCAATGCGGCTCGCAGCACCAACGAACAACCAAGCGTCTCCACCCCCGGCGAAAGCACGGTGCGCTCATCGAGCGCGGCCATCAACGCCACGCAAAGCCTGTTCAACCGCGCCAACGACGCCACCATTGCGCAGGCCGACAAGGCGCTGGAATCAGCCCAGGCCGATCTGCAGACCGCCGAGCAGGATCTGATCGTGCGTGTGGCACAGGCCTATTTCGACGTGTTGGCCGCACAGGATGCGCTGGCTACCGCACAGGCCAACAAGACGGGTATTTCGGAACAGCTGGCCTCGGCCAAACGCAACTTCGAGGTCGGCACCGCCACCATCACAGACACACGTGAAGCGCAAGCCCGCTTCGATTTGTCCACCGCCCAGGAGATTGCCGCCACGAATGATTTGCTGACCAAGCGCATCGCGCTGGACCAGTTGATCGGACGCTCTGGCGTAGCGCCCAGGCCTCTGGCCACGCCGGTGGCGCTGCCACCGGTTTCACCGGGCTCGGTGGATGACTGGGTTGTCAGCGCAGAGCAGGCGCCGGGTGTACGCAAGGCACGCGTGGGCTATGAAGTCGCCCAGCTCGAGACCGATAAAGCACGCGCCGGCCACCTGCCGACCGTGGGATTGAGCGCCGGCTACACCAAGGGGCACAGCAACCTTCGCTTCGAGCCGACAAGCGGTGGCTCGGTGAGTGCATCCGGCCCGCTCACTCAATCGAGCATCGGCGTCACGGTCAACATTCCCCTGTTCGCCGGCTTCGCCACGCAGAACCGCATCAAGGAAACGCTGCTGCTCGAAGAGCAGGCCCGCAACAACCTCGAGGCCGTGCGCCGCACGGTGGCTCAATCCACCCGCCAGGTGTTCTTCGGCGTGCAGTCCGGCCAGGCCCAGGTGCAGGCCCTCGAGGCGGCCGAAGCCTCCAGCAAGCTCGCGCTCGAGGCCACCCAGCTCGGCTACCGCGTGGGCGTGCGCGTCAACCTCGACGTGCTGAATGCGCAGACGCAGCTCTTCACCACGCAGCGCGACCTCGCCAAGGCCCGCTACGACGTGGTGGTCAACAGCCTCAGGCTGCGCCAGGCCGCCGGCACCCTGAACCCCGGCGACGTGAACGCCGTCAACCAGCTGATCGCACGCTAGCCGCCAGCACCGCACTGGCGATGCGGCCTGCCGCGCCGCGGTGCGCGGCGGCAAAGCCCAGCGCACGCCCGGCCATGCCGCTGTGTGCGGCGGCATCACTCGCCAGGCGCACCGCGGCGACCACGCCTTCGTCGAGCGTGTCCACGCGCTGCGATGCACCGGCCGCGATGGAAAGCTCGGCCGCCAGCTCGAAATTGAAGGTGTGCGGCCCCATCACCACCGGGCAGCCGCAGGCCGCAGCTTCGATGAGGTTCTGCCCACCCAGCGGCGCAAAGCTGCCACCCAACAAGGCAGCGTCGGCCGCCGCGTAGTAGGCCGGCATCTCGCCCATCGAGTCGCCCAGCCACACGTCGGCGGCCAGCGCTGCGGCGTCGGGCGTGTCGTCGGCCCAGGCAGAGCGGCGCGAAAGTGAAAGTCCCTGCCGCAACACCAGCTGCGCGACTTCATCGAAACGCTGCGGGTGGCGCGGCACCAGCAGCAGCCGAGGCCTTGGCGCCGACAAGGCGCTCCAGGCCTGCAGCAGCGGAGCTTCTTCGCCTTCGCGCGTGCTGGCCGCCAGCACCACCGGCCCGCCCGACACGGCATGCCACTGCTCGCCGAGAGCCAGCATGGCTGCGTCGGGCGCCATGTCGAACTTGAGGTTGCCCAGCACGCTGACGTTGGGCGCCCCCGCCTGACGCAGCCGCTCGGCGTCGCCTTCGGTCTGCGCCAGCACGGCGGTGAAGCTCTCGATGGCCGGGCGCAGCACGACATGGAGGCGCTGCGCCTGCCGCAGGCTCTTGTCGCTCAGGCGTGCGTTGGCCAGCACCATCGGCACCCCGGCCTCGCGCGCGGCCAGCAGCAGGTTGGGCCACACCTCGGTTTCCATCAGCACGCCGACCGATGGGCGGAACTGCGCGAAAAAGCGCCGTACCACGCCGGGCGTGTCGTAGGGCAGCCAGACCTGCTTGTCCTGCGGCCCCAGCAGCTCGGCACCAGCCGTGCGACCCGTGGCAGTGCCGTGCGTGAGCAGCAGCCGCAAGCCCGGCCGCTGCTGGCGCAGCGCGGCAATCAACGCAGCCGCGGCACGCGTTTCACCCAGAGACACCGCATGCACCCACACCCAGCCGGCACTCGGCGCCCCGCTGTAGGCCCCAAGCCGCTCGCCGACCGCATGGCGGTACAGCGGCTCGGCCCGACCGCGCCACCACAGGCGGGCCACGTACAAGGGGGTGAGCGCGCGCAGCAGGCCGTTGTAGCCGGCGCGTGCCAGGCGTTGTTTCACGGTGGGCATCGTGGCGACAGCGGCAGCCATGTCAACCGTGCACCGCAACAGCAGAAGCGGCCCAGGCGCGTTCCCAGGTGTGCCACACCTCGTCCACGCCGGGCGTGTGGTCGCCGCCGACCGGCAGTTGATGCGGCGTATCCACCGGCCCGGCGCGCCAGACGCGGGGCTGGCTGAAGATCTGCACGTGCGGCAAGTCCAGCGCCACGGCCAAGTGGCTCAGGCCTGAATCGACACCCACCACGCCGGCGCAGGCCGCCATGCGTTTGGGCAGCTCGGCGAGCGACATGCGCGGCAGCACTTCGGCGCCGGGGCCGATGGCCGTGCAGGTCTCTTCGGCAAAGGCTCGTTCGGTATCGTTGGCATATGGAATGCGCACCGGCCAACCGCCGGCCTGCAGCCGCTGGCCCAATGCCACCCAGTGCGACTGCGGCCATTCGTTGTCGGGCCGCGTGGTGCCGTGCACCAGCATCACCTCGCGGCCGCGCCCGCCGCGCTGCAGGCGCAGGTCGTAGTTGGCGCGGCCTTGCAGTTCATAGCCCAGTGCGCCGGCCGCGAGCAGGCGATAGCGCTGCACCGCATGCACCCGGCGCGGCATGGGGATGGGCTTGTCCACCATGTAGCGCACCGGCCATTCGTAGCCGCAGGCTTCGCTGGCATTGGCATAGGTGTAGCGCGAGCCGCCCCGCGCCAGGCGCGCGATGCGGGCCACCAGCGCCGACTTGACGAGGCCCTGGAAGTCGATCACCGCCTCGTACCGCTCGGCCTGCAGCTCGGCCGTGAAGCGCGCGCGCTCGGCGCGCGTGGCTGCGGCAAAGCGCGAATGGCGCCAGCGCCGCTGCGCGATCGGGATCACGCGCACGATCCCGTCGGCATTGGCTTTCAGCAGCGGCGCGAACGCCTCTTCCACCACCCAGTCCACGGCGGCGGTGGGAAGGGCCGCGCGCAGGTCGTGCAGCGCCGGCAGCGTCTGGATCACGTCGCCCAGCGACGAAAGCTTGACGAAAAGAACGCGCAATGCCGCTCCGCCCCTATGCGACCGCGCTAGTGCGCAGCCGCGCCGATGTGCGCGTCGGGCTTCACGGCCTTGAGCGCCGCGGTGAACTGCTCGCGAATGCGCTCCAGCGCCTCGGGCGTGTGGCCTTCGAAGCGCAGCACCAGCACCGGCGTGGTGTTGGAGGCGCGAATGAGGCCGAAGCCGTCGTCGAACTCGGCACGCAGCCCGTCGATCGTGACCATCTCTTTCGCGCCGTCGAAACGCGCGGTTTCGCGCAGCTTTTCGATGATGGCGTGCGGCTCGCCTTCCGCGCAGGCCACGTTGAGCTCTGGCGTGCTGTAGCTGGTGGGCAGTGCGTTGAGCACGGCGCTCGGGTCTGCATGGCGCGACAGGATCTCGAGCAGGCGTGCTGCCGTGTACATGCCGTCGTCGAAGCCGTACCAGCGCTCGGCAAAGAACATGTGGCCGCTCATTTCGCCGGCGATGGGGGCGCCGGTTTCCTTGAGCTTGGCCTTGATGAGCGAATGGCCGGTCTTCCACATCAGCGGCTCGCCGCCGGCCGCTTCGATGACGCCGGACAGCCGCTGCGTGCACTTCACGTCGAAGATGACCTGGCCGCCCGGCACGCGCTGCAGGATGTCCTGCGCGAAGAGCATGAGCTGCCGGTCTGGGTAGATGATCTGGCCGTCTTTCGTGACGACGCCGAGCCGGTCGCCGTCGCCGTCGAACGCGAGGCCCAGCTCGGCATCGGTTTCGCGCACGGTGCGAATGAGATCGGCCAGGTTCTCGGGCTTGGAAGGATCGGGGTGGTGGTTGGGGAAGTCGCCATCCACTTCGGAATACAGCTCCTTCACCTTGCAGCCCAGCGCACGCAGGATGCCGGGCGCCGACGCGCCGGGGATGCCGTTGCCCGAATCGACCACCACGCGCATCAGGCGCTTCAGCTTCACGTCGCCGGTGATGCGGCGCTGGTATTCGGACAGGATGTTCATCTTGCCGATGCGCCCCTTGCCCTTGGTGTAGTCCTCTGCCTCGATGCGCTGGCGCAGCGCCTGGATCTCTTCGCCGTAGATGGCGCGGCCGGCCAGCACCATCTTGAAGCCGTTGTAGTCCTTGGGGTTGTGGCTGCCGGTGACCTGGATGCCGCTGCGACAGCCGTATTCGGCCCGCGTGGCGGCTACGTAATAGAGCATGGGCGTGGTCACCGCGCCGATGTCCACCACGTCGAGCCCGGTGGAGGCCAGCCCGCGCATCAGCGCTGCGGCGAGGCCGGGGCCCGAGAGGCGCCCGTCACGGCCAACCGCCACGGCCTTTTCACCGGCGGCCAGTGCCTGCGTGCCGAAGGCCCGGCCCAGGTGTTCTGCAAAGCTTTCGTCGATCGTCTTGCCGACGATGCCGCGGATGTCATAGGCCTTGAAGACCGAGGCGTGCACTTGCATGAGGAGTCTGCCCGAGGGAGTGGGTAGCGGAGGACGGCGCATTGTAGGCAGCCAGTGCCAAGGCACCGCGCCGGTTGCCACTTGTCGCAACAGCTTGCCATCCGTCGCAAGCACCACGATTCGAACCACCGCTTACATACACTGCCCGCATGCTGAACCGACAGGTCGTGCGGCTATCGATGAGCGAGTGGGGCAGCGCATCGCTGCGCCCCACCGGCCCCTACTGGCTACAGCTCGTGTGGACCGCGCTTTTCTGCCTGCTCATGACGGCGGCCGTCACCGTGGCCCTCGTGCTCGCGCAGGGCCATTACGACCGGCTCACCTGGTCATACGTGCAACGGACCTTCAGCGCCAACCTGGTGATGTCGCTCACCATCGGTTACCTCATTGAGGCGCTGTTCGCCATCGTGACCGCGTCGATGGGCTCTGCGCGCGTGGCCCGCCTCTCGCGCAGAGCCAGCACCGCACTGTTCTGCACCGTGGTCTGCTGCGGCTTGCTGATGGGCTGGCCGCTGGGCTACTGGCTCGCCATGGGCGACCTGTCGTCGCTGCTGGAAAGCCCGCTCGTCTTGAGCGCGTCGATCTTGCTGACCGCGTTGCTCACGGTGATCCTGCTGCTGTGGTTCTCGCATCGCGGCTACAAGCAGGAGGTCGAGCGGCGCGCCACCGAGGCGCAGCTCAAACTGCTGCAGGCGCAGATGGAGCCGCACTTCCTGTTCAACACGCTGGCCAACGTGCTGAGCCTGATGGAGGCTGACCCTCCCCGCGCGCGGCATATGCTCGAAACCTTCGTCGACTACCTGCGTGCTTCGCTCGGCCGCCTGCGCCGCACCGGGCACACGCTCGGGCACGAACTCGACACGGTGCAGGCCTATCTGCAACTGCTGCAAATCCGCATGGGCGATCGGCTGCGTTACGCCATCGACGTGCCTGCCGAGCTGCTCGATGCGAGTCTGCCGCCGCTGCTGTTGCAGCCGCTGGTGGAAAACGCCGTGCACCACGGCCTGGAGCCCAGCACCGAGGGCGGCACGGTGAGCGTGCGGGCCTGGCTCGAGGGCGGCCAGCTGCACCTGAGCGTGTGTGACGACGGCATCGGCCTGGGCGCTCCGGCATCGCGCCTGCCACGCCCAGGGGCCGGCAGCGCGCTCGACAACATCCGTGCCCGGCTGGATGGCCTGTTCGGCCACCGTGCGGCGCTGCACCTCCAGCCTGGCCCCCGAGGCTGCGGCGTGCTCGCCAGCCTGCAGCTGCCCTATGCGACCACCGCGCCTGCGGCATGAACACCCAGGCCGCCGCGTCCGCCTTCACCGCCGTCGTGGCTGACGACGAAGCCCATCTCGCGCGCCACTTGGTCGAACAGCTCGCCGCTCTGTGGCCTGCCTTGAAAGTGGTGGCGACGGCGGCCAACGGCGTGGAGGCCGCGGCTGCGATCGAGAGACTGGAGCCCGACATCGCCTTCCTCGACATCCGCATGCCCGGCCTTTCGGGGCTGGAGGTGGCGCAGGGCATCGAAGGCGACACCCGCGTCGTCTTCGTCACGGCCCATGACGAATACGCGATCGAGGCCTTCGACCGCGAGGCACTCGACTACCTGCTCAAGCCTCTTACGGGCGAGCGGCTGGCGCGCACGGTGGAGCGCCTGCAACGCCGGTTGAGCGACACACTTGGCGACCGCGGCGACGCCCGGCTGGCCCGCCTGCTGCAGCAGCTGCGGCCCGATGCCGTGCTGCAGGCACCGCTGCGCTACGTGCGGGCCAGCCAGGGCGGGCTGACGCACCAGATCCCCATCGAAGAGGTGATGTTCTTTCGCGCCCTTCACAAATACACCTGCGTGCAGACCGCTGATGGCGAACACCTCATCCGCACCGCCATCGCCGAACTCGCCCCCCAGCTCGACGCGAGCCAGTTCTGGCAGATCCACCGTTCGACGCTGGTGAACCTGCGCTACCTGGCCGGCACGCGTCGCAACGAAGCCAGCCGCCTCTTCGTTCGAATCAAGGGTTACGCGCAGGAGTTACCGGTCAGCCGCGCCTACGTGCATCTTTTCAAGGCGATGTAGGGCGCACCGTGCGGCGGCGTGCCGGTGGCCGCCGGGCACGCCGATTGCGCCTGCGCGGCATGGCCCTCGACCCCGACCTCCGCCACAAGGTGTTCCAGGGTTTGTGGAACGCCGCCTGGAGCTACCGCCAGCGCACCACGCTCGCCCTCGCCCTGCTGGTGCTGGCCAAAGTGGCCGGCGTGTGCGTGCCGCTGCTGCTCAAGGCCATCGTCGACCGCTTCAGCCAGCCGTCAGAAATGTCGGCCGACAACCTCAATACCGGTCAGGTGGTGCTGGTGCTGCCGGTGTTCCTGCTGCTGGGCTACGCGCTGCTGCGCTTTTCGGGCACGCTGTTCACCGAGCTGCGCGACCTCGTGTTCGCGCGTGTCACGCAGCGCACCGTCAAGGCATTCGCCGAGCGCACCTTCGGCCACCTGCTGTCGCTCAGCCCGCGCTTCCACGTGCAGCGCAACACCGGCTCGCTCATTCGCGACGTGGAGCGCGGCACCGCCGGCATCGGCTTCCTGCTGGGGGCGGGCCTGTTCACCGTGGTGCCCACGATGGTCGAATTCGTGGGCGTGCTGGTCGTCATGGCCGTGGGCTACAGCCTGTGGTTCACCGTGGCCATCGTGCTCACCTTCGCGGTGTATGCCAGCTACACCATGCTCATGACGCAAAAGCGCGAGCTGCGCCAGCGCGCCGTCAACGACATGGACTCGAGGGCCAACGGCCGGCTGGTGGACACGCTGCTCAACTACGAGACGGTGAAGGTCTATGCGCGCGAGCAGTTCGAGCGGGCACGCTATGCCGACATCTGCACCCAGTGGATCGAAGGCAGCGTGCGCAACCAGAAGGCGCTCTCGGCGCTGCACATCGGCCAGGGCGCGATCATCGCCGCGGGCGTGGCCGCCGTCATGCTGCTGGCCGGGGAGCAGACGGTGCGCGGCGCCATGACGGTGGGCGACCTGGTACTGGTGAACAGCTACGTGATCCAGATCTGCCTGCCGCTCAATGCGCTGGGCTTCGTGTTCCGCGAAGCGAAAGACGCACTGGTCAACACCGAAAAGCTGTTCGGGCTGCTCGAGCAGCAGCCCGAGATCGTGGATGTGCCGACCAGCGGGCAACTCGGCGTGCCGGCCGGCGAGGTGGTGTTCGAGCACGTCGATTTCTCCTACGAAACCGGCCGGCCCATCCTGAACGACGTGAGCTTCACCATCGGTGCCGGCCAGACGGTGGCGGTGGTGGGCGGCAGCGGCTCGGGCAAGTCGACGCTGGCGCGGCTGCTGCTGCGGCTGTACGACACGAACGCCGGGCGCATCACCATCGACGGGCAAGACGTGCGCCAGGTGCAGCTCGCGTCGCTGCGCCAGGCCATCGGCGTGGTGCCGCAAGACACGGTGCTGTTCAACGACACCATTGCCTACAACATCGGCTACGGTCGCATGGGCGCCGGCATGCCCGAAGTCATCGAGGCGGCGCAGGCTGCGCAGGTGCACGAGTTCATCCTCTCGCTGCCGCAGCAGTACGACACCGTGGTGGGCGAGCGCGGCATGAAGCTCTCGGGCGGCGAGAAGCAGCGCATCGCGATCGCGCGCGCCTTCCTGAAGAACCCGCCGATCATGGTGCTCGACGAAGCCACCTCCGCGCTCGACACGCGTGCCGAGCGCGCCATCCAGAACGAGCTCGACCGCATTGCGCAGGGGCGCACCACGCTGATCATTGCGCACCGGCTGTCGACCATCGTCAATGCCGACGAGATCATCGTGCTCGACAGGGGGCGCATCGTCGAGCGCGGCAGGCACGACGACCTGATGCAGCACGAAGGGCTGTACGCGCAACTGTGGAAGCTGCAGCGCGAGCAGCAGCAGTTCGAGCGGCTCGAGCGCGAGCTGGCTCGCCAGCCGCTGAACCTGGCGGTACTGGTGGCTGGGGTGATCGACGGCCTGCGCGAGGCTTTCGACGAGCGCCAGGTGCGGCTGTACTCCGACATCGAGACCGACCGCGCCTTGGTGACGGGCGACCCGGGCAGCCTCTCGCAGGCGCTGCGCGAGCTCTGTCTGCAGGCGCTGGCCGCCACGCCGGTGGACGGGCGCATCGAGCTGCGGCTCGAAAGCATGGAAGGCACGACGGCGCGGCTTTCCGTCACCGATGGCCGCCACGTGACCGATCGGCCGCTGGCGCTGGTGGGCGACGGCACGCCGGTCACCGACACGCCGCCCGATCCGCTGGCGCTGCGTTCGATCATCGAGCGCCACGGCGGCCGCTTCATGGTCGAGACGCCCACCTCGATGCGTGGCATGCGCTACGTGGTGGAGCTGCCGCTGCGGCACATGGAGGTCGGGCCCGTGCATGCGGAGCACCCCATCGAGAGCGCCGTCACGAGCCTGCACCAGCCGCTGAAAGGCCTGCGCATGGTCTGCATCGACGACCAGTCCGAGGCGCGCGAAGTGCTGCAGGCCGTGCTCGAACAGGCAGGCGCCGAGGTGACCCCCTTCGCCAGCGGCCGCGTGGCCCTGGAATGGCTCGAACAACTGCCCAGCGAACGCTGGCCGCAGGCGCTCATCTGCGACATCGCCCTGGGCGACGAAGACGGACACACCGTCGTGCGGCGCATCCGGCAGATCGAGGCGCAGCGCGGCGTGGCGCTGCACGCGCGCGTACCGGCCATCGCGCTCACCGGGCTGGCCCAGCCGGGCGATCGCATCCGCGCGCTGATGGCGGGCTTCCAGGTGCATCTGGCCAAGCCGGTGGATCCGCAGGCGTTGATCACGACGATCTACACCTTGTCCGGCCGCGGCACCGAGCAGACGCCTCGTAGTGCGGTCGCCTGAGCGGCAGCCCCATCCATATGTCCGAAAACGGCGAGTCCTCGCCGGTCGGATGCCCATAATGATCTGCATGAACCTCGATGCAGACGCCGCCTACCTCGCCCTCAAGGCCCGAGATGCGCGCTTCGACGGGCGCCTGTTCGTGGGGGTCACCTCCACGGGCATCTACTGCCGCCCCATCTGCCGCGTGCGCACGCCACGGCGCGAGAACTGCCGCTTCTTCGAGACGCCGGCACAGGCGGAAGCCGCGGCGTTCCGGCCATGCCTGAAGTGCCGGCCCGAAGTGGCGCCCGGTCCCGGGCTCGCGTGGTCGGTAATGGACGCCTCCAGCACGCTGGCCAAGCAGGCCGCCACGGCGCTCGACCACATCGCGTTCGACAGTGATGGCGGCTCCGGCCCCACGCTGGCCCGCGTGGCACAGCAACTCGGCGTGACGGACCGCCACCTGCGCCGCATCTTCCAGGCCGAGCACGGCGTAACGCCGGTGCAATACCTGCAGACGCGCCGGCTGCTGCTGGCCAAGCAGTTGCTCACCGACAGCCGGCTCAGCATGGCCCAGGTGGCGCTGGCCAGCGGCTTCGGCAGCCTGCGGCGCTTCAACGCTGCGTTTGCCGAGCGCTATCGCCTGAGCCCCACGCAGCTGCGCCGCGAGGGGCGCGACGACGTGGCCGTGCCCGAGCCGCAGGAGCCTGCGATCGAGCTCACGCTCGGCTACCGCCCGCCCTACGACGTGGAAGCGTTGCTGCGCTTCGTCGAGCGGCGCGCCATCCCCGGCGTCGAAGCGGTCGATGCCCAGGCGCTGCGGTTGCGCCGCACGCTGCGTGCCGGCGTGCTGAGCAGCGAGCCGGGCTGGCTCGACGTGCAATTCGTGCCGCAACGCCACCACGTGAAGCTGCGCCTCGCGCCCACGCTGGCCGCAGCCAGCGGCGGCGTGGCCCAGGCCGCGCGTCGCTGGCTCGACCTCGATGCATCGCCCGAGGTGATCGACACGGCCCTGATCACCCTGCCCGGCGGCGGCCTGGGCACGCGCCTGCCCGGCAGCCTCGACGGCTTCGAACTCGCGGTGCGTGCCGTGCTCGGCCAGCGCGTCACCGTGGCCGCGGCCCGCACGCTGGCGCGCCGGCTGGTGGAGCGGTTCGGCACGTCGCTGCCCACGCCATGGCCCGAGCTGGCAACGGCTTTCCCCGCACCCGAGGTGCTTGCGCAAGCCGAGCCCGACCGCATCGGCGAGCTCGGCATCCTGCGTGCGCAGGTCGGCGCCATCCAGGCGCTCGCACGCGAGTGGCCGGAGATGGAAGCGCTGGCGGCATCGCAACCACCGCAGGCCCTGGTGCAGCGCCTCGTGCAGACGCCCGGCCTGGGCGCCTGGACGGCCCACTACATCGCCATGCGCTGGCAAGGCTGGCCCGATGCCTTTCCGCCCGGCGACGTGGCGGCCCTCAAGGCCATGGGCCTGCCCAAAGGCACGCGCGCCGAGCGTGAAGCCGAAACCCGTTCACAAGCCTGGACGCCGTGGCGCTCGTACGCGCTGCTGCGCCTGTGGAACTCGCTGGAGACCTCATCATGAAAGCCCATCCCCAATACACCGCGCAGATGACCTTCGAATCGCCGCTGGGCGCCCTGCTGCTGGCGCGCACGGCCACCGGCCTGGCCGGCGCCTGGTTCGAAGGCCAGAAGGACCACCCAGGCACCATCGACGCCCCCGAGCGCCGTGATGACCCACTGCTCAACGAGGCTGCTCGCCAGCTCACCGACTACTGGGCCGGCAAGCGCCGACACTTCGACCTCGCGCTCGACCTGCATGGCACGCCGTTCCAGCTCAACGTGTGGCGCGCGCTGCTGGCCGTGCAGGCCGGGCAGACGCAGAGCTACGGCGAGATCGCACAGCGCATCGGCACGCCGGCGGCCGTGCGGGCCGTGGGCGCGGCGGTGGGCCGCAACCCCGTGTCGGTGGTGGTGCCCTGCCATCGCATCCTGGGGCGCGACGGCTCGCTGACCGGCTACGCTGGCGGGCTGCACCGCAAGACTGCACTGCTCAAACTCGAAGGGATCCTTTCTTGAAGACGCAAGACATCGGGGAGCTGCTCATCCTCGCCGGCCTGTGGGGCGCATCGTTCCTGTTCATGCGCCTGGGCGCCGGTGAATTCGGCCCGGTGGCGCTGGCCGCCGTGCGCGTGGCGGTGGCCACCGCCTGCCTGCTGCCGCTGCTGTGGTGGCAGGGCCAGGGCCCGACCATGCGCAAGCACTGGAAGGCGATCTTCGTCGTGGGCCTGCTCAACTCGGCCCTGCCCTTTCTCTTCTACAGCTACGCGGCACTGTCCATCACCGCGGGCCTGAGCTCCATCTTCAACGCCACCACGCCGCTGTGGGGCGCCGTGGTGGCCTGGCTGTGGCTGAAGGACGGGCTCACGCCCTCACGCGTGCTGGGCCTCGTGATCGGCTTTGCCGGCGTGGTGTGGCTGGCGTGGGACAAAGCCAGCTTCAAGCCCGGCGCCGACGGCATGGCCACCGGCTGGGCCGTGATCGGCTGCCTCACTGCCACGCTGCTCTACGGCATTGCGGCCAGCGCCACGAAGCGCTGGCTCACCGGCGTGCCGCCGCTGGCAGTGGCCACGGGCAGCCAGCTGTCGGCCGCCATCGCGCTGGCGGTGCCTGCCTTCATCTGGTGGCCAGCAGGCCCCGTGTCGGCCACGGCGTGGGGCGCGGTGCTGCTGCTGGGCGTGCTGAGCACGGCCATCGCCTACGTGCTGTATTTCAGGCTCATCGCGCACATCGGCCCGGCCAACGCGATTGCGGTCACCTTCCTCATCCCGGCGTTCGCGGTGCTGTGGGGCTGGGTGTTCCTGCAGGAGGCCATCACGACGGCCATGGTGGTGGGGTGTGTGGTCATCGTGCTGGGCACGAGCCTTTCCACCGGGTTCTGGAAGCCGCGCTGGTTGCAGCCCAGCGCTGTGCCGGGGCGGTGAGTCGCGAAGCAGCGCTCTGGTTTGCGTAGTACGTCAGCTTTTTAGAACGCGCCCAGTCGGCCAGAGACCGGTGCCTTGCGGGAAGACTCGCTCAGGACCACTTCTGTTTGTTTATCGCGCTACATCCGGCGGATTCATGCTCGCATCGCGTGCGTAAGGATCGCCCGGCTCGATTCGGCACTGCGCCTCGATCTCTGCCGGCCATACCGGTGGCCTGCACGTCAGCCCGGCGATCCAGCGGCCCAGGATGCACAGCTGCCACAGCGGGTAGAGCAGGTACCAAGCCCACAAGCCGCTGGGATAGAAGTTGCCGTGAAAGCGTTGCCGGCCAAATGCCAGGCTCTCTCGCGTGCCGTCGATGGGCACGCACATTTCCACGCGCTGGCTCGTCTCCTTCGGGTTTTCTTCCATGTAGCGACGCACGAACTCCCAGTGCCCCTTAAGGGCTTGTATGCCATCTTCGGACTCAGGCATGTAGGAGGGGCTCAGTGCGAACGTGTCGAGCACGGTTTTTCCGTCATCTGCCAATACATGACCCCGGACGTCCCAGTTCTGGCCCGGCTCCATGCCTCTGCGGCAGCGCCCCAGCGTGAAGAACAGCTTGTCCCAGTCGGCCGTCAGGATGGGCTTGCCGGGGCGGCCCGGGCGGAACACGTAGACCTTGCGGTTGCGGCGGTTCAGGCGGATCGGGAAATAGGTGTGCGTGAAGGACTCTTTGAGTGCCACCCACATCATTAACCCCATGATGGGCAGCCAAAGCACACTCACGATGAGAACACCTAGCCAGTCGTTCGCGTGTGCAGGATCATCAGCGCGTCCAATAGCAATTGCGATGATTGATAGGTACGCGATGCCAAAAACAGCGATCAATGCACTCATGAACGTGAACAGCACACCGCGCCATTCGTAGTAGCGGTCCACCAGCTCGAGATACGTACCGCTCATCTTGACGACGCTCAACCCGTAGTGCGTCTCGATATCCAGACGCTCCTTCTGTCTCAGCTGCCTCTCTCGCTCTTCCTCCGTGAGCTCCCGATTGAATCTGTAGTCCTTGTGGATCAGGCCTGTGTAGTCCATGCGATGACTGCCTCGCTTACTTCAGCGCCAACTCGAACTCGTCCATCTCCAGCTTGGCATCCGGATAGTGCGTCCCCTTGCCGAAGATGCATTGCTCCAGCCAACTCTGAAGCTTGTTGTCCTTGTACTTCTCCAGGAACCATGCCACCAGTACAAGGGCTGCCACCAACACGATCATCATGATGGGGTGCCACAGACACAGGAAGCCTATCGTCACCACGGCTCCGAGGATGGCCGATCCTGCGTACAGCGCCATCACACCGAAGTTGCCCTTCTGAAATTCCTGGACCGCTTTCGCTGCATCCCATCCAGCCATGATCGCTCCACCCAGCGCCCCCAGGGCTTTCCCCGCCACCGTCAGCACCTTTGCCGCCGCACTCCACCACGACGCCCCGCGCGCCACGGTGGACGCAAACCCCGGCAGCTTCCCCACCACCGCCGCACTCACCTCGCAAACGCTGCCCG
>CAMLLU010000027.1 GCA_946480925.1 uncultured Rivibacter sp.
GAGCGACGGAATCATAATCCGCAGGTCCGGGGTTCGAATCCCTGAAGCGCCACCAAAATTTGTAAGTGAAATCAAGGGCTTAGCAGCGATGCTAGGCCCTTGTTCCTTGCGCGCTGTCAACGAAGTGTCAACGGGGAAGTTGCTGTGGCTTCGTTGCGCTGCGGTGCTTGAACCCGCTTCGTTGTGTGCTCCCCGCTCCCGAAGCTCAGACCTAGGACGGCTTGAAGTGTTCTTCGGGATTCCACAGCATCAGTTTGAACTGCTCGCCCCTCAACTGAGGGTCTTCCTCTCGCTGGCGCACGGCTTCCACAACGATGTCCCAATCGTTCGAGCCAACCAGCAAGACAAGGAATACCACTTCCAGAACTGGGTGAAGCGCCGCATACAAGCTGCTGGCCTCGCGTTCCAAGAACAGGGCCGCCACGGCTATCCCGACTTCATCCTTGAAGACCACCCATGCGGTTTTGAGGTCAAGGGGCTGGCTCACCCCGGCCGCGTCGCTGACTTCGACTGCAACAGTCAGCTTCCGCTCGCTCAGCATGACGGGCGCTCCATCTTCTACATCTTCGGCCGCTACCCGCAGACCACGGAGCAAGAGTACGCCGTCTTCGATTTGGTGCTCTGCTCCGCTTCGTTCCTCAATGCCGAGACGGAGAACACCAACACCAATCAGAGCTTCCGGGGCGCAGGCTCTTACGGGGACATCTTGATCCGGGATCGTCGCATGTACGTCTGTGCAACGCCCTACGCCCTCGCCGCCGGAACGTCAGCACAAGCGACTTTGATTTTGGAAGATGGTGTTTCCGACCTCCCGGAGGTCCTGGAGGCTGTCGGACAATTACAGCGTAGCGAAGCTCAGGAGGTGGTTACTGGGTATTCTTTCGATCTTCGACAGAATTTGCTCAGTTCTGAAAAGGGACCCAACCCCAACGCTGGCAGACCTCATTCTTTTGTCGCATACAAGATTCGCGGGCAGGGCAATGGCCCCGTTACGTTGACGCCCCGCAACGTTTGAAAACATGGCAGTTCACCTCGAATACTCCGAACCGTCTGAGTACACCTCGCTAGGCTTGTTCGCAGGCGCTGGTGGGCTCGATCTTGGATTCGAGGCTGCCGGCTTTATTCACACCGAGGCGAACGACATCCTCCCGTATGCCGTTGCGACCCTCAAGCACAACCGCCCTCAATGGCAAGTTGTGCATGACGACGTTCGGCACTACACGCCTTCTTTCCGCAAGGGACTGGACGTATTGCTTGCGGGCTTCCCTTGCCAGGGCTTTTCGCTTGGCGGGAAACGCGACCCGAACGACGTGAGAAACACGCTTTATCGGGAGGTGCTTCGCATTGCCAAGTTGATGAAGCCCAGAGCTATCGTCATGGAGAATGTTTTAAATCTCCGCACGATGATTCACCCGGATACTGGGCGACCCTTCGCGGACCAGATCATCGATGAGCTTGCAGCAATCGGCTACACGACTCGCTCTGCGTTCTTTCGCGTAAGTGAGTTTGGCGTTCCGCAGACCCGCCGTAGATTTGTTTTTATAGCCTTTAAGGGTGCATTCAATCCGCACTTTGAGTTTCCATCTGCGGACGGAATCACCCCGAGCGGCCCTTTCTTGGCAGATTTACTTGACGGATCGGACATCAGTCTTCCGAACCACAATCCAGAGTGGGGTTTCGAGAGTCAAGTTCATACGACCCTTGGGGGACGTGTCCGCAAGGATGAGCCCATCTTGCCTATTCGAATCAGTCGGACTGCTTCGGACGGCAACCCCATTCGCTCGTTCGATTCGCCGTTCCCAGCGATCGACACGGCTACAGTTTGGGGCTTTGCTCAAGGCAATGTGAAGGCCGAGCGGGTCGCCAAGGATCGCACTACCGAGAAGTACATTCGCAACCCAGGTGCAGATGTGACCCTCTGGCGTATTTCAGCCAAGAGAATGCGAACCTTCACTGCACGCGAGTACGCACGGCTCCAGACCTTCCCGGACGACTGGGCATTTATCGGGGCGAACAAGCGCGAAGTACAGCTTCAGATCGGCAATGCCGTTCCAGTGAGGTTCGCCCGCGCCATCGCCAATTGCGTTCGAAATGCGCTTGAGGCGCAAGATCACAGCAAGGCTTTGAAACAGCCCTTGGGCAAGAAGCGCTCAGCCCTGGCTTAGACGCTCTGCGATCTATTTCCGCTCGCCTAGCAACGCGAGCGGATTGAGCCTTTTTGCTTCCTGAAGGTGATCCGGCGCAAGGTGCGCGTAACGCATGGTCATCGTTAGGCTTTGGTGCCCAAGGATGCGTTGCAAAGTCAGTATGTTTCCGCCACTCATCATGAAGTGGCTCGCGAACGTATGCCTCAGCGAGTGAGTCATCTGCCCTTCTGGCAATGCTATTTCCGCCCGCTCAATTCCCTCACGAAAAGCCGCCCAAGCTGGGCCGAAAACTCGGTTGACCATGCCGTGCTGCTTGTGGTGTTCACGCAGTTCGTGCTCCAACTCATCACTGATCGGCACCGAGCGCAGCTTCCCACTCTTCGTCTTCGTGAACTGCACAAGTCCGGCTTTGATCTGACCGATCTCGATTTCCTCGGCTTCGCTCCATCTCGCACCAGTGCTCAGGGCCAGCTTCGTCACCAGCAGCACATGCGGATTCCTTGCTTTGCCCAGTTCTTCAAGCAGCTTTTTGATCTGCTCTTCTGTCAGGTAGCTCAACTCACGTTCTGCCACCTTGAACGACCTGAGCTTTGACAGCGGGTTGTCCGTGTTCCAAGAGCCAAGACGCTCTAACTCGTTGAACATCGCTCGGAAGTAGGCAAGTTCGCGGTTCATGTTGGCCGCCGTCACACCCGCTTCAAGTCGCTTCGCACGGTAAGCAGCGAACACTTCAGCGCTGAACCTGTCCGCCATTGGGTCACCCATCGCCTCTGCGGCTGCCTGCATCCTCTTCTTGGTGCCTTCGCCTGCACGAAGCCCACGCCCGTGTACCTCGTACCAAGTACCAACCAGTTCAGACAGCCTTCGCGTGTCTCGCTTCTCTGGTGCCCAGTCTTTGCTGTGAGACTGGTTTACTTGCGTGGTCAGCCAAGCCTCCCAAGCCTTCGCTTCGGCAAGCGTCTTGAAGGACTTTCTGAAGCGCCTGCTCCCTCTTCCTCCTGGCTGGATGTCTACCTTCCATCCGCTGTCACCTTTCGTGATTGCCATCGTCCACGCTTCCTGACTTCTTGAACACAGCGGCAAAAGCTACAGCCTTGGCGAGCCCCTGCGACGCTTGCTCAAACTCTTCCTTGCTGCTCGCCGCTTTTACCTTTTGCATGGCGCTGTCCAGCAGTTCTTCGGTGGAAGCCACCGCTGGGGACTCCTGCTTCACAAGCACGTCGCCCGTCATCAGCCACTCGGCGTATTCAGGCCATCGCTGGCAGAAGGCTTCCAGCATTTCAGGCGTGCATTTCTGACGGCCAAGTAGCAGTTGCATCCACTTTGAGGCTGGGATGCCGGTTTGGTCTTCAAGCCACTTGTTGCGCTTTTCAGTCGGCGCGGTCAGCAGCAATACCTGATTGAACCGCTCGTGTATTGACATTGCCGGTTTATTGTGTATGCTTTGCATTACTGTGTATGGCATACACAGCTACGTAAATCAGCACGACAGCGCACTGCGTACCGGATATGGACTCTACTACTCATTCTGCACTTCCAACAGTGCCGCTCATGACGCGAGAGGCGTTTGCCACCGCTATCGGGGTTCCCGTCGGCGTGCTGGTTGCGCAGGCTGAGCGCGGCTATTGGCCCCAGATCACCGTTGGGCGTCGCGTTTTCATCAACGTCGAAGCCGTTCGATTGAAGGCAGCAGAGCGCGCTCAGGAGTTCGTGCTGTGAAGTCGCGTCGCGCCGCTTCACCCGTCCAAATGGACTTCTGGCCCGAGTTGAACAGCCGGGCCATGTCGTTCTATTCGGCTCTTGCCACTACCCGTGCGCCCGCCCGCAGCGTCAGCGAGGACGGACGCACGGGTGGTGGCAACGCCGCCCCGAGGTCGCCCCTTGGTATATATGGCGAAAACGCCGTCACCTTGAGCAAAAAGGGGCGTGCGTGATGGATCAAGAACTGGTCACGCTTCCTCTTCCCAAGGGCTTCGGCATCGAAGTCGATCTTGACAGCGGGGAAGTCCGCAAGCAGGTTGGCCCTGGCCTTTACGAGGTCGATCAGTTCGAGGCGGTAGCTACGAGCTACCTCTTGAGGTCTGCCGCTCGCAAGCTGCTTGCTCGCTTCCGTTGGGTCAAGGAAAGCGGCGCTGAAGTCCCCGCGTACCGCGTCGTTCGCTGCGGGGTCGGTGTCGTTGATCAGAAGAAGGGCGTCGAGATTTACCGTGCTTTGCAGCACAAGCGCGCTCACTTCGGCGGCATCGTTCAGTGCGGCTCAGTCTGGCACTGCCCCGTTTGTGCCCGGAAGATTGCCGTTAGGCGTCGCGCTGAATTGGTCGTTGCGACCAATCGGATGAACGAGAGCGGCGGGGTTTGCGGCCTCCTGACTTGCACTGTTCCTCATGCAGCCAGCGACTCCTGCGCCCTCGTTCTTGAGCGTCTTCAGCGCCTGTTCGACCGTCTGAACGCAGGCAAGTCTGCAAAGCTCTTCCGCGAGCGTTTCGGCATCGTGGGGCAGATACGTGCTCTTGAGTTCACCAAGGGCCTCAACGGCTGGCATCCCCACGTTCACAGCCTGCTCTTCTGCGAGCGCCCTTTGCTGTGGTCAGAAGTCGGTGATTCCCTTTGGGGTCGCTGGGCTTCGGCGGCTCGCAAGGAATATGGCTGGGAGCTTCCTCGTCTCGCCCTTGACGTGCGTGGTGGCAACGCAGCCGGTGACTACGTTGGCAAATGGGGGCTTGAGTACGAGGTCGCCGGAGGTTCGCTGAAAAGCGCACGCGGCGATTCCTTCACCCCGTTCGGTCTGCTCGGCCAGTTCTCAGAAGGCGACAAAGCCGCTGGTGAGTCTTGGGTCGAGTACGCCACTTCAGTTAGTCGGATGGGCGAGAACCGAATTGAAAGCACTCGGCAGCTTGTCTGGTCACGCGGTCTGAAGGCGCGCTTCGACATCGACGACTTGACTGACGAACAGATTGCAGAGGCTCAGGAAGAGCCCGCCGTACTTCTTGGATCGCTGACCTTCGATCAGTGGCTCAAGGTGTTGGGACAGCCTTTTGACGCTCGGGTTGTCCTGTTGCAGATCGCCAGCGTCGGCAACTTCGATGACGTCATTTCCTTCGTTAACAACCTTCCGGAACCGCCGGAGAAATCAACCTTCTAGGAGCTTTCCATGTCTCTTTTCCTCGCCAATTCCCGCTTCACCAAGCGTACCTACCTCATGAACGCCTATGCCAGCAAGGGCGTCATCAAGGAAACCGGCGTCGTGTTCGACGCAACCCATCTCTGGCTGATGACCCCGCAGAAGAACCCCGGTGGCACGATGGGCCTTGGCTATGAGGCCGTGAAGTGGGGCGACTCTTCCAACTACGAGCGCATCAAGCACATCAACCTGCTTTCGACCGGCCCCATCGAGGTCGAGGTCGAACTCGAAGAAGTCTTGCAGGGTAGCGGCGAGCGCGAAAAGAAGATCACTGTCGTTCACAACCTCCGGTTTGTGCAGCCCGGTGACGCCCAAGCCGCCCCCGCCAAGAAGGCCGCTTGAGGTTTGAGCCATGGCAACGGGGACTCTGCAAAACGTCGTGGTTTGTGTGCCTTCCACGTCCGCCACAACTGCACAGCAAGCTGCTTGCCCCCGTGTTGGCTCTCAGTACTACGTACCCGGTCGGGTTCAAGCCTACCTGCTTGACCCGGCTCAGCAGAACCAAATTGACGCTGCACTGGGCGAATTTGATTACGCCTACGCGGCAGGGGTTTGGGGCCTCGCCTTCTCGATGGTGGTCGGGCTCTATTTCTCCGCTCATGGAATTGGGCTCGTCCTCGGAATGGTCCGCCGTGGATAGGTCTATGCGAACGGGCGCTTTCCCGTATGTCTTCTCTCTCTCGAAAGGAAATCACATGAAGACCCTGAAGAACCTCGCTCTGGCCGCTGTGGCCGCTTCCCCCGTCCTGTCGTTTGCCGCTGGCACCGCACCGGACCTCACCCCTCTGACCAACGCCATCGACTTCAGCACGGTGATCACCGCTGTGCTGGCCATCGGTGGTTTGCTGGCGGGCGTCTACGTCGCGATCCGTGGCGCGAAGACCGTGCTGTCGATGATTCGCGGCTGATCCTTCCGAACTCCTGCCGCTTCGGGGCGGGGTTCAAACCCGCCCCATTTCTTTTTTGGAGGATCAATGGCAATCGACTTCTCTCCCATCGTGAGTGCTTTTGTCCCGAGCGACCTCATTTCCGTGGTGCTGGCTGTCGCAGCCGCCCTTGGTGCGCTGTACGTGGCTGCTTTTGCCGTGATCGCGGTCTTGGTGACGTTCCGGGGTGGCACGGTGCGTGATCAAGTGGTCTTTCTCCAAGACCTCCAGCGCAACTCGGAGTTCAAGCGTCGCTATCGACGCGAGTCAAGCAATCGCGCCTACCGCAACTGGAAGCGTTCAAGGGGCCTCAAATGACCATCGTCCAGCTTTGGTACCTGTTCATCTTCGCCTGGGGCATCGTTTGCGGCTGGGCTGTCGTCGCTGGCATCAGCAAGGATCAATGACATGAAGCGGCTCTTCGTGGCATTCCTGCTGGCCTGCTTTTTCATCAACGCCGCGCTTGCTCAAGCCGTGCCCGTTTCGAGGATGCAAAGTGCAATCTCAGCAGCCATTCAACAAAAGGCATTCAAGCGAGGATTTGCCGCCAACGATCCTCGCTTTGGCGCAACACTCAATCTGGTGTCTGGCAGCGTTGGCACTGTTGCAGGTAGCACTGCCGCTGCCATCGTGGCAGGCGCTATTACAGCCCCTGCCTGGGCTACCGTGGCGATTTCTGTTGGTGTGGGCGCTGTTGTTACTGTCGGCGTCACTCTGGCGGTTAACGGCGTCATTGACTGGCTCTTTCCGACTAACCCGACCGACACCACCCCGATAACCACCCATCAGAATCAAGCGTTGCCGAGTGGCAATGGTCTTGTCGCTGGCGGCGCTTACTGGCAAACCAGCATTCTGGGCATCTACAGCGGCGATGCGATGAGCGGTATCCAGACCGCTGTCTCCATCAACTGGCCTGCTGATGCGACCAGCACCTACGAGGTCGGCACCTGCACCACCACGTCGAATCCAACCAAGACAAGCTGCTTGGTCACTCGCGTCAACAAGGCAACCGGCTACAAGCAGACCGGGTATGCGGCCATAGGTGCAACCTACTTCGCCAGCGGTGCACCCGGTAGCTGCCAACCCGGCTTTGTCTACCGGGCATCCTCGTGCATCGCTGTTCCGGCGACTACTCAGCCCGACGCCAAGGTCACTGCGCAGCAGGCCGTTGACGCCCTCCCCGCTTCGGAGTTGTCAAAGCCCCTCAATCCTCAAGTCGTCGCGTCGCTCGCAGACAAGGTTTGGCGAGACGCTGCTGCTCAACCTGGCTACAGCGGCCTTCCCTACATCGCCACCGATCCGATCACGACTGCTGAGGTAGACGCGTGGCGGCAGGCTAACCCCGACCGTTGGCCCACCGTCCAGGACTTTGTGAGCCCTCAGCCAGCCACAAACTCGCCTTGGGCCTTGCCGTCTTCCCCGACTGCAACCTCACAAGACCCTTCGGCAGCGACATCGCCCAGCACCAATCCTGCCGCAAGCTCGCCTCTGCAAAACCTTGGTCCTGACCCCGGCATCGGCTCGCCCACGCTCGAACCTACCCCAACGGCTCGCCAGATTCTTCAGCCGCTACTCGACCTGTTCCCCGACTTCCGCAGCTTCGTCGTCCCATCGCATCAAGCTATTTGCCCGAAGCCGACCTTCAACGTTTTCGGCAAGCAAGTCGTTATGGATGCGCACTGCACCATCAGCGAAGAGCAGCGTTCGGCGTTGTATGCCGTCATGGCTGCCGTGTGGGCCATGACAGCAGCGTTCATCATCCTGAGGGCTTGATCCATCATGTTTGGCATTCTTCTCTCTGCCCTGAACGCCGCGCTGGCGTTCCTCGTGCGGTCTGTGATCGTCAAGTTCGCCGTGTTCTTCGGCTTGTTCTTCATCACGACTGAATTCATGCAGGTGCTTGTGTCTTCGGGTCTATTCCCGAGCGCGGGCGGCATCAGCTCCTCGTTGGGGTCGATCCCGGCAGGCGTCTGGTATTTCCTCGACCTGTTCAACGTATCGGCGGGCATCCCTCTGGTTCTGTCCGCCTACGCGACGCGGTTCATCATCCGTCGAATTCCTGTGATCGGGTGACGCATGGCGATCAACTGCTATTGCGGCCTGCAAGGCTCTGGCAAGTCCTACGAGGTTGTGTCGTCTGTCATCCTCGAAGCCGTTTCACAGGGGAGACGGGTCGTAACGAACGTCAGCGGCATCGATGAGGATCGCATTCACGAATACCTCGTGAACAAACGCGATGCGGACGCTGAAAAGTTGGGCTGCATCGTTCATGTCACCAATGACCGCATCACCCAGCCTCAGTTTTTCCCGGACGAGGAGAAGCCGGAGCTTGATTCGGTTGTTCAGGGCGGCGACCTCGTAGCGGTGGACGAGGCTTGGCGATTCTGGGGCACAGACCTTGGCAAGCTCAGCCATGAGCACATGCAGTTCTTTCGCATGCATCGGCACTACGTGCATCCCAAGACATCTGTGGCCTGCGACGTGGCCCTGATGACTCAGGACGTGACCGGCCTGCATCGCTCGGTGAAGAACGTGATTGAGTTCACTTTCAAGATGCAGAAGCACAAGTCCCTCGGGCTTGCCAAGCGCTATCGCGTTGACATCCACGAGGGCTGGAAGATCAATGGCAAGACCCGCATCGACCATCGGCAAAAGGCATACGACCCAGAGATTTTTCCCCTGTACCAGTCCTACGCTGGCGGGCAAGGCACCGAGGCGGCAATCGACAAGCGGCAGAACATCCTGGGCAATCGAACCTTGTGGATGTACGCGGGCGGCTTTGTCGTCTTGGCGCTCATTTCAGGTGTGTCGATCTGGCGCTTTTTCCACCCCACAGCGGCGAAGACATCTGCCGCTCCTTCGGCCACCTCTGCACCGGCTTCTGCGACTCAGCCTTCCGTGGTCAAAGTCGATCAGCCTCCAATGTCTGAATCGTGGCGCATCGTCGGTGAGTACCAGTCCGGCACTGACCGCTGGGTCGTTGTATCTGATGAATTAGGGCGTCTTCGGGTCGAGAGTCCCAGCGTCTTTACGTCCTCAGGCCCTGCAATGGTTGGTGACATTGATGGCGCTCGGGTCGCACGGTGGACTGGCCGCATTCCTCACGCTCCGTCCGTTCAAGCCCCGGAGGTGCTCAAGTGAAAAAGCTGCTTGCGATCCTTGCCCTCGCGTTCAGCGTGCTTGCTCAGGCGCAGATAGTCCCCACGTCAGCACAGCCTGTGAAGTTTGACTTTCAGTCCATCAGCGTCCCTCAGGTTATCCAGCTGGTGTATGCCGACGTGCTCAAGCAGTCCTTCGTCATCGACCCGGCTGTCATCTCCGATGGTCGCGTTGTGTCTTTCCGGTTTGACTCGTCCAAGGGCAACTTGCGCACTTTCTGGACGGCCTTTCTCGACTCACTCGGCCTATCCGTTGAAACGAGATCTGGCGTTGACTTCGTGACCGTCAAGAAGCCTGACCAGCCGAAGCCAGTTCCCACCGACGCCTACGTCTACAGGCCGCGTTTTCGTTCCGTCCAGTACCTCGTCGATCTGTTGGGCTCTCTGTTCAAGTCTGGGGCCTTCTCTGTTCAACGCGCGGTTCGTTCCTCTCCCGGCGAACCATCACCAACCAACGCTCCCCCTGCGAGTGCATCTGCTCAGGTTCAAACTGACTCGGACACTCTGATCTTCCAGGGCTCGGAAGTCGAAGTTGCCAACCTGAAGCGATTGCTTGCCCAGGTTGATCTGCCCGTTGGTGAGGTGTTTGTCCGCGCTGTTCTGTTCGAGGTGTCCACAGGCCGTGAAGATGCGTCTGGCTTTTCGCTTGCTCTGAGCCTTCTTGGTGGAAAGCTCGGCGTATCCATCGGTTCTTCGCCATCACAGGCAAACGCGGTCACTTTCAAGTCGGGGACTATTGATGCAGCCTTTGGTCTTCTTGCCTCAGACAGCCGCTTCAAGACCCTTTCCTCGCCACGCCTGCGCGTCAAGAGCGGAACGTCTGCCCGACTGATGGTCGGCCAGGACGTGCCCACCCTCGGCTCTGTCTCCTACCCACAGGGAGGTGGTGCTCCCGTTCAATCCGTCGAGTATCGGAGTGCTGGCGTCATCTTCTCTTTGTCTCCCACGGTGCGCGACTCTTTGATTGACCTGCTTGTCGATCAGCAGATTTCAGACTTCGCCAAGACCGAGACCGGCGTCAACAACTCCCCCACGCTCAGCAAGCGCGCCTTGTCCACCACTGTCAGCCTTTCCGATGGCGAACTGGTTCTGCTCGGCGGACTCACCAGCCAGAAGCTCGTGGAGTCATCAAGCGGCTTGTCGTGGCTTCCCAAGGCGCTTCGTTCATCTGGTCAAAGCCAGTCGCAGACGGAAGTTTTGCTACTGTTGCAGGTGGAGCGCGTGCAAGCAGATTCGGTCGCGGCACGCTGAAACACTCACAGTCGTACTGCCAGTACGACTTCCAGCTTTTGGAGGGCCGCAGAAGTGCAGGACGATGATCGGTTCGGCGTTCCGGAAAGCGCTTTTTTGACGGCCCAGAAAGCCCATGGGCGCGCTCAGACCGTGCGATGTGGGGTGTACGTGCCTACCCGTTCTGAAGTGCGCTCCATGCCCCCTGAAACCCTGCGCCCCCTGCTGATTGAATGGCTGTGGGAGTCGCCCTCGGAGTTGATCCCGACCGATCAGCAAATCAGCCAGGTCAAAGCGGAGCTTGAGGCCAGGCCGGACGCTGACGCAATGGCCGCGTTGATTGAAGAGTGCCGCCATTACATCGAGGGCTGACCGTGGATGCGCCGATCCTCGTCATCGACCTTGAGGCGACCTGTTCTGACGATGGAAGCATCACGCCAGAGCAGATGGAGGTGATCGAACTGGGCGCAGTCTGGGCCACGCCTGCCGGTGAAGTCATCGCCACCATGCAGCGCTTTGTCAGGCCGACCGAGCGCCCGACCCTTACCCCCTTCTGCCTTTCACTGACCCACATCGAGCAGGCCAGCATCGACACCGCGCCGAACTGGCCCACGGTTGCCGCCGAGTTGGCCGAGTTCGCCCGCCTGCACGCCGGGCAGTGTTGGGGGAGTTGGGGCAAGTACGACGCACGCCAGATCGAGCGCGAGACGGCCCGCCATGCCTTCGCTGACCCGCTGGCAGGGCTCCCCCACGTCAACCTAAAGGCAGCGTTCGCCAAGGCCCGCAGGATCAAGCAGGTGGGCATGGCCATGGCCTTGCAGATCGTCGGCTTTGAGCTGGAAGGCGAGCACCACCGCGCCCTTTCGGACGCCCGGAACATCGCCAAGCTACTTCCCTATGCGCTCGCCTGAACCTGTACTGCCAGTACACGTGTGAGCGTTTCAGCGTGGCAGTTGTCTCTCTGCCTTCGTCGTTATCGTAATTACCGTAATTACGATAACTACCGTAGCAAGCTCACGGCTTGCCCTTCCGGTGTTCCTTGCTCTGGCCGTCGCCCTCTCGCGTCCTGAAGCTCTCGCTCGGGTCAAGCAGAACTTGCGGGACCGTGGAATAAATGGGGTCGAGCGCAGCGAGGGGCCCCCGTTTATGCCGCGAAAGCCCGGAAGTTGTGCTTGACGCGCTCCCCCTCAGTACGCTTCCGGCATCGCCGGGGGATGTAGGCCGCAGGCCGTTAAGCAGCCCCCGGTGGTGCCTCACGGCGAGTGGCCCCCGGCAGGGCCGCCGGAGGCACACTGTCAACAGCGTCAACGAGGTGTCAACGGCATAGCTGCCCAGTGCGGATACAATGCAGGCTCAAGCTTCGCTAAGTCGTTGATTTGCTGGGTATTGCGGACCTATTGCGGGCCTGGGTCACGGAATCATAATCCGCAGGTCCGGGGTTCGAATCCCTGAAGCGCCACCAGATCTCCCAGAAGCGTTAGCAGGCAAGTGCCCGCTAACGCTTCTTTGCTTTGGGCCTTCCTTCGCTTCAGGCCTTTCCGTCCGCAAACGCATGCTCAGCCTGACGCAGCTCACCATCCGCCGCGCGAGGGAAGAACGCCTGCCGCAGGTGGCCGGCAGCCTGGCCTTCGCGACCGTGCTGTCGATCGTGCCGCTGTTCGCCGTGAGCTTCGCGCTGTTCACGCGCTTTCCGGTCTTCAGCCGCTTCGAGCAGGCCATCGAAGAGCATCTGCTCAGGAGCCTGCTGCCGGCCGAGATCTCGCGCACGGTGCTCAAGCACCTGGGCCAGTTCGCGGCCAATGCCAACGGCCTCACTCTGGTGGGCTCGCTGTTCCTGCTGCTCGCGGCCATGGCGCTGCTGCTCACGGTGGAGAACGCGCTCAATCAGATCTGGCAGGTGAAAAAAGGCCGCCCGATCTTCAAGCGGCTGGGGCTCCACGCGCTGATGCTGGCCGTCGGGCCACCGGCGCTGGGCGCCAGCTTGTGGGCCACGTCGTATCTCTTCAGCGCGTCGATCGGGTTGATCGGTACGGTGCCGGCCCCCGTCGAGTTCGTGCTCCATCTGGGCCCGGTGCTGCTGGGGCTCGTCGCCTTCGGCTGCGTGTTCTATTTCGTGCCCAACGCCCCCGTGCGACGACGCGATGCGTTCGTGGGCGGGCTGCTCGCGAGCGTCGCCTTCGAGCTGGGCAAGCGCGGCTTTGCCGCCTACCTGCTCAAGGTGCCCACCTACAAGGCCGTCTACGGCGCATTTGCGGTGGTGCCCGTCTTCTTGCTGTGGGTGTATTTCTCCTGGCTCGTGACGCTGGCGGCCGCGCTCGTCACCGCCAACCTCGGCCGCGGCGCCAAGCGGCCGGCGGGCAAGCCTCCTCGCCGATGAATGACGCGCGTTCGGCGGCGTGATCGTTCCTGCCAATCCGTTTCACGCAATCGGCCATCGCGGGGCCACAGGCCACTGCCTAGACTGGGCCGGCATCACCACTGCGCCCCCCCCTACGATGACCGACTCTTCCACCACCGCACCGCTGGCCGGCGTGCGCGTGCTCGACCTCACGCGCCTGCTGCCGGGGCCGATGTGCACGCTGCACCTCGCTGACCTGGGCGCCGACGTGATCAAGATCGAAGACACCGGCGTCGGCGACTATGCCGCGCCGGCCTTGCGCGGGCTCGTGCAGCGCAACAAGCGCGCCATCCGCCTGAACCTGAAGCAGCCCGAGGGCGTGGCCGTGCTGCATGCACTCGCGCGCACGGCCGACGTGCTGGTGGAGAGCTTTCGACCCGGCGTGATGGCACGGCTCGGCGCGGGTTACGACACGCTGGCTGCACTAAACCCCAAGCTCGTGTACTGCAGCATCACGGGCTACGGCCAGAGCGGCCCTTATCGCGATGAGCCCGGCCACGACCTCAACTACTGCGCGCTGGCCGGTGTGAGCGAGCAGATCGGCCGCGCGGGCGATGCGCCGGCGCTTTCGAACGTGCCGGTGGCCGACCTGCTGGGCGGCTCGCTCACCGCGGCCATGGGCCTGCTGGCAGCGCTGTTCGACGCGCAGCGCACCGGTCGCGGCCGGCACGTGGACGTTGCCATTGCCGACAGCATGCTCGCGCACGCGGTGGTGCCGATGATCAGCGTGCTGAAAGAAGGCCACACCCGCCCGGCCGGCACCGACAAGCTGTCGGGTGGCCAGCCCTGCTACGGCCTCTACCGCACGCGCGACGGCCGGCACCTCGCGGTGGGTGCGCTCGAGCGCAAGTTCTGGGACCGCTTCTGCGAAGTTCTAGGCCGCGAAGACCTCAAGCCGCGGCACCTGCCCGCCGAGGCCACCGAACGCGAGGCCTTGCGGGCCGATCTGGCCGAAATCATCGGCTCGCAGCCGCTGGCTTTCTGGCAGCGACGCTTCGCCGGCACGGGCTGCTGCGTCACGCCGGTGCAACGGCTGCATGAAGCGCTGGACGATCCGCACTTTCGCGCACGCGGCATGGTGGTCGAAGCGGGCGACGGTGGCGCGCGCCAGCTGGCCTGCCCGGTCAAGATGACGGGCTACCGGTTCGAGTTGCGCCACATGGCACCGCAGCCCGGCGAACACAGCGACGAAGTGCTGGGCGAACTCGGCTACGACGCAGGCCAACGCGAAGCCCTGCGTGCGCAGGGCGTCATCGCCTGATGCTCGCCGCTGCCGGCGCCCTACGTGATCCTCCGCGTTGGCCGCGCCCGGGCCGTGCAACACAATGCGCCGCAACGCCCACCGGCGGGCCGCAGCGTTGCGCACGCATGGCGACCACCACCAGCTTCACGCACCACACCATCGCCATCCAGCAGGTCGAGCAGATCCTGCTGGGCGCGCGTGGCCGGGGCGCGAACGTCGAAGCCCTTTTGCAGCGCGCCGGCATTTCACCCGCGCTGCTCGACTCGCCACTGTCGCGCGTGACGCAAGGGCAGTACGCCGCGCTCATCTTCGTGCTGCGCCATGCCATGCGCGACGAGCTGTGGGGCCTGTGCCGCCGGCCTTTGCCGCCGGGCAGCTTCGAAATGGGCTGCCGCCTGCTCATCAACGCGCGCACGCTCGGCGAGGCGCTGCGCACGGGGCTGCGCTATTACCGCCTGCTGCTGGACGACTTCGTGCCGCGCCTGCACGTGCAGAGCAACGTGGCGCGGTTGCGCCTCGTGTCGCGCGGTGAAGCCGGCCCCGCGTTGGCCTACGCCGAGCGTGCGTTCTCGTTCTTCGCCTACGGCCTCGCCTGCTGGCTGGTGGCGCGGCGCGTGCCGCTGCTGGCGGTGGACTACCCGCAATCGGCGCTGGCCCACAGCAACGACGCGGGCGTGCTGTTCCAGGCCCCCGTGCACTACGACCAGCCCGGCACCGGCTGGCGCTTCGACACCCGCTGGCTGGAGCTGCCCGTGGTGCAGAACGCGCAGAGCCTCGGCGAATTCCTGCAGCAGGCACCCGCGAGCCTGCTCGTGAAATACCGCGACCAGAGCAGCGTGACCGAACGCATTCGCCGCATCCTGCGTCGCCACCTGGCCGGTGAGCTGCCCTCGCTCGAAGAGATCGGCCACCAGCTCGCGATGACGCCGCAGACGCTGCGCCGCCGGCTGCACGACGAGGGCCAGGGCTTTCGCGCCATCAAGGACGACCTGCGCCGCGATGCGGCCATCGAATACCTCGCGCATCCCGAGCTCACGCTGCCCGAGATCGCGGCGCTGCTGGGCTTTTCGGAAGCCAGCACCTTCCACCGCGCCTTCAAGCACTGGACCGGCGTGGCGCCCGGTGAGTACCGACACAAGAAGTTGCTCGACCGCTGACGCCGCGGCACGCGCGGTGCCCGCCCCGCCCGCTCAGGGCTTTCCCGCAGCGCGGCCCGCGTTGTCACTTTCTGCCAATGCTTCGAGCGTCGCGGCCATTGGATGCAGCAGCTCGCACTTCCAAACTGCACTCGTCGCGGCCCCGAGGGCGACACACACGCGCGCGCCCCACGCACAACGAAGGAGACAAACGCCATGCCACACGCTCGTTCCATCACGCGCCGCACGTTTGTCGGCGCACTGCCCGCGCTCGGGCTGCCTTCTGCCTTTGCGCAGCCCGGTGCAGGCGATGCGTACCCGCGCCAATTGATCCGCCTCGTCGTGCCCTACCCCGCCGGCGGCGCCACCGACACGCTGGGCCGCCTCATGGCCACCAAGCTGCAGGAAGCCTGGGGGCAGAACGTGATCGTCGAGAACAAGCCCGGCGCCTCGGGCACCATCGGCAACGATATGGTGGCCAAGGCCGCGCCCGACGGCTACACGGTGCTGCTGGGCATCACGGCCATCGTGCAGGTGCCGGCGCTCATGCCCAACCTGCCCTACGACGTGATGAAGGACCTGCAGCCGCTGGCGCAGGTGGCCAGCACCAACTCGCTGCTGGCCGTGCCCAGGTCGGCCTCCGTCACCACGCTGAAGGAATTCGTGGCGCTGGCCAAGGCCAACCCGCACAAGTTCAACTACGGCTCCTATGGCATAGGCACTTCCTCGCACATCCAGGGCTCCTTGCTCAACATGCAGGCCGGGCTCGACCTGGTGCACGTGCCCTACAAGGGCGCCGCGCCGCTGTTGACCGATTTGCGCGGCGGCCAGCTGCATTCGGCCTTCATCGACATGGCCACCGCCCGCCCCCACCTCGACGCGATGAAGCCGCTGGCCGTCACCGGCCCCAAGCGCAACCCGCTGCTGCCCAACGTGCCCACGTTTACCGAGCTGGGCTATCACTCGTTCGAGCCGCTGGGCTGGTTTGCGCTCTTCATGCCGGCCGGCGTGCCCGCGCCCATTGCGAAGAAGTTCGCCGACGAGGCCAACCGCATCCTGCGCCTGCCCGACGTGGTGCAGCGCATCGAAGCACTGGGCATGACGCCCGGCGGCATGCCCACGGCCGAGTTCGCGAAGGTCATGCGGGACGACGCCGCCATCTACAGCAGGATCATCCGCGACGCGAACATCCGCCTCGAGTAGCGAAGAGCGGTTCTGCCAATGCAAATGGTCGTGCGTGCCATTGGTCGCGCGGCCTGTGGGCCGCAAGCTGGCGGCACCCGGAACACAGCTTCAAGGACCACCGCATGAACCGCAAAGTCTTCGTCGCCGGCGTCGGCATGATCCCGTTCACCAAGCCGGGCAAGAGCGAGCCCTACATGGTGATGGGCGAGCGCGCCGCGCGGCTGGCGCTGCAGGACGCCGGCGTGCCCTACGGCCAGGTGCAGCAGGCCTACGTGAGCTACGTCTACGGCGACTCCACCGCCGGCCAGGCCGCGCTTTATCGCGTGGGCCTGTCCGGCATTCCGGTGTTCAACCTCAACAACAACTGCTCCAGCGGCTCGAGCGCGCTGTTCCTCGCACGCCAGGCGGTGCAAAGCGGCGCCGTTGAATGCGCCATCGCACTGGGCTTCGAGCAGATGGTGCCCGGCGCGCTCAAGGGCGCCTACGACGACCGCCCCTCGCCGATGGCGCGCTTCGCGCAGACCATGACCGAGCTGCAGGGCTACGACACCAGCGCGCCACGTGCCGCGCAGTTCTTCGGCGGGGCCGGGCGGCACTACATGCAGGAGCACGGCATCCACGCCGACACCTTCGCGCGCATCTCGGTGAAGGCTCGCCAGCATGCGGCGCGCAACCCGCTCGCGGTGTTTCGCGACACGGTGACGCTCGACGAGGTGATGGCCGCACCCACGGTGTTCGAGCCGCTCACCCGCCTGCAATGCTGCCCGCCCACCTGCGGCGCCGCGGCGGCGGTGTTGTGCTCGGAAGAGTTCGCACGCCGCCATGGCATCGACACCAGGGTCTTCATCGCCGCTCAGGCCATGACCACCGACACGCCCAGCACCTTCGAGCAGCGCGACATGCGCCAGCTCGTGGGCTACGACATGACCCAGGCCGCAGCCGCGCAGGTGTACGAGGCGGCAGGCATCGGCCCCGAAGACCTCGACGTGGTGGAGCTGCACGACTGCTTCACCGCCAACGAGCTCATCACCTACGAAGCCCTGGGCCTCACGCCCGAAGGCACGGCCGAGAAGTTCATCGTCGAGGGCGACAACACCTACGGCGGCCGCGTGGTCACCAACCCCTCGGGCGGCCTGCTCTCCAAGGGCCACCCGCTGGGCGCCACCGGCCTTGCGCAATGCGCCGAGCTCACGTGGCAGTTGCGCGGCCAGGCCGAGCAGCGGCAGGTCGAAGGGGCACGCCTGGCGCTGCAGCACAACCTGGGGCTGGGCGGCGCCTGCGTCGTCACGCTGTACCAGGCCGCATGAGGGCCGCACGATGATCGACCGCCGCTACATCGGCCACACGCTCGAGCCCTTCTCGGTGCCCGTCGAGCCTGGCCGCCTGCGCTTCTTCGCCAAGGCCACGGGCCAGACCGACCCCGTCTACACCGACGCAGCCGCCGCGCGCGACACGGGCCACCGTGACCTGCCGGTGCCGCCCACCTTCCTGTTCTGCCTCGAAATGGAAGGCCTCAACCTGGCGGCCATTCGCGAGCTGCTGGGGCTGGACTACCGGCGCCTGCTGCACGGCGAACAGGAGTTCACCTACCACGCCATGGCTCATGCCGGCGACGTGCTGCGCTTCGAACAGCGCATCGAAGACATCTACGACAAGAAAGGTGGCGCGCTCGAGTTCGTGGTACGCCGCACGCGCGTGAGCAACCAGCACGGCACGCTGGTGGCCGAGTTGCGCGCGGTGACGGTGATGCGCAATGCCTGACCACGGAGCCGCCATGAAGCACACGCTGACCTTCGACGCCGTGAACGTGGGCGACGCGCTGCCCGGCTTCGAGACCGAACCCATCTCGCGCCTGGCGCTCGCGCTGTACTGCGGCGCCTCGGGCGACCACAACCCCATTCACGTGGACATCGACTTCGCCCGCGCGGCCGGCCAGCCCGACGTGTTCGCGCACGGCATGTTGTCGATGGCCTACCTGGGCCGCCTGCTCACCCGCTGGGTGCCGCAGCAGCAGCTGCGCCAGTACGGCGTGCGCTTCGTGGCCATCACGCACGTGGGCGAGCGCATCACCTGCCGCGGCACCGTGGCCGAGAAGTTCGAGGCCGAAGGCGAGCCCCGCGTGCGGCTGGAGCTCTCCACCGTGGGCAGCGACGGCCAGGTCAAGCTGAGCGGCGAAGCGGTGGTGGCCTTGCCGCGCCACTGAGCACCGAGGGACGCACCATGCCCATCAAGACACCCCCTCGGCCGTGGATGGACGGCGAGCTCGAGCTGCTGCGCGACACCGCGCGCCGCTTCTTCGAAACCGAATGCGCACCGCACCAGGAGGCGTGGGCCGCGCAGAAGCATGCCGACCGCAAGGTGTGGCGGCGCGCCGGCGAGCTGGGGCTGCTGTGCGCCGGCATCCCCGAGCAATACGGCGGCGGAGGCGGCCACTTCCTGCACGAGGCGGTGATCTGCGAAGAGCAGCAGCGTGCGCTGGTCAACAGCTTCAGCATCAACGTGCACAGCGGCATCGTGGCCCACTACCTGCTGGCCTACGGCAGCGAAGAGCAGAAGCTGCGCTGGCTGCCGCCCATGGCGCGCGGCGAGATGGTGGCCGCCATCGCGATGACCGAGCCCGGCGCCGGCACCGACCTGCAGCGCATCCGCACCACCGCCGTCCGCCAGGGCGACCGCTACGTGGTCAACGGCGCCAAGACCTTCATCACCAACGGCTGGCATGCCGACCTCGTGTGCGTGGCCGTGAAGACCGACCCGCAGGCCCAGGCGCGGGGCGTTTCGCTGCTGATGCTGGAAACGCAGGACCTGCCGGGCTTTCGCCGCGGGCGCCTGCTCGACAAGATCGGCCAGCGCGCGCAGGACACGGTGGAGCTCTCGTTCGACAACGTGCGCGTGCCGGTGGCCAACCTGCTGGGTGACGACGAAGGGCGCGGCTTCTCGCAGCTCATGCAGCAGCTGCCGCGCGAACGCCTGCTCATCGCCATCGGCTGCGCGGCCACCATGCAGCGCGCGGTGGACGACACGCTGGCCTACGTGCAGCAGCGCCAGGTGTTCGGCGAGCCCCTCATGGCCATGCAGAACACGCGCTTCAAGCTGGCCGAGTGCCAGACGCACGCCACCATCGCCCGCAGCTTCGTCGACGACTGCATCGCCCGCCTGCAGCGCGACGAGCTCGACGTGCCCACCGCCGCCATGGCCAAGTGGTGGACCACCCAGGTGCTGTGCCAGGTGGTCGACGAATGCCTGCAGCTGCACGGCGGCTACGGCTACATGAACGAATACCCCATCGCACGCATGTATGCCGATGCGCGCGTGGGGCGCATCTACGGCGGGGCCAACGAGGTGATGAAGGAGATCGTGGCGCGCGCGATGGAAGCGTGAGGCCCGCCGATCGTTCACCGCCTTCACCCCCACCAAACACCCGCTTCGGCAAATACAGATAGGCACCCGCGCAGCACCGCCCTAGCATGGACTGAACACCCTCCGCCGCAAGCGCCACAAGAGCACCACCGGCAAGAGAGCCCAGGAGACAAGCTCGCATGACCGCTCCCGTGTCCGCCCCCTGGTTCGACGCCTGGCCCGAAGGCCTGCCCCGGCAGATCGACGTGCCCGAAGTCACGTTGAACCACTACCTCGAGGTGGCCGCGGCGCGCCACCCCGACAAGGCGGCCGTGGTGTTCTTCGACCAGGCCCTCGGCTTCGGCGAGCTCAAGGCCCAGGCCGATGCGCTGGCCGGACACCTGCAGCGCCACGGCCGCGTGGAGCCCGGCGACCGCGTGCTGCTCATGAGCCAGAACTGCCCGCAGTTCACCGTCGCCTTCCACGCCGCCGTGCGCTGCGGCGCGGTGGTGGTGCCGGTCAACGCGATGTGCACCGCCGACGAGCTTTCGCACTACGTGGCCGACAGCGGCGCACGCGTGGCCATCGCCGCGCAGGAGCTGCTGCCCGCGTTGCGCCCGGCACTGCGCGAAGGGCACCTGCGCCATGCCGTGGTGATCACCTATGCCGATGCACTGGGCCGAGCCACCGGCCTCAACGTGCCCGACGGTGTGCGCGCCCCGCGCGCCGGGCTCGACGACCCGCGCCTCGTGCACTGGTCGCAGGCACTGGCCGCCGGCCTCGCGCCGCGGCCCGTGCCCATGCTGCCGGACGACCTATGCCTGCTGCCCTACACCTCGGGCACCACCGGCCGGCCCAAGGGCTGCATGCACACGCATCGCACGCTGCTGGCCTCCACGCTGTCGGCCATCCGCTGGCGCGGGCTGCAGGCCGGCTCGGTGGTCATGGGCGTGGCGCCGCTGTTCCACTTGCTGGGTCTGCAGAACGCGATGCTCATGCCCATGGCGCTCGGCGCCACGGTGGTGATGCTGCCGCGGTGGGACGCCGCCAATGCCGCACGCCTCATCGAGCGCCACCGCGTGAGCGTGTGGGCCGCGCCGCCGGCCATGCTGATCGACTTCTTCGCGCACCCGCTGGCGCAGCAGCACGACCTGTCCAGCCTGGCCATCCTCAACGGCGGCGGCGCGGCCATGCCCGAGGCCGTGTCGGCCATGCTCAAGGAGCGTTTCGGCCTGGGCTACATCGAAGGCTACGGCCTCACCGAAACCGCTTCGTTCCTGCACTGCAACCCGCTGCACCGCGGCAAGCGCCAATGCCTGGGCGTACCGGCCTTCGGCGTGGACTCGCGCATCGTCGACCCCGAGACGCTGGCCGAGCTGGCGGTGGGTGAAGTGGGCGAGCTCGTCACCAGCGCACCGCAAGTCATGCTGGGCTACTGGCGCGACGACGCGGCCAACGCGGCCTGCTTCTTCGAACGCGACGGCAGGCGCTTCTTGCGCACCGGCGACCTCGCCACCATGGACGCCGAGGGCTACTTCTTCATGCGCGACCGGCTCAAGCGCATGATCAATGTGAGCGGCTACAAGGTGTGGCCGGCCGAAGTGGAAAGCCGGCTCTACGAGCATCCCGCCATCCACGAGGCCTGCGTCGTGGCCCTGCCCGATGCGCGGCAGGGCGAGTCCGTGAAGGCCGTGGTGGTGCTCAAGCGCGGTGCCTCGCTCACCGAGGCCCAGCTCATCGCCTGGTGCCGCGAACACATGGCTGCCTACAAGGCCCCGCGCCACGTGGAGCTCCGCACGGCACTGCCCAAGTCGGGCACGGGCAAGGTGCTGTGGAAAGAGATCCAGGCCGAGCAGCACGCGGCGCTGCCCGCGGCACCGGCCACCGTGTTCTGAGCCGGCAACACCTTCACGAAAGAGGAGACACCATGCGCCTGCTGACACGCTCCCTGCTGCTGAGCGCCGCGCTCTGGGCCGCTGCCTTCATGGCCGTGCTCATGCCCGTGCCGGCACTGGCCCAGGCCTACCCGAGCAAACCCATCATGCTGGTGCTGTCCTTCCCGCCCGGCGGCTCGTTCGACCCCATCTTCCGCGCGCTGGGCAATGCCGCGGCCAAGGAGCTGGGTCAGCCGGTGGTGCTGGTGCACAAGCCCGGCGCGGGCGGCGTCACCGGCACGGCGGGCCTGGCCACCATGAGCGAGGCCGACGGCTACACCCTCGCCGTGATGCACAACTCGGTGATCCGCCAGCCGCTCATTGCCAAGACACCCTGGGACCCGCTCAAGGACTTCACCTACGTGATCGGCCTCGCGAGCCTGAGCACCGGCATCACCGTCGCGGCCGACGCACCGTGGAAGACGCTGGCCGACCTGCTGGCCGATGCGAAGGCGCGCCCCGGGCTCATCAGCTGGGGCAACGTGGGCGCCATCAGCGCCAACCGCATCTACGCCGAGCGGCTCGCGCGCTCGGCCGGCGCAAAGTTCAACATGATCCCGTTCAAGGGCGGCAGCGAAGCCTTCACCGCGCTGATCGGCGGCCACCTCGACGTCTATGGCGACCCCGGCTTCGGTGCCATGGCCTCGGCCGGCAAGGTGCGCCTGCTCGCCACCATGACCGAGCAGCGCCTGGCGCGCTGGCCCGCCGTGCCCACGCTCAAGGAGCTGGGGCACGACTTCGTGGTGCAGTCCAACGTGGGCCTGGTGGCGCCGCGCAACCTGCCGCTGGCCATCACCGAGCGGCTGCACGCCGCCTTCCGCAAGGCCGCCGAAGACGCCGACTACAAGCGCCTGTCCAACGAGTTCGACATGGCCCCCGCGCTGCTCGACCCCGCCGGCTACAAGGCCTATGCGCAGGCCCAGTTCCAGCGCGAGAAGACCATGCTCGACGAGATCGGCTTCAAGCCTGAGTGACCGACCCAAGTGACTTCTCTGCGCCCCATGCCTGCATCCACCGCCACCTCCGAGCGCCCGCCCGTCAGCGGCCCCGAGCGCCACATCCCCTTCCTTGAAAAGATCGGCATGCGCCGCGTGCGCGTGGGCGCGGGCGCGGGCGAAGCCGTGGTCACCCTCGAGCTGCAGCCCGACCTGCTCAACAACCACGGCGCGGGCCACGGCGGCGTGCTCATGACACTGCTGGACAGCGCCATGGCCAACGCCGCGCTGAGCCGCATCGACTTCACGCGCGAGGTGGTCACCGTCGACATGCACATCGCCTTCATGCGCCCGGCCGCGGGCCGGCTCGAAGCCACGGGCCACGCCACCGGCGGCGGCCGCTCGGTGTGCTTCTGCGAAGCCGAGGTGGTGGATGCGAGCGGCGAGGTCGTCGCCCGCTCGATGGGCACCTTCCGCTACCGCGCGCCGGCCACCGCCGAAGCGGCCGCGCGCTGACCCAGGCACCAGGGGACCCGCGATGTACCTCACCCAGGGCCTGCACCGCGCGCTGCAGCGCCACCCGCACAAGATGGCGCTGCAGCACCTGGCCGAAGGGCAGGTGCGCCACTGGAGCTTCGTGCAATACGCCGACAACGTGGCACGCCGCGCCGCGGCGCTGCAGGCACGCGGCGTGGCCGTGGGCGACCGCGTGGCCCTGCTGGCCCCCAACGACGACGCGCTCATCACGCTGCTCATGGCCTGCTGGTGGCTGGGCGCCGTGGCCTGCCCGCTGAACACGCGCTGGAGCGTGCCCGAGCTGCGCTTCGCCGCGGCCGACTGCGGCGCGCGTGTGCTGGTGGCCGATGCCTCCTTCGCCGCGCAGGCCACCGCGCTGGCCGACATCACCACCGTGGCCCGCTGCGACGACATCGCCGCCGAAGGCCTGGCCCTGGCGCCGATCGAAGACACCCGCACCGGCGGCGACGCGCTCGCCGCCCTGCTCTACACCGGCGGCACCACCGGCCGCGCCAAGGGCGTGATGCTCTCGCACGCCAACTTCTGGGCTGCATCCATCACGCGCGGCGCCGAGCTCAACAACACGCCCGACAGCGTCGCCCTGCTGGTGGCGCCGCTCTTTCACGTGGCGGGGCTGGGGCGGCTGGTGGGCCAGTCCATCGTGGGCGGCACCTGCGTCACGATGCCGCAGTTCCGCGCCGAGGCGGTGCTGGCCGCCATCGAGCGGCACGGCATCTCCGACGTCATCGTCGTGCCCACCATGCTGCAGGCCCTGCTCGACGCGCCGTGCTTCGACGCGACCCGCCTGCAGAGCCTGCACCGCATCGCCTTCGGTGCCGCCCCCATGCCGCCCGACCTGCTGGACCGTGCACTCGCCGCATGGCCGCAGGCCGAGTTCTTCCAGGCCTATGGCCTCACTGAAACCGCCGGCGCCGTGTGCATCAACCTGCCCGCCAACCACCGGCTCGAGGCGCGTGCCCGGGGCCTGCTGCGCTCGGTGGGCCGCGCCGGGCTGGGCGCCGAGATCCGCGTGGTCGATGAAAGCGGCTGCGACGTGCCGCGCGGCGAAGTGGGCGAGATCGTGGTGCGCGGCCCCATGGTCACGCGCGGCTACTGGCAGCAGCCCGACATCACGGCCCAGGCTTTTCGCGACGGGTGGTTCCGCACCGGCGACGGCGGCCGCATGAACGAAGACGGCTACCTCTTCATTGCCGACCGCCTGAAGGACATGATCATTTCCGGCGGCGAGAACGTGTACCCCGCCGAAGTGGAGGCCGCGCTGCGCAGCCACCCCGCGGTGGCCGATGCCGCCGTGATCGGCGTGCCCGACGCGCGCTGGGGCGAGGCGGTGCATGCCGTGGTGGTGCTGCGCCCCACGGCCGATGCAGATCCCGCCACCGTGGGCGAAGTGCTGCAGGCCTGGTGCCGCCGACAGCTCGCGGGCTACAAGTGCCCGCGCGGCGTCAGCGTCATGGAAGCACTGCCGCTGTCGGCCGCCGGCAAGGTGCTCAAGACGGTGCTGCGCGCGGCCCACCGCCCGCAGGGCGGCCAGGCCTGAGCAGGCTGTGAGCAGGCCATGAACGACGTTACCCACGACCGCCACCAGGCTTTCTCTCGCGTGCCCTTCATGCACCTGCTCGGCGTGCACCGCGAGTTCTCGCAAGATGGCCGCGCACGCCTCGTTGTCGAGGCACGCCCCGAGATCGAGAACCTCATCGGCGCCGTGCACGGCGGCGTGGTGGCCACGCTGGTCGACGTGGTGATGGCCAGCGCCGCCGTCTCGAGGATCGACTTCACGCGCACCGCCGTCACGCTCAACCTCAACACCAGCTACCTGCAGCCCGGCCGCGGCCGCCTCACGGCCGACGGCGAGGTGGTGCAGGCCGACGACGAGATGGCGCAGTGCCGCGCCGTCGTCACCGACGAAAGCGGCCGCGTCGTCGCACGCGCCACCGGCACCTTCCGCTACCTGGACCACCGAGCATGAACAACACCCCTTCCTCCGGCGACCAGCGGCTCGACTTCACCGGCCGCCACGTCTTCGTGGCCGGCGGCAGCAGCGGCATCAACCTCGCCATTGCCGACGCCTTCGCGCAGCGCGGCGCACGAGTGTGCATCGCCAGCCGCTCGGCCGAGCGCGTGGCCGGCGCCGTGGAACGGCTGCACCGCCACGGCGGCCAGGTGCAGGGCCACAGCGCCGACGTGCGCGAGTACGAGGCCATCGAAGCCGCGCTGGCCGCCGCGCACGAAGGCTTCGGCCCCATCGATGTGCTCGTCTCCGGGGCGGCCGGCAACTTCGTGGCGCCGGCGCTGGGCATGTCGAGCAAGGGCTTTCGCACGGTGGTCGACATCGACCTCGTGGGCAGCTTCAACGTGCTGCGCGCGGGCCATGCCTTCCTGCGCCGCCCGGGCGCCTCGGTCATCAACATCTCGGCGCCGCAGGCCTTCAACCCCACGCCCTACCAGGCGCACGTATGCGCGGCCAAGGCCGGCGTGGACATGCTCACGCGCGTGCTGGCCATGGAATGGGGGCCCGAAGGCTTGCGCGTCAACTCCATCGTGCCCGGCCCCATTGGCGACACCGAAGGCATACGCCGCCTGGCGCCTTCGCCCGAGGCGCTGGCGCGCATGGCCGCGGGCATTCCGCTCGGGCGCTTCGGCAGCACGGCTGAAGTGGCCGACATGGCGCTGGTGCTGAGTTCGCCGCTGGCGAGCTTCGTCACCGGCGCGGTGATCCCGGTGGACGGCGGCAGCTCGCTGCCCGGAGGCCGGGACCTGAGCGCGGCGGTGAAGGCCGCTGCACAAGCCTCTGCATGAGGCAAGGAGGCAACCATGGAAACCCCACGACACCTGCACTACGGACACCTCCACTACGAAGTGCGCGAACAGGTCGCCACGCTCACGCTCGACGACCCCGCCACGCGCAACGCCCTGGGCCCGCAGATGCGCGAGGCCATGGCCGAGGCCGTGCGCCATGTGAAGCACGACCGCAGCATCCGCGCGCTGGTGCTCACCGGCGCGGGCGGGCATTTCTGTTCCGGGGGCGACCTGCGCAACATCGCCGCCGTGGGACTCGACAGCCAGGGCTGGCGCGAACGCCTGCACGACCTGCACGGCTGGCTGCAAGACCTGTTGACGCTCGACCGCCCGGTGATCGCCGCGGTGGACGGCGCGGCCTTTGGCGCGGGCTTCGGCCTGGCGCTCGCGGCCGACTTCGTGATCGCCTCGAACCGCGCGCGCTTTTGCGTGTCGTTCCTGCGCGTGGGGCTGGTGCCCGACTGCGGCACCTTCTACACGCTGCCGCGCAGCGTGGGCCCGCAGCGCGCCAAGGAGCTCATGCTTTCGGCACGCGAAGTGGGCGCCGAAGAAGCGCTGCGCCTGGGCCTCGCGATGGAGCTGCACGCGCCCGAACAGCTGCTGCCGCGGGCCCAGGCCCTGGCCGCGAGCTTCGCGCAGGCCTCGCCGGTGGCAGTGAGCCTCGTCAAGCGCGCGGTGGCCTCAGGCGGCGACCTTGCCGCGCAACTGGAGTTCGAGGCCAACGCGCAGGCGCTGGCCATGGGCACGCAGGCGCACAAGGACGCGGTGCAGGACTTCCTGGCCAAGCGGCCACCACGTTTTCAATGGCCTGCAGGCTGAATTCATTCACCGCAAAGGCGCAGAGAACGCGGAGGTTCGCAGAGGCGAAGAAGGGTTCTCCGCGGTGAAGCCTTGAACCCATTCCATGGCATCAACACAGGAGTACGACATGAGTGCAATGCTCGAAGGCAAGGTGATCGTCGTGACGGGCGCCGGCGGCGGCATCGGCCGCGACATCGCGCTGGCCATGGCGCGCGAAGGCGCGCGCGTGGTGGTCAACGACATCGGCGCCTCGGTGGCCGGTGAAGGCGCCGATGCCGGCCCCGCGCAGCAGGTGGTCGACGAGATTCGCAACGCAGGCGGCTCGGCCGTGGCCAACACCGACAGCGTGTCGGACCCGCGCTCGGCCGCGCGCATCGTGAGCACCGCGCTGGACGCCTGGGGCCGCATCGACGGCGTGGTCAACAACGCCGGCATCCTGCGCGACCGCTTCTTCCACAAGATGAGCGACGACGAATGGGACGCCGTGATCAAGGTGCACCTGTACGGCAGCTACTACGTGAGCCGAGCCGCCGCGCCGCACTTCAAGGAGCAGCAGTCGGGCGTGTACCTGCACATGACCTCCACCTCCGGCCTCATCGGCAACTTCGGCCAGGCCAACTACGCCGCGGCCAAGCTCGGCATCGCCGCGCTGTCGAAGTCCATTGCGCTGGACATGCAGAAGTTCAACGTGCGCTCCAACTGCATTGCGCCCTTCGCGTGGAGCCGCATGATCGGCTCCATACCCACCGAGACCGAAGCCGAGAAGCGCCGCGTGGAACGCATGAAGCAGATGACGCCGGCCAAGATCGCCCCGCTGGCCGTGTGCCTGCTGAGCGACGCCGCGGCCGACACCAACGGCCAGATCTTCGCGGTGCGCAACAACGAGATCTTTTTGATCAGCCAGCCGCGGCCGGTGCGCTCGGTGCATCGTGGTGAAGGCTGGGACCCGGAAACGGTGGCCAGCCACGCGCTGCCGGCGCTGAAGGCGCAGTACTTCGAGCTCGACCGCTCGGGCGACGTCTTTTCCTGGGACCCGATCTAGGCAGCCGCCCCCAACGCAGAAAGGAGCCCACGGCCATGGCCCTCCCCCCGTTGCTACGACACCTGCGCCTGCCGGTCGTCGCCGCGCCGCTGTTCATCATCAGCGTGCCGCAACTCGTGATCGCGCAATGCAAGGCTGGCATCGTGGGCTCCATGCCCGCGCTCAATGCGCGGCCCGCCGAGCTGCTGGACGAGTGGCTCGCCGAGATCACCGAAACCCTGGCCGCGCACGACCGCACCCACCCCGAGGCACCGGCCGCGCCCTTTGCCGTCAACCTCATCGTGCACAAGAGCAACGACCGGCTCGAGCACGACACCGCGCTGTGCGAGAAGTACAAGGTGCCGCTGGTCATTACCTCGCTGGGCGCGCGGCCTGAAATCAACCAGGCCGTGCATGCATGGGGCGGCCTCGTGCTGCACGACGTGATCAACAACCGCTTCGCGCACAAGGCCGTTGAAAAAGGCGCCGACGGCTTGATCGCCGTGGCGGCCGGGGCCGGCGGCCACGCCGGCACCACCAGCCCCTTCGCGCTGGTGCAGGAGATCCGCGCATGGTTCGAAGGCCCGCTGGCCTTGAGCGGCGCCATCGCCACGGGCCACGCCGTGCTCGCCACGCAGGCCATGGGGGCAGACCTGGCCTACATCGGCTCGGCCTTCATCGCCACCGAAGAAGCGCGTGCCGACGAGGCCTACAAACGCATGATCGTCGAGAGCACGAGCGACGACATCGTGTACTCGAACCTCTTCACCGGCGTGCACGGCAACTACCTCAAGCCCTCCATCCGCGCCGCGGGGCTCGACCCGGAGGCACTGCCCGAGAGCCACCTCAACGCCATGAACTTCGGCAGCACGCGCAAGCCGTGGAAAGACATCTGGGGCTGCGGGCAAGGCATCGCAGCGGTGCAAAAGGTGGAGCCCACCGCGGCCCGCGTGGCCACGCTGGAGCAGGAATACCACGCGGCCCGGTCGAGGCTCTTCGCCGCGGCAGGCGGCGAAGAGCCTCGGCGGAAGGCTGAGCCCGAGAGGCTCAGTTCACTGCTGGCTTCGTAGTGCTCTGGCTGGCTCGCTCATTCGTGCGCTGAACGGCCCGCTCGCCGGCCCAGGCCGGCAGGCGCTCGCGCATGCGGCGCTCGAAGCTCTTCATGCCGCGTTGCCGCCATTCGGCCGTGACGACCGGCGTGGCCATGCCCGTGCCCTGCACACTGAACACCGGCATGGAGGCTTCTTCCTGTTCCACCTCGCGCACCACCGAGGCATCGCCCCGCGCCGCCCGCCCCAGGATGCTGCCCAGCGCCAGGTGCGAGAACACGTCGGTGCGGTTCGTGGTGTCGGCGCCCTCGGCGGTCTTGGCGAAGAAGGGCACGAAGAGCGGCCCGATGCTCACCAGGCCCTGGTAGTCGCCCACGAACAGCCCGCCGGCCACCGGTGCCTTGGCCATGTCGAAAGGCTTGGCGACACGGCTTTCGCGCCACGTGAGGCCGTCGCGCGAACGGGTGAGCCAGGTGTCCACCAGCAGCGTGGCCGGGTCGGCCGTGTTGCTGCGCAGGTCGTGGTACGTCACGCCCACCATGCCGTCGTGGCGCACGTGCACGCTGGGCAGCAGCGCCTGCACCAATGGGTCGCGGTTGATCTGCACCGGCGCGCTCCACGTGTGGCCTCCGTCGGTGGACTGCGAAACCGCGACGCCGTCGCGCACGCCCGAGGAGAAGCGCGCGTCCTGCCACACCACGGTGATGGTGCCGTTGCGCGCGATGGCCAGTTGCCCCAGGATCGCGCCGTCGCGAATGGGCGCGCCGGTTTCAGGGTCGCTCGTGCCGAGAGACAGCATGTCGGCCACCTTGATGGGCGCCGACCACGTGGCGCCCTTGTCGCTGGACAGGATGACCTGCAGCGACAGCTGCTGCGTGGGGAAGTCGATCAACGTGAACAGGTTCACCAGCCCGCCATCGGGCAGCACCTCGATGCGCGCGCCGATGGTCTGTGCCGTGGGCCCCGGGTCGAACACCACGCGCGTGGGCTCCCAGCTCAGGCCGTTGTCCACGCTGCGTGCAAACAGCAGCGGCCCCGCGCCCTCGCCCGCCACGAAGCTGAGCCTGTCCCACACCGCGTAGACGTAGCGCGAGTCGGTGGGATCGGCCGTCATCGTGTTCTTGTCGTTGAAGCGCTCGTCGGTGTCGGCCACCAGCACGATCGACGGGCTCCACGTGCGACCGCCGTCAGTGGAGCGGCTGGCCAGCATGGCGCTGGCAGGCTTGCCGGGCACGATGGTGTCGTCGAACGACAGCGCCATCTGGTGCGCCACGCCATTGGGCGAGAAGCTCACCCACGGGTCGGTGGCGCGCTCGTAGTCGCCGTTGTTGGCCGCATTGCCGCCGGCACAGCGCGAGAACGGCGGGTACACGCGCCGCCACGTCACGCCACCATCGAACGAATACCCCGTGCCCAGCCCGCGCGCGCCGCCGTTGGACCAGCGGTCTTGCTGCCACGCGCCGACGATGTTGAGCGGAAACCGCGGGTTGACCGCCGCAAACGGCTCGACCTCGGCATTGGCGTACAGGGTGCCCGTGTCGGGCACGCCGCTGCAGCCCGCCACGAACGGCGTGTCGGCCGTGGCACGGAACGTGAGGCCATCGAGGTCGATGCCACGCGCCGGCCAGCCGGCACTGGCCCCCGGGCCGACCGCCACAGGCGGCGCCTTGGTTTGTGCGAACGCAGGTGAAAGACCCAGGGCCGCAATGGCGGCCACGGCCAACGCATGGCGAGCGAACGCACGAGTGCGGCGCTGACTCGCCGAACCAGCAGCAACGAATGACATGTGGATTCCTCCTTGAGTGGAGGCGGTGTGCTCTGCGGCCCACTCGACCCCGAACGCGGCGCGGGTGCAACTGGCGCGCGTTACGCCGCACGACTGCGCGCGACCCGGTACAGGTTTAGTTGCTGGGGGGCGCGGAGCCAAGGAAGGTGCGGGGCTTTTGTTGAAACGGGGCGTATCTGCGGCGGTGGTCCTCAAGCAAGCGCCAGAGAATCGCTATTGCACTCAGCAGCAGCAGGTGCGGCGACCTTGTATGTTCTAGGGAGGGAACCCGCCAAGCCGAGCCAATAGACTGCTGGCCGCAGCAACCGCCACGCCGCGTTTGCTCATCGTCTTCAAACACTCGCCCAGGGAGGCGCCATGACGAACTACCGGCCACCATTGCCGCCAGCGCAAAGCACGCGGCTCATGCTCGGCGCAATCGAGGCACTGCCCCACGGCCTTCGTGGAGGACACAGACATGCCTGACACGCGATACACAGTGGGAGGCATGGATGGTTGGCTCAACGTGAAGCGCGAACCATCCGGCGCGATCATCGCGGTGCCCGAGTTCCTTCGTGTCGAGTTTGAACGTTCATCCGGCGGGCGCGATTACTTCACCGTGCTTGAAGGTGTGGAACGCGGCAAGAAGTTCTCGGTGAAAGCCGGCAACCTGAAGGCAGGAAACCCCGGCTATCGCGCCGGGGCAGCGTTGCAGTTCAATCTGGGCCGAGAGCAACTGACCTACCCTGGCGGGCAGATCAAGGCCATCACGCACAGCCGCAACCCCATACCGGCTGGCGCGCACCCGATTCAGATTCCAGACTTTCCTCATGAGCTGGGCATGGGCTACATCAGCCAGTCGACCTATGCGAAAAGCTGGTTCTACCTGGGCCAGGGCCACGCCGTGCCCGGCAACAACGACCGTTATCTCCATCCGGGCTCCGTGAGTGCGGGCTGCATCACGGTGGACCCATCGGAGTGGACGCGGCTCTACCAGTACCTAAGCCTCTGCAGGAGTGGTGATGGCAAGACTGTTGGCTCTGTCACTGTGGTTCGCTAGCGTGTTCGTGCTGCCTGGGTGCAACGCGCAGGAAAGCACGAAGGCGACGAAGCTTCTCACCGAAAGCGAGGCTGGCAATGCAGAGTTCGTGTCGCGCTGGTTGACTCAACACCGCGCAGCGAATCAGAAAGAGGCCCAGCGATTTCTGCAGCAGGGTGAGCGCGAAAAGCAAAGAGGCAACTGGTCTGGCGCGACCAAGGCGTTTGGCGAAAGCATGATTCGCTACCCGAGCCCGCAGGCCTTGGCCGGGTATGCAGAAGCAGAGTTGCGGATGCTGGGGGCAGTGCGCGCTCGAGACAAGAACATGAACGAGCACGTCGCCGTCGACGTGAAGCATGCACTGGCGTTCTACGAGGCCGCACTTTCGGCGAACACCGTGCTTGGCACGCTACCGGCGCAAGAGGTCGAGCAACTCAGGAAGAACGTCGATTGCTTGAAAGCCAACCTTGCTGCGGCGAACAAGCAGCCAGGCTGTGCACCGCTGGAGCGGTACATGGCCGGTCGCTAAGAACCCTGGGGCGAAACCGGGTTGTACAGCGTGTCTCCCCCTCCGCACGTTGTGGGCACGGCCGACTTCTGGTTCCGCGTGCACTTGGTGGTTTGATGGCGATCAAGCAACTGCGCGTTCTGCTTGCTGTAGCGATTGGCTTTGCATCGTTGCCCGCTGCGGCTGCAGGCAACTGCCCTTTCCTCCCCGACTACGAGCAGCTCCGGCAACAGCTGCCCGGCATGCCGCCAGCACAGGCTGCGGCAGCGCTCGAGCAATACAGCCGCACCCACGAGAACCCCGAAGCCTGCGAAGCCATCGAGATCGAGCAGCAATTGGGCTCGGTCGAAAGATCGCTGTTCACGATGGGTATTGCAGAGCATCGAGTGGCGGCCCATGCGGTCTACCGCTGCCACCGCGTAGAGCCACGCACAGCCCGCTGCGAAGGAATGGTTGAGGATGGCACGGCCCATCCGTTGAGCCAAGGGCGCCCGCCCGCACTGCCTCTCGAGAGCAGTGCCACCGTGGACTTCAAAACCGACCGGCCCGGCGCAACGCTGCACCGCGTATACATGGTCACGTTAGCTGATGCACTGGATGGCAAGGCAGCGCGGCGCCTTGTGATGCGCCGCGGCAAGGTTCAGATTCTCTCTGGCACTCGAAGCGTAGCCATCATTGCCATATTCCGTACGAGCAACTCACCATGGCGCTTTCGCAAGGCGGTTTGGTGGGTGCTGTAAGGCGAACGAGCGCATCGAGCGTGAAAACGACAGGTGACTTTGCACGTAGTAGCCGGGCGTGTAGCCAGCCGCTATCCGTTGTTTCCTCTACGTCAGTCGCACTGCTGGAAGATGTCTGTCAATAGAGTTCGCTCTATTTGTTGAATGGGAGCTTACTCATCAAGCAACCCCTACAACAGCCTCCCCTCAAAATTGAAATTCGCCAGATGGCGAATCAACTCCGCCGCCAGCTTTGGCAGCGCCACGCCCGCACGGTTCACGATCTTCGTTTCTCGCCGGGCCCATTCATCGCTCAGCCCCACGGTCTGCACCTTCATCGTTCGCGCATGTCGCAACGCCGATGAGCGTGGGATCACGCCGATGCCCACGCCGGCTTCCACCAGCAGGCAGATGGATTCGAAGCTGCTCACCTGAATGCGGAAGGTGAGGTTGCGGCCGATGGCGCGGGCCAGTGGAGGCAGGAAGCTGGCGAGCGCGCTGCCTTCGGCTAGCGAGATGTGGTGCTCGTCCAGCGTTTCCACAAAGTTCGTCTGCCCGCCCGGGGCCTGTGCCAGGCGGTGGCCCTGGGGCACCACCACCACGAGCTCGTCACCCACGAAGTCGTGCACTTCCAGGCCTTCGGTGTCCACGTTGCCGGCCACGAGGCCGATGTCGGCGTGCGACTCGTTGATGGCGATGACGATCTCGTGGCTCAGGCGCTCGTGCAGGTCAATGTTCACGTCGGGATGCTGCGCCAGGAAGCTGGCCAGCGCGGCAGGCAGCGCACTGCTGATGGAGGTGGTGTTGGCCAAGACGCGCACATGGCCCTTGATACCGCCTGCGTATTCGCGCAGGTCCACCTTCAGGTGCTCCACCTGCTGCAGCACGAGGCGCGCATGGTGCAGCAGCGCTTCGCCGGCGGGGTTGAGTGCCACGCCCTGCGGCTTGCGATAGAAGAGCTTGGTGCCGATGTTGTCTTCGAGCTGCTTGATGCGCGTGCTGGCCGCGGCCAGCGAAATGCACGCGCGCTCGGCGCCCTTGCGCAGGTTCGACTCTTCGGCCACGTAGACGAAGAGCCGCAGGTCCATCAGGTCGAAGTGCATGCGGGGCATTGTGGGGCCGTGCCCTCGGCACCCACGCCCGGGTGAACACCCCCTTCGGCAAAAACAGATGGCGCGGCGCGCACCCCGCGGCCATGCTGTGCCCACAGCCGGCCCACCCGGCGCCCTCATCGCAAGCCAAGAGGAGACAAGCACCATGACGCATCGCCTTCGTTCGGGGCTGTGCCGCACGCTCGGCTTGCTGGCGCTGGCCACGGCCACTGCCACTGCAACGGGCCTCATGGCGTGGGCCCAGGCGGGCGCCGCAGGCGCCAATGCCAACGTGCGGCTGGTGGTGGGCTATGCGGCAGGCGGCCCGGTGGACACGGCGGCGCGGCAGTTCGCGCCGGTGCTGGCGCGCGAGCTGGGCCGCAACGTGATCGTGGACAACAGGCCCGGCGCGGCCGGTGCGCTGGGCGCCGAGGCGGTGGCCAAGGCGGCGCCCGACGGCGCCACGCTCTACTTCGGCGCCAGCCCCACGCTCACCATCAGCCCGCACGTCATGAAGCAGATGACGCTGGACCCGGCCAAGGACCTGGTGCCCGTGTCGCCGGTGCTGAGCTATGCCAACGCGCTGGTGGTCAACAAGGAGCTGCCCATCAAGTCGCTGCAGGAGCTCATCGCCTATGCGAAGGCCCACCCCGGCCAGGTGACGTATGGCTCGGCTGGCATGGGCGCTTCGAACCACCTGAGCGGCGAGCTGTTCGCCAGGCAGGCCGGCGTGCAGCTCACGCACGTGCCCTACAAGGGCAATGCGCCTGCAATGACGGACGTGATCGGCGGGCAGCTCACGATGATGTTCGACATCGTGAGCACTGCGCGCGGCTACGTGCAGGCCGGCCGCGTGCGCGCGCTGGCCGTCACGTCGAAGACCCGCAATACGTCGATGCCCGAGGTGCCCACGCTGCGCGAGGCGGGGCTGGCGGGCTACGAGGTGATCGGCTGGTACGGCGTGTACGGCCCGGCCCAGCTGGGCGCCGCGCAGGTGAAGCAGCTCAACGCGGCGGTGAACCGCGCGCTGGCCGACGAGGGCCTGCGCAAGCAGTGGGCCGAGCAGGGCTACGACATGTGGGCCGGCGAGCCCGCCCTGCTGGCGGCGCAGCAGCGCAGCGACTTCGACATGTGGAAGGGCGTGACGGCAGGCATGAAGTTCGACTGAACGACGGCACGATGAAGCGCATCCACGAAGCCTTCGACACCTGGCTCGCGCGCGACCCGGCGCGACCGTTTCTGCACCTGCCCGAGCGCGACGTCGATTTCGCGACGCTGGGCGCGCTGGTGCACACGCTCGAAGCCGAGCTGCGCGTCGACGGCGTGCGCGCGGGCGACCGCGTGCTCATCGTGGCCGAGAACTGCCCCGAGCACGTGGCGCTGATATTGGCCTGCAGCCGCGTGGGCGCCTGGTCTTGCGGCGTGAATGCGCGCATGGCGCCCGGCGAGGTGGCGGCCTTTGCCGAGAAGGCCGATGCACGCTGCCTCTACTTCACCAGCGGCGTGCCGGCCGCCGCGGCGCGGCATGCGCTGCGCCATGCCGCCACCGATGCGGCGGTGCGCGGCCTTTCGCGCAGCGCCGTGCGCACCGAGGCCATGGCCGAAACGGGCGCACTGGCCAAGCGGGTGGCGGCCATCATCTTCACCTCGGGCACCACGGGCACGCCCAAGGGCGTGATGGTCACGCACGAAGGGCTGCTGCACTTCGCCCGGGTGTCGGCCCAGTCGCGCCGGCTCGGGCCGCAAGACCGCTCGTATGCCTACCTGCCGATGACGCACATCTTCGGGCTGGGCACGGTGCTCATGGCTTCTCTGCATGCGGGCGCCAGCCTGGTGATGCGCAGCCAGTTCGATGCGGCCGACGTGCTGCATGCGCTGGCCCACCACCAGGTGTCGCAGCTGCAGGGGCCACCCACGCTGTTTTCTCGGCTCCTGGCCTGCATGGACGAGCACCGCATCGCCCACCCCGAAGCACCTGCGCTGCGCTACGTGTACACCGGCGCCGGCCCGCTGGACATGCCGCTCAAGCGCGCGGTAGAGGCCCGCTTCGGGCAGCCGCTGCACCACGGCTACGGGTTATCTGAATACGCGGGCTCGGTGCACGTCACACCACTGGGCCAGCACCGCGACGACACCTCGGCGGGCACGCGGGTGGAAGGCGCGGAGCTGCGCATCGTGGGGCCGAGCGGGCAAGAGCTGCCGGCCGGCGAGCGCGGCGAGATCTGGCTGCGCGGGCGCGGGCTCATGGCCGGCTACTTCCGTGACGAGGCGACCACCGCCGCGGTCATGAAGCCGGACGGCTGGTACGCGAGCGGCGACCTCGGCTACCTCGATGCGCAGGGCGCGCTCTTCGTGGTGGGGCGGCTGAAGGAAATGATCATTCGCTCGGGCTTCAACGTGTACCCCGCTGAAGTGGAAGCGGCACTGCACGCGTTCGGCGCCATACAGGCCGCGGCCGTGGTGGGCCGGCCCGAACGCGACGGCAACGAGGAGGTGGTGGCCTTCGTGGTGCTCAAGCCCGGCTGCACGCTCGACCATGCTGCGCTCGGTGCCCACCTGCGCGAGCACCTCGCGCCCTACAAGCGGCCTGCGCGGGTGGAAGTGGTGCAGGCGTTTCCGATGACGCACAGCGGCAAGGTGCTCAAGCACGAGCTGCTGGCCGGGCTGGCGCCGCGGTGAAGGCGCCACCGTGAAAGAGCGAACACCCCCTTTCGCATTCGCAAATTGCGCGCTCGCCGCCATGCCACGATGCTGCAAGCCATGAACCCTCCCACTCCACTGCCCCGAGACCTGGACCCGCAAGGCGGCGTGCTCGCGCGCCACCAGGCTGCCTTGAACGAAGGCCGCTTTCTCATCCAGCGCTGCAATGGCTGCGGCCAGGCGGTGTACTTCCCTCGCGAGCTGTGCCCGCACTGCGGCCACGGCGAGCTCGCCTTCGCTGAGCCCAAGGGCACCGGCACCGTGTATGCGGTGACCACGGTGCGCCGCAAGGCCGAGGCCGGTGGCGACTACAACGTGTCACTGATCGAGCTGGACGAAGGCGTGCGGCTCATGAGCCGCGTGGAGAACATGCCCAGCAGCGACGTGCGCGTCGGCCTGCGGGTGGTCGCGCGCGTGGCGCAGCAAGGCGGCCAGGGCGTGGTGGTGTTCGATGCGCCCACGGCGCTGGGAGTGCACACATGACCGGGTTGCAGTCTTTGCGCGGCAGCGCCGCCATCGTGGGCGCAGCCACTTTCGGCTGCGGCGAAGCGCCGGGCTACACCGACATGGAGCTGCTGGCCCACGCCGCGCGCCGGGCCGTGGCCGATGCTGGGCTGAAGATGAGCGACGTCGACGGCCTGTGCACCGCGAGTGCCGGTGCCACCATGTGGGCCATGCCCGTGATCGAGTACCTGGGCCTGCGGCCGAGCTACATCGACAGCACGATGATCGGTGGCTCCAGCTTCATCGCCCACCTGCTGCCGGCCATGCAGGCGCTGCAGTCGGGCCAGTGCCATGCGGTGCTGGTGTGCTACGGCAGTGCGCAGCGCACGGCCACCTTCGGGCGGCGCGAGGTGGTGGCGAGCCGCCGCTTCCTCGACCCGCAGCCTTACGAGTACCCCTACGAACCGATGATGCCGCTGTCGGCCTATGCGCTTGCGGCTTCGCGGCACATGCACGAGTTCGGCACCACGCGGCGGCAGCTGGCCGAGGTGGCGGTGACCGCACGGGCCTGGGCGCAGCGCAACCCAGAGGCATTCATGCGCGAGCCGTTGAGCATCGACGACGTGCTGGGCGCGCGCATGGTGAGCGACCCGCTGACCGTGCGCGACAGCTGCCTGGTGACCGACGGCGCCGGCGCCTGCGTGCTGGTGCACGTCGAGCGCGCGCGCGACCTGCCGAAGACGCCGGTGTACGTGCTGGGCAACGGCACCGCGGTGTGGAACCGGCAGATCTCTTCGATGCACGACCTCACGGTGACGGCCGCGCGCGACTCGGGCCGCGCCGCGTTTGCGATGGCGGGCCTCGGCCCGAAGGACATCGACGTGGTGCAGCTGTATGACGCGTTCACCATCAACGTGCTGCTGCTCCTGGAAGACCTGGGCTTTTGCGCCAAGGGCGAAGGCGGCGCGTTCGTGGAGGGCGGCGCCATCGGCCCCGGTGGGCGGCTGCCGGTCAATACCAACGGCGGCGGGCTGTCGTGCGTGCACCCGGGCATGTACGGCATCTTTGCGCTGATCGAAGCCGTGCGGCAGCTGCGCGGCGAAGCCGGCGAGCGCCAGGTGCCGGGCGTGAAGACGGCGCTGGCGCACGGCAATGGCGGCACGCTCTCGAGCCAGTCGACCGCGGTGCTGGGCCTGGCCGAAACGCTGTGAGGCACGAAGCCATGAGCACGAGCGTCGACGACAAACACCCGAGCAAGACCTTGGCCGCGTTCGCCGCCGGCCTGCGCTTCGAAGACATTCCGCCCGCGGTGCTGCGCCGCGCGGAAGAGCTGTTTCTCGACTGGCTGGGCTCGGTGTTGGCCGGCAAGGGCGCGCGGCCGGTGGAAAGCATTGCCGCGTTCGCGCGCGCCATGGGGCCGGCCGACGGGCCGAGCGAGGTGCTGATCTCGCGCACGCGCACCAGCCCGCTGTTCGCGGCGATGGTGAACGCCGCCGCCTCGCACTTCGCCGAGCAGGACGACGTGCACAACGGCTCGGTGTTCCACCCCGCGGCGGTGGTGTTCGCCCCGGTGCTGGCCATGGCGCAGGCCACGGGCACTTCGGGCCGCGAGCTGCTGGCTGCCGCCGTGGCGGGCTACGAGGTGGGCATCCGCGTGGGCGAGTTCCTCGGGCGCTCGCACTACAAGGTGTTCCACACCACGGCCACGGCCGGCACGGTGGCCGCAGCGGCCGCGGTGGGCCGGCTGCTGAAGCTCGATGCGACGCAGATGCTGCACGCCTTCGGCTCGGCCGGCACGCAGGCCGCAGGGCTGTGGGAGTTCTTGCGCGACGCGGCGGACTCCAAGCAGCTGCACACGGCCAAGGCCGCGGCTGACGGGCTCATGTCAGCCTGGCTGGCGCGCGACGGGTTCACCGGTGCGCAACGCATCCTCGAAGGGCCGCAGGGCATGGCCGCCGGCATGTCGCGTGGCGACGCAGACGCGACCCGGCTGACCGACCGGCTGGGGCAGCGCTGGGCCCTGGCCGAGACTTCGTTCAAGTACCACGCCTCGTGCCGCCACACCCACCCGGCCGCCGACGCATTGCAGCAGGTGATGCGCACGCATGGCCTGCGCGCCGAAGACCTGGAGCGCGTGACGGCCCTGGTGCACCAGGGCGCCATCGACGTGCTGGGGCCGGTGGTGGAACCGCAAACCGTGCACCAGAGCAAGTTCTCGATGGGCACGGTGCTGGGCTTGATCGCGGTGTTCGACCGCGCGGGGCTGACCGAATTCGACACGCACTGGCGCAATGCGCGCGTGGTGGCGCTGCGCCGCAAGGTGCACATGGAGCTCGACGCCGAGGTGGACGGTGCCTACCCGCAGCGCTGGATCGGCAAGGTGGCCGTGTTCACCACCGACGGCCGCACCTTGCATGGCCGCGTGGACGAGCCCAAGGGCGACCCGGGCAACACGCTGAGCCGCGGTGAGATCGAGGCCAAGGCGATGCAGCTTGCGGCCTATGCGGGCGGCGCCACCGGTGACGAGATGCAGACGCTGACCGCGCGCGTGTGGCAGCTGGCCGAGTGGCCGCGCGTTGAGCGGCTGCTGCCGTGAGCCACCGCCGGGCCGCGACGACCCCATGAATCCGAGGAGACCCATTCGATGATCCGCGACTCCGAAACCCTCGAGGCTTTCCTTGCCAGCGTGCGCCGCTTCGTGAGGGAAAGGCTGGTGCCCGCCGAGCACACGGTGGCCGAGACCGACGAGATTCCGGAAGACATCGTGGCCGACATGAAGGCCATGGGCCTGTTCGGCCTCACCATCCCCGAGTCGTACGGCGGCCTGGGCCTCACGATGGAGGAGGAGTCGCTGGTGATGTTCGAGATGGGCCGCACGTCGCCTGCGTTCCGCTCGCTCTTCGGCACCACGGTGGGCATCGGCTCGCAGGGCATCTTGATCGACGGCACGCCGGCGCAGAAGGACAAGTACCTGCCCGCGCTGGCCAGCGGCGAGCTGATCGCCTCGTTTGCGCTCACCGAGCCCGAGGCCGGCTCCGACGCCGCCTCGCTGCGCACCAGCGCACGCCGCGAGGGCGAGCACTACGTCATCAACGGCACGAAGCGCTTCATCACCAATGCGCCGCATGCGGGCCTGTTCACGCTGATGGCGCGCACCGACGCCCACAATAAGAGCGCCGGCGGCGTGTCGGCCTTCATCGTGGAGCGCGATACGCCGGGCATCACCATCGGCAAGCCCGACCGCAAGATGGGCCAGCGCGGCGCGCACACGGCCGACGTGATCTTCGAGAACTGCCGCGTGCCGGCGGCCAACCTCATCGGCGGCAAGGAGGGCATGGGCTTCAAGACGGCGATGAAGGTGCTGGAAAAGGGCCGCATCCACATCGCCGCCATCTGCGTGGGCGTGGCCGAACGCATGCTCGAAGACGCGCTGGCCTACGCGATGGAGCGCAAGCAGTTCGGCCAGCCGATCGCCGAGTTCCAGCTTGTGCAGGCCATGCTGGCCGACAGCAAGATGGAGTGCTACGCCGCGCGCTGCATGGTGATCGACGCGGCCCGCCGCCGCGACGTGGGCGAGAACGTCTCCACCGAGGCCTCGTGCTGCAAGCTGTTCGCCTCTGAGATGTGCGGCCGTGTGGCCGACCGTGCAGTGCAGATCTTCGGCGGTGCGGGCTACGTGGCAGACCATGGCATCGAGCGCTTCTATCGCGACGTGCGGCTGTTCCGCATCTACGAAGGCACGAGCCAGATCCAGCAGCTGGTGATCGCACGCAACATGATTCGCCAGGCAGCGCAATAGCTCGGCAACAGTACGCTATCGCTATTGCGCTATTCCCAATAGGCAAGAGGCCAGGCGGGGCCGGGAGGTGTCGCCTAGAATCCCGGCTCCCCGGACTGCTGGTTTTTGTGGCACTTTTGCCCATGTGGCGCCAGCATCCCGGCCCCGGCTTTTGACGCGGGGCCGCTTTTCTTCCATCCTCGACATTCGTCTTCAACAGCCGCTGGATCTACACCATGTTTCGCTGTGTCCTGACGGCCGCCCTCATTGCGGCCACCCCTTTCGTTGCGCAAGCCCAGGTGCAGCGCAACTTCCCGCAGAACGCGCTGCGCGGCGAGATCGTCGTCACCAACCCGCCCGAGATCACGCTCAACGGCAAGGCCAGCCGCCTGGCGCCCGGCTCACGCATCAAGGGGCAGAACAACCTGCTCGTGATGTCCGGCGCGGCCGTGGGCCAGAAGCTCGTCGTCAACTACACGCTCGACCAGTACGGCCTCGTGTCCGACGTGTGGATCCTGCGCAAGGATGAGATCGCCAGGACCTGGCCGAAGACTGCGGAAGAAGCTGCGAAATGGAGCTTCGACCCGGTGGCGCAAACCTGGACCAAGCCCTGAGGAGGCAGCCATGAGCAGTACTGCCGAGACCAAGAAGAAGGTCTGGATCAAGACCTTCGGCTGCCAGATGAACGAGTACGACTCGGACAAGATGGCCGACGTGCTGAAGGCCGCCCAGGGCTACGAACCGACCAGCAACGTCGAGGAAGCCGACCTCATCCTCTTCAACACCTGCTCGGTGCGCGAGAAGGCGCAGGAGAAGGTGTTCTCCGACCTCGGGCGCATCAAGCACCTCAAGGGCAAGGGCGTGAAGATCGGCGTGGGCGGCTGCGTGGCCAGCCAGGAAGGCGCGGCCATCATCGAGCGTGCGCCCTACGTGGACGTGGTGTTCGGCCCGCAGACGCTGCACCGCCTGCCCGAGATGCTGGCAAAGCGCGAGGCGATGAACCGCCCGCAGGTGGACATCAGCTTCCCCGAGATCGAGAAGTTCGACCACCTGCCGCCGGCCCGCGTGGAAGGCGCGAGCGCCTTCGTCTCCATCATGGAAGGCTGCTCGAAGTACTGCAGCTACTGCGTGGTGCCGTACACCCGCGGCGAAGAGGTGTCGCGCCCCTTCGAGGACGTGCTCACCGAAGTGGCGGGCCTGGCGGACCAGGGCGTGAAGGAAGTGACGCTGCTGGGCCAGAACGTCAATGCGTATCGCGGCAAGATGGGCGGCACCGACGAGATCGCCGACTTCGCGCTGCTGATCGAGTACGTGGCCGAGATCCCGGGCATCGAGCGCATCCGCTACACCACCTCGCACCCCAACGAGTTCACGCAGCGGCTCATCGACGTGTACGCCAAGGTGCCCAAGCTGGTGAGCCACCTGCACCTGCCGGTGCAACACGGCTCCGACCGCATCCTCATGGCCATGAAGCGCGGCTACACCGCCATCGAATACAAGAGCACGATCCGCAAGCTGCGCGCCGTGCGGCCCGACATCAGCTTGTCGAGCGACTTCATCGTCGGCTTCCCCGGCGAGACCGAAGACGACTTCGCGAAGATGATGAAGCTGATCGAAGACGTGGGCTACGACTCGAGCTTCAGCTTCGTCTTCAGCCCGCGCCCCGGCACCCCGGCTGCTGCACTGCACGACGACACGCCGCAGGAAGTGAAGCTGAAGCGCCTGCAGCACCTGCAGGCCACCATCGAAGCCAACGTGCGCCGCATCAGCGCCAGCCGCGTGGGCACGGTGCAACGCATCCTGGTGGAAGGCCCGTCACGCCGCCTCGGCCCCAGCGGCCAACCGGAGCTCATGGGCCGCACCGAATGCAACCGCATCGTCAACTTCGCCGGCTCATCCCGGCTGGTGGGGCAGATGATCGACGTGACGATCACCGAAGCGCTGCCGCATTCGCTGCGTGGCGAGGTGGTGACGCGGGAAGTCGAAAAAGCCGCCTGAGTTGGCTCAGGCCTGGGCGGGCGTGTAGACGCAGCGGTCGCCGCTGCTCTTGCGCTGCACGCTCACCGAATGCACTTGCGGCACGCGTTGCGCAATCTGCGTGTGGATGAACACGCAGAGGTTCTCGAGCGTCGGCGTGCCCACGCCAGGCACTTCATCGAGGAAGTGATGGTCGAGCTGCTCGCGCACCGCCGCAATGGCTGCGCGCAGCACGCCGAGGTCTACCACCATGCCGGTGGCCGCATCGCGCTCGCCGCGCACGGTGACCTCTGCGGTGTAGGTGTGCCCATGGATGCGGCGGCTGCCCTTGGCCTCGGCCTGGCCCACGGCCGGCCGGCGCAGCGTGTGCGCGGCTTCGAAGTAGAAGGACTGGCTCAGTTCGAACATCTTTGAGAGTCCTTCAACGGATCCCGAGGTACTTGTGTGTCTGCAGGCTGAGTTGCCAGCGCGGGTGCTGCAGGCACCACTGCACGGCCCACTCGGTGTTGGCCCCGCGCTGCGGGCCGTCCATCGGCTGCACGCGGCGGTGCTCGAAGTCCAGCGTTTCGAGTTCAGCAAGGTCGATGCCTGCTTGCGGCACCACCACCTTGAGCTCCTGGCCCGAGCGCTGCACCAGCGGCGCACCGGCCTTGGGGCTCACGCACAGCCAATCGATGCCGGGCGGCGCGGCCACGGTGCCATTGGTCTCGACCGCGATCTCGAAGCCTTGCGCATGCAGTGCGTCGATCAACACCGCGTCTACCTGCAACAACGGCTCGCCACCGGTGAGCACCACGAAGCGGTTTGCACCGCCTTGCGGCCACAGCGACGCAATGCGCTCGGCGAGCTCGGCGGCCTGTGCGAACTTGCCGCCCAGCGTGCCGTTGGTGCCGACGAAGTCGGTGTCGCAGAACTTGCAGACGGCGTTGTTGCGGTCTTCTTCGCGGCCGGTCCACAGGTTGCAGCCGGCAAGGCGGCAGAACACCGCGGGCCGCCCCGCGTGGCTGCCTTCGCCTTGCAGCGTGTAGAAGATTTCCTTGACGCTGTAGGTCATGTTCAGCTCACCGACCGCTTGCCGGGGCCCCAGCCTGCCCACAGCAGCGCGAGTGCGCAGGCCGCGGTCATGGCCACGTAGGTGGCCATGCGGCCATCGCGCCCGGTGACCACCAGCCCGCCGATCAGCACCACCGCACCGGCTCCTACAGCCCATGCAGCGAGCCGGCGCAGCGGCACGCTTTGCAGCGATTGCCGCCACAACAGCTTGGTGAGCAAGGCGCTCAACAGGCCCACGCCCACGGCAGGCATGAAGAAATTCACGAAATGGATCAGTGCGTCGAGGGGGCCCATGGGTGTGGCCTCGTAGGGACTTGCGCCGCGTCAAAGGATCGAGCTCGCGGCTGCGGGCTATCGGCCCGATAAGTCCTTGAAAAAGCTTGCAATTTTATAATCCCGGCCATGAGCGTGTTTGCCCTCGGACTGAACCACACCACCGCCCCCGTGGATCTGCGTGGCCGGTTCGCATTCACGCTCGAGCAACTGGCTCCCACGCTGGTGACTTTTCAAGAGCGCCTGAAGCCTGTGTCCTCACCGGCGGCACGCGCGCCCGAAGCTGCCATCCTTTCCACCTGCAACCGCACCGAGCTGTATTGCGCCGCCGGCCCGCAGCTCGTGCGTCCGGCCATCGAATGGCTGGCCGGTGTGGGTGGCGTGGGCGCCGATGCGCTCAAGAACCACGCTTATGTGCTCGAAGGCGGCGAGGCCGCGCGCCACGCCTTCCGTGTGGCCAGCGGGCTCGATTCCATGGTGCTGGGCGAGCCGCAGATCCTGGGCCAGATGAAGCAGGCGGTGCGCGAGGCCGACGTGGCCGGCACGCTGGGCACCACGTTGCACCAGCTGTTCCAGCGCAGCTTTGCGGTAGCCAAGGAAGTGCGCACCTCTACCGAGATCGGCTCGCATTCCATCAGCATGGCGGCGGCAGCGGTGCGCCTGGCGGCGCAGCTGTTCGAAGACCTGCGCGAGATCCGTGTGCTGTTCGTGGGCGCCGGCGAAATGATCGAGCTGGCTGCCACGCACTTCGCGGCCAAGACGCCGAAGCAGATGGTGGTGGCCAACCGCACGCTCGAACGCGGCGAAAAGCTCGCCACGCGGCTGGGTGCTGAGGCCATGCGCCTGGCCGACTTGCCCGCGCGCTTGCACGAGTTCGACGCGATGATCTCCTGCACCGCGAGCACGCTGCCCATCATCGGCCTCGGCGCCGTGGAACGCGCGCTGAAGGCGCGCAAGCACCGGCCGATGTTCATGGTGGACCTGGCCGTGCCACGCGACATCGAACCCGAAGTGGCGCGCCTCGCCGACATCTACCTCTACACGGTCGACGACCTGTCGGCACTGGTGCAGACCGCCGGCGAAAAGCGGCAGGCCGCCGTGGCCCAGGCCGAAGCCATCATCGAGACGGGGGTACAAAGCTTCGTGCACTGGCTCGACCAGCGCGCCACCGTACCGCTGATCCAGGCCCTGCAGGTGCAGACCGATGCCTGGCGCGAACACGAGATCGCCCGCGCCCGCAAGCTGCTCGCCAAGGGCGCCGACGTGGAGGCCGTGCTCGATGCGCTGTCGCGTGGCCTCACCCAGAAGATGCTGCACGGCACGCTGGCCGAGCTGCACGGCGCCGACAGCGCACAGCGGCAACAACTGGTCGGCACCGTGTCGCGCCTGTTCCTGCGCGGCGAGTGGTCGCCCGAGTTGCGCAGCGCCGCGGCGCGCGCGGCGAACGACGACGACACCTCGCGCTCCTAGCGCCCTTGCCCAACAGCCCGGCGCGTGCAGACGGCACGTGCCCCATTTCCTACTTGCGCCTCACCGATGAAAGCCTCGCTCCGCCAACAATTCGACCGCCTCGCGTTCCGCCTGCAGGAGCTCGACGCTGCCCTGGCCGACCCGGGCGTGGCAAGCGACATCACGCGCTTTCGCACGCTGTCGCGCGAGCACGCCGAAGTGGAAGGACTCGTAAGCCGTTACCGGCGCTACGTGCAGCGCGAAGCCGATCTCGCGTCGGCACGCGAACTGCTCGAAGACCCCGACATGGCGGAGATGGCCCGCGACGAGATCGCGAGCGCCGAAGCCGAACTCGCGAAGCTCGACGGCGAGCTGCAGCTCGCGCTGCTGCCGAAGGACCCCGACGACGAGCGCAACGCCTTCATCGAAATCCGCGCTGGCGCCGGCGGCGACGAGTCGGCGCTCTTCGCAGCAGACCTGGCACGCATGTACACCCGCTATGCCGAACGGCAGGGCTGGCGCAGCGAAATCATGTCAGAGAGCGTGTCGGACCTCGGCGGCTACAAGGAAGTGGTGCTGCGCTTCGAGGGCGATGCGGTGTACTCGCGCATGAAGTTCGAATCGGGCGGCCACCGCGTGCAGCGCGTGCCGGCCACTGAAACCCAAGGCCGCATCCACACGAGCGCCTGCACGGTGGCCGTGCTGCCCGAGCCCGACGAGGCCGAAGAGGTACAGCTCAACCCGGCCGAGCTGCGCATCGACACCTTCCGTGCCTCTGGCGCGGGCGGGCAGCACATCAACAAGACGGACTCTGCCGTGCGCATCACCCACCTGCCCACCGGCCTGGTGGCCGAATGCCAGGACGACCGCTCGCAGCACCGCAACAAGGCCAAGGCCATGGCCGTGCTGGCCGCGCGGCTGCGCGACAAGGAGCGCCTGGAACGCCAGGCCAGGGAGGCAGCCACCCGCAAGAGCCTCATCGGCAGCGGCGACCGCAGCGACCGCATCCGCACCTACAACTTCCCGCAGGGCCGGCTCACCGACCACCGCATCAACCTCACGCTCTACAAGCTCGGCAGCATCATGGAAGGCGATCTCGATGAGGTGACTGCCGCGCTGCAGGCCGCGCGTGCGGCCGAACAGCTGGCCGAGTTGGAAACCGGCGGGCTGGCATGAGCGGCGAGGGCACGGTCGCCTCGGTGCTGCAAACCGCGCGCGCTGCAGGGGTGGACCGGCTCGACGCACAGCTGCTGCTGGCCCACGTGCTGCAGCGCCCTCGCGCCTGGCTCATCGCGCACGAGGACGCCGTGCTCGATGCCCGGCAACTCGAGCAGGCGCAGGCTGGGCTCAAACGGCGTGCGGCCGGCGAGCCGCTGGCTTATCTGCTGGGCGAAAAGGAATTCCACGGACTCATGCTGGGCGTGACGCCCGACGTCCTGGTGCCCCGGCCCGACACCGAGGTGCTGGTGGACTGGGCGCTGGAACTGCTCGCTTCAGGCTCACCAAACACCGACGTGGCGGATCTCGGCACCGGCAGCGGCGCGATTGCGCTGGCGCTGAAACATGCGTGTCCGCTTGCGAACGTGTGTGCGGTCGATGCCAGCGCCCCCGCCCTCGTAGTGGCCCGCGGCAACGGAGAGCGGCTCGGGTTGGCCGTCGAATGGCGGCACGGCCACTGGTGGTCGGCGCTGGACGCACGGCGGTTCGATCTGGTGGTAAGCAACCCGCCTTACATCGCTGAAGGCGATGCTCATCTCGCCGCGCTGCGGCACGAGCCGCAGCAGGCGCTCACATCCGGCGTTGACGGGCTCGATGCGATCCGGGAGATCGTTGCGCAGGCACCTTTGCATCTGCGCCCGAGCGCTTGGCTGTTGTTCGAACACGGCCATGACCAGGCTGCTGCGGTCGCCTCCCTGCTGCAAGACCGCGGCTTCGAGGCGGTGTCTACCCGGCTCGACTTGGCCGGTCTGCCCCGCTGCACGGGCGGCCGCTGGCCTGCCTGAACCCCGCGGTGTGGCGCGAACGCCGCAAGCTGCCGCCGGTCGTTGCGCCGCCGCCATTCGTCGCGTGGGCCAGGCCAACAAGGCTCCACGGAATCACCGCGGCGGCGTAGCATCGTCTCGAAACGCCTCGTTCCGAATGGGCCGCAAGGCCGCAGCAGCAAGGAGGATCGCCATGGGTACGAAGTCTTGGCTGATGGTGATGACGGTCGCGGGCACAGCAATGTTCGGCAGCGCGCACGCCGCAGATGCCGGCGTGGCCGCCTGGGGCCCACGGCTGCAACCCACAGAGAATTCAGGCGGCTGGCTGTCGAGTTCGCGCCTGCAAGGGCGGCTGGGGCTCGCCACCAGCACCCGGCTCGGACGGTTCGACACCTTGGCCGGCAGTGCCGACGACGGCTTGCGCATCGAAAGCGTGAGCCTCATGGGTGACTACTACTTCTCCATCCGCCGCGGCCTGCGTGCCACGGGCGGTGTCATCCTGGGTTCTCGACCCACTTTCTGGGCGGCTCAACCGAGCTTCGGGCTGCACGGCGCGACCACCGCGCTGGCAGCCGAGCGCCGCAGCTACAGCCTCGGTGCAGCGGACCCGTGGAGCGATGGCGGACTCGGCAACGCGGCGCCTTATCTGGGCGTGGGCTACACCGGCACAACCTCTGCTACACGTGGCAGCAGCGATGCACTGCGTGCGGGTGGCTGGGGCTTCACGGCCGACCTGGGGCTGATGGCGCAGAACCCGCGCCAGGGTTTGCGCCTGGGCGGCGGCCGCCCGCAGCAAAGCTTCGACGACTTTCTGCGCGACCTGAAGCTGGCGCCCATGGTGCAGCTCGGCGTGTCGTACTCGTTCTGAGGTCTTGACGCTGCCGCAAGGGTGTACGGTGCGCTTTGCCGTATAACCTCGGCTGTTTCCCAGTTTGCATGACGAGACCCCCCATGAGCGACGTTCAACAACGCATCTCCGACCTGGTGCACGGCAACCGTGTGGTGCTGTTCATGAAAGGCAGCGCCCAGTTCCCGATGTGCGGCTTCTCCGGCCGCGCGGTGCAGATCCTCAAGGCCTGCGGCGTCAACGACCTGAAGACCGTCAACGTGCTCGAGGACGAAGAGATCCGCCAGGGCGTGAAGGAATACGCCAACTGGCCGACCATCCCGCAGCTGTACGTGAACGGCGAGTTCGTCGGCGGCTCGGACATCATGATGGAGATGTACGAGGCAGGAGAGCTTCAACAGGTGCTCAGCCAGCGCTGAGATCTTGGCTCACAACGAAAAGGCACCCCGGCTGGTCGTCGGCATCACGGGTGCCACGGGCGCCGTCTATGGCGTGCGGCTGCTCGAACGTGCACGCGCGCTGGGTGTAGAAACACACCTCGTGGTCACACCGGCCGGCGTGTTGAATGTTCACCACGAACTCGGCCTGGACCGCACAACGCTCGAAGCGCTGGCCGACCACGCCTACAACCCGGCCGAGGTGGGCGCCTGCATTGCCAGCGGCAGCTTCGACACTGCCGCCATGGTGGTAGCCCCGTGCTCAATGAAGAGCCTGGCCGCCATCGCACATGGCCTGGGCGACAACCTGCTCACCCGTGCCGCCGACGTGACGCTGAAGGAGCGGCGTCGCCTGCTGTTGATGGTGCGCGAGACGCCATTCAACCTCGCACACCTGCGCAACATGACCGCCGTCACTGAAATGGGCGGAGTGATCTTCCCGCCGCTACCGGCCTTCTATCACCGGCCGCAGACCGTGCACGACCTGGTGGACGACACCGTGGAGCGCGCGCTGGCGCTGCTGGGCGTGCAGCACGCACAACCACGCCGATGGACGGGGCTCTGAGCCCTGATCGTCAAGTCAGACGCCGCGCTGAACGGTTGATGCCGACGCCTCGGTTTCGGGCGTGAACAACCAACGCTTGCGTGCGGCGAACACCGCGTTGGGGTACTCGGCCTTGCCGCGGCTGCCGTTGTAGCGGCCCAGCGCCAGGAAGAGATCGCCCTTTTCGCGATCGACGTAGTGGCGCAGGATCACGCAGCCGAAACGCAGGTTCGTCTGCATGTGAAACAGCCGGCTCACATCGCCATCGCCGATCACCCGGCTCCAGAACGGCATCACCTGCATGTAGCCACGCGCGCCCACCACGCTGATGGCGTATTTGCGAAACCCGCTTTCCACTTCGATGAGGCCGAGCACCAGCGCCGTGTCCAGCCCGGCACGTTTGCTTTCGTACCACACGGCTTCGAGGAATTCGCGTCGCACCTGGAAGTCGGGCTTGCGTCGCTTCAGCCGATCACCCACGTGAGCCAGCCAGCGCCAGTAGGCCAGGCGTTCCTGCACCGTGGCGAACTCGGGCCGGGGCGGCGCGTTGTTGGCAATGGCCGCTGACAGCGCCGAACGCACCGCGTCGGCCAGCGGCTCTTCCACTTGCGCGCCTGCCAGCGCAAGCCCCGGCAAGCCGGCCGACACCAGCGCCACGCAGGCCCGTCGGCGCGGCAACCAGACTTTGCTGACCTTGTGAAAACTCATGGCGCGATTTTCCGCTGGCGCGGCCCGGCCAACCAGCGCTCGAGCGGCCCCGTCATTCCCCGGCGCGCCGCGTACATAGCGAAACCAATGCACGCGACCCAACACACCAAAGCCACAGCAGCCATTCCGACCGTGCCCGGCTGCCAGCCAGCCCCCGGGCCGCTGAACAGCAGCGCCAGGAGGATGGACCAGCCCACATACACCGACAGCGTGTAGCGCCCGGCTGGCGCCAGCAGGGTCATCCACGCCGCACAACCAACCTGCCAACGCTCAGCCAATGCAGCCACAACGGTGGCCGAAAGCCACGGGCCCACCAGTGCCGACGCGATCACCACGGCGTTCTGTGCCGCATGGCCCTGAGGCACGACCCAGTCGAGCACCAGCACATAAGCCACGTTGGCCAACAAGGCCGCTGGCCACCAGCGCGCCACCTGCCGCCGCGCAGCCTGCCAGCGAGGGTGGGTCAGCCACCGCAGGCGCCCGGCCACAAAGCCTGCCAGCGTGATCGTCGCCAGCTCCGGCAGGAAAAGCAGCGGCGACAGCAGCACCGTGTTCCCGTAGGCGCCGAGGTTGAGCAGCCACCATTCACGCCAGCTGCTGGTGCTGGCATAGCTCGGCATCGCTTCGGTCAGCGCCGGTGCGCCGGCACTCAATGCAATGGCCAACCCCATCGAAGCGGCCCACAGCACCAACAACCACCACAAGCGGCGACGCAACGTGGCCAGCGGCAGCCGTGCCCAGTGCAGTAGCAAGAAGCCGCATACGGCATAGGCCGTGAGGATGTCGCCGCTGTAGACGAATGCTCCGTGCAACACGCCCAGTGTGAGCAGCCTTCCCATGCGCTGCCGGCGGTGCGCCAGCGCTTGCACGGCACGACTACGCATCGACAGCGCAAAGCTGTAGCCAAACAGGAAAGCCAGCAGCGGATACGCCTTGGCCTGGAACAGCAGCGTCATGCCCATGAACGCGGCATGCGCGGCCCACGAGTCGACTGGATCCGGCACGCCCGGCAGCGGGCCATAGGGCCCGACCGCATAGCTCATCGCGTTGATGACCAGCACACCGGCCAACGCCAGCATGCGCAAGCCATCGACCAGCGGCTCGCGCGACGAGAGACGCGGCGGCTCGGCCTGCGCCATGCCGCCGTCGCCTCAGGCCGCGAGCCCGAGGCGAGCCTTCAGGTGCCGCAACACGTCGGCCGGCGCGAGCTTGGTAGCGGCGGCCTCTTGCCGGCCCTGGTATTCGAGCTGGCCGTCCTTCAGTCCGCGGTCGGAGATCACCACTCGGTGCGGCACGCCGATCAGTTCCCAGTCCGCGAACATCGCGCCGGGGCGCTCGCCGCGATCGTCGAGCATCACGTCGATGCCGGCGGCCAACAGGTCGTCGTGCAGTTGGTCGGCCGCAGCCTTGACCTCGGCGCTGCGGTCGTAGCCGATGGGGCACAGCACCACGGTGAACGGCGCGATCGCGTCGGGCCAGATGATCCCGCGCTCGTCGTTCTTCTGCTCGATGGCGGCACCCAGGATACGCGTGACGCCGATGCCATAGCAGCCCATCTCCATGAATTGCGGCTTGCCGTTCTCATCGAGGTAGGTGGCATTCATCGCCTTGGAATACTTGGTGCCGAGGTAGAACACATGGCCGACCTCGATGCCGCGCTGGATGGCGAGCACGCCCTTGCCGTCAGGAGACGGATCGCCCTCCACGACATTGCGGATGTCGGTTACGAGATCGGCCTCGGGCAGGTCACGGCCCCAGTTCACGCCGGTGATGTGGAAGTCCGCCTCGTTGGCGCCGCAGACGAAGTCGCTCATGTTGGCCACCGTGCGATCGGCCACCACCTTGAGCGGCTTCTTGACGCCGATGGGGCCCAGGTAGCCTGGCTTGCAACCGAAGTGCTCCTCGATCTCGGCCACGGTGGCAAAGCGGTAGCCATCTTTCAAGCCCGGCACCTTGCCAGCCTTCACTTCGTTGAGCGCGTGGTCGCCGCGCACGAGCAGCAGCCACACGGTGCTCTTGGTCACGTCACCCGCGTCGTTTTTTTCATCGGTCGCCAGCACCAGCGACTTCACCGTCTGCGCAAGCGGCAGCTTCAGCAACTCGGCCACGTCTTCGCAGGTGGCCTTGCCCGGTGTGGGCGCCTTCTGCATTGCCTGCGTGGGTGCGGCACGTTGCGCGACAAGCGGCAGCGCTTCGGCGAGCTCGATGTTGGCCGCGTAGTCGCTGGTCGGGCAATAGACGATTGCGTCCTCGCCGGTTTCTGCAATGACCTGGAACTCATGCGAACGGTCGCCGCCGATAGCGCCGGTGTCGGCTGCCACCGCACGGTACTGCAAGCCCAGCCGATCGAAGATCTTGCGGTAGGCCGCATACATGAGGTCGTAGCTCTTGCCCGCGGCTTCGGCATCACGGTCGAAGGAGTAGGCATCCTTCATCGTGAACTCGCGGCCGCGCATCACGCCGAAGCGAGGCCGGCGCTCGTCGCGGAACTTCGTCTGGATGTGATAGAAGTTTTTCGGCAGCTGGCGGTAGCTGCGCAGCTCTTGACGCGCGATGTCGGTAACGACTTCTTCGCTGGTGGGCTGGATGATGAAGTCGCGATCGTGCCGGTCTTTCACACGCAACAGCTCGGGCCCCATCTTGTCGAAGCGCCCGGTTTCCTGCCACAGCTCTGCAGGCTGCACCACCGGCATCAGCAGTTCCACCGCACCGGCGCGGTTCATCTCCTCACGGATGATGTTTTCAACCTTTCGGATGACCCGCAGGCCCATCGGCATGTAGTTGTAGATCCCCGCGCCCAGACGCTTGATCAGGCCGGCCCGCATCATCAGCTTGTGGCTGACGATCTCGGCATCGGCAGGAGCTTCCTTGAGAGTCGAGATGAAGAACTGGGAGGCTTTCATGGGGGTGCGATGGCGGCAAAAAATGCCGGGTGTCGAAAGAAGCGGAATCTTGCACACGCCGGCTTGGGGTTAGCCGGGGGTCGGGCCGGGAGGCCCGGTGCAATAATGATTTCAGTACTGAAATTGGGGTTGATTATGCTCGACCGGGAAGGCTTCAGGCCTAACGTCGGCATCATCCTGCTCAACCAGCGGAACCAGGTTTTTTGGGGCAAGCGCATCCGGACACACTCCTGGCAATTTCCGCAGGGCGGCATCAAGCATGGCGAAACGCCGGAGCAGGCGATGTTTCGCGAGCTGCACGAAGAAGTGGGCTTGCATCAGGAGCACGTGCGCATCATTGCGCGCACGCGCGACTGGCTGCGTTACGAGGTGCCCGAGCACTACATCCGCCGAGACGCGCGCGGCCACTACAAGGGCCAGAAGCAGATCTGGTTCCTGTTGCAGCTCACCGGCCGCGACAGTGACATGAACCTGCGCGCCACCGATCACCCGGAGTTCGACGCTTGGCGCTGGAACGAATACTGGGTACCGCTGGACGTGGTGATCGAGTTCAAGCGTGACGTCTACCAGATGGCACTGACCGAACTCGCGCGCTATCTGCCACGCATGAACCACCACAACCGCTACCTTCGCTCCGGCATGCGCCCGCACCGGCGCGACGACGAGCCCCCCGCGTCGGTACCGCCGGAGATTCCGGCGCCCGCACCGAGCAAGGGCGAAAGCTAAGCCTGCCCAGTTCAGGCTGCAGCTGGCTTGCGGTTGACGAGCCAGATGCCCACGGCCACGCCCCACCAGCGCCAGCAGCAACCGAACGCTCACAAGGGTTCACCCGGCAAGCCGGCCGCGAATATCGTGCCGCTCACCAGCGTGAGAAAGACAAAGACTGCGCCCGGGTGACCGGATAACGGGTGAGCATCCTGAACTACGCCAGCAACCCCGGTCAGAGCGTGCCGTCACACAGGCTCCATCGAATGCCGCGCCAGCGCATCCACCGCACCAGCAGAACTGCAGCGCCGGCACTTCGTGGATCACGGCCTTGATGGTCACCTGATTGAGCCCCCACAACGCGCAGCAGAAACACCAGGATGGCCACGGCCGTTGCATCAAGGTGGCTGTGGCGGACGGGTGGACTGGAGGCCGCCCATGCCCGCGCGAAGATGATGCGCTACACCAGCACCATGTTGTCGCGGTGGATCATCTCCGGCTCGGCTGTGTAGCCGAGCAGCCGCTCGAATTCGCCCGACGGCTTGCGGGCGATGAGCCGCGCCTCGGCGCTGGAGTAGTTGGCCAGCCCGCGCGCGACTTGCACGCCTTCGGCATCGCGCACCGCCACCACGTCGCCGCGATGGAACTCCCCCACCACCTCGACGATGCCGATGGGCAACAGGCTCTTGCCCTCATCGCGTAGCTTGGTGGCCGCCCCTGCATCGACGACCAGCGTGCCACGCAGTTGCAGGTGATCTGCCATCCACTGCTTGCGAGCCGCCTGCTTGGCAGTGCCAGCGACAAACAATGTGCCGATCGATTCGCCATTGGCCAGCCGCACCAGCACGTCAGTTTCCCGCCCCCAGGCCACCGCGGTGTTGGCACCGCTGCCTGCGGCCCGCTTTGCAGCCAGCACCTTGGTAATCATGCCGCCCTTGCCGATGCTGGATCCAGCACCGCCGGCCATCTGCTCCAGCACGGGGTCGCCGGCCGTCACCACGTCGAGGAAACGTGCATTCGGATCCTTGCGTGGATCGGCCGAGTACAGCCCTTTCTGGTCGGTGAGGATCACCAGCGCATCGGCTTCCACGAGGTTGGCAACGAGGGCCCCGAGCGTGTCGTTGTCGCCGAACTTGATCTCGTCGTTGACCACCGTGTCGTTTTCGTTGATGACCGGGATCACGTTGAGTGACAGCAGCGTGAGCAGCGTCGAGCGGGCGTTGAGGTAGCGCTCGCGATCGGCCAGGTCAGCGTGGGTCAGCAATACCTGCGCGCTGCCCAGCCCATGTTCACGCAGCTTGGTTTCGTAGATGTGTGCCAGCCCCATCTGCCCCACCGCCGCCGCGGCTTGGAGCTCGTGGACCTCCTTCGGCCTGCTGGTCCACCCCAGGCGCTTCATGCCTTCGGCGATGGCACCGCTGGAAACCATCACGACTTCACGCCCCTGGGCAGCCAATGCGGCCATCTGCCTGCACCAGTTGCCGATCGCTTCGGCGTCGACACCGCGGCCTTCGTTCGTCACGAGGCTGGAACCCACCTTCACGACGATGCGGCGGGCGTTCTTCAGAACGTCACTCATGGTTGGCTTAGGGGCACAGATTCAGCGAAAGCGCGGATCGTCGGAGGCGGGCTGGAAGCCGGGCTCTTCGGTCGGCGCTGGCGCAGCCGCATCGAAACGCACATCGGGCTCGACGACATGCTCCTGGAATTGCGCCACATGCTGCCAGATGGCCTGGATTAGGGACTCGCAGCCTTCGCGCGTGAGCGCCGAGATCTCGAACACCGGCCCCTTCCATTTGAAGCGCTTGACGAAGTCCTTCACTCGGGCAGCCCGCTCCTCGATCGGCACCATGTCGAGCTTGTTGAGCACCAGCCAGCGCGGCTTGTCATACAGCGCGGGGTCGTACTTCTTCAGTTCGCCAACGATGGCCTTGGCCTGTGCGACGGGATCCACGCCCTCGTCGAACGGAGCCAGGTCCACGAGATGCAGCAGCAGTCGCGTACGCTGAAGGTGGCGCAGAAACAGGTGCCCCAGCCCGGCTCCTTCAGCTGCGCCTTCGATGAGCCCCGGCACGTCGGCCACCACGAAGCTGCGCTCGGGCCCTACGCGCACGACCCCGAGGTTGGGATGCAACGTCGTGAACGGGTAGTCGGCGATCTTGGGCCGCGCGTTCGAGATCGCGGCGATCAACGTGGACTTGCCGGCATTGGGCATACCCAGCAGGCCCACGTCGGCCAGCACGCGCAACTCAAGCTTCAGCTTCTTCTGTTCACCCGGCCAGCCGGGCGTCTTCTGGCGCGGCGCACGGTTGGTGCTGGTCTTGTAGTGCAAGTTGCCGAAGCCGCCGTCACCGCCCTTGGCGAGCATGATCTGCTCGCCCGGCTTGAGCAGTTCAGCCACCACAGCCCCGGTTTCAGCGTCGGTAATGATGGTGCCCACCGGCATGCGCAGCACAATGTCCTCGGCCGCCCCACCGAACTGGTCGGAACCGCGGCCGGGCTCGCCGTTGCGGGCCTCGTGTCGGCGCGAATAGCGAAAGTCGACCAGCGTGTTGAGATTGCGATCGGCCACCGCATACACGTGACCGCCGCGCCCCCCATCACCTCCGTTGGGACCGCCGAACGGGATGAACTTTTCTCTGCGGAAGCTCACGCAGCCGCTGCCGCCGTTGCCGGCAACCACGTCGATGTAAGCCTCGTCGACGAACTTCATGACTTGCTGTCCTTGCCCTGCTGGTTGTCTGCAGGCTTGTGCGTCACGATGGACCACACCCCGAGCGCGATCAGCAGCACGGGCCACCACTGTCGCAGCCAGCTCCACTCGAGCCAGCCGAAGTTGTGAGCCAGCAGAGCCAGGCCCACGATGATGAGAACGATGCCGCTCTTGTTCATGCGCTGCTCCGTGTGCGGACGGTGATTGCGCGATGGTACTGGAGGCTCTCTTGAGCAGGCCTCAAAAACAAAGCCCCGGCAAGCCGGGGCTTTGTGTGCATGCGGAGGAAGCCGCTCAGACCGGCGTGACGACGACCGTCTTGCGGTTCATCGGGCCCTTCTCGGTGAAAGACACCTCGCCATCAACCAGCGCGAACAGCGTGTGGTCCTTGCCGGTGCCGACGTTGGTGCCGGCGTGGAACCTAGTGCCGCGCTGGCGCACGATGATCGAGCCGGCCGGCACGACCTGGCCACCGAACACCTTCACACCCAGCATCTTCGGTTGAGAGTCGCGGCCGTTCCGGGTGGAACCGCCGCCTTTTTTCTGTGCCATGTTTGGAACTCCTTGGAGTTAAAGCCGGGATCAGCCGTTGACCGCGCTGATTTCCAGCTCGGTGAAGGTCTGACGGTGACCTTGGCGCTTTTGGTAGTGCTTACGACGACGCATCTTGAAGATGCGCACCTTGTCGTGCTTGCCATGCGCCACCACCGTGGCCTTGACGCTTGCGCCGGCAACCAAGGGAGTCCCGACCTTCAGGTCCGCACCGTTACCCACGGCGAGCACCTGGTCGATCACGATCTCTTGGCCAACTTCCGCAGCAATCTGTTCTACCTTGATCTTTTCGCCAGCAGCAACCTTGTATTGTTTGCCGCCGGTTTTTATGACCGCGTACATATCAGCCTTTCAATAACAAAAGAACACCGCGCGGCAGGTTGCCCAATGCGCAGCCCCTCACCAGCTTGGCGAAGAGCCCGTGATCGTACCATAGGCGCGAGCGCCAAAGCGGTCACGGCGGCCGTGCCGGCCGGGACAGGCACGGCCCCTCCCTATAATCGCCCGTCTCCTCACCGCGAGCCGCACAGTTCAAGGGTCCCCAGCGTGTCCCCCGTATCCCCCACAACGACCTCCGCGGCAGCCTTCCTGACTGCCGACATGGCCGAGGTCGACGCCCTGATCCAGCGCCGCCTTGCCTCCGACGTGGTGCTGATCAACCAGATCTCCCACTACATCATCAGTGCCGGCGGCAAGCGCATCCGCCCGATGCTGGTTCTCTTGTTCGCACGCGCGCTGGGCTTCAACGGGCCGGAGCGCTACGAATTGGCCGCCACGGTGGAGTTCATTCACACCGCCACGCTGCTGCACGACGATGTGGTGGACGAGTCTGCGTTGCGCCGCGGTCGCGAAACCGCCAACGCCCTGTTCGGCAACGCTGCCAGCGTTCTAGTGGGCGACTTTCTCTACTCGCGCGCATTCCAGATGATGGTGTCGGTTCAACGCCTGCGCGTTCTGGAAGTGCTGGCCGACGCCACCAACGTGATTGCCGAAGGGGAAGTGCTGCAGCTGATGAACATGCACGACCCTGATATCGAGGTCGAGGACTATCTGCGCGTCATCCGCTACAAGACAGCCAAGTTGTTCGAAGCCAGTTCACGCCTGGGAGCGGTGCTGGCCGGCGCCGATGCAGCGCTCGAGAAGACCTGTGCCTCCTACGGGCGAGCGCTGGGCACCGCATTCCAACTCGTGGACGACCTGCTCGACTACGAAGGGCTGTCAGCGCAGATGGGCAAGAACGTGGGTGATGACCTTCGCGAAGGCAAGCCGACGCTGCCACTGCTGGTCGCCATGGAGCGCGGCACACCACAGCAACGTGCACTGATCCGCCATGCCATCGAGCATGGTGAAGTGGAGAAACTGCCCGAGATCATCGAGATCGTACGTAGCACTGGCGCGCTGGAAGCCACTCGTGAAGCGGCTCGCGCCGAGGCAGCGAAGGCTCGTGAATGTCTTGCGTTGCTACCGGCATCAGAATGCCGCGAAGCTCTGCTAGAATTTTGTGTTCGTTCGGTGAATCGCTCTTCTTGAGCCGATTTGGCGAACCAAGCAGCAGGCCCGTAGCGGGTCAATCACTGCAAATCGGGGTGTAGCTTAGCCTGGTAGAGCGCTACGTTCGGGACGTAGAGGCCGGAGGTTCGAATCCTCTCACCCCGACCAACATTTTCTCCATCGGGCTCCGTTTCAGGAGCCTTTCTCTTCTGTGTATCAGAGCCAACCGTCTTCGACGAGCTGGTTCTCGCACTGCTCTGCGTTCTGGAAGTGAATCGCCCGCCAGCCGCAGGCTTCGGCCGTCTGAACGTTGCCGACATGGTCGTCGATGAACACGCTCTCTGCGGGCGTAATGCCGAAGCGCAAGTGCATTAGCTCGAACACCGCTGGATCGGGCTTGATGAGCCCGACGCGGGCTGAAAACACACCCCCATCAAACCAAGAGAAGAAATCGTTGCTGCGCTCAAGGTGGTCCGCATACGGCGCGGGCATGTTCGAAAGGTAGAACAGCGGATGGCCGGCCTCTTTGAGGCGGCGCATCAAGGCCACCGTCGTGCGGACGGGCTCCAGATGCGGTGGCACGGCAGCTATCACGGCGCTGACGTCTTCGACGCTCATGCCGGCGCGCAGCGCGATGCACTCCGCCAACTCAGGCGCGCCAACCGTGCCGCGGTCGAACTCCGCCCAGTCGCTATGAGGCACGAAGCTCTGGAAGATCTGCGCCGCCACTTCGCGCGCGCTCGCTTCGTCACGTGCGTGATGTGGCAGCACCTGCTGCAACAGCTGCAGCGGTTGCCAGCGGAACACCACGCCGCCGAAGTCGAAGACGACCGCCTTCATACGACGAGGCGGCGAAGCAAACCCGCCGTCGATGCATCCAGCCCCTGCGTATCGCCACTGGCCATGCGTGGCAGCAGATCGCTGCACAGCGCCTTGCCCAGCTCCACGCCCCATTGGTCGAAGCTGTTGATGCCCCACAGCGCGCCGCTAACGAATACACGGTGCTCATACAACGCGATCAGCGCACCGAGCGAACGAGGCGTGAGCTGCTCGAGCAGCAAAGTAGTGCTGGGCCGGTTGCCAGGGAAGCTGCGATGCCGAGCGATGATGCAGGCATCGAGCTCGCGTGACGCAGTGGGCGCCTTTTCCCCCAGCGCTTGTTCGGTCGTCTTGCCCAACATCAACGCCTGCGACTGCGCAAGGCAGTTGGCCAGCAGCTTGGCATGCAAGTCGGCGTGTTCGTGCGCCGGGCGCTTCACGGCGATGAACTCCACCGGAATTACGTCGGCCCCCTGGTGCAGCATCTGGAAGTAGGCATGCTGACCATTGGTGCCAGGCTCGCCCCACACCACGGGGCTCGTGCCGTAAGGCAGCGGCGCGCCCGAAAGGTCGACGCATTTGCCGTTGCTTTCCATCTCGAGCTGCTGCAGGTAGGCCGGCAAGCGCTTCAGGCCTTGGTGGTACGGCGCCACGCTGCGGCTGGTGAAGCCGTGGAAGTTGCGATACCAGATGTCGAGCAGACCCAGCACGACGGGCAGGTTGCGCTCGAGTGGCGATTGCCCGAAGTGCTGGTCCATTGCGTGCGCACCCGCCAGCAGCGTGCGGAAGTTGTCGGCTCCCACGGCCAGTGCAATCGGCAGCCCGATGGCAGACCACAGCGAATAGCGCCCACCCACCCAGTCCCAGAACCCGAAGGTCGTGTCGATGCCGAACTCCGCCGCCGCTTTCACGTTGGTGGTGGTGGCGACGAAGTGCTTGCGCGTATCGGTACCACCATGCGCAAGGAACCACGCCTTGGCGACATGCGCGTTGGCCATGGTTTCCTGCGTCGTGAAGGTCTTGGACGCAATGATGAACAGAGTCTCGGCCGGGTTCAGCTCGCGCAGCACGGGCGCGATGTCATGTCCGTCGACATTGGAGACGAAGTGGAAATGCAGGCCGCGACGGCAATAGGCGTCCAGCGCTGGCACCACCATCTGCGGCCCCAGGTCGGACCCGCCGATACCGATATTCACCACATGCCGGATGCCGCTGGCGGCCGTGTCCCGCACCTGCTCGACGTAGGCCAGCATACGGTCGAGCACCTCGCGCACCTCGGCGCTGAACGGCCCCTGGCCTTTGGGTGCCCGCAAAGCGGTATGCAGCACCGCACGACCTTCCGTCGTATTGATCGCTTCGCCGGACAACATGGCATCGCGGCGGGACTCAAGCTTGCATTCGCGGGCTAGGTCGAGCAGCAGCTTGAAGGTGGGGAGGTCCAAGCGGTTCTTCGACAGGTCAGCGAAGAGCTCAGGCGCCTCGAAGCTGAAGGACTCGAAGCGGCCGGCGTCGCGTGCAAACGCTTCGCGCACATCGAAGTCGTGGCCGTGGGCTTCGTAGTGGCCGCGCAGCGCGGTCCACGCGAGTGTGTTGTCGCAGCGAAGGGTGTCGTTCATCAGAGCGAGCGGATCATGTGGTCGAGCTTGGCGGCATCGGCCGCAAAGGCGCGAATGCCCTCAGCCAGCTTCTCGGTCGCCATCGCGTCTTCGTTCAGCGCGTAGCGGAAGCTGGCTTCGTTGTAGGTGATCGCCTTGGCGTCGCAGTTCTTGCAGGCCTCCGCATCGAGCGCTCGGGCCACAGGCGCATCGCTGGCCTGCAGTTGGGCCAGCAGTTCCGGGCTGATGGTGAGGAGATCGCAACCGGCCAGCGCGAGGATCTGCCCGACATTGCGGAAGCTTGCGCCCATGACCTCGGTTTCGATGCCGAATTTCTTGTAGTAACGGTAGATCTGCGTCACCGACTTCACGCCCGGGTCGTTGACGCCAGCGTTGGCAGCCTCGTCCCACGCAGCGCCACCAGCCTTCTTGTACCAGTCGTAGATGCGGCCGACAAAAGGAGAAATCAGCTGCACACCGGCTTCACCGCAGGCAACGGCTTGGCTGAAAGCGAACAGCAGCGTGAGGTTGCAGCGGATACCCTCGCGCTCCAGCGCATGGGCCGCCTGGATGCCTTCCCAGGTAGCGGCGACCTTGATCAGTACACGCTCACGACCGATGCCTGCGGCCTCGTACAGGCCCATGATGCGCTGCGCGCGCGCGATGGTGGCAGCCGTGTCGAAGCTCAGACGCGCATCCACTTCGGTGGAAACGCGCCCAGGCACGACCTTCAGGATCTCGAGACCGAAGCGCACCAGCACGCGGTCGACGATGGCGTCGAGCGGTTGACCCTTGTGCGCTGCCACCACTTCGGCAAGCAGCGGGGCGTATTCCGACTTTTGCACCGCCTTCAGGATGAGCGACGGATTCGTCGTCGCGTCCTGCGGCGCGAACTGCGCCAGTTGCTTGAAATCACCGGTATCGGCGACGACAGTGGTGTATTGCTTGAGCTGATCGAGTTGAGTGGGCATGGTGGCCTATGACGTGTACTGCTGCAGAACGAGCGAGGATTGTCGCGCTTGACGATTGCACCCCGGTGAACTCGGGCGGCACGCGACCATCGTAACCGCGTTACCCCTTAACTCAACGGAAACCAAAGAATCACCTCGCCCATCTGGATTGCCCTTCGAGCGATAGCCGTTGACGAATCCATCGCTCGTGGGCATGATGGGCGTGAAACTTTGTTTCATAGACCATGTCATTCGATCTCGTTTTCTTCGGTGGTACCGGCGATCTCACATGGCGCAAGCTGATGCCGGCGTTGTTCCAGGCCTTCCGTCACGGCAAGCTGCCGCCAGGCGGCCGCATCCTGGCCGTCGCGCGCGACGAGCAAAGTGACGATCAATACCGCGCATGGCTGAAGGCGCGTTTCCAGGAAGTCGATGACGCCAAGCGGCCCAGCGACGAGGAATTCGACCGTTTTGCGGCGCTGTTGCACTACCGTCGCATGGACCTCTCGCAACCCGGTCACTACCAGCGCCTGAAGGAATGGCTCAGCGAGCGCAATGCCGACACGGCGGTGCTGTACTTGGCCACAAGCCCGCACCTGTTTCCGCAGATCTGCGAACAGCTGGGCGTCGCCGACCTCAATGGGCCGCACATCCGCGTGGTGCTCGAGAAGCCGCTGGGGCACGACTTGCAAAGCGCGCAGGAAATCAACCGCGTGGTGCGTTCGGTGTTCGCAGAGAACCAGGCCTTCCGGATCGACCACTACCTCGGCAAGCCTTCGGTGCAAAACCTGGCTGCGCTGCGCTTCGGCAATGCATTGTTCGAGCCACTGTGGCGGCGCGAGTGCATTGCCAACATCCAGATCACGCTGGCCGAAAGCCTGGGCGTGGGCACGCGCGGCGACTTCTACGACCGCACAGGCGCGCTGAGAGACATGATCCAGAACCACGCGCTGCAGCTGCTCACGATGGTGGCGATGGAGCCGCCGTCGTCCAACGATGCCGATGCGATCCGTGATGAAAAGCTGAAAGTGCTGCGCTCACTGAAGCCCTTCACGGACGAGAGCGTGGCGCGTGACGTGGTGCGCGGCCAGTACCGGGCCGGCATGTCAGGCGGCAAGCCGGTACCCGGCTATCTGGAAGAGGCCAAGGTTCCAGCGGGCAGTCATTGCGAAACCTTCGTCGCGTTACGCACCGAGGTGCAGAACTGGCGTTGGGCCGGTGTGCCGTTCTACCTGCGCACCGGCAAACGGCTGGCCGCGCGCGACGCCGAGATCGTTGTGAACTTCCGGCCGGTGCCGCACCCCATCTTCCCTGGCACCAACCGGGCCAACAAGTTGGTGATCAAGCTGCAGCCCGAAGACGGCCTGGAGCTCCACCTGTCGGCGGCCAAAGGCTCAGGGCAAAGCGAGGCTTTGTCGCCAGTGTTCCTGGATCTCGACTTCGACAAGGCCTTCCCGACCGACCGCGTCGGCGCCTACGAACGCCTGTTGCTCGATGCGATCGCCGGCCGGCTGAACCTTTTCGTGCGCAGCGACGAGCAGGAGCAGGCTTGGCGCTGGGTCGAGCCTATCCTCGACGCGTGGCGCAAGGATACGACGGGTCCGCGCACCTATGCCGCCGGCTCGTGGGGCCCGGCCGCTGCCAGCGCGCTTGTGGCACGCGACGGCTTCTCGTGGTTCGAGGAAGAGTGAGTGAGCACCATGCTCGATCGCATCCGCGCGTCGATCCCGGCGCTCCCCCCCGCCGAACAGCGCGTGGCCAAGCTCGTGCTGGCCGACCCGCGCAGCTTCGCCAGCCTGCCGGTGGCCGAGTTGGCAGAGCGCTCGCACGTGAGCAAGCCGACGGTGGTGCGCTTCTGCCGCAGCGTGGGCTACGACGGCTTGGCTGACTTCAAGCTCAAGCTGGCTGGTAGCGTGAACGAAGGCGTGCCTTTCGTACACCGCGCGGTGGATGTAGACGACAAGGCCAGCGATCTGATCGTCAAGGTGCTCGACAACGCCGTGTCGGCGCTGCTCAAGTTCCGCAACGACGCTGCCAGCCACGCCTATGAGCGCGCCATCGCGGCGCTGGCGGACGCCGGCAAACAGGGTCGCAAGATCGAGTTCTACGGGGTCGGCAACTCGGGCATCGTGGCACAAGACGCGCAACACAAGTTCTTCCGCCTTGGCGTCAATGCAGTGGCTTACAGCGATGGCCATGTGCAGGTGATGGCCGCGACGATGCTGAGGCCCGGTGATTGCGCGGTGATCATCTCGAACTCCGGCCGCAGCCGCGACCTGCTCGACGCCGCCGAGATCGCCAGGAAGAAAGGTGCAACCACGATCATCATCACGGCCAGCGGCTCGCCGCTGGCGCAGCATGCACAGGTGTTGCTGGCGGCCGACCACCCGGAAGACTACGATCGGTACAGCCCGATGGTGTCGCGCCTGCTGCACCTGATGGTGATCGATATCCTGACCACTGGCGTCGCGCTGCGGCTGGGTGAGAACCTGCGACCGATGCTGCAGGAGATCAAGAAGAACCTGCGAGCCAAGCGCTACGCGCAGGCGGAGTGAAGCAAGACCGCTACGCCGAACGAAAAACGGCCCGCATAGGCGGGCCGTTTTCTTGTAAGCGAGCCTGTGTCAGCTTTGCGCGATCGGCAGCGCCTGATCGACGCCGTAAACCTTGGCCAGCTCCACCAGTTTGGCCGGCAAGCGCCTCACCTCGAAGCGCTTGCCCCAGGCCTGTGCAAGGCGCTCGCACTCGAGCAGCACCGCCAGGGCACTGGAATCGAAACGCTGCAGCTGCGAGCCATCGATCGACAACAGCTCCGTCGGCCCCGACGCCTCGCGCTGCAGCGCGCCCTTGAGCATGCGCAGCGTGTCGCGGGCTTCGCGTTCGGTCAGGACGGCGGGCAGCAACAGCATCGTCGCGGCTCCGCTCAGCTCTTGCCGCCGGTACCACCGGCCTTGTTGCGCTCGGCCAGCTTGGTGATCAGGCCGTCGATGCCATTGGCGCTGATTTCTTGCGCGAAGCTGCTGCGATAGTTTTGGACCAGCCACACACCCAGCACGTTCACGTCATAGATCTTCCAGCCATCGCCGGCCTTTTCGAGCCGGTAGTCGAGCTGGATGGGATCGCCCTTGCCCTTAACCTCGGTACGCACGATGACCTCGGTGTCTTCGGGCTTGACGCGCATGGGCTTGAGCTCGACGACTTGATCGCGCACCTGCGCGATGGCGCCTGAATACGTGCGCACCAGCAGCACCTTGAATTCGTCCTGCAGGCGCTGCTGCTGCTCGGGCGTGGCCTGACGCCAGGAGGGCCCCACGGCCGATGCGGTCATGCGGCGGAAGTTCACGTGCGGCAGCACCTTGCTGTCCACCAGCGCCATGATCTTCTTCACATCGCCACCCTGCATGGACTTGTCGCCCTTCACGGTGTCGATCACCTCGTTGGAGACCTGCTTGATCAGTTCATCGGGCTTGGTCGTCTGCGCCTGGGCGGCGCCTGCGGCCGCGAAGCCGACGAGAGCGAAAACAGTCAGGAATCGTTTCAGCATTGATGGTCCTTTCGCGAGTTGCCCCAAGGGGCCCCGGTTTGAACTCGCCACGCCAGCGGAGTTCGCGCAGCGTAGCGGTTATGGCTCAACGTGCGGCTGCTGTGGCTGGTTCACCGCGGTGCCGGACGTTTGCAGAGGTTTACTTTTGTGCTCCCTGCGGCGCAGAGGCGGCCGAAGCCGGCGCGCCAGGCGGCTTGGCATGCCCTTCCTTGGCGTCAGCGCCGGTATCAGAAGGTTCCAGGTCGTAACGTTCCTCGGGGCCATCAGGCGGGTTGCCGTCGTACACGAGGCTGCGACGGCGCTGCAAGTAGCCGTCACGGATGAAGGTGTACTTGTCCAGCACGATGTCATCGAGCACCTGCGAGGCCCCCAGCAGGTTCGAGCGGGCATTGACTACACGCAGCGCCGTGAGCTGGTTGCGGGCTCGCACCGGCTTGGTCAGGAAGTCAGGTGAAGCGGCTTGGTCTACCGGCAGGCCGATCGAATCGCGCACCGTAGAGGGCCCCAGGATGGGCCACACGATGTAGGCACCCGGCGGCACGCCCCACTTGCCCAGCGTCTGGCCGAAGTCTTCACCATGCCGCTCCAGCCCCATCTCGGTAGCCGGATCGGCAATGCCAAAGAAGCCGAACACGCTGTTCGTACCGAAACGCATCATGTCCCGCAGGCCGTCTTCGATACGCCCTTGCAGGATCAGGTTGACCGCCGACCAAGCGTCCTTGATGTTGTTGAAGAAGTTGTCGACACCATCGCGCACGGGTTTCGGCATGAAGTCGGCATAGACGGTGGCCACCGGCTTGAGCACATGCTCATCGACCGCCTCGTTGAACGCAAAGATCTTGCGGTTCATCGGCTCCAGCGGGTCGCCCCGGTTGGACACCGTGGCGCAGCCGCTCAGCAGCACCATCAACGCGGCCAGCAACAGCAGCCGGCCCCGATGCAGAAGGTTCATTTCTTGCCCTCCGAGCCTGCGTCGGCCGCCTTGTTGTAGAGGAACTGGCCGATGAGGTTCTCGAGCACGACGGCGGACTGCGTGGCCTTGATCACGTCGCCAGCAACGAGGTTCTTCTCCTCAGCACCCGGCTCCAGGCCGATGTACTGCTCGCCCAGCAGGCCCGACGTGAGGATCTTGGCCGAGCTGTCCTTGGGGAAGGCGAAGCGCTGCTCGATGTCTAGCATGACGCGCGCCTGGTAGGTCTTGTCGTCAAAGCCGATCGAAGCCACACGGCCTACCACGACACCGGCGCTCTTGACCGGCGCACGCGGTTTCAGGCCGCCGATGTTGTCGAAGTTGGCAGCCACTGAATAGGTGCGATCGAACGACAGGCTCAGCAGATTGCCGGCCTTCAGCGCCAGGAACAGGATGGCTGCCGCGCCAATCAGCACGAACAAGCCCACCCAGACGTCGTATTTGCTCTTTTGCATCACTAGCTCCGCGAACCGCCTCAGATCGAGAACATCAAGGCGGTCAGTATGAAATCGAGGCCCAGCACGGCCAGCGAGGCCATCACGACCGTGCGGGTGGTGGCGCGCGACACGCCCTCGGGCGTGGGCTGGCACTCGTAGCCTTGCAGCAGCGCGACGAAGGTGACGGTCACGCCGAACACGAGGCTCTTGACCACGCCGTTGCCCACGTCCTTGAAGACGTCGACGCCGTTTTGCATCTGCGACCAGAAGGCGCCTTCGTCGACACCGATCATCACCACGCCCACCAGCCAGCCGCCGATGATGCCCACCGCGCTGAACAGCGCCGCCAGCAAGGGCATCGCGATGATGCCGCCCCAGAAGCGCGGTGCCAGCACGCGCTGGACCGGATCGACCGCCATCATTTCCATGGCCGACAACTGCTCGCCGGCCTTCATGAGGCCGATCTCCGCAGTGAGCGAGGTGCCTGCACGCCCCGCGAACAGCAGCGCCGTGACTACAGGCCCCAGCTCGCGGACCAACGACAGCGCCACCAGCAAGCCGAGCGCCTCTGAAGAGCCGTAGCGCTGCAGCGTGTAATAGCCTTGCAAGCCCAGCACGAAACCGACGAACAGGCCCGACACGGTAATGATGGCCAGCGAGTGGTTGCCGAGGAAATGGATCTGGTCCACCACGAGGCGGAAGCGCCGCAGCGTGGCGCCCAGCAGCGCGATCAGGCGGCCCAGCAGATGCGCCGCGTGGCCGATGTCGGCCAGCTCAGCGCGAACCGCGTAGCCCACGTCAGCAGGTTTCCACCAGCTCATCGCTGCGCTCCTGCCTGGCCACGAACACCGAAGTCTTCGGCCACCGAGGCTGCCGGGTAGTGGAAACGCACCGGGCCGTCGGACGCGGCATCGACGAACTGCCGCACCAGTGGGTCGTCGGTGTGGCGCATTTCGTCCGGCGAACCTTGCGCTGCGATGCGGCCATTGGCGACGAACACCACGTGGTCGGCAATCGAGAAAGTCTCGTCCACATCGTGTGAGACGACGATGCTGGTGACACCCAGTGCATCGTTGAGCTCACGGATCAGCCGCGCCGCCACCCCCATCGAAATGGGATCGAGCCCGGCAAAGGGTTCGTCATACATGATCAGTTCGGGGTCGAGCGCAATGGCGCGCGCCAATGCAACGCGGCGCGCCATGCCGCCGGATACCTGGCTCGGCATCAGGTCGCGTGCACCACGCAGCCCCACGGCGTTGAGCTTCATCAGCACGAGGTCGCGAATCAGCCGCTCGGGCAGGTCGGTGTGTTCGCGCAAGGGAAAGGCCACGTTGTCGAACACCGACAGGTCGGTGAACAGAGCCCCGAACTGGAACAGCATGCCCATGCGCCGCCGTGCGGCGAACAGGCCTTCGCGATCAAGCGTGGCGAGGTCGGTGCCGGCAAAGAATACCTGCCCCTGCATCGGCGACAGCTGCCGGCCGATGAGGCGCAGCACCGTGGTCTTGCCACCGCCGGAGGTACCCATCAACGCGACCACCTTGCCACGCGGCACTTTCAGATCGACGTCGCGCAGGATCACACGCTCCCCGTAGCCGCACGTAACGTTGCGAAGTTCGACGAGGGGGGGTTCAGAAGGCGACAGCGGCGCTGTTGGACTTGTCATGAGCCGAGCATGAAAAAGCGGTGTCAAACACCGCGCTGGCGATGATAGGGGAAAACACCAGAGGGCTTTGCCAGCCCCTGTAAAGAAAGAAAAAGCCGCCCGCGAGTGTCACGGGCGGCTTTTGGCTGCGGATTAAGAACGAAGGCGAGCGATCAGCGCGGCAAGTCGCTGGAGCCCATGAGGAACTCGTCCACCGCGCGGGCAGCTTGGCGGCCTTCACGGATGGCCCACACAACCAACGACTGGCCCCGACGCACGTCGCCGGCCGCAAACACTTTGTCTGCGTTCGTCTTGTAGCTACCGAAGAACTCGGTGCTGGCCTTTGCGTTGCCGCGCACATCCTTTTCGACGCCGAACGCATCGAGCAGCGTGCCGACCGGGCTCACGAAGCCCATCGCCAACAGCACGAGATCGGCCTTGATGGTCTGCTCGCTGCCGGGCACCTCGATCATCTTGCCGTCCTTCCACTCGACGCGCACGGTCTTCAGTGCAGTGACCTTGCCTTTTTCGCCGACGAACTCCTTTGTGGCGATGGCGAACTCTCGCTCGCAACCTTCTTCGTGGCTGGACGAAGTGCGCAGCTTGTAGGGCCAGTAAGGCCACGTGAGCTGCTTGTTCTCTTGCTCGGGCGGCAGGGGCATGAGCTCGAACTGCGTGACGCTGGCGGCGCCATGGCGGTTGCTGGTACCCACGCAGTCGGAACCGGTGTCGCCACCGCCGATCACGACCACGTGCTTGCCTTCGGCACGGATCTGGCCCTTGAGTTTGTCGCCCGCGTTGAGCTTGTTCTGCTGCGGCAGGAACTCCATCGCGAAATGCACGCCATCGAGGTCGCGGCCGAGCACCGGCAGGTCGCGCGACTGTTCGGCGCCACCGGCCAGCAGCACGGCGTCGAACTCGGCCTTGAGCTGATCGGCGGAGACGATCTCCTTGGCCCAGTTGGTGACCTTGCTGCCTTCGGGCATGTGGCCCACCAGCACGCCGGTACGGAAGGTCACGCCCTCGGCCTCCATCTGCTTGACGCGGCGGTCGATGTGCGACTTCTCCATCTTGAAGTCGGGAATGCCATAACGCAGCAGGCCGCCGACGCGATCGTTCTTCTCGAACACCACCACGTCGTGACCAGCACGGGCCAGTTGCTGCGCAGCAGCCAAGCCGGCCGGGCCGGAGCCGATGACAGCGACCTTCTTGCCGGTCTTGGCCTTCGGCGGTTGCGGCACGACCCAACCCTCTTCCCAGGCCCGGTCGATGATCGCGTGCTCGATGGACTTGATCCCCACCGGGTCGTCGTTCACGTTCAGCGTGCAAGCTGCCTCGCACGGCGCGGGGCAGATGCGGCCGGTGAATTCAGGGAAGTTGTTGGTCGAGTGCAGCACACGAATGGCGTTGGCCCAATCGTTGCGATACACGAGGTCGTTGAAGTCCGGAATGATGTTGTTGACCGGACAGCCGCTGTTGCAGAACGGCGTGCCGCAATCCATGCAGCGCGCACCCTGGATCTTCGCCTCTTCAACCTTGAGGCCGACGACGAACTCCTTGTAGTGCTTCAGCCGCTGATCGACGGGCGCATAGCCCTCTTCGATGCGCTCGTATTCCAGGAAGCCGGTGACTTTTCCCATGATCGTGGTTCTCTCGTTCTGGCTTTCGCTTACTTGCCGGCAACGGCCTTCGTGGTCTTCTTGCCTTCGGGGGCCTTG
>CAMLLU010000028.1 GCA_946480925.1 uncultured Rivibacter sp.
AGGCATGATGGAACCGTGACGCATTCGTGCGTGTTCTACAGCGGCCGTCGCACGTGCGTAAGGAGGCTTCTGTAGTGGGCGCATGTCGCACAGGCGTTGGGTTCATGACGCTTCCGCAGCCGCTGTCGAGCGGCGCTGCGCAAACAAAAAAGCCTTGCGCGGTGGCAAGGCCTTGGGGGTGTTTGGTGGAGACGAGGAGGATCGGCCTCGAAACCGAGGGTCAGGAATCGAAACGTTCCAGTAGACCCAGGACTTCATGACCGCTCGGCAGGATGCGAAGGCTCTCATCCTCCCACTTTTGAAGCATCTCGCCTCTTGCAAGGATTTCGACCGCGGCCTCCAATCGAGATTGACCGGAGGTTATTTCGAGTTTCGGTATGGGGCCTTCAATACGCCGCGTTTCGTCCGCCACGCTAGCCAAGACACGTCTCATATCACTCGTTACCGCCGTGCGGGCGAGTAACCCCCTACCCGATTCCGTCGCCAGCAGGAGATGTGTGGGATCAATCTTCCACGACGTTGGCGCATTTGGTGGCCAACCAATCACTGGTTGTGCATCGTCGCCCTCTCGTGATCGAGCAGGACTTGCGTCCACTCTGGCTTTGAGTTCTGCCACTTGATTCTCCAGAACGGTCCTGGCGGTACTCGCATCCATATATCGGTGGCGCTGCTCTTCGTAGAGCTTGCGCAAAGACGCGACCTCCTCATTCAATGCTTCATTGACCTTCTCGCCACTTGCTGACAGGAGACCATCATTTTTCTTTTGCTCGGCAGTCAGCAGCTCGCGCAAGTTTGCGATGTCTCCCTCCAGGTCAGCACGTTCGCGGGCCCAGGCACCCTCGCGCCGACGCTGCTGTCTTCTGAGTTCCGTGGCCTGTGCTTCAGTTAGAACACGCTCGCCGTCAATCTTGATTGCCAGCGCTCGAATCTCATTCTGTTGAGTCTTGTGGTGCTCCATGACCCTCTTGGCATAGGCTGGGTACACAAATATGTAGGCAAGCGCGGTGAGAAGCGGGAATACGATCCCCCGCAGGATGCCTTGGTCGCTGCCCCCATAGAGGCCCGTCTCGATGAAGGAGATCTTCTCTCGGTACGACCCATCACCAAGAACGACGAGGAGTAGCTTGAAGTTCCAAATGCACCACGAAACCACAAAGGCACCAGTCAGTGGGCTTGCAGCTCTTTCCTGGATGTGCGCACGTACGGCACCGAGCAGTTCCTTGATCGCCTCCAGCATCTCCTACCCCCGAGGTTGTTTGTGAGCAATTGCGCTGAGCATAGTCGCGCTGCTTCTTCGACGATAAAAACAGAGGCACGCGAGTGCACCTCTCCTCTATTACCGCCGCATCTCGTGGATCAACGCATAGACCATCCATGCCAGACGGTCGGCAGTTCATAGGCCGTGTGCAGGCGCGACCCAAAGAACTTTGGAAGGTCTGCTGCGCCCCAGGGAACGCGGCTGCTCTCGCCCTTCTCGATGGACCGCCCTTGCAACGGGTTGCGGGTGATCCACTCGACATCGGCCCGCGTGGTTGAGAAGGGTCTTGACGTTGCCCAGGATGTTGCTTGCCGTGGTGCGTGATTTGCACTCTGCGTCTGCCCACTTCTTCAGCGCGGCCTCGAAGCGAACGCCCTCGGCGCGGGTGAGCGACGCCAGAGGCGGCCGGCCCATGAGAGTCTCGAAGCGCTCAAGCGCGGCCTCGAAGGTAGCGATGGTCTTCGGGCTCCGATCCGGATCGGCCCTCGCGCCAGGACTTCAAAGCATCGCGCAACGTGCGGACGCTTGGGGAGCGGCCTCGTCAGGGAGCGGGAGGATCAAGTCGCGGTTTTTGGTATGTACGACGAAAAGACCATCGTCTTCAGCATGAAGAAGCTTGAGAAGATGAAGTGGTCGGACCTGAAGGACTTCCGGATCGGTCGGCTGCTGCCGACGTACCTGACCCGGCTGCAGCAGCGCTACGCGTCGTATTTGCAACGTCCGGGGTTGAGCCGCATTCCACGCGAAGCAATCGCTCCCAAACCCGCTGCCGCAGTGCCCCCGAGCGAGCCCCAAGCTGGCGCCGCTGACAGGCCGTAGCTCGTCCGATAGGTGCGGCACTAGTGCGGGTGGTCCAGGACAGAATCAATCACCTGACCCGTGGCCCGATGCGGGCGCCCTGGTATTGGCGTCCCCTACATGGCCTCCGCTGAGGCGGAAACAAAACAGCCCCTGTCGGGGCTGTTCAACTTAAGGCTTGCACCTGCGAAATCAACATAAGACTTGCACCCGGTGCAAGTCAATGCTTGAAGTCGCACGCCATTCCTAGCGCGGCAGGGTTCTTGGTGGAGACGAGGAGGATCGAACTCCCGACCTTCGCATTGCGAACGCGACGCTCTCCCAGCTGAGCTACGTCCCCGAAAGAGCGGCATTCTAGCGCATCAATTCCGCCGGGAAGGCCTATTCCAGGCCGTTGCGGCGCGCCAGTTCGGCGAACAGCGCCGAATGGTCCAGCCCGCCCAGGCCGTGGTCTATGGCTTCGGCATACAGCCGGGCGAACAGCTCGGTGATCGGTGCCTCGAAGCCCAGTTCGTCGGCCGTGTCCAGCGCATTGCGCAGGTCCTTGAGCTGCACCGTCATCGCGCCGCGCTTGGCGAAGTCGCGTTCGACCATGCGCTGGCCGTGCACTTCGAGGATGCGGCTTTCGGCAAAACCACCGCGGATGGCATGGCGCACCTGGGCCATGTCAGCGCCGCCGCGCGCGGCCAGCAGCAGTGCTTCGGCCACCGCGCCGATGGTGATGCCCACGATCATCTGGTTGGCCAGCTTGGCGAGCTGGCCGGCACCGTGCGGGCCCACGTGGGTGGCGCGGCCGAACACCGCGAACACCGGCTGGGTGCGAGCGAAGTCCGCAGCTTCGCCGCCGGCCATGATGGCCAGCGTGCCGGCCTCGGCCCCCACGGTGCCGCCGGAAACCGGCGCATCGAGGTGGGCCACGCCCAGCGCTGCCAGTGCCTGCGCGTGTTCGCGGGCTTCGCGCGGCTTGATCGAGCTCATGTCGATGAACAGCGCACCGGCTTGCATGGCCTGCGCGGTGCCGAGAGCGAACAGCACCTCGTGCACGGCGCCGCCGTGTTCGAGCACCGTGATCACGGCGTCTGCGCCGGCCACGGCCTCGGCTGCGGTATCGGCCACCCGGGCGCCATGGGCCGCCAGGCCTTCGGCCTTGGCGCGGGTGCGGTTCCACACCGTCACGTCGAAGCCGGCGGCGCACAGGCGCCGGGCCATGGGTTCGCCCATCATGCCGGTGCCGAGCAGGGTGATCTTCTTCATGGGACTCATCCGGTGGTGCCAAACGACGGGGCAGTGTAGAAGCGCGCTTGGCTGCGTTTGGAGAAAGGAATGATGCCCATGCCTATGCCGCAAGCGTTCGATCCCGCCTGGCTCGACGAGCAGTACAACAACCGCGCCCGCATCCCGGAGCACCCGCAGATCTTTGCGCGCTGGACGGCCGACTCGGCACGGGCGCGAGAGACCTGCCGGCCGCTGCTCGGCCTGCGCTACGGCCAAGCGCCCGACGAGACGCTGGACGTCTTCGCGCCGCGGCAACCAAACGCGCCAGTGCTCGTGTTCATCCACGGTGGCTGGTGGCGTTCGCTCGACAAGGCCGACCACTCGTTCATCGCGCCGGCCTTCGTGGACGCAGGGGCCATGGTGGTGGTGCCCAACTACACGCTGGCGCCGTCGGCCAGCATCGAGCAGATCACGCTGCAGATGGTGCGGGCACTGGCCTGGACGTGGCGAAACGCGGCGCAGTACGGCGGCGACTCGCGGCGCATCGTGGTGGCCGGGCATTCGGCCGGGGGGCATCTGGCAGCGATGTTGTTGCTCTGCCAGTGGCAGGCCGTGGGCGGCGACCTGCCGCCAGACCTTGTGTGCTCGGCGCTGGCGATCTCGGGCGTGTTCGACCTGGAGCCGGTCCGCCAGACGCCGTTCCTGCAGGGCGACCTGCGGCTCACGCCGGAGGCTGCGGCCAGGCTGAGCCCAGTGCTGATGCCCGCGCCGCAAGGCAAGCTGTACGCCTGTGTGGGCGCTCATGAAAGCGAGGAGTTCCTGCGCCAGAACCAGCTGATCCGCAGCGCATGGGGCGAGCGATGCGTGCCGGTGTGCGAGGCCATTGCAGGCCGGCACCATCTCGACGTGCTGGACGAACTGGCGCAGCCGCAAGGGCGGCTGTTCGAGCTGGCCCAGCAGCTGCTGGCGGGCTGAGCGGCCGGGAGTTCAGCCTTCGCCGCGACGCTGGCGCGCACGGGCCAGCGCTGCTTCGATCACCGCGCGCTTGCGGTCGATCTGCTCGGGGTCGGTGAGCCGCGTGTGCTCTTCCAGGTGGGCCAGCTTGTGCTCGGCCTTGGTCGCCAGCCGGGCCTCGTTTTCTCGCCGTGCGCGCTCGACGCGCATGCCGTGGAACTCGTAGCGTTGCCGGGCCTCATCGGCCAGCGGCTGCGACCAGGCCTGCCAGCCGCTGGCACCGGGCGTGACGTTCTCGAGCGAGATGCAGTCGACCGGGCACGCCGGGACACACAGCTCGCAGCCGGTGCACAGCGGCTCGATCACCGTGTGCATCTGCTTGGCGGCGCCCACGATGCAATCGACCGGGCAGGCCTTGATGCACAGCGTGCAGCCGATGCACCAGCTCTCGTCGATCACGGCCAGCATGCGCGGGCCTTCGTGGCCGTGCGCCGGGTTCAGCGGCAGGGCGGGGCGGCCGGTCAGCTGCGCGAGCCGCGCAACGCCTTCGGCGCCGCCGGGCGGGCACTGGTTGATTTCGGCATCGCCCGCGGCAATGGCTTCGGCGTAGCGCCGGCAGTCCGGGTAGCCGCAACGCGTGCACTGCGTCTGCGGCAGCAGCGCATCGATCTGGTCGGCGGTCACGGTGTGAGGCAGGGCAGGCACGGGTGGCATTTTCGCAAAGGCAGACAAGCAAAAGGCCCGCGCGGGGCGGGCCTTGAAAGCGTGGCGCCGGGGCTCTTACTTGTCGTACTGCGTGATGAAGCTGCGGATCGCCGGGTAGGCTTTTTCGCGCCAGCGGCGACCCGAGAAGATGCCGTAATGGCCGGCGCCCTCGAGCGTGTAGTGGCGCTGCTTGGTCTTGGGCACGCCTGTGCACAGCTCGTGCGCGGCCTCCGTCTGGCCGGCGCCTGAGATGTCGTCGAGTTCACCCTCGACGGTGAGCACCGCGGTGGTCTTGATGTCCTGCGGGCGCACCAGCTTGCCGCCCACATTCCAGGTGCCGTTGACCAGCGCGAACTCCTGGAACACGGTGTGGATGGTGTCGAGGTAGTACTCGGCCGGCATGTCGAGCACGGCGTTGTATTCGTCGTAGAACTGGCGGTGAGCCTCGGCGCTGTCGTCGTCACCGCGCACCAGGTCGAGGAAGTAGTCGTAGTGCGAGCTCAGGTGGCGGTCCGGGTTCATGGCGACGAAGCCGCTGTGCTGCAGGAAGCCCGGGTACACGCGGCGGCCGGCGCCCGGGTAGTTGGGCGGCACGCGGTAGATCACGTTGTTCTCGAACCACTCGTAGCTCTTGTTCATCGCCAGGTTGTTCACCGCGGTGGGCGACTTGCGGGCGTCGATGGGGCCGCCCATCATCGTCATCGTGCGCGGCGTCTTTTCGCCCCCCGAGGCCAAGAGCGACACCGCGGCCAGTACCGGCACCGTGGGCTGGCACACGGAGATCACGTGCACGTCGTCGGCGCCGATGTGGCGGATGAACTCCTGCACGTAGTGCACGTAGTCGTCGAGGTGGAAGGGGCCGGCTTCCACCGGGACCATGCGGGCGTCGATCCAGTCGGTGATGTAGACCTTGTGGTCCTGCAGCATGGTGCGCACCGTGTCGCGCAGCAGCGTGGCGTGGTGGCCCGACAGTGGCGCCACGATGAGCACCGTGGGCTGGGCGCGCATCTTGGTGAGCAGCTTGGCGTCGTCGGTGAAGCGCTTGAAGCGCAGGAGCCGGCAGAAGGGCTTCTCGAGCGCCAGCTGTTCCTGCACCACCACTTCAGTGTCGGCCACGCTGACGGCCGTGATGCCAAACGTGGGTTTCTCGTATTCCTTCGTGAGCCGGTGCATCAGGTCGAAACCGGCGGCCACGCGCTGTGCGCCGGGGGCCTGTGCAAAGGGGGACAGCGGGTGGCTGTACAGCTTGGACGACGCGCTTGCGAATTCCGCGAACGGGCTCAGCCAGGCGCGTTGGGTTTCGTAGAGCTGATACAGCATCGGGTGCTCCGGTTGGATGGGCGACAAAGGGTGGTGCGCCGCAACATTCTATGAACTGGTGAAGGTGTCCGCACGCTGCGACAGAAGGGAAAACACGTACCAAACGGGCGCAATTCCACGAAAAAGGGGCCCTTGGAGGCCCCTTCCTTTTGTCTGCACCTTGCGGCGGCGGTGTCGTTCAGGCGACGGCTGCAATGGCCTTGACCACCGCGTCGATGTTCTTCTCGTTCAGGGCTGCCACGCAGATGCGGCCCGAATCGACGCCGTAGATGCCGAATTCGCTGCGCAGGCGCTGCATCTGCTCCTTCGTGAGCCCGGAATAGCTGAACATGCCCTTCTGCGCGGTGATGAACGAAAAGTCCTGTTTCAGTCCGGCGGCGGCCAGCTTCTCGACCAGCGCGGTGCGCATGGCCTTGATGCGGACGCGCATGCCGGCGAGCTCTTCTTCCCACATTTTGCGCAGGGCAGGCGTGGTGAGCACCGTGGCCACCACCTGGGCGCCGTGGGTGGGCGGGTTGGAGTAGTTGGTGCGGATCACGATCTTCAGCTGGCTCAGCACGCGGGCGGCTTCGTCCTTGCTTTCGCACACCACGCTGAGCGCGCCCACGCGTTCGCCGTAGAGCGAGAAGCTCTTCGAGAACGAGGTGGAGACGAAGAAGTCGATACCGGCCGCCAGGAACTGGCTGATCACCGTGCCGTCTTCGGCAATGCCCTCGCCGAAGCCCTGGTAGGCCATGTCGAGGAAGGCCACGAGGCCGCGTGCCTTGACAGTCTCGACGACCTGGGTCCACTGCTCGGCGGTGATGTCGTAGCCGGTGGGGTTGTGGCAGCAGGCGTGCAGCACGGCGACGGTGCCGGCCGGGGCCGCCTTCAGCGCGCCCAGCATGCCTTCGAAGTTCACGCCCTTCTTGGCGGCGTCGTAGTACGGGTAGGTTTCGACCGTGAAACCGGCGTTGGTGAACAGTGCGCGGTGGTTTTCCCAGCTCGGGTCGCTGATCAGCACCTTGGCGTTCGGGTTCACCTTCTTCAGGAAGTCGGCGCCGACCTTCAGGCCGCCCGTGCCACCCAGGCCCTGCACGGTGGCCACGCGGGCGCTGGCGACCACTTCACTGTTCTCGCCGAACACCAGGCCCTGCACGGCCTTGTCGTAGGCGGCGATGCCGTCGATGGGCAGGTAGCCACGGGCCTTGGGGGCCTCGGCCATCTGTTTTTCGGCCGCTTCCACGCACTTGAGCAACGGCAGCTTGCCGTTTTCGTCGTAGTACACGCCCACGCCGAGGTTCACCTTGTTCGGGTTCGGGTCGGCGTTGAATTGCTCGTTCAGGCCCAGGATGGGGTCACGGGGCGCCATTTCGACGGCGGCAAACAGCGAGGCCATGAAGGTCAGTCCTTGTCAGTGGTCAGGGGAAGGGGAATCGGCTAGTCTCGTCGATCGCCCTGCCGGATTGCGGAAGGCAGCTTGTGGCGAGCGGAACTGCCTCAATTTTAAGCCTCATGCCCGAACTCACCGAAGCCAGCGCCCCGGATGCCGGTGCCGCCAAACAAGGCCAATTCGTCACCTATCCGGATTCGCCCTTCCAGCTGTTCCAGCCGTACCCGCCGGCGGGTGACCAGCCCACGGCGATTGCGCAGCTGGTCGAAGGCGTACGTGATGGCGAGGTGTTCCAGACGTTGCTGGGCGTCACAGGCTCCGGCAAGACCTACACGATGGCCAACGTGATCGCCCAGATGGGCCGCCCGGCCATCGTGTTCGCGCCGAACAAGACGCTGGCCGCACAGCTGTACAGCGAGTTCCGCGAGTTCTTCCCGAAGAACGCGGTCGAGTACTTCGTGAGCTACTACGACTACTACCAGCCCGAGGCCTACGTGCCGCAGCGCGACCTGTTCATCGAGAAGGACAGCTCGATCAACGAGCACATCGAGCAGATGCGCCTGTCGGCCACCAAGAGCATCCTCGAGCGGCGCGACACGGTGATCGTGGCCACCGTGAGCGCGATCTACGGCATCGGCAAGCCCGAGGACTACACGCAGATGCGCATGATCGTGCGCACGGGCGACAAGGTGGGCCAGCGCGACGTCATTGCCCAGCTCATCACGATGCAGTACACGCGCAACGAGATGGACTTCTCGCGCGGCACCTTCCGCGTGCGCGGCGACACCATCGACGTGTTCCCGGCCGAACACTCCGAGCTCGCCATCCGCATCGAGCTGTTCGACGACGAGATCGAGTCGCTCTCGCTGCTGGACCCGCTCACCGGCCGCATCCGCCAGAAGGTGCCGCGCTTCGTGGTCTACCCGTCGAGCCACTACGTCACGCCGCGCGAGCAGGTGCTGCGCGCCATCGAGACCATCAAGGAAGAGCTGCGCTGGCGGCTCGACGAGCTGGTGAAGGCCGGCAAGCTGGTGGAAGCACAGCGCCTGGAGCAGCGCACGCGCTTCGACCTCGAGATGCTGCAGGAGGTAGGGCACTGCAAGGGCATCGAGAACTACACGCGCCACCTCTCGGGCGCGAAGCCGGGCGATCCGCCGCCCACGCTGGTGGACTACCTGCCCAAGGATTCGCTGATGTTCCTGGACGAGAGCCACGTGCTGATCGGCCAGCTGGGCGGCATGTACAACGGCGACCGCGCGCGCAAGGAGGTGCTGGTCGAGTACGGCTTCCGCCTGCCTTCGGCGCTGGACAACCGGCCGCTGAAGTTCGCGGAGTTCGAGACAAAGATCCGCCAGGCCATCTTCGTGTCGGCCACACCGGCGGCCTATGAGCAGCAGCACGCGGGCCAGGTGGTCGAGCAGCTGGTGCGGCCCACCGGGCTGATCGACCCGCGCGTCGAGGTGCGGCCGGCCACGCACCAGGTGGACGACGTGCTGCAGGAGATCCACGACCGGGTGACCAAGAACGAGCGCGTGCTCATCACCACGCTCACCAAGCGCATGGCCGAGCAGCTCACCGACTACCTGGCCGACAACGGCGTGAAGGTGCGCTACCTGCACTCCGACGTCGACACCGTCGAGCGGGTCGAGATCATTCGCGACCTGCGGCTGGGCACCTTCGACGTGCTGGTGGGCATCAACCTGCTGCGCGAGGGGCTCGACATCCCGGAGGTGTCGCTGGTGGCCATCCTCGACGCCGACAAGGAAGGCTTCCTGCGTGCCGAGCGTTCACTCATCCAGACCATCGGCCGCGCGGCGCGCAACCTGAACGGCCAGGCCATCCTGTACGCCGACACCATCACCGCGTCGATGCGAAAGGCCATCGACGAGACCGAGCGCCGCCGCGCCAAGCAGATCGCGCACAACGAGGCGCACGGCATCACGCCGCGCAGCGTGCGCAAGCAGGTCAAGGAGATGATCGACGGCGTCTACTCGGCGCAGGCCAAGGACGACCAGAAGGCCCAGCAGGCCGCCGAGATCGAGGCACTCTCGGAGAAGGACCTCGGCAAGCGCATCAAGCAGCTCGAGAAGCAGATGCTCGAGCATGCCCGCAACCTGGAATTCGAGAAGGCCGCCCGCATCCGCGACCAGCTGGCGCTGCTGAAAGACCAGGCCTTCGGCGCGCACGGCGGCGACAACGTCGTGCCGCTCGCCGGCAAGGGCTGAGAAGGTGTGAACGAATCCGACATGCCCGCTCATCCCGCCCAAACGCGCCCACTCTGCGTTGCAAATGCTCGCCGTAGCCCGAGCTACGGCTGTGCTTTGCGCCTTGATTGGGCACGTTTGGACGGCCTGCTCGGGCACGCCGGATTCATTCACACCTTCTGAGAGTTCAGACGGGCGGCGGGGCGTGCCCGCCGCCACTCATGCCGCCGGCAGGAAGTCGATCGGATACGTGATCGTGATCGTGGGCACCCCGGGCTTGGCGCCGAAGTTGAACTTGAGCACGCGTTCAACCACTTCGGCCGAAAGGGTCGGCGAGGCGAGGTCGGTGGACTTCACCGCGCATGCGGACACCTGGCCGTCGGGTTCGATGGTCAGGCGCAGCACCATCTTGCCCTTCAGGCTCGGGTCGTTGCGCAGCTCGCGGTTGTAGATGCGGTAGAGCGCCGCCTTGTAGCGGTCGAAGACGATCTGGATCTCTTCGTCGGTGCGCGAAGGTGCCGCGCCATTGCTGAGCGGGCGTGCATCGGCGACCGCCGTGCCCGTGCTGCTTTGCACCTTGGCGACCTTCACGCCGCCACCGCCTCCGCCGGCGTTGCTGCTGCCACCGCCCCCGAGGCCGCTGCCTCCGAAGCCGTTGCCGCCGCCACCACCGCCGGTGCCCGTGCCTGCGCCGCCCGCGCCACCGCCGCCATTGCCGTTGCGGCTGATGGCCGCCACGTTGATGCCGCCGCTGCCGGCACCCACCTGCGAGACGATGAGCGACCGCGTCGTGGCCGTTCCCGGGGCGATCTGGCCGGTGGTGGAGACCACGCCTTCCGCCCCCACCTTCACGGGCCCCGAGCTGTCGATCAGCCCCGCGAACTCGTTCTGGTGCGCCAGCACGCCCTTGGTCTGCGCCGAGGCGCGTGCCACCTGCTGCGCATCGGGCGTGCCCGTCGGGTTGTCGGTCATGGGCCCGGGGGAGCGTGACGGTGCATCCTTGTCGGCAGCCGGTGCCTGGCGCGCGGGCTGCTGGTTGGCCGCCTTGGGGGCCGCCGAGCGGTCGTGCGACTTGTCGTCCTGGGGCTTGCGCTCCGGCTTCTTCGGCTCTTCCTTCTTCTTGACGACGAGCTCGGCCACGTGCTCGGGAATGAACTCCTCCTGGCGCTTCTCGTGCGTGGGCTTGAAGAGGAAGACGACTGACCCCACCGACAGCGAGATGAAAAGGCTCGCGACGAAGACCTTGCGGTAGCGCCGGTCGTCTTCGCCGTTGCGCGACCATGGCATGACCAGCGGCCGGTACGGGATCTCGGACGGATCGCGGAAGACCTCGAACTCGTGACGTTGCGCTTCGGCCTCTTCCTCGAGGACCGCCAGTTCGGTGTTGAGGCGGCGCAGCGTGCCGGTCTCGACGTCGATCTCGTGCTGGACCTGCTCACGCCGCAACTGGATGTCGGCCACCTTGTCCTCGAACGTGGCGACGTGCTGGCGAGCCTGCTGCAGCTGCCGGTCCGGCGAATGGCGGGTGGCGTCGCGGTTCCAGAAGAGGTCCGCGGCCCCGGCGGCGTCGAGCTCGCCCAGCGAGTCGATGATCGTGCCGAGCAGGCTGTATTTGCGTCGCTCGCCCGAGCAGGCGTGGAGCTCGGCATCGAGTTCGGCCCTGCGCTGCTCGAGCACGTCGAGGATGTGGCTGACCTTCGCGATGCCGAGCGTCTGCTCTTGCAGTGACAAAGTTGTTGTACTCACAGCGGGCGATCCCCGTTTGTCTTTACATCTGGTTCACGGCGAAGGAGATCTTCCCGAAGCCGGCGTTGCTGCTGGACAGCATGACCTTCTTGAGCACCCTGAACGGCACGGACTGGTCGGCGACGATCGTGACCTCGGTGTGCATGCCTCTCTGGTCCTGACGCTGCTCGGCCTGCGCCTTGATGCCCTCGATGGCCTGGCGGATCGGCGTGATCTCGAGCTCGTCGCTCGCGATCACCTCGCTCATCGAGACCACAGGGCGGCCCTGCAGGAGCACGTCGCGTTCCGACAGCACGATCACGACCGACTGGCGCGGCGCGGTGTCGACGCCGGAGATCGGCAGCACCACGTGTTCCGGAGGATCGAGCTCGACCCCGGTGCCCTGGTTGACCAGCAGGTAGAGCACCAGCACGATGAAGATGTCCATCAGCGACGTCAGCATCATGCCGGCGGAGTCGCCCTTGGTTTCCTTGTGCGCCTTGCGGCGCTTGCCCAAGACGATGCTCATGGCGCATCCCCCACAGTTACGTTGGGAAACAGCGTGATGCGGAGCCGTTGAGACCCTTCACGCGGCCCGCGGATCTCCACGAACTTCAGCGCGTCCATCACGGCGATCATGCTGGCGTAGCCGATGTCGGGCTCCACGAGCAGGATGGCGTCGCGCTTGCCCGGGTTCTGGTCCTTGAGGAGCTTGAGCTTCTGCGACAGCGCGGCGGTATCGTACCTCTCGCCCACCTTCGGCAGGCGGTCCGTGACCTCCTTGCCATTGCCGATCTCCAGCCCGTCCTTGCGCAGCATCACCTCGATCACGAGCGGCAGGGCGTCCTTGCCGGCCGTGCTGGGGCCGCTGCCCTGCGGCGGCATGTTGAGCTCCTGGATGGTGATCTTCGAGAAGACCGCCGACAGCAGCAGGAAGGAGACCAGCACGACCAGGATGTTCAGCAGGGTCGTGAGCTCCAGCTCCTCGGACTCATGACGCTTTCTTTTCAGCATAGTCGTGCAGGTGCGAGATGCGGGCGGTCGCGCCGGCGCGAACGATCATGTTGATCGTCTTGAGGGCGGCGATTTCGAGGCCGGAGACGATGTGGCTGGCCTTCGTGTTGAGCAGCAGGCTGAAGGTGAGCATGGGCATGGCGATCAACAGGCCGGTGGCCGTGCAGCTCATCGCTTCCGAGATCGACATCGACAGCAGCGCCGACTTCTCGGAAGGTGCTGCCGTCGCCACCGCGGCGAATGCGCCGATCAGGCCCACGATGGTGCCGAACAGCCCCAGCAGCGTGGCCAGGTTGGCAAACAGCGAGAGGTAGGAGATGCGCTTTTCGAACTGCGGTGAGATGGACTGCAGCACCTCTTCCATGGCCAGCTCGATGTCGTTGCGGCGGCGCACGACGCCTTCGTTCTCGAGGCCGGCGTTGAGCAGCGTCGCCACGGCCGACTTGTCTTCACGCGTGATCTCGCGGGCCTTGTCGAACTGGCCTTCGTGCAGCAGTGGCTGGATCTGTTCCCAGGTGCGGCGGTTGGCGCGCGTGGCGCGGATGAGCACGAAGTAGCGCTCGGCAACGACGCCCAGGCCGATGAAGCCCACCACGATGATGGGGATCACCCAGATGCCGCCTGCGGCAATGAACCTGATGGCTCCCGTCAAGTACTCCATTGTCAAACTCCTTCACTCATTGGTTGCGTTGGCTTAGCTTGTAGAACTCGAGTCCGCGTAGAAACGATGGCTTGTCGATGGGGGCGATCTCCTGACTCAGCAGACTCGATCTGAAGTCGGTGTCCCTGCCGATCTCCGAGCTCTTCCACGGGATGATGGTCAGCGACTTGGGCGTTTCGCTGTTGCCGACGATGGACATGCCCGAGACCTCCTTGGCTTCGCCTTCGTCAGCCTTGTTGGCGGGCTTGCCCTGCGGGCCGGCCTTGTCTTGCGCCATGGCCACGCCCATGCAGAGCAGCAGGCCCGCAACGGCAACGCTCCTCGCGGTCAACACCGGCATCACGGGCGCTCCTTCGTGCCAGTGCGCTTTTGCAGGTCGGCGATCCAGATCTGCACCGTCTTGTCGTTCGGCGCGCTCTGGGCGTAGGCGCTGTAGTGGTCGATCGCGCATGGGTAGTCCTTCAGGTAAAGGTCGCAAAGAACCCCCAGGTTCTTGTGGGCCATCGAGAAATGCGGGTGCCTGGCCAGCGTGTTCTCGTAGACCGTGCGTGCTTCGGCAAAGCGCCCGGACTTGCGGTGCAGCAATGCCAGCTCGTTGCCGGCCACGGGGTTGCCCGGTTCGATGGCGAGCGCCTTCTTGAGCTGCGCCTCGGCGAGCTCCGGCTTGTCCAGCTTCTTGTAGACGAGTCCCAGGTTGATCGCGGGGATGGCGTTGTCCGGCAGGGCCAGGGCGAGCTTCTTGAATGCTTCCGCGGCGCCTTCGTACTGCTCGTCCTTTACAAGGGCCATCGCTGCATCGAGCTCGGCCTGCAGTTGCGGCGTGATGGTGGTGCCCGCGGGGCGCTGCGGGGCAGCGGCGGCAGCCGGCGTGGCCTGCGGCGCGGTGGCGCAGCCGTGCAGCAGCACGACGGCCAGCACCAGGGGCAGTGCCGTGGGCGCCGCAAGACGTCTTGCGAGGGCTGGCTGCTTCATTTCTTGCTTGCTCCCTTCTTGGTGGGCGCGGGTGCGGGTTTGGTAGCGGCCGCTGCAGGAGCGGGGGCAGGCTTGCTCTGCTGCTCGCTGGCGGCCTTGTTGTCGCCGGCCGGGGGCGACGCCTGTTCCGGCGTGGAGGCGGGCTCTTGCGCGGCTGCCTCGGGCTGCGTGGGAGCCGCGGCGGCGGCCATCACCACCGGTTCGCGCTTCTCGGTGAGCTTGTCGAAGGCGATCTGGCGGTCGAAGGTCGCGACCCAGCCGCTGCTTTCCTCGAACTTCGCAAAGCGCGCGGGCACCAGCCTGGCGAGCTTGGTGAAGCTCTTCTCGACCCACTTGTTGTAGACGCCCACCTTCACCAGGTCGGTGTTCTTCTGGTGCACCTCGATGGCCTTTTCCTCGAACGGATAGGCCTGCTCCTCGAGAGCGAGCTCGTACTGTTCCTTCTCGGCGGCGCTGAGGTTGCGCGGGCGTTGCGACTCCACCAGCGAGCGGTTGAAGTCGTAGTACATCTCGGCGAGGTAGTAGCTCGCGGCCGCGGTGGTCTCGCCGATCTCGTAGCGCAAGATGGCCTCGAAGCCGTCTTTTACCTGCTTGAGGGCGACCTTCTTCTTCGCGAGGTTCTTGTCGAAGGGCTCCACCAGGCGGATCTGCGCGTATTCGTCGAACACCGGCTCGGTGAGCACCAGCAGCGACGAGGCCGCGAGGTAGCGGGTGCGGTCGGTGCGGTCCTTGCCGCCGGCGGCGTCGGCACCCACGATGGCCTTGAGCTCGGCGTGATAGGCCGCCGTGTCGTTGCGCGACTTCAGCAGGCCGGCGATCTTGAAGCGCGTCTCGATGGCCACGTCCAGCGGCTTGGGGAAGCTCGCGACGTAGCGCCGATACACCGCCACGGCCTTGTCGGTTTCGCCTGCCTGCACGTACAGGTCGCCGGCCAGCTGCAATGCGGCGGTGCGAACCTCGACGTCCTTCGATTCGGACTCCGCGCGCTCGTACTCCGCGGCGGCCAGTGCCAGCCTGCCCGCCTCGCGGTAGACGAAGGCCACCTTCTTCGTCACCTCGGACTGCAGCTTGTGGCCGGGGTGGTTGCTGCGGAAGGCGTTCAGCGCCTTGGCCGCGGCATCCCAGTCCTTCAGCTGGATCAGCGCGGCCGCGCCGTCGTAGTCGGCGGTGGGGCGGATGCTCGAGCTCGGAGCGGCCTGGGCCACGCGCAGGAAGTGGTACGCGGCGTTCTTGTGGTCGGCCTGCCTGCCGGCCTCTTCGCCTTGCTTGTAGATGGCCGCGGCCAGGTTCTCGACGAGGTTCGCACGAGCCTTGTCGCCTTCGGCCACCAGCGGCAGCGACTGAACGTAGGCTTCCTCGGCCTCCTTGAACTGGCCCAGCTCGAACGACGAATGGGCCAGCGTGACCCAGGCCGTGCGGCGCAGCGGCTGCTCGGCGTTCGGGAACATGGCGAGGAACTTGCGGCTGTTCGCAGCCGCCTGCGCGTAGTGCTTTGCCTCGAAGATGTCGTCGATGGCCGCGCTCATCACCACGGCGGCCTTCTCGTGCTGCTGGAAGGTCTCTGCGAACTTCAGCGAGCTGCGGATCGTTTCCTGCACGGCCTGGGGCTTGTGGTCGGCCGCCACCATGGCCAGGCCCTTGCGGTGCGCGTAGACGGCGGCATAGCCGGCCTCGGCGGACTTTTCATGTGCCGGGTAGCCGTAGGCCGTGCGCTCGAACTCCACGGCAGCGTCGGCGAACGAGGCGTTCTCCAGCAGCAGCTCGGCGAGCTGGTGGTTGACGGCCGGGGACTCCGCCTCCTTCGGGAAGGAAGCCAGGTAGTCGCGATACCAGCGCATCGCCTCGCGGAAGTTCTCGGGCTTGTCCTTCTCGAACTTCTTTTCCTCGTACAGCGCGTGGTAGTGGTTGGCCAGCTCCTTGAGGCTGGTCTTCACGTAGCCGACGACCTCGGGTGAGTCCTTGACGTCGAAGTGGTTCCAGTAGGGCGACTTGAGCCCGTAGCTGACGACGAACTCCTTGTTGGCGTCGATCACCAGCTTGGGGAAGCCGCCGCGCTTGTAGATGTCGATGACGCGCGTGTCGTAGTGCGGCGCGACCTTGTGGAAGGGCTCGCGCTTGACGAAGGCCTTGTAGGTGACGGCGGCGTCGTTGTAGCGCAGCTTGTCGAGGTAGTACTCGGCCAGGTTGCCGTACACGTTGACCTCGTAGCTGCGCTTGCCCAGCTTGTCGAAGTAGGTGTTGACCGCTTCGTGGCCGCCCAGGTTCGAGAACGACAGGCTGATGACGCGGTAGGTGTCGTCCACCCGCTGGGCCTCCAGCGGGTCCTTCGGCTTGTCGAAGTCGTAGCCGGTCCTGATCTTGTGGTCGAGCAGGGTGGTGAAGCGCTGCAGCGCTTCGTCGTACATGTCCTGCTTGTAGAAGGTCCAGCCCAGCTTGTAGAGCGAGAGCTCATGGAACTGCGACGCGGAGCCCTTGTCGGCGATGGTGATGTAGGCCTTCTCGGCGGTGAGCCACTTCCTGCGGGTGAACCAGTACTCCCCGATGCGGAACTGCACCTCGTCGACGTAGCGCGACTTCGGGTGCTCCTTGACGATGCGGTTCATCACGCCCATCGCCTGCTCGGTCATGCCCAGTTCGTCGTAGGCGCGCGAGAGCTGGTAGAGCACCTGGTCGTTGCGCTCGTAGTGCGGGTGCTTGGCCAGCAGCTTCTGGTACAGCGCGATGGCTTCGCCTGCTTCGCCTTGCAGCTCCACGGCCGAGCCGTCCGGCGCGGCAATGGCCGCGGGGGCTGCGGTCTTGACGGCATCGGCCTGCGTGGCCCGCGCCTCGAAGTCGCGGCTCGATTCCCTGGCTTCCCTGGCGTTCTTCTTCGAGGCGGCCTTCTTGCCTGCCTGGGCCAGCAATTCGGCCTTGGGTGTGGGGCGCTGCTCCAGCAGCTTGGTGTCCGCCGCGGCCTTGGCGGGCTGCGCCGTGGCCGCGGCTGCAGCGGCCGCCACCGGCGTCACGGCGGCGAGGCCGAGCGTGCCCTCGGCAGGTGTGCCCGGGGCGCTGGAGGTTTCGCGTCGCGCGGCCTTTTCCTGGTTGCGCTTGACGCCCTCGAGCGTGCCGTATTCCTTCTGGATCTTCAGGTCCGCCAGGCGGCGCAGGGCTTCGGGCGTCATACCGCCTTCGGGCGTGCGCTCCAGGAACTCGCGGTAGCTCTGGATGGCCAGGTCGGTGCTGCCGTCGATCTTCACGTCCGTGAGGTCGGGGCTGGTGTGGCGCAACTCGCCGATCGATCCGGTGGTGTCGCTGTTGTGGTGCGATGCGCAGGAGGCGAGGACCACCAGGCAGGGCAGCGAGAGGCGGCGCAGATGGCGCAGTCGTCGTCGGCTCATTTCGCCTCGCCCTCCTGGCTCTTGTTGGCACGGTCGTAGCTCTCGGCCAGGGCGAAGCGGGCCTGCACCTGGTATTCCTCGAGCCGGGTGCGGCGCTCCTCGAACTCCTGGATGGCCATCGCCTCGAGGAAGCTGCCCTGACGGGCCATCAGCGTGGAGACCTTGCCGCGCGCCTCCTGCACCCTGCGGCGCAGCGAGGCGAGCTGCTTGTCATAGCCCTTGTAGCCCTGCGTCGCGGCCTGGCGCGACCTCACGAACGAGCGGTAGACGGTGTTGAGTTCGTCGACATCAGCATCGAGCGCATGCAGGTGCTTGTAAGCCTGCGTGAGGCGCTCGTCGTAGGTGGTGTGGATGTTCCAGTGCAGCACGCCCTGCAGGCGCTGGATGCGCTGGCGTGCGTCTTCGCCGGCACTGCTGGTGTCGTTCTTCACCCGTTCGGCCAGCTGTGCCAGCTGCTCGCGCAGCATGCGCTCGTCGGCGGTCTGCAGGAAGTCGGGGCGCGGTTCGACGAGCAGCTTCTGCAGTCGCTCGTGCAGCGTCTGGCGCTGCTCCATGCGCAGGCGCATCTGCGAATCGAGCGCCTTGAAGCGCTTGTCGACCGGGGGCAGGGCGTCGTCGTAGTAGTGGCCGCGCACCTCGATGAGCTGGCCGAACGCATCGAGCGAGTCGGCCCAGGCTGCGAGCTTCTTGCGAATGTCTTCGAGGTCGAGGTAGTTCTGCAGCGACTCCTGGAAGTCGTTGGAGGCCATCAGCTCGGTGAGGTAGTAGGTTTCGGGCGACTCGGGCAGTTCGCGTAGCTTCACGACCCAGCCGCGGTCGAGCCGGGACTCGTTGCGTGCCAGTGCCTTGAGGAAGTTGCCGTCGCGCACGCTCTTGAGCGAAGCGTCGAGCCTGGTGAGCTCGGTGCCGAAGCTCTGCAGTGCCACTGCGTACAGCTGTGCGGCGCGGCCGTGAAGCTTGAGCTTGTTGTAGGCGTAGGGCGCGCCGAGCAGGCCTTCCTGCACCGCCTTGTCGGTGCCGTTGCGCTTGACCAGCAGCGACCATGGCACGAGCGCGCGGTCGTACTTTTCCTCGGCGGCGTCGGCCCACCCGGAACTCAGCAGCGCCTTGTTCGAGAAGGGGCCGCTCACGCGCACGCGATCGAGGTACTGCTTGGCCTCGGCCGGCCGGTCGGCCGAAATCAGGTGGCTGCCCAGCAGCAGGTTCGCCTTGTCGCGGATGGCGAGCGTCGCTTCGTCGTCCGTGGCCAGCAGGCCGGCTTTTTCGAGCTCCGCAAGGCCTGCGGGCTCCTGGCGGCTTTGAATGAGGGCGATGCCGAGGTTGTAGCTCGAATACCCCTCGAAGCCCTTCTCGCTCTTGAGGCCCTGGAATATCTTGATGGCGTCTGGAAACCGCCCGACGAGCAGGTAGATCTGCCCGCGCAGCAGCAGCTCCTCGTTCCTGATCTTTTCCGGGATGCGGCCCTTGATTCTTTCGATGGCGGCGAGTGCCGAGGCCACCTCGCCCTTTTGCATGAATATGCGCGCGAGCCGCCAGGCGGCTTCGTTTCGGATCGGCTCCTCGACGTTGCCTTCGAGCACTGCCTTCACGGCGCGCCCGGCCTGCTGGTGCATGCGGTAGGACAACTCGAAATCACCGACCGAGAAGCTCGCCTGGTTGACCCGGTAGTGGAGCGGGTCCAGCTTGGGGTCGTCGATCCGGTGAAACTGCCAGAGTTCGGTATCGAGGCGGCTGATGGCGTCCAGATAATTGCCTTGGGCCGCCTGGAAGTAGGCCTCTCCCAGGTAGAGATCCCTGGCGCGCGCCTTTTCGGCCGGCGGCGCCGAAAACACCAGCGGGCTGACGCAAACCAGCCCGGCGAGGCAAAGGTATCTTCGGATCACAGCCCGTTATTCCTTGAACTGGATGACCTTGGCCGAAGACTCGGAGCGGTCGACGACGATCTCGAGCAGCTTGGGCTCCACCGCCTTCTTGAACTTGTAGGTCGCCACCTGCTGGAAGTCGGTGTCGCCGGTTTTGCCGATCACCGCCACCTCGATCGAGTGCTCACCGGAGCGGGCGTTGCTGGTGTGCAGGCGCTGGATGCCGCCGCCCTGCAGTGCCTCGAGCTCCTTGAAGGTGTAGATGTGGTGCGCCGCCTCCTGGCCGTCGAGCTTGAGCCGCACCGCGTCAAGCCGCAGCTTGCCGGCCCCCTTGAGGCTCACGAACAGCGACAGCTGCGTGTTGGAGGGGTAGAGCAGCTTCTCTTCGAGCGACTGCAGTTCCGAGGAGATGGCCAGCACGTCCTTCTTGATGTCCTGCACCTGCTCGTCGAGCCCTTTGAGCTGGTCTTTGGACGCCTGCTGCGCCAGGGCCGCGCAGGACAGCATGCCGATGGCGGCAGCGACGAGGAGTTTGTGAAAGCTGTCCATATTGCGGTGGCGGCAAATACATCGGCCGGTCTGGCCTGGTTTTTGAACAAAAAGCATCCGGCACGGCACTGAGTTGCCGGCAGGTTTTCCCATGCAGCCGGGCCAGTATCTGAACAGGCCGGCCTGAAAATCTGGCGCGATGCTGCCATACGCCGCCTAAACCAGTTTTCAGGCTTCGTTGTGATGCGCCAACGAACCGTCACAGACTTGTAAGTGCGGGTGTGCGCATGTTGCAAATTACCGTGAGAAAAATCACGAATTGGCGTTGTCGCCACGTCGCCCATCGCGCTGGACGCGATCACGGGCGGGAAGCCTTGGGTTAACTCATTGTGAGTGGGAAAAGTTCCCATTGAGGATGTGATTTTTTCCCATGCGACGAGACCTCCAACTGGCTGCTTTGCCATCAAGTTTTGTTGTGATAAAAATCACGAAAATTAGAGAGCAATCGCTGACAAATCGCCTCTTTTGTGACGGGGTTCAGGTTTTTCAACTGGTTGCAAGTCACGAGGTGTGGGTCCGGCACCGTAGCGGTCCGACGCATGACGGGGGTGGAGGGCTGCCATCGACCATGCGCTGAGGGCCGGAGCCATGGAGGCACCGGCAACACATTCGTCGTTGGGAGCGGAGCCTATGGATTCATTGCTGGCGCATTTCTAGCCATATCGGCGGGTACCTGATTCGCGTGTTTTCATGATTTTGCTGCGCATTTGTGCGAGCAGGGATATTGCTGCGCCTGCGTAATTTGAATCGGGTATCCGAAATACCACCGAAAAGGCGCCGGGCAGTCGATGGGCTGCCAATTAACCAGTGCTGGGCTGTCGACATCGAAATGGCAGCGGCAACTCAGATCAATTCAACAGACAGCAGTTTCGTGATCAGCATTCGAAAGATGATCGATCGCGCCGGCCGCCTTGTGGCCGCCGGCATGGGCAGGCGGTCAGCCATGTCACCCGGGGCGCGCCCCAGCGCGGCAGGCGGTGCGCGTGGGCTCGCCTTGCGACTGCTTGCCTTCGTGCTGCTGCTGGCGGGCGGCTCCGCGGCTCACGCGGGGACCGCCTTCTGCCGCGACTACCCGGTGGTCAACGGCTTCTACATGATCGACGGCAACGACCCGGCGATCACGCCCGCGACGCTGCCGTCGTCGATCAGCATCGACTCCACCGACCAGTTCCGCTGCTACATCCGCAACTTCCCGATCTCGGCGAAGTGGCCGCAGGGGCTCACGTCGACCATCAACTTCGCCAACGGCACCACGGGTCTCGTGATCTTCGAGAACGTGTACTACAGCGGCAACATGGCCTGCTCGAACACGCAGGTCAAGATCTGGTTCGCCAACGGGGCCTACTACGCGCCCGGCAACAACAACGCCTGCCAGGAACTCTTCATCCCCATCGAGGCGGTCCGCAAGCAGGCGCCCGGCGCGACGGCCACGATCGGCGTGCCCTTCACCTACACCATCACGGTGCCGGTGATGTACGACCCGGCGACCGGCACGTACCTGCTGCAGCCGTCGCCCAACACGCTGTCCAACGCCACGATCTACGACGACCTCTCGGCGATCGGGGCGTCGGCCACCTACGTCGGCAACACCGCGTTCCTCGTCAACGGCGGCACGCGCACGCCGATCGGCGCGCTGACGCTGGGCGCCACGCCCGCGACCATGTCGTCGCTGGGCATTCCCGCGTCCGACAACACCCGGCACATCGTCTTCTCGTCCGACTTCAACGCGGCGCTCACCAACATCGCGGCGGGCACGCAGGTCGAGATCCAGATGACGGTGGTGCTCGACAACGTGCCGGCCAACGCGGCGGGCACGCAGTTCACCAATACCGCCAGGTGGTGGTTCGGCCGCGTGATCGACGGCGTGAACTACGCGCCGCTGCCGGGTCAGTCGGGCGTGTCGCCGCCGATGACGATCGTCGAGCCGGGCCTCACGCTGCAGAAGAGCGCCTCCGTCACCAACCTCAACGTCGGCACGGCCGCGCCGTTCCGGCTCAACGTGCAGAACACCGGCGCCAGCGATGCGTGGAACACCACCGTCACCGACGTGCTGCCCACCGGCATGTGCGCCTTCGACCCGAGCCCCACGGTGACCGCCCGGCTCTACACCTCCGACGGCACCACGCCGGCGTCGGGCGTGCTCACCCCCGGCACCGATTACATGGTGACCTATGGCAGCTGCCAGCTCAGCCTCGCCATACTGTCGGCCGCCGCCAAGGTCGGGCCGACGCAGCGGCTGATCGTCGACTACCAGGCGCGGCTCGACGCTGGCGTGGGGCAGGGCCTCTCGTTCACCAACGTGGCGGGTGCCACGCAATGGTTCAGCGCGGCCGTGGGCAGCGCGGGTCGCCGACAGTACAACCGCACGCTCACCGACGGCACGCCGGGCGTGCTCGACTTCCAGGACGCGGCCACCGTCACGTCGACGACCCAGGGCTACTTCTTCCTCAAGTCGGTGGGCGACCTGACCACCGGTACGCCGGTGGCCACCTCGGCGCTGCCGGGCGATCGCCTGCGCTACACGCTGCAGATCCAGAACTTCACGTTCCCGCGGCTGGGCAACATCACGATCGCCGATGACCTCGATGCGCTGAACGCGACCACGGCGTTCGTGCCGGGCTCGCTGGCGCTGGCCAGTAGCGACCTGCCGGCCGGTGCCGCGCTCACGGTCAACCCGACCGGCGGCGCCAAGGGAACCGGCTCGGTCACCATCAGCGGCCTCGAGCTGCTGAAGGACCAGCAGTACCAGGTGCAGTTCGACGTGACGCTGGCATCGGCGCTGGCCAACGGCGTCAACGTGCTGAACCAGGCCAGCCTCTCCGGCACCGACGAGTTCGGCGCGGCCTGGTCCGGCGTGAGCGACAACCCCTACGTCAACGGCCCGTCGCTGCTCGGCACCACCGGCGACGCCACGGCAGTTCGCATCAATGCACCGGGGGCGCTGGCCAAGGCCAACACGCAAGCCACCGCCGCCATCGGCCAGCCCTTCAAGTACCGCATCACGGTGCCGGCCACGCCGGTGGATGTGCCGCTGTACGACGTGCGCATCGTCGACAACCTGGCGGCCTCGGCCGCCAACCTCGGGTTCGTCAGCGCGAACGTCGTTTCGGGCGGCAGCTGGAGCCTCACCAACACGGGCAGTGCAACCAGCCTCGTCATCCAGGACGTGGCCACCGGCATCGACATCCCGGCCGGCGGCCAGGCGGTGATCGAGATCACCGTGGTGCTGCAGAACACCACCACCAACCGCAGCGGCCTCACGTTCGCCAACACGGCCTCGTACACCTACAACAAGGTCAACGGCGACAACACGAGCCAGGGCGCGGGCGGCGGTGCTACCACGCCGGCCATGACCGTGGTCGAGCCGGCACTGGCCATCACCAAGGCCGTGAGCTACGCCGCACCCGCCGGCAAGGCAGCCGGTACGCCGGCCGCGGCGGGTGACGTGCTGCAGTACACGGTGAGCGTCGTGAACAACGGCACCGCACCGGCCTACGACGCCGACGTGCTGGACTTGCTGCCTGCCAACCTGCAGCTGGTGGCAGGCTCTACCACCGCCACGATCAACGGCGTCGCGGTCTCCGGTTTCGTGGCGCAGCCCACCGTGCTGCCGAGCGGCGCGCTGGTGTGGGGCGCACGAAACGGCGACGGCCTGCTCGACATTCCCGTGGGTTCCACGCTGGTGTTGAGCTACCGCGCTGGCGTGCTGTCGGCCAACGGCACGCCCATCACCAACGGGGCCTACACCGACTGGGCTTCGCTCAACGGCGGCGTGGCTGGCGAGCGCAACGGCGCCGGCTGCCCGAGCGTGACCGCGCCCAACACCTATTGCGCGGGCCCTGCCGCAGCCACGGTCAGCGCCGTCGACCCCACGGTGCTTGCGAAGGCGGTCGCTTCCGACTCGTGGACCACGGCACCCAGCACGGCGGGCGACGCGACGCTGCGCGTGGGCGACACGGTCGTCTACACCCTCACCGCCACGCTGCGCGAAGGCACCACGAACAACGTCGTGATCACCGACACGCTGCCCGCCGGCATGGCCTTCGACGGCGTGGTGGGCATCAACGGCGACACCAGCACGCCTTACTCGTCGTCTGCACCGTTCACCCATGGCGACTTCAGCGGCCCGGTGGTCAGCGGCAACACGGTCACCTTCGGCTTCGGCAACGTCACCAATGCTGCCGACAACAACGCCGCCAACAACGGCTTCGTGATCCAGTACCGCGCCCGCGTGGTCAACACGCTGGCCCAGCTGCCGCCGACGCAGCAGCTGCAGAACAACGCTGCACTCAACTACGCCATCGGCGGCACGGCCGCCACGCCGAAGACGGCCAACGCCGCCGTCAACGTCTGGCAGCCGGTGCTGGCCGTCTCCAAGAGCGGGGTGCCCGCCGGCGGCGACAACGTGCTGGCTGCCGGCGAGGTGGTCACCTACACCGTGGACATCCGCAACACGGGCAACGCGCCGGCCTACAACACGCAGCTGCAGGACGTGCTGCCCGTGGGCATGCGCAACGCCGCGCCTGTCACCGTGAGCGTAAGCCTCGTCAATGCCGGCACGGCGCTGCCCAACCTGACGCCCGCCTACAACAACGTGACCGGCGTGGCCACGTGGAACTTCGTCTCCGGCGTCGCCAGCCAGTACGCGATCCCCGCCGGTGAAACCCTGCGCGTGGTGTACCGGGCCCAGTCGGATGCAAGCCTCGGCGCCGGCATGGTGCTCACCAACCGGGCGCAGGTGCAGCACTACTACTCGCTCGACGCCTCGGATGCGAACGCAGCTTTCCGCAAGGACTACGGCGCCAGCGGCGTGGCCACGGTGCAGCTCACCACGGCCTCGGCCACGGCGCTCGCGAAGCAGGCGCTGGCGAGCACTGCCGCCATCGGCCAGCCCTTCACCTACCGCATCACGCTGCCGGCCACGCCGCAGCCCACCGCGCTGCACGACGTGCGGGTGTTGGACGACATCAGCCTGGCCACCACCGGCGTGTCGCTGAGCTACCTGAGCGCGAGCGCGCGCCTGGCTTCCAACGCCAGGACGTGGGCCACGCTGGCCAACGCCGGCACGGCCACCAGCCTGGTGCTGCACGACGCCACTACCGGCGGCCTCGACGTGCCGGCGGGCGACCAGCTCATCGTCGACGTGGTGCTGGTGCTCAACGACGACACCACGAACAACACCGCAGGCAAGCAGTTCACCAACACGGCGAACTACACCTACAACAGCGTCAACAACGACACGACCACGCAGGCGAATGGCGCGCCGGGCGCCAGCGGCGCGGTCACCATCGTGGCTCCCAGCCTGACGCTGCAGAAGAGCGGCCCGGCCACGATGCGCCTGGGCGTGCCGGGCAGCTTCACGCTCAACGTGCAGAACACGGGCACGGGCACGGCCTGGAACGCGGTGTTGTCCGACGTGCTGCCGAACGTGACGACGGCGCCCGTGGGCGGCATGTGTGCCGCGGCGCCCACCGGCATCGTCGCGCGGGTGTACCAGGCCGACGGCGTGACGCCGGTGTCTGCCAACCTCGTGAACGGCACCGACTTCACGACGAGCTTCGCGGGCGCGCCCAGCTGCACGTTGACCATCAACCTGCAAGGCACCGCGACGGCCATTGCGCCGACGCAGCGCCTGATCGTCACGTACAACGCCTCGCTCGATGCCGGCACCAACAGCGGCATCACGCTCACCAACGTGGCCGGCGCCACGCAGTGGCGCAGTGCCAACCCGGCCGTGGCCGGCACGTCGGGCTACATCCACACCACCCAGAACACGCTCACCAACGGCACGCCGGGCGTGCTCGACTTCCAGGACGCGCATTCGCTCACCACCGAGTCGCCGGTGCTGGAGTTCCGCAAGACCGTGGTCAACCTCACCACAGGCCAGAACCCCGGCAGCACCGCGCGGCCGGGCGACCTGATGCGCTACACGGTGACGCTGCGCAACGTGAGCCTGCTGGCGGTGAACAACGCCACGCTCACCGACGAGCTCGATCGCCTCAACGCCACCGCCATGTTCGTGCCCGGCAGCCTGCAGCTCGTTTCCGCCCCGGCCGGCGTGACGAGCAGCAACAACGCCAACGGCGGTGCGAAGGGTACCGGTGCGCTCGACGTGCGAGGCATCAACATCGCCGCGGCCGGCGCGCCAGGCGATGCCGTCACCGTCGTCTACGAAGCCCGCCTGGCACCCGTGATCAACAGCGGCTCCGTGGTGCGCAACCAGGCGCAGCTGGCCAGCGCGACGAGCCAGACCGTCAGCAGCGACGACCCCAACGTCAACGGTGCCGACAACCCCGCGATGCTCGGCGACGAGGACCCGACCCGCACGCTCATCGCCTCCAGCCCGCTGATGCAGGTGCGCAAGGTCTCGCAGGACATGACCGGCGACGCCGCCGTGCTGCGCCCGGGCGACCGCCTGCGCTACACGATCACGGTCAAGAACGTGGGCACCGAGAACGCGACGGGCGTGTCGCTGCGCGACCTCGTGCCGGCGAACACGACCTACGTCGCTGGCAGCACCAAGCTCAACGGCACGGCCGTGCCCGACGCCGCCGGCAGCTCTGCGCTGCAGGCCGGCGTGCAGATCCGCGCGCCGGAAGACGCGACGCCGGGTGCACTGCGTGCCGACAGCTCGTCGACCACGAGCAACGTCGCGACCATCACCTTCGACGTGGTGGTCAATGCCGGCGTGCTGGACGGCACGCTGATCAGCAACCAGGGCTTCGTCAACGGCTCGGGCGCGGGCAGCGGCGTGTTCGCCGAGGTGCCTTCGGACGACCCGCGCACGCCGGCGGTCAACGACCCCACGCGCGACATCGTCGGGCCGTATCCCATCCTCTCGGCGCGCAAGACGGTGGCGCTGGTGGGTGACGCCAACGGCAACGGCGTGCTCGATCCGCTCGACGTCATCCGCTACACCATCAGCATCGACAACCTGTCGGGCCTGGCGGCCACCGGCGTCGCGCTGACCGACCTGGTGCCGGCCAACACGGCCTACGTGGCCGACACCGTGACGCTCAACGGCGCCCCGGTGGCGCGGCCCGATGGTGGCGTCTCGCCGCTGTCCACCGGCCTGCGCGTGAACTCTCCGTCGGCGGCCGGCGGCACCATCGCACCCCGCTCGAGCGGCGTGGTCACCTTCGACGTGCGCGTGAATGCGGGTGTCGCGGGCGGCACGGTCATCAGCAACCAGGGCAGCGTGGCCAGCACCGAGCTGCCGAGGCAGCTCACCGATGCCGATGGCAACAATGACAACGGCTACCAGCCGACCACCATCGTCGTCGGCAGCGCGCAGCAGGTGGCCATCACCAAGGCCGTCACCGTGGTGGGCGGCGGCCCGGCGCTGCCGGGCTCGCAGCTCGAATACCTGGTGATGGTGAGCAACACCGGGGTGGTAGCCGCCACGCAGGTGGTGGTGACCGACGACCTGGGCACGCAACCGCTGGCGTCGCGCGTCAGCTACGTGGCCGGCTCGGCCACGCTCAACGGTTCGACCACGGGCGTGAGCTTCAGCGGTGCACTGCTGCGGGCCGACCATGCAGCGACCTACGGCAGCCTGGCGCCGGGCGCCAGCGCGGTGCTGCGCTTCAGGGTGCGCGTTGCCAACGGCCTGCCGGCAGGCACGCTCATCACCAACACGGCCCAGGTGGCGTGGAACTCTCCGTCGTTGAACGCCTCGGCCAGCGCCACCATCGCGGTGGGAGCCGTCGCCGGCGCGGCCAGCCTCAACGGCCGCGTGTGGCACGACGCCAACCTCGACAAGCAGCCTGGCTCCGGCGAAGCGCCGCTGCAGGGCTGGACGGTGGAGGTGCTGCGCAACAACGTGTCGATCGGAACGGTGACCACCGACGCCAACGGGCAGTACGCCATCAACGGCCTGTCGCCCTCGGCCACGGACGCCGACCAGTTCTCGCTGCGCTTCGTCGCCCCGGGCGCCAGCGCCCGCACGGCCAAGCTCGGCCTCGCCGACTCGGCCTTCACCAACGGCATGCAGTTCATCGGCGGCATCACGGCGCCTTCCGGCAGCAACCTGCAGAACCTCAACCTGCCGGCGCAGCCCAACGGCGTGGCCTACAACTCGATCGTGCGCACGCCGGTGATGGGCGCCACGCTCAACATGGTGCGTGCGGGCAGCACCATGCCGCTGCCTTCCGCGTGCTTCGACGATCCCATCCAGCAAGGGCAGGTCACGCCGGCCGGCGGCTACTACAAGTTCGACCTGAACTTCAGCGATCCGTCGTGCCCGGCAGGGGGCGCCTACCTCATCCAGGTGGCGCCGCCAGCGGCCTACATGTCGGGCATCTCGCGGGCCATCCCGCCGGTGTCGCATGCCGACACGGTGTCGTTCTCGGTGCCGGGCTGCCCGGGCACGGCCTCCGACGCCATCGCGACGACGAGCGCCTACTGCGAATCGCAACCGTCGGAGTTCGCTCCCGGCGTGGCGGTGCCGGCCGGCAGCGTGGGCACCAACCACTACCTGAACCTGACGTTCGGCAACGGCAGCATGCCGGGCACGAGCCAGGTCTACAACAACCACATCGCGATCGACCCGCTGCTGGGCAACGCCGTGGCCATCACAAAGGTGGCCGCGCTGCAGAACGTCACACGCGGGCAGCTGGTGCCCTACACCATCACGGTCACCAACACGCTGCCGGTGACGCTCACTCGGCTCAGCGTGGTCGACACGTTCCCGGCCGGCTTCAAGTACGTGCCGGGGTCCGGCCGCATCGACGGCCAGAGCGTCGAGCCGACGGCGGCGGGCAACCAGCTCACCTGGAGCAACCTGCAGCTCGCCACCAACACGAAGCGCGTGATCCAGCTGATGCTGATCGTGGGCTCGGGCGTGAGCGAAGGCCAGTACGTGAACCGCGCGCAGGTCTTCGCACCGCAGCTGACCACGGCGGCCTCGGGCGAAGCCACGGCGACGGTGCGCGTGGTGGCCGACCCCACGCTCGATTGCTCCGACGTCATCGGCAAGGTGTTCGACGACGTCAACATGAACGGCTACCAGGACGAGGGCGAGCATGGCCTGCCCGGCGCGCGACTCGTGACGGCCCGCGGCCTGATCGTGACGACCGATGCGCACGGCCGCTTCCACCTCACCTGCGCAGTGGTGCCAGACCCCGACCGCGGCTCCAACTTCATCGTCAAGCTCGACGATCGCTCGCTGCCCACCGGCTACCGCGTGACGACCGAGAACCCGCGCGTGCAGCGCGCCACGCGCGGCAAGATGATCAAGTTCAACTTCGGCGCCACCATCCACAGTGTGGTCAAGCTCGACGTCGCCGACGGCGTGTTCGAGCCCGGCACCGTCGAGATGCGCATCCAGTGGAAGCAGCGCATGAAGCTGCTGCAGGGCGAGCTGAAGAAGGCGTCGTCCGTGCTGCGGCTCTCATACCTGGCCGAGAACGAGAGCGAGAGCCTCGTCAAGCAACGGCTCGAGGCCCTCAAGCGCGAGGTCGCAACGACCTGGAAGCGCGAGGGCGGCCATTACGACCTGACCGTCGAAACCGAGGTCTTCTGGCGAACGGGGGCACCTCGCTGAGCGGGTCGAGAACAGACATGCCAAGAACACTCAACTACTTTGCGCTGTGGCTGCTGGTGCCGGCCGCCGTGATGGCCCAGGCCACAGCAGACGTGGACAAGCCCGTGATGCAGGGCACGCCGAAGATCGTGACGACGCCCTTGCTCGGAGAAACGGTCGAGAAGCAGCTGCCGCCCGATGCCGAGTTCACGCCGTGGAAGCTCGACGAGAACAGCCTGCCGCCGCTGGTGAAGGAACGCACCGAGGACAAGGAGGTGCTCGAGAAGAACGTGCGGACCATCAAGGTGCAGAACCTGCTGCCGCCGATCTACTTCGAGTCCGGCAAGGCCGACATCTCGAAGGAATACGTCGAGAAGGTGCGCAGGATCCTCGAAGGCATGAAGGACCGCAGGAACGTGCGCCTGCACCTCGTGGGCCACACCGACAACGTGCAGCTCTTCGGCGAGGCGCGCATCCGCTACGTCGACAACGACGGCCTCTCGCGCGAACGCGCCGGCGTGTCGGCCGAGTTCTTCCAGAAGGCGCTCGGCCTGCCGCCCGAGTCGGTTACCTACGAAGGCCGTGGCGAACGCCAGCCGGTGGCTTCCAATGCCACCGAGGCCGGGCGCGCCAAGAACCGGCGCATGGAGGTGGAGGTCTGGTACGACGAGATCGATGAAAAGCTCGTCACCAGGCAGGTGACGGTGCAGGAAGAGCTCAAGCGGGTGAAGGTCTGCCGCATCGAGCAGATGTGCCGCATCAGCTACAAGGAAGGTCACGCCAAGCGCATGCGCGTGAAGAACCTCATCCCGCCGTTCCACTACCGCGAGGACAGCACGGCGGTGCCTGAGGAATACCAGCAGAAGCTGCTGCAGGTGCTGAACGACCTGGGCGACAAGCGCAATGTCGTCGTCAAGTTCATCGGCTACAGCGACAACGCACCACTGGCCGGGCGCGACGAGCGAATCTATGCCGACCACGTCGGCATCTCCAAGGCTCGTGCCCGCCGCCTGGCGCTGGCGATGCAGGACGCGCTCAAGCTGCCGGCCGCCGCCGTCGACAGCGACGGCAAGGGTGCGGCCAACCCGGTTGCCCCGAACGACACCGAAAGCGGCCGCGCGACCAACCGGCGTGTCGAGGTGGAGTTCTGGTACGACGACGCGTTGAAGGAACTTTCGCCCGAGCCGCAGATGTGCCCGGAGTCCCCCGAGCCGGAGACGGTCACGCGCGTCTACGAGTCGCCCAACATCACCATCAAGCCGGTCGTCTACGAGAACGGCAAGCCGGTGCTGCCGCCCAACTACGCCGCCGATCTCGCCAGCGTGATGGCCGAGATCAAGGGCAGGACGCGGGTGCGCCTGCGTTTCATCGGCACTACCGCCACCGAGCGGCTCGACCGCCGCACGGCGCTGGCGTATGGCGACGACATTGGCCTCTCCACCGCGCGTGCCCGCACCGTGATGGACGCGGTGGGCACGCAGTTGGGCCTCAAGCCGGGACAATCCGAGCACGAGGGCCACGGCTACGTGCAGACCAGCGACGTGATCAACAACGGCTTCGTCGAGGCCGAGGTCTCGCGTGTGCAGGCCCAGGTGGTCTACGACGAGCTCGTGGACGTCGACAACCTCGAGGGACTCGACGTCACCCGCTTCGTGCGCGACGTGAGCGTGGCCAACCCGTATGCGCTCAACCTGATGCGCATCACGGTGGACGGCAAGCCGCTGGACGACCCGGGCAAGAGCATTCCCGACGTGCAGCGCTGCACCGACGTGGCGCTGGAGAAGGCGAGCATCCAGTTCAAGTACGACAACCTCGACGTCAAGCCGCGATTGAACGTGACAGCCTGGCCGCAATCGGTGCGCTTCCAGGACGACCCGGCTACCGACGTGGTCGACGACGCGGTGCAGTTCAAGGCCTACTCGAACTTCCCGGCGTTCATTGCCAGGAGCGAAGTGCGCCTCTTCGACAAGGACAAGTCCGTGCAGGGTGAGCCCCTGGCAGTGGTGGCGCTCGACACGGAGGGCCGCGGCAAGTGGCGGGCCGAGCTGCCGTCGTATTCGGCGCCCGGGCGCGACCTCAAGTACGTGCTGCGGGTGTACGACAAGGACGACAACTTCGACGAAACCGCGGCGCAGTCGCTGTGGGTTATCGACACCCTTGCGCCCGACGTGGCGGAGAAGGACGCCGAGCGCGAACTCGCCGCGGGCTGGGGCGAGAGCCGCCTGGCGGTCGAGAACATCCCGCTGCACGGCGGTGCCATCAAGGTGTTCGGCACCGACATCCCGCCCGGCCACCGCGTATCCGCCGTCGGCCGTGACGTGCCCGTGTCCGACGACTACAAGTTCGTCGTCGAGGAGATCCTGCCGCAGGGCCTGCACACGGTGGAAGTGTCTGTGCTCGACGCCGACGGCAACGGCGAGATGTACCTGCGCGACCTGGGCTTCGACAGGAACGATTGGTTCTACGTGGCCATTGCCGACGTCACGGCGGCGCGGTCGTCCACCAGCGGGCCGGCCAAGCTGGTTGCCCCCGACAACGCGCACTACGACGACAACACGTCGATCGATGGTCGCTTCGCCTTCTTCACGCGCGGCAAGTTCGGCGACCAATGGAAGCTGACGGCCAGTGCCGACACGCTCGAAGGCCCTTTCGACAAGCTGTTCAGCAACTTCATGGACAAGACGCCGGACGCGATGTTCCGGCGCATCAACCCCGACTACTACTACCCCACCTACGGTGATGACAGCACCACGGAAGAGGCAGCGCCCACGCTCGGAAAGTTCTACGTCAAGCTGAGCAACCGCGCGAACTACGGCCTGTGGGGCAACTTCAGGATCGGCTACACCGACAACAGCCTGGCACACGTGGACCGCACGCTGTACGGCGCGAACCTGCACTACGAGCCGGTGTCGGCCACGCCCTTCGGCGAGAAGCGCCTCGTGCTCGACGGCTTTGCCGCACAGCCCGGCACGGTGGCCGGCCGCGACGAGTTCCGCGGCACCGGCGGGTCGCTGTACTACCTCAAGCACCAGGACGTCCTCACGGGCTCGGAGCGCGTGCGCATCGAGGTCCGCGACAAGGCCTCGGGCCTCGTGGTGGCCGTGAAGAACCTGGTGCCGGTGCAGGACTACACGATCGACTATCTGCAAGGGCGCGTGCTGCTGTCGTCACCGCTGTCACCGGTGGTGAGCGACAACCTCCTCGTGGCGAGCGACGTGAGCCCGGGCAACGAGGCATACCTCGTCGTGCGGTACGAGTACTCCACCGGCTTCGAGGAACTCGACAACGTGTCGACCGGTGGCCGAGTGCAGTACTGGGTGACCGACCGCGTGCGGCTGGGCACGACGGCCAACAAGAACACCGACCCCGGCGCCGAGAACACCTTGTTGGCCGGCGACGTGACGTGGCGCCTGAGCGCCACCACGTGGCTCAAGCTCGAGACCGGTACGACCAAGGGGACGGGGGCCACGGCCTATGGCTCCAGCGACGGCGGCTTCAGTTTCGCTTCGACCACGGCGACGAGCGCTACACCGGTGACGCAGGTAGCCGACGAAGGGCGCCACGGTGCGACCCGCATCGATGGCGGTGTGGACTTGAAGGACGTGTACCAGGCCGCCAACGGCCAGGTGACCTTCTATCACCAGTCTGTGGAAGGCGGCTATGCGGCACCGGGCGCGATGGCGCTGACCGACGTGAACCAGAAGGGCTTGTCGGTGAAGACCGCCATCACGGAGCGGGTGAGTCTGCAGGCCAAGATGGACAAGCGATCGCAGGATCTGTCGCTCGACACGTCCGCGCTCGAGGTCAACGCCGACTACCGGCTGGGCGACCACTGGAAGCTCAGCTCCGGCGTGCGCAAGGACGGCCGCACCGACCACTCTCCGGTGGTGCCCGCGACCCAGGTGCAGGGCGAGCGCACCGACGTCGTGGTGCGCGCCGGCTACGACTCGCTGGGCAAGTGGGCAGCCTACGGCTACGTGCAAGACACGGCCTCGACCACCGGCAACCGCGAAAGCAACGGACGCATCGGAGCAGGAGGGGCGTACCGCGTCAGCGAACGCCTCAGAGTGAGCGGCGAAGTCTCAGGCGGCGACCTGGGTGTGGGTGCGCGGCTCGGTACCGAACTGCTGCTTTCCGACAAGACCACCACCTATCTCAACTACGCGCTGGAGAACGAGCGCACCGACAACGGCGTGCTCGCCAACAAGGGCAGCATGAGTGCCGGTGCCAAGAGCCGCTATTCGGAAACGACCACCGTCTTCGGCGAAGAGAAATACGCGCACGGCGACGTGCCGACCGGCCTGCTGCATTCGGTGGGTGTTGAATACAAGCCGGATCAGCGCTGGAATTTCGGCGCGCACGTCGACGCCGGCACGCTGCGCGACAACCTCACGGGCGCGAAGATGGAACGCTCCGGCTTTGCCGTGTCGACCGGTTATGGCTTCGACGCGATCAAGGTTTCGACGCTACTCGAATACCGGCGCGACCAGGTCCAGTCCCCCATCGACCTCACGTACTCCAGCCGCAAGAACTTCCTCACGAAGAACAGCCTGAAGTACCAGATCAACCCGGACTGGCGCTTCATCGGCAAGCTGAACTATTCGAAGAGCGACAGCTCGCTCGGTGAGTTCTATGGAGGCAGCTACACCGAGGCCGTCATGGGCTACGCCTACCGCCCGGTGGACAGCGATCGCCTGAACGCGCTCGTGAAGTACACCTACTTCTACAACCTGCCGTCGTCAGGGCAGGAGCTGGTGCCGAACACTGCGGTCTCGTACATCCAGAAGAGCCACATCGTCTCGTTCGACACCATCTACGACCTCACGCCGCGCTGGTCGGTAGGTGGCAAGTACGCGCGCAGGATGGGGCAGGTGAGCCAGGACCGCGTCAACCCGGTGTTCTTCGACAGCACGGCCAACCTGTACATCGCCCGCGCGGACTGGCACGTCGTGCGGATGTGGGACTTTGCGATCGAAGGGCGCATGTTGTCGGTGGAGCAGGCACAGGACAGCCGGCGCGGTGCGCTGGTGGCGGTCTACCGCGTGTTGAGCGACCACATCAAGCTGGGAGGCGGGTGGAACTTCACCGATTTTTCGGACGACCTCACCAACCTGAGCTACACCCACCGTGGCGCGTTCCTCAATCTTGTGGCGAAGTTCTGATCCGGATCGTCTGCGTGGCCGGCGCCCGTTGGCCGGTGCAAGTTGCCGGCCCACAATCCGACGCGATGAGTTTTTCGCAAGGTAGTTTGTCCGTGGAAGAGCGCGAGAAGAAGCTGGGCGTCCTGATGGTCTGCATGGGCAACATCTGCCGTTCGCCCACGGCGGAAGGGGTGCTGCGTCACAAGCTGCGTGCAGCCGGCCTGGAGAAGCGGGTGAACGTGGCCTCGGCCGGCACCCACGGCGACTACCACCGCGGCGAGCCACCGGACCGCCGCAGCCAGCAGCATGCGGCCAAGCGGGGCTACGACCTGTCGGCACAGCGGGCGCAAAAAGTCGAAGCACTGCATTTCGAGCACTTCGACTACATCCTCGCCATGGACGAAGACAACCTGGAATGGCTGCGCGACGCCTGTCCGCCGCAGCACCAGGCGAAATTGAGGCTGCTGATGGCCTTCGCGCCCAGCAGCGGAGCAGGGGGCGTGCCGGATCCGTACTACGGCGGCCCGGCCGGGTTCGAAGCGGTGCTCGACCTGATCGAACAGGCCTGTGAAGCCTTCGTCGACCACCTCGCCCAGCGCCTTTCGAAGGCATCCGCCGGAACTTCCTGAGCCATAGCCGACCGAAAAAGTCGGCTTCACGTATAATTGAGTAAATCACTCGGGATCAACCGAGGGTTTCCCCTGGCGTGGAGCCGCCAGCCGGGTTTTCCGGCCGGTCTACGCCACAGGTTCAAGGAGCTTTCGCCATGCGTCTCACTACAAAAGGCCGGTTCGCAGTCACTGCGATGATCGATCTCGCCCTGCGCGAGCACACGGGGCCGGTCGCGCTGGCGGCCATCAGCCAACGCCAGCAGATTTCCTTGTCCTATCTGGAGCAGCTGTTCGGCAAGCTCCGCCGCCACGAGCTGGTGGAAAGTACCCGCGGCCCTGGTGGTGGTTATTCGCTTGGCCGTAAGGCAGAGGAAATCACCGTGGCCGACATCATCGTCGCCGTCGATGAGCCCATCGATGCTACCGGTTGCGGCGGCAAGGAAAACTGCATGGGCGACGACACCGGCCGCTGCATGACCCACGACCTGTGGGCCAGCCTCAACACCAAGATGATCGAGTACCTCGATTCCATCTCGCTGCGCAAGCTGGTGGACGACCAACTCGCCAAGGGTGTGTCGATAGAAGAGGCACCGGTCAAGCGCGCCATCTCGAGCCAGCCGGTGGTCAAGCCGATCAAGGTCACCGCGCCGAACTCGGTGTTTGCTCTGGGCAACGCCTTCACCAAGTAACCGTTTTATGCCAGCTGGCGCCGAGCGGCGCCTACGAGCCAGCAAATGGACATGACCCCGCATTTCCCGATCTACATGGACTATGGCGCCACCACGCCAGTCGATCCGCGCGTGGTGGACGCGATGATCCCGTGGTTGCGCGAACACTTCGGCAACCCCGCGTCGCGCAGCCACGCCTGGGGCTGGGAAGCCGAAGAGGCCGTCGAGAAGGCCCGTGTGCAAGTGGCCGAACTGATCGGCGCCGACTCCCGCGAGATCGTGTGGACCTCGGGTGCCACCGAGTCGAACAACCTGGCCATCAAGGGCGCGGCACAGTTCTACAAGTCGCGCGGCAAGCACCTCGTCACCGTGAAGACCGAGCACAAGGCCGTGCTCGACACGATGCGCGAACTGGAGCGCCAGGGCTTCGAGGTGACCTACCTCGAGGTGCAGGAAGACGGCCTGCTCGACCTCGACAAGTTCAAGGCCGCGCTGCGGCTCGACACCATCCTGGTGTCGGTGATGTTCGTCAACAACGAGATCGGCGTCATCCAGGACATTCCGACCATCGGCAGCATCTGCCGCGAACGCGGCATCGTGTTCCACGTCGATGCGGCCCAGGCCACCGGCAAGGTGCAGATCGACCTGGCCAGCCTGCCGGTCGACCTGATGAGCTTGGCCTCGCATAAAACCTACGGCCCCAAGGGCATCGGCGCGCTGTATGTGCGCCGCAAGCCTCGCGTGCGCCTCGAAGCGCAGATGCACGGGGGCGGCCACGAGCGCGGCATGCGCTCGGGCACCCTGCCTACGCACCAGATCGTCGGCATGGGCGAGGCCTTCCGTATCGCACGCGAGGAGATGGGCACCGAGCTCGAACGCATCCGCATGCTGCAGCGCCGGCTGCTTACCGGCATTGCCGATATCGAGCAAGTATTCATCAACGGCCACCTCGAAAAGCGTGTGCCGCACAACGTCAACGCGTCGTTCAACTACGTCGAGGGCGAGTCCTTGATCATGGGCATCAAGGGCATCGCCGTGTCGTCGGGCTCTGCCTGCACTTCGGCCAGCCTGGAACCCAGCTACGTTCTGCGCGCACTGGGCCGCAGCGACGAGCTGGCGCATTCGTCCCTGCGCATGACCATCGGCCGCTTCACCACAGAAGAAGAGATCGACTACGCAGTGTCCACGCTGAAAGACCGCGTTGCCAAGCTGCGCGAACTTTCGCCGCTGTGGGAAATGTTCAAGGACGGTGTCGATATCAGCGCGATCCAGTGGACCGCCCACTGAGGAATCGCCAGCAGTAGGAGAAAGCCATGTCATACAGCACCAAGGTCATCGACCACTACGAAAACCCCCGCAACGTCGGCTCCTTCGACAAGACCGAAGAAGGCATCGGTACCGGCATGGTGGGTGCACCGGCCTGCGGCGACGTGATGAAGCTGCAGATCAAGGTGAACCCCGCCACCGGTGTGATCGAAGACGCGCGATTCAAGACCTACGGTTGCGGCTCCGCCATCGCGTCGAGCTCGCTCGTCACCGAATGGGTGAAGGGCAAGACGCTGGAGCAGGCGGCCACCATCAGGAACACACAGATCGCCGAAGAACTGGCTCTGCCGCCGGTGAAGATCCACTGCTCGATCCTGGCCGAAGATGCGATCAAGGCCGCGGTGAGCGACTACAAGGCCAAGCACTCGGCGACAGCGGAAGCTGCCGCAGCGAAGTAAGGGCATTGCGATGGCTGTCACGTTGACCGAGGCCGCTGCCCGCCATGTCACGCGCTACCTCACGAAGCGTGGCAAGGGTGTGGGTGTGCGGCTTGGCGTCAAGACCACCGGCTGTTCCGGCATGGCCTACAAGATCGAATACGCCGACGAGGTGGCGCCCGAAGACATCATCTTCGAAGGCCATGGCGTCAAGGTGCTGGTCGATCCCAAAAGCCTGCCGTATCTCGAAGGCACGCAACTCGACTTCGTGCGTGAGGGCCTGAACGAAGGCTTCAAGTTCAACAACCCGAATGAGAAGGACCGTTGCGGTTGCGGCGAGTCGTTCCGGGTGTGAGGCAGTCAAGGTAGTGAACCAAGGCGCGGCCCTCGCCGCGCCTTTTTGTTGACCGACATGAAGCTGGATGCCAACGACTTCGAGCTGTTCGGCGTAGCACCTCGCTTCGCACAGGATCGCGCCGAACTCGATGCGCGCTGGAAGGCGCTGCAGGCCGAGGTGCACCCGGACCGCTTTGCCGCTGAAGGCGCTGCCGCGCAACGTGTGGCCATGCAATGGGCCGTGCGCGTGAACGAGGCGTATCAGCGGCTCAAGGATTCGCTCAAGCGTGCGGCCTACTTATGCGAGTTGAACGGCGCACCCTTGGATGCCGAGAACAACACCGCGATGCCGGCGAGCTTCCTGATGCAGCAGATGGCTTGGCGCGAAGCGCTGGACGAAGCCCGCGACGAACCCGCGCTCGGCGCGTTGCACGACGAAGTGATGGCCAAGCGCAGTGAGATGCTCTCGCAACTCGCGACGACGCTGGACGAGCAACGAGACTGGCACGCCGCTGCGCAACAGGTGAGAGCCCTCATGTTCGTCGAGCGCTTTGCCCATGACGTGGAACGGCGTCTGGACGCACTGGAACAATAAAAAGGTCGCTAGCAAGACACCATGGCCCTCCTGCAGATTTCAGAACCTGGGCAATCGCCCGACCCGCATCAGCGCCGCATCGCGGTGGGCATCGACCTCGGGACCACGCACTCGCTGGTGGCGGCGGTGCGGCATGGCGTGGCGGAGTGCCTGCCCGACGAACAAGGCCGCGTGATCCTGCCGTCGGCCGTGCGCTACCTGGGCAATGGCCGCCGCCAGATCGGCTTCGACGCGCTGGCCGAGCAGGCCAACGATCCGCAGAACACTATCGTTTCGGTGAAGCGCTTCATGGGCCGTGGCTTGGCCGACATCGCCGAGCGCGGCAAGCTGCCATATCAGTTCGTCGAAGCGCCTGGCATGGTCGGCTTGGCCACGCGTGAAGGCGTGAAGTCGCCCGTGGAGGTGTCGGCCGAGATCCTTGCGTCGCTGCGACAGCGGGCTGAAGACAGCTTCAACGACGATGTCTTCGGGGCGGTCATCACCGTGCCGGCTTACTTCGACGACGCTCAACGCCAGGCCACCAAGGACGCAGCCAAGCTGGCCGGCTTGAACGTGTTGCGGCTCATCAACGAGCCCACAGCCGCGGCCATCGCCTATGGCCTCGAGAACGGTTCCGAAGGCCTCTATGCGGTGTACGACCTGGGCGGCGGCACCTTCGACATTTCGCTCCTGCGCCTGACACGCGGCGTTTTCGAAGTGGTGGCCACCGGTGGTGATTCAGCGCTGGGCGGCGACGACTACGACCATGCGATCGCCGATTGGGCTGAAAGCGAATCCGGCATCCACCCTGCCACGCCGCAAGACCAGCGTGCGTTGCTGGTGGTGGCACGCAAGACCAAGGAGGCGCTGACCGACCACGCCGATGCGCCGCTCGAGGTGACGTTGAGTGCCTGTGGGGTCAAGCTCCTGCTCACGCGCAACAAGTTCGACGAGATCACCAAGCCGCTTACTGACCGCACGCTGGCCGCTGTGCGAAAGGTGCTGCGCGATGCCAAGGTCACGAAAGACGAAGTGCAGGGCGTCGTGCTGGTGGGCGGCTCCACACGCATGCCGCAGATCCGCGAAGCGGTTGAAAGGCACTTCGGCCGTGCGCCTCTCGTGAACCTCAACCCCGACGAGGTGGTGGCACTCGGTGCGGCCATCCAGGCCAACCAACTGGCCGGCAATGCGCAGGACGGCGAGATCCTCCTGCTTGACGTGATCCCGCTGTCGCTGGGGCTCGAGACGATGGGCGGGCTGGTGGAGCGCATCATCCCGCGCAACTCCACCATCCCCACCGCACGCGCGCAGGACTTCACCACGTTCAAGGATGGGCAGACGGCGCTGGCCGTCCACGTGGTGCAGGGCGAGCGCGAGCAAGTCGAGCATTGCCGCTCGCTGGCGCGTTTTGAATTGCGCGGCATTCCGTCCATGGTGGCCGGTGCCGCACGCATCCGCGTGAGCTTCCAGGTCGATGCGGACGGCTTGCTCAGCGTGTCGGCGCGCGAGCTCACGTCCGGCGTCGAAGCTGCCATCACGGTGAAGCCGAGTTACGGCCTCACCGACGACCAGATCGCCGGCATGCTGCAAGAAGGCTTCCGTGCCGCCGAAGGCGACATGAAAGACCGCGCACTGCGCGAGTCGCGTGTCGAGGCCGAGCGCATGGTGCTGGCCACGCGTTCGGCGCTGGCTGCCGATGGCGACCTGCTCGGCGATGAAGATCGCGCAGCCGTCGAGGCACTGATGGCGGGCGTGCTGGAGGCCGCCAAGGGCGAAGACCACCATGCCATCGACGCCGCCATCGAGGCGCTGGCGAAGGGCACCGAGGCCTTTGCCGCCGAACGCATGAACCGCGGTATTCGCCAGGCGCTTTCAGGCCGCAGCGTCGAAGAGGTTTGAACTACATGACCATCATCAAGATCCTGCCCCACCAGGAATACTGCCCCGAAGGCAAGACCATCGAGGTGCAACCCGGCACGTCGGTCTGCGAGGCCCTGCTAGAAAACGACATCGAGGTCGAGCATGCCTGCGAAATGAGCTGTGCATGCACCACCTGCCACGTCATCGTGCGCGAAGGCTTCAACTCGCTCAACGAGATGGACGAGAGCGAGGAAGACCTCCTCGACCGCGCATGGGGCCTGGAGCCCAACTCGCGCCTGAGCTGCCAGGCCATCGTCGCTCAGCAGGACTTGGTGGTCGAGATTCCGCGATACTCGATCAACCACGCCAAAGAGAACCACTGAGCCGGGCCGCATGACTCGACAAATCTTCCTCGACACCGAAACCACTGGCCTCAGCCCCGAATCCGGCGACCGCATCATCGAGATCGGCTGTGTCGAGATGATCAACCGCCGGCTCACCGGCAACAACAAGCACTTCTATCTCAACCCCGAGCGCGCCAACAGCGAAGACGCGGTCAAGATCCACGGCCTGACCGATGAGTTCCTGGCCGACAAGCCGCTGTTCTCGGCCATCGCCAATGAGTTGATGGAATACCTGGCCGGGGCCGAGATCATCATCCACAACGCCGGCTTCGACGTCGGCTTCATGAACGAGGAACTGCGCCGCATCGGCCGGGGCAAGTTCACCGAGCACGTGGCCCAGGTGTCCGACAGCCTGCTGATGGCCCGCGAGATGTTCCCGGGCAAGTCGAACTCGCTCGATGCGCTGTGCAAGCGCCTGGAGGTGGACAACGCGAGCCGCACGTTGCACGGGGCCTTGCTCGACGCGGGGCTGCTGGCCGAGGTCTACATCCGCATGACGCGTGGCCAGAACACGCTGGTCATCGACGTGGCCGAGTCGGCGGGCTCTGAGCAGAACATCGACGTGCCGCTCGTCGATCTCACGCAGTTCACGCTGCCGGTGCTGGTGCTGAGCGAGGAAGAGCGCACGGAGCACGAGGCGTTGTTGGTCGACCTCGACAAGGCGAGCAACGGCAAGACAATCTGGCGCGCAGTTATGGCATAATCGCGGTCTTCACTTTCGGCGCCGGCCAAGGGTCAGCAAGACGGTCAGCCCAAAGCGCACCCGGTTTCAAAGGAATCGGGCGGTTAGCTCAGCGGTAGAGCACTGCCTTCACACGGCAGGGGTCGCAGGTTCGAACCCTGCACCGCCCACCAAAACAAGAAGCCCGCAAGCTCAAAGCTTGCGGGCTTTTCTGTTTCTGCCTTGCTTCTTCTGCGCTCAGTCGAAGAAGTCGCTGAGCCAGGACTTCTTGCGGTAGTGCCCGCTGCCGTGGCGGAAGTCGGAGTCCACGAAGTCCGGCCTTCGCTGCTGGTAGTGCTGCTGAGGCGCTGCTGCGGGTGCTGCCCCTCTCTGGCCTTCGTATTGGGCCGAACGCTCGATCAGCTTGTCGAGTTCACCGCGGTCGAGCCACACGCCGCGGCATTGGGGGCAGTAGTCGATTTCCACGCCCTGCCGGTCGGCCATGACCAGGTTCGATTCGGGGCAGACGGGGCATTTCATTGCTCAGGCTCCTTGCGTTGGTAGGGACAAGCTCGTTAGTCGCGCCACCGCGCGGCAAGTTCAACCGGGGTTCTGTGACACACCACTGCAGTTGTTGCGGGCGCGTGTGGAAACGCGCATGCTGCCGGCTCATCGGAGCCGAGGCCCCGGCAATGCCTGTTCGCCTGCAGTTGTTCGGCAACCCTCAGATCGACCACGGCGATGGCGTGCCGTTTGTGCTGCCGTTCGAGCGGCGCTACCAGGTGCTGGTGTTCCTGGCGCTCAAGAGCGGCTGGGTGGTGCGCGCCGAGTTGTCGGCGATGCTGTGGCCCGACCAGCCGGGCAAGCTGGCTTCTTCGAACCTTCGCAAGGCGCTTTTCCGGCTGCAGGAGCTGCCCTGGGGCCGGTGTGTCGAATCGCACGGCAATGCCCTGCGCGTTACCGAAACGGCTACTGACGTGGTCGAGTTCGAGTTGGCCCTGCGCGAGCAGCGCGTGGCCGATGCATTGCGCCTGTACCGTGGCCAGCTGCTGCAGGGCTTCGAAGACGATGCCAGCGAAGCTTGGTCGAGCTGGTTGAACTTCGAGCGTGATCGCCTGCGCACCGCCTGGCGTGCTGCTGCGTTGTCGCGGTTGGGCGAAGACGTCGACGCCGGCGAAGCGGCCGACCTCTCGGCTCGCCTGCTCGAGGCAGACCCGCTCGACGAGGCGGCCCTGCAGGCCCACGTGCAGTGGCTGGCACGGTGCGGGCAGGGCGCGCGGGCGCGACAGGCGTATGCGGTGTTTGCGCAGCGCCTGCAACAGGAGCTGGGGCTGGCGCCGAGTGCGGCGCTCGAGGCCCTGCATGCCTCACTGGGCGCTTCACCGGCGCAGCCCTTCATGCCTCGCAACGCGGGGCCGCAAGCAGAAGACGAGAGCTTCGTCGGCCGCCTGGTCGAGCTGCGCCACATCGGCTCGCAGATGGCGCAAGACGGCTGCCGGCTGCTGAGCCTCATCGGCCCCGGCGGTGTGGGCAAGACGCGGCTGGCACGGCGGGCGCTGCAGGACTTGGCGTCAAGCTTTGCCGACGGCGTGGCCTTCGTGGCACTCGAAGACACCGCTTCGGCCAGCGAGTTGGCCGGCCGGATGGCGCGCGATCTCGGCGTGAGCCTCACGGGCAGCGCCCAGCCGCTGGAACAGGTGAGCGCCTTCCTGCGCGAGCGGCACATGCTGCTGGTGCTCGACAACTTCGAGCAGCTGGTGCCCGATGCCGTGCCGCAGCTGGCCGCGCTGCTGCAACACTGCCCTCGGCTCAAGCTCATCGTCACCACGCGCGTGCGGCTTGCGCTGCCTGCCGAATGGCTGCTGCCGGTCGAAGGCCTGCCATGCCCCGAGCTGGAAGACGAAGATCGCATCGAAGCCTTCGACGCTGCACGGCTGTTCGTGAACGCGGCGCGGCACGTCGAGCCGAGCCTGCTGCCGGCCGCGGAAGCAGCGGCCATCGTCGACATCTGCCGGCAGGTCGGTGGCCTGCCGCTGGCGCTGGAGCTCGCCGCGGCGTGGACGCGGGTGCTCCCGTGCGCGGCCATTGCAGAAGAGCTGCGTCAGGGGGCCGAGCTGCTGCGCGCCAGCGATGCTTCTCACGCCGCACGGCACGCCAGCATCGAGATGGTGTTCGAACACTCGTGGCGGCTGCTGACGCCGCTCGAGCGCGAGGTACTGGCGCGGCTGTCGGTGTTCCGCGGTGGCTTCACGGCCGAGGCGGCGCGTGCCGTTGCTGCAGCCTCGTTGCCCGTGCTGGGCGCGCTGGCCGACAAGTCGCTGCTGCGCAAGGAAGACGCACGCCTCTTCCTGCACCCGCTGGTGCAGCAGCTGGCCGCGCAGCGGCTGCAGGTGCAGGCCGACGTGCACGAGGCGGCACACGCTGCGCACGGCCAGTACTTCCATCGCCTGCTGGCGCAGCTGCGCAGCACCGTCGAACGCGCAGACCGTGAGGCACTGCGGCAGATCGACATCGAGTTCGACAACGTGCGCGCCGCCTGGCGCTGGGCTGTGGCGCAAGAGCAGTTCGTGCTGCTGACCAAGAGCGTCCTCGCGCTGCTGCAGTACTGCGACCACCGTGGCCGCCTGGACGAAGGGCTCGTGCTGCTGCGTGCGGCGTCCGAGGTGCAGCCGCAGCGCATCGAGCCCCTGTTGTGGAGCGCGGCAGCGCATTGCGAATATCGGCTGGACCGTTATGCCGATGCGAAGGCCAGTGCCTTGCGTGCGCTGGCTGCGTCGAGGCGCGTGTCGCGCGACCGCGATGCACGCCTGCAGTCCTTCAAGGTGCTGGGCGCGTGCTGCCTGCGCCTGGGCCGCCACGACGAGGCGCGACAGCACTACCAGAGCGCGCTGCAGGAATCTCCACCCGGCGAGTACCCGCGCGACGCGGCGGCGCTGCTCGACAACCTGGCATTGGTGGAGAAGGCGGTGGGGCGCTTCGAAGAGTCGATGCAGATGTCGATGCAGTCGCTCGTGCAGCACCGCCAGCTCGGCGACGCCGCCGGCGAAGCGCTGTGTCTCAACAACCTCGGTGCCCTGCAGGTGGACCTGGGCGACCACGCCGCCGGCCTGGTGAACCTGAAGGCCAGCCTGGTGCTGTGCGAGCGCCATGGCCTGGTGGCAACGAAAGGGCTGGTGCTCGCCAACCTGACCGAGCTCGCCGTGAAGAACGGTGACATCGAAGCCGCGCGGCGACACGGGCAGCAGGCACTCGTCGTGGCGCAAGCCATCGGCAACCGCGCCATCGAATCGTGGCTGCACATGCTGCTCGCCAGCGCGGCCCTCCAGCAGGGCGACCGAGCCGAAGCCCGCATGCAATTGCGCACGGCACTGGAAACGGCCATCGCCATCGGCCGGCCGGCGCTGCAACTGGCCGGCCTCATGAGCTTTGCCGAACTCCTGGTGCACCAGGGCGACGCAGACTGCGCGCACGCGGTGCTCGTGCTCGCGGCATCGCAGCCTTCGGCGAACGCCCACCAGCAGCAGGAAATTCGCGAGCGGCTGCAGCGGTGGGGCCTGGCCGGGCATGCCTCGCCGGCATCGCCCCGGCAAGCACCCACGCTGGGCGAGCTCGTGCATCGCATTGCGGCCGAGAGCGACGTTGCCCACGCACCGCTGGTCGCCTGGCTGCGCGGCTCGCGCTAGCCGAAGACTCCACCGCTCTCTACGCAAGCCGTCGAGGAACGCTCGAGGAACGCCCCTGCGCGCACAGTCCGCTGCCTCCACCCACACCAAGGAGCAGTGATGACCCAGACACAAGCCACCGTCGTGCTGTTGCACTCGAGCGCGAGCTCCGCCAGGCAATGGCAGGCGCTGGTGGCGCAGCTGCAGCCGCGGCTGCGCTGCCTCGCCATCGATCTGCACGGGCACGGTACCCAGGGCAACTGGCCGGGGCATCGGCCGCTTTCGCTGGCCGACGAGGCCGAGCTGGTCGCTGCCGAGCTCGGCCATGACGTGGGTAACGTGCATGTGGTCGGCCATTCCTACGGAGCCGCGGTGGCGCTGAAGTTCGCCGCGCAGTACCCAGGCCGCGTGCGCAGCGTGGTGGCCTACGAGCCCGTGCTGTTCCGCCTGCTCATCGACGACGCGTGCAGCCGCTGCGAGGCCGAAGAGGCGCTGGCGCTGGGCGAGGGCGTGCGCCTCCGCCTTGCACAGGGGCGTGCCGAGGCGGCAGCCGAACACTTCATCAGCTACTGGTCGGGGGCCGATGCATGGCTGGGCCTTTCGCCGGCACGGCGCGAGGTCGTCGCCCTGCGCATGCCTTGCGTTTCATGGCACTTCGAGGCGCTGTACCACGAGCCGCTGGGCCTCAAGCAGCTGGCGCAGCTGCGGATGCCGATGCTGTTTCTCACCGGTGCACGCACCACTGCCATTGCCCGGCGCATCGGCGAGCTGCTGCGCGCGGCCTTGCCCGGCGCTGGGCATGAGGTGCTGCCGGGCCTGGGCCACACGGGCCCCATCACGCACGCCGCGCAGGTGAACCCGCTCATCGGGCAGTTCCTGCTCGGCCAGCCCGCCATTCAACCCAACCCCCAGGCCGCAGGGGCAGTCGCGGCACCCACCCTTGTTTGACTGAAACGAACTGAGAGAGAGAACACCATGAACCAGGTACTCGAGAGCCGCACCGCCCAACCTGACCTCGCTGCCATCAAGCAGCGGCAGCAGGCCACCTGGGCCAGCGGAGACTTCGCCGTCGTCGGCACCACCTTGCAGATCGTCGGCGAGTCGCTCGCGGAAGCGGCCGACGTGCGAGCAGGCGAACGCGTGCTCGACGTGGCGGCCGGCAACGGCAACGCCACGCTGGCCGCGGCGCGCCGCTTTGCGCTGGTCACCTCCACAGACTACGTGCCCGCGTTGCTCGACAAGGGCCGCGAACGCGCCCGCGCCGAAGGGTTGCCGGTGCAGTTCAAGGTGGCCGATGCCGAGGCGTTGCCCTTCGACGACGGCACGTTCGACGTGGCGCTGTCCACCTACGGCGTGATGTTCACGGCCGACCACCCGTGCGCCGCGCAACAGCTGTTGCGCGTGGTGCGCACCGGCGGCCGCATCGGCATGGCCAACTGGACTCCCGAGGGCTTCATCGGCCGGCTGTTCAAGGTGATCGGTGCACACCTGCCGCCGCCCGCGGGGCTGAAGTCGCCTGCCCTGTGGGGCACCGAGGCCTACCTCACCGAGCTGTTCGGTGCTCATGCCGTCCACATGCAGGTGCAGCGGCGCCACTTCAACTTCCGCTACCGCAGCGCCGCCCACTGGGTGCAGGTGTTCCGCGACTTCTACGGCCCCACGCACAAGGCCTTCTCAGCGCTCGACGCGGCAGGCCAGCAAGCGCTGGAGCGCGACATCGTGGCGCTGCTGAACGAGATGAACACGGCCGGCGAGGACTCGCTCGTGGTGCCGGGCGAATACCTCGAAGTGGTGATCACCAAGCGCTGAGTGCAGTCGAGCGCCATGCCCTTTCACCCGCATTGAAAGAACCATCACATGCAACACACCCAACGCATCCTCTTCGCCGCAGCCGCGCTGGCGGCCGCATTGCCAGCAGCCCAGGCCGACGCCGTCACCGACTGGAACACGAAGGCCGGGGACATCCTCGCCGAGGCCAAGCTCGGCACGCCGCCGGCCGTGCGCGCCATGGCCATCGTGCAGACGGCCGTGCTCGAAGCGGTGAACACGGCAGGTCCACGTGCCTCGCTCGACGCCGCGGTGGCTGCAGCCAACCGCGCGGCGCTGGTCCAGCTGCTGCCCGCACAGCAGGCGGCCATCGACGTGGCCTACCAGGCCGCGCTGGGCGGCATTGCCGAAGGCGCTGCCAAGGCCGAAGGCGTGGCCGCCGGTGAGCGGGCCGCTGCCGAGGTGCTGCGTGCCCGTGCCGACGATGCAGCGACGGCAGCCGAGTCGTACCGGCCGCACACCACTGCAGGGGCCTATGTGCCCACTGTCACGCCGGCCGTCTCTCATTGGCCGCAGCGCAAGCCGTGGCTCATGGGCCATGCCGCGCAGTTCCGCCCCGCGCCGCCGCCCGCGTTGACGAGCGATACCTGGGCACGCGACTACAACGAGATCAAGGCCCTGGGCGCCAGGAACAGCACGCGCCGCACGGCCGAGCAGACCGAGATCGCGCGGTTCTGGGAATACTCGCTGCCACCCATCTACACCGGTGTGGTGCGCTCGGTGGCGCTGCAGCCTGGGCGCGACGTGGCCCGCAATGCGCGCCTGTATGCCGCCGCTGTGCAGGCCATGGACGATGCGCTGATCAGCGTGTTCGACGCCAAGTACCACTACAACTTCTGGCGCCCCGTCACGGCCATTCGCAATGGCGATGCCGATGGCCACGACGGCACCGCGCGCGACGCGAGCTGGGTGCCGATGATCGACAACCCGATGCACCCCGAATACCCCAGCGGCCACGCCATCCTGGCCGGTGCGGTGGCGGCCGTGGTGAAGGCCGACGCCGGCCGCGGCGCGATGCCGGTGCTGGCCACTGCCAGCCCCACGGCCAAGGGGGCGGTGCGGCGGTGGAACAGCGTGGGCGACTTCGTGCGCGAGGTGTCGGATGCGCGCGTCTACGAAGGCGTGCACTTCCGCTTCTCCACCGAGGTGGGCGCGGCGATGGGCCTGCAGATCGGCGAGCTGGCGGCGACGCAGCTGCTGCTGCCGCCGCACTGAAAGCAAGCACGTTGAAGCGCAGTGCCGTGCCGCCGTGCGGCACGGCCTGCGTTCACAGGTCGAGCACCAGCATCGGTGTCTTCGAGCGCGAACAGCAGGGCGTGAACTGGTCGTTGGCGGCCTGCTCCTCGGGCGTGAGGTACATGTCCTTGTGGTCGGGCACGCCTTCGAGCACGCGTGTGAGGCAGGTGCCGCACACGCCTTGCTCGCACGAGGTCTGCACCTCCACGCCGGCGGCCGCCAAGGCCTGCACTACCGTCTTGTCCTTGGGCACCACAACCACCTTGCCAGAGCTCGCGAGCTTCACCTCGAAGCTCGCGTCGTCGGCCGACTTCACCACCTCGGCGCTGAAGAACTCGTAGTGCAGCTGCGCCTCGGGCCAACCCTGTGCTCGTGCAGTGGAAAGCACCGCATCCATGAAGCCCTTGGGCCCGCACACGTAGAGGTGCACGCCTGGCTGCGGCTCGCGCAGCAGTGCGGCGAGGTCGAGCTTCTGCGCTGCGTCGCCATCGTCGAAGTGGAGCTGCACGCGCGGTGCGTAAGGCGCTGCCTGAATGCGCTGCATGAAGGCCATGCGGTCACGCGAGCGGGTGCAGTAGTGCATCTCGAAATCGGCGCCCGTCACCGCCAGCCGTTCGGCCATGCACAGGATGGGCGTGACGCCGATGCCGCCGGCCAGCAGCAGGCTGCGCTTGGCTTCATGCGCGAGCGGAAAGTGGTTCTTCGGCGCGCTGATCGACAGCACGTCGCCCACGTCGATGCGCTCGTGCATGGCCTTGGAGCCGCCGCGCGTGTTGGCGTCTTTCAGCACCGCGATCAGATAGCGGTGCGTTTCCTTCGGGTCGTTGCACAGCGAGTACTGGCGCACCACGCCGTCGGCGGCCTGCACGTCGATGTGCGAGCCGGCAGAAAACGCCGGCAGCGCGCGGCCGTTCACTTCCACCAGCTCGAAGCTGCAGATGTCGGTCGCTTCGACAGTCTTGGCCGCGACGCGGACCGAGATGCTTCCAACGCTCATGCCGCCACCGCCATCCCGTCGCCGCGCTCTTCGGCCAGCATCCGGTCGATGACGCGGCGCGACTGCACGCCGCCAGCGTCGATGTTGAGCTTGAGCAGGTTGCGCTCGGGCCAGGCGAGCAGGTTCTTCTGCTGGCGCTCGAGCATCTCGAGGTCTTCGCTGAAGATCTTGCCCTGGCCTTCACGGATCTTCGCGGTGAGCTCCGCGTCGTGCGCCTGGAAGTTGCGCGCCATGCCCCAGAAGTACCAGATCGAGGTCTCGGTCTCGGGGGTGATGAAGTCGACCACGACGCTGGAAGCCTTCTTGTCGGCCGGCGCGTCGTAGCCGCCGTGGCCGGCCAGTGCCACGCCCACTTCGATCATCACGTGGCTGGGCGGCGAGAAGCGGCAGATCTGCCAGCGGTCCACCGGCTGGTCGTCGGGCAGGTTGTTGCCGCGCAGCGCCATCTTCCAGAAGGGCGGCGCCATGATGTTGTGCATGAAGCGGCTGGTGACCACCTCGTCGCCTTCGGTCTTGGTGGTGGGCGCGGCCTCGTCGATCTCCTTCTGGCCGATGCTGTTGGCATGCACGTAGGTCTCGTGCGTGAGGTCCATCAGGTTGTCGATCATGAGGCGGTAGTCGCAGGCAATGTGATAGAGCCCGCCGCCATAGGCCCACTCGGGGTTTTCGGCCCAGTGCAGGGGGTGGATCCTGGCCGGGTCGGCCTTGGCTGCATCACCGGGCCACACCCAGATGAAGCCATGGCGCTCGACCACCGGGTAGGCGCGAATGGCCGGGAAGCCGCGCACGCGCTGGCCGGGCATGGCGATGGTCTTGCCGTCACAACCCATTTCGAGCCCGTGGTAGCCGCACACCAGCTTGCCTTCGCACACGCGGCCCAGCGACAGGGGCGCGCCGCGGTGCGGGCAGAAGTCTTCGAGCGCCGCGACCTGGCCGTCGGACCCGCGGTAGAACACGATGGGCTCGTTGCAGATCTTGCGGCCCAGGGGCTTGCCGTCGATCTCATCAGGCGTGGCGGCGACGTACCAGGCGTTTTTCGGGAACATGGTCGCGGGTCTCCGTAGGGTTCTGGTTGGCTTGATTGGATCCAATTATTGGCATTCTGGCCGATGGAAGTCAAAATATTCCTGTAATTGGATCCAATGTGGGCATAGAACAAACATGGCCGAAGACTCCGGCAGCGTGATCGCCACGTTGCGAAAGCTCATCATCGAAGGGCACTACGCCGCTGGCACGCGCCTGGCCGAGATCCCGGTGGCCGAGGCGCTGGGCGTGTCGCGCACGCCGGTGCGGCTGGCCTTTCGCACGCTGGAACAGGAAGGCCTGCTGCAGCTGGCCGGCAAGCGCGGCTACGTGGTGCGCGAGTTTTCAGACCACGACGTGCTGTGTGCGCTCGAAGTGCGCGGCGTGCTCGAAGGGCTGGCGGCAAGGCGGCTGGCCGAGCGCGGCATGGGCGAAGCGGTGCGCTCGCGCCTGGCCGGCGCGGTGGAGCAGGGCAGGCAGCTGCTCGCCAAGGGCCACATCACCGAAGAAGACATCGGTACGTGGAGCCAGCTCAACAAGGTGTTCCACGACACCATCGTCGATGCCACCGAAAGCCCGGTGATCGCCGACGCGATTGCGCGCAACAACCACCTGCCGTTCGCCTCGGCCGACTCGATCATCATCGACCCGCAGGCCTTGGACCGCGAGTACGAGAAGCTGCGCTTCGCCCAGCTGCAGCACGAGCTGGTGTTCGAGGCGCTCGAGCAGCGCGAGTCGGCAAGGGTGGAGATGCTGATGCGCGAGCACGCCTACATCGGGCTGCGGTATGGCAAGTTGTTCGGGTTGACGACCCGGGTGCCGGGAGTAGGGGCCTGATGGAGAGCTGACGCGGCGCGTGCTGGCCTGCCCCGTCAGGGCAAGCCCGTGCCGGCGGTTGCGCGGAGGTCACCTAGAATCCGGCCGCCGCAGGGGGAGGGCATCTTGAGGAAGATCGCATCCGCGACGCTGACGCGCGCTCACCCGCGCGAACGACGCTGCACGGTGGAGCTCATCGAGCTCGACCTGCCCGCGGGCCGGGAACCGTCGGCCCGCTACATCGTCACCATCCGCCAGGACAACGGCGAGTCGTCGCTGACCGCCGTGCCCTGTCCGCTCGCCGAAGCGGAACGCCGCGCGCTCGACTTCCTCCGTCGCCGGCTCGCCGCCGGCGAGACGCTGCAACGCCGCGAGGGCTTCGACGCACTCGGCGTTGATGTGCCCGGGGCCTCCTCCGCGTCGACCGACCGCTCTCCTGGCCGGCAGCCGGCAGCGGCCGCCGGCCAGGTGCCGCCCCACATCGCGGCCCTGGTCGCCCGGTTCGCGCCCGCATCATGGAAGCTCGAACCCGCCGACCGCCGTGCCCGTGCCGCCTGGCGTGTCGCCGAATGCAGCGACCGCAGCGAAGCCAACCCGGCCGCGCAACGCGCGCTGCGCGGCTTGGTGCCTCGCCTCGTCGAGTTGCTCGAAAGCGGCAACGACCTGCTCGACCTCTGTCTTGCCGCCGCGATCGGCCGCCTCGGCGATCCCGGCGCCGCGGAGGCGATGGGGGTGCTTTCCGAGCGCGGGCGCAGTCCCGCCACCCAGCGTTTCGCTCATCAGGCTCGGCTGATGCTGCTGCCGCCCGACGAGTTGCGGGCCCACGCCGAGCTGCTGTCCAGCCAGTGGTCCGAGGAACTTTCGCTGGTGCCCACCGGCCCGTCGCTGGTGCTGGCCTTGCTGGAAGCACTGGAAGCCCGGCGCCTGGACTGGCCCGATCTGCTGCAGGACTGGTACGACATCGCACTCGCGCGCCCCGCCGTCCGCGCGAAGGTGCTGGACCTGCTCACCGCGCTGCCGGTGGAGGCCGAGTCCTTCCAGGCGATGCGCTACGTCTACAAGACCGCCGAACTGCGCCGCGACGCCGAAGTCATCGGCCTGCTGCACGCGCGCTTCGAGAACACCCGACCCGCGCAGGGCAGCGTGACGCGGCGTCACTACAAGTCGCCCGAGACCGGCGAATGGATCGTCCGCCAAGGCGGCGCGAAGCATAAGCCGGTGCGCGCCTACGGCCGGCCGACCCGCGAGTACCTTCGCCTGCGAGGGTGGCGCACGTTGCGGCGCCTGGCCGCGATCGGGCATCCGCACGCGCCTGAGCTCGCCGTCGAACTGCTGCTCGGCCTGCGCGACGACGAGGTGCCGCCGGCCAGCGAGGAAACCCATACCGACTACGCCCGCGGCGGCCTCGTCCGCACCCAACGCCACTTCCCTGCGGGCGCTCATTGGCTGCTGGTCTCCCGCCTGCTGCTGCCGGCCCTGCCGAACCTGGGCACCGGCGCACGCACGCGCCGCCTCTGGACGCGGGAGCCGCTGGACCTGACCCGCGCGCTGCCACAGCGCGCCGAGGCGCTGCAGCCGATGTGGAACGCCCACCCTGAAGCCCTGCTGCGCCTGGCGATGCACAGCCGCAGCGCGCTGGCGCAGGCCGTGGTCGCCCGCGCGCTGCAGGACCATGCGGACTTCATGCACCGCCAGCCCCCGGCTGTGCTGCAGACTCTCCTGCGCAGTCTGTATGGGCCGGCCGTGGAGATCGGCTTCCAGGTCGCCCGCGCTCATGTGGAGCGCGGCGACAGCGATGCCCAGGTGCCCTGGCTCCGGTTGATGGCCGAGAGCACGCATGCCGCCGTGCGCGACTTCGCCCTGCTGCACATTGCCGGCGACCCGGGCACCTTCGCGCGCTACCCCGAACTGGTCGTCGCGCTGCTGCTCAACGGCCAGGAGCGGGCGCGCAGGCAGGGGTACGGCCTGGCGTTGCTCGCGCCGCCGCAGCCGCTGATCGATGAACTGCTGTCCGCGCTGCTCGCCGCCGGAGACGGCAATCCCGGGCTCCCGGAGGGGGCCGCGCTGATCGAGCAGTTGCTGGCCGGGCCGCTCGCCGAAGCTGGCGCCGCCGCCGTGCTCGCGCAACTCGGCGCGCTGCTGCCGCTGCTCGAACAGCCTGCCGTGCCGGTCGTGCGCGTCGGCGTGTCCTGGCTGTTGCTGCATCCGGCCGGCCTGACGCTGCTGCCGCCGGCGTTGATGACCGGCCTGCTCGCCGCCGCCGATGTCGACCGACGCGCCTGCGGGGTGCGCCTGCTCGCCGCATTGCCCGACGACGTGCTGCTGCGGCAGGTCGAGTTGATCGCCGATCTCGCCACCCATGCCCACGGCGGCATCCGCCAAGCCATCGGCCCGGCTCTACTGCGCGTGGCACGCAAGGACGGCGAATTCGCGCAGGCGATCGCCGAGCGCCTGCATCGTTCCCTGTTCCAGACCGAGGCCGGCGACGGGGCCCACGCCGACGCGCTCGGGTGGCTGACCCAAGGCCTGGCTCCGCACGCGCCGGCCCGCGACCCATCCGGCACGTGGCGAGCGCTGCAGGCCCGCAGCCCCGGCGCACAGCGCTACGGCGCCTGGGCCCTTGCGTCGCTCACGCCCGGCGACTTCACGCTGCGGCAGCTCGCCACCCTGGCACGTCATGCCGACGTGGGCGTCCGGACGTGGGCGATGCAGTCGCTCGACAGCCGCCTTTCCCCGGTGCCTTCGCCCGAGCATGCCGAACAACTGCTGCCGCTGGCCGAGTCCACCTTCGACGACGCCATAGCCTATACCCGCACGCTGTTCGGCGAGCGCTTGCCCGATGAGTCGCTCGACATCAAGCTGCTGATCGCCTGGGTGGACCATCCGCAGCCGTGGGTGCAGGCCTTGGGCCGGGCGCGGCTGGTGCGCCGCATGAGCGCCGCCGACGCGTCGCTGTGCCTGACGCGGCTGAGCCAGCACCCCGGCACGCAGGTGCAGCTCTTCATCACGCAATGGCTGCTGGAGCTGCCGACCGATGAGCCGGTGTCCCTCGCGCAGCAGTTGCGTGCGCTGAAGCCGTACTTCCTCACCGTCTTGAGCCAGGTACATCGCGGCCGCGCCGCGAAGTCGCGCATCACCGCGTTCCTGCGCGCGCAGACGGCCGCCGTCGAGACGGCTGCAGTCGTGGCGGAGATCTTCGCGCGCCAGGTCGTCACCGCCAGCCTGACCGACAAGCCGCAGTACATCGCCGGCCTGCGCGACATCGCCGCGAAACACCCCGGCATTGCGCTGCCCTTCCTGCACTGGCAGCAGCCTTCCGCGCCGCAGGCGCCCTCCCTGGACAACGCCGCCTGACGACGATGCAGTTCCGCTACAAGTACTACGGCAGCACGACCGTCGACGACACCGCGGCGTCGCAGTCCTTCAGCTTTGCGCCGGACACGCTGCGCCCGCCGACCGCCTTCGACGGCCTGCTGCGGCGCGACTCGCACGCCCACCTGGCTTTTCGCGAGGCGCTGTCCGCACTGCATGCGGTCGTCGTCAGCGACCAGCGCTACCGCGGCCGGGACACCTCCGCCTACAAGGCCTGGCTCGCTGGCAACGAGCAGGGGCTGCTCGCGCAGTTCATGTCGCGGGCGGTCGAGCTGAAGCAGGCATCGCGCGACCTCGACGGCGAGCTGCGCAACCTGCGCGCCCGCAAGACCAAGGTGCTGGAGCCCTTCTACCGGGCGCAGCAGGCCTACTTCAAGTGGCTGTACTGGAACAACCGCGACGTCTGGTACGTGCTCGATCCGGTCATCACCGTGCATCCGGAGCGCCTGCTGTTCGAGGCCTTCAGCCAGGACGAGTCGACCTACTGTGCCGTCAGCGTGCGGCACGACGTGTTCGACCGCGCCGGCGAGATGGTCTGCGGCACGACCAACATCGACTACTCCGCCAGCCTGTACGACGAGTTCCAGAAGATCCGCGACTACAAGGCCACGCGGCTGCAGGTCGATCCCGCGGGCTTCACCGTCGCGACGGGCGACGACCCCGAATTCCGCGAGGAAAAGATCGACCTGCCCGACAGCTGGGTGCGCGGGTTCCTGCAGGTCTCCGCGGCGATGACGCTGCCCGCCACGGTCGTCGAGCTGCATCCGATGGACCTGCACAACCTGTGTGCCGCGCTGCGTCAACGCCGGGAGCGCGTCGGGCCGCGCTCGCTGCGTTTCGAGCTGTCGCCGCAGGGGCCGGCCCGCATGGTCCTGGAGCCATGGAACCTCGCGTTGACCGCACGCCGCAGCGCGATCCTCGGTGCGCCGCTGACCGAGCCGCGCAGCATCCGCGTCTGGGGCCGCCGCCGGCTGCTGACGCTGGAACGCCTGATCGCGCTGGCCACGCGTGTGCGTGTCCACCTGCTGGGCAGCGGCATGCCCAGCTTCTGGGTCATCGACCTGGACGACATCACCGTCACGCTGGGGTTGTCCGGGTGGACGGCGAATGACTGGTCCGCGGCCGGACGCTTCGACCTGCTGCAGCCGCGCCACGACGTCAGCGACGCGACCAAGCTCGCCGTCGCCGGCGCGCTGCAGGCGCAGTGGATGGCGTCGTCCTCGGACCTGGCAGCGCGCACGGCGTTGGGGAAGTCCGACGTCGATGCGGCACTCGGGCTGTGGGTGCAGGCCGGCCGCGCGGTGTTCGACCTGCCCACCGGCCGCTACGCGTGGCGGGAGCTGACGCGCGATCCGCTGCCGATGGAGACGCTGCGCTTCGCCAGCCCGGAGGAGGAATCCGCGCTGGCGCTGATCCACGAAAAGCGCGTCAAGCTGCGAGGCATCACGCCGCAGGGCCAACGGCTCGTCATCGACGGCGAGGTCAAGCTCCAGGACCGCAGCTTCACGCCGCGACTGATCCTCAACGTCGACCAGCAGCTGGTCGACGGGCAGTGCGGATGCAACTTCCATCGCCAGAACCGGCTGCGCCGCGGGCCCTGCGCCCACATGCTGGCGCTGCGCCAACTGGCCCAGCCGCGTCTTGCCGCGCTGCCGCTCGCGGGCGCTGCCGTCGAGGCAAGTCCTGGCGCCACCACGGAGGCCGCATGACGACGGCTGCGGTTAAACTGGTTTCGAGTGCAGCGCGCAGGCTCTTGCAATCCGGGCGGTGTTTCGCCGTCCTTGCCACCTGCCGTTCCATGCGTCACGGGCGCCGTCTTCACTGTGCCGCGCAGCCCTACCGTCACAGATTCCGATGGGGTTTCCTTGAAGCGAACCGCGCGACGGTAGGGCGCGCGGCGTCGAGTGGACAGCGCCCGTCCCTCAAGCCTTTCAGGCTCTTCGACGAGAAGCGCGCTGCACTCATCTTCTTTCCCCGACCGGCCGCCGCCGCCCCGTTGACCGCAGGAGGCGCCGCATGAGCGACCGTGTCCCGACCCGCGCCGAGATCATCGAGCGCATCCGCGCCTCGTCGAAGGAGTCGGTGGTCCTCGAGGAAATGCAGCGCCTGGGCTTCTGGCCCGCTGGCGACGGCAAGCCGACGATCGAGGCGGCGCTGATCCAGCGCGAACTCGAGCTGATGAAGGCGCTGGGCGAGTTGCAGCAGCAACTGCACGTCCATGGCGACCCCGAGGCCGCGCTGAAGGCGATGCGCCAGGAGCGCATGGCGCAGGCGCGGGCCCGCCGCGAGGCGACCGCGCAGGCGCGCGAGCAGCGCCGGCATGAGCGCGCGCTGCGTTGGCACGAGACGCGCAAGACCGACGCCGGCTACCTGGGCGCCGGCGTGTCCGGCGGTCTGCAGCCGCCTGAGGCGGGTGCTCCGTTGCGCGCGCTGGCTGACGGCCTGCCCGCGATCGCCGCGCCGGCCGACCTGGCGCGGGCCATGGGGCTGACGCTGCCCGAGCTGAAATTCCTCTGCTTCCATCGCGAGGTCGCACGCACCACGCATTACCGCCGCTTCCTGCTGCCGAAGAAGACGGGCGGGCAACGGACCATCTCCGCGCCGATGCCGCGCCTCAAGCGCGCGCAGTACTGGGTGCTGGACAACCTGCTGGCGAAGGTGCCCTGCCATTCGGCCGCGCACGGCTTCCTGCAGGGCCGCAGCATCGTCACCAATGCCACGCCGCATGCCGGCCGCGAGGTGGTGATCAACCTCGACATCCAGGACTTCTTCCCGACCATCACCTTCCCCCGCATCAAGGGCGTGTTCCGCGGGCTCGGCTACGACGAGCGCGTCGCCACGATGCTGGCGCTGCTGTGCAGCGAGAACCCCTGCGACGAACTGGTGGTCGACGGGGAACGTTTCTTCGTCGGCGGCAAGGGCCGCGACCGCGTGCTGCCGCAGGGCGCGCCGACCAGCCCGATGCTCACGAACGTGCTCTGCCGCAAGATGGACCGCCGGCTGCAGGGGCTCGCGGACAAGCTGGGCTTCGTCTACACGCGCTACGCGGACGACCTCACCTTCTCGGCTTCGGGCGAGGGGGCCAGCCACGTCGGCACGCTGCTGCGGCAGGTCCGCCATGTGCTCAACGATGAAGGCTTCACGCCGCACCCGGACAAGCTGCGCGTGATGCGCGCTGGCGCGCGCCAGGAGGTCACCGGCGTCGTCGTGAACGACACGCCCTCGGTGTCGCGCGAGGAGCGCCGCAAGCTGCGCGCGGCCTTGCACAAGGCGGCCCGCGACGGCGTCGAGGCGGCGACCTGGCACGGCCAGCCGGCGACGCGCGAAGTGCTCGTCGGCTATGGCCGCTTCGTCGCGATGGTGAACCCGCAACAAGGGGCGCCGCTGCTGAAGCAGGCACTGGTGCTGCCGTCCGGGGCTGCCCGGGCATGGACCGCGTTCCGCCATCAATTCCGGCGTCGTTCGGTGAACGGCGAGGCCCCGCTGCTGGCGCGCGGTGCCTGGTGGCAGCCCGCGGAGCGGCCCGAGCCGGTGCTCCAGCAGACGGCGGGACAGATCAAGGCCGCGCGGCAGGCCCGCATCAACGCGGAGCGCGAGGCGCGCAGGCCGGCAGGTGCGCGATCGGCGGCCGACCGCCTCATCGCCGAGCGGGCCGAACGCCTCGCGAATGAATCCGCGCAGCAGGCTGCGCGTTCCAGCTCGAGCAACAGCCTGCGAACGCCTTCGGAGAAGCGTCCTTGGGGGCTCTACGCGATGCAGTTCGTGTTGCTTGCCTTCCTGACCTCTGCAGCCGGAGCGCCCATGGCCTTTGTCGGCGGACTGATCCACCTGGGCCTGCGCATCAAGTCGCGCGACCGCGGCTGGTTGGAGTTCTGGTTCGTGCTCTGCCTGTTGGTCGTCGTCAGCAGCTGGTTCTTCCCGCACCGGTGACGGCGCGCGTGGCGCGCGGCCCGTTCACGTGGCGCGTGCTCGCCTTTGCCGGCATGTCGATTTGCGCCGGTGTGATCCGTCGTGCTGTCGTACTGATTGATGTACTGACGGAGAAACGACCATGCCCAAGATCATCGTGAACGCATTCGTGACCCTGGACGGCGTCATGCAGGCCCCTGGCGGTCCCGACGAAGACCGCGAGGGAGGCTTCCCGCATGGCGGCTGGCAAGCCCCTTATGTCGACGAGACCATGGGGCGGCTGGTCACGCAAGGATTCGCCGACGCCGACGGTTTCGTGCTCGGGCGCAAGACCTACGACATCTTCGCCAACTACTGGCCCAAGATCACCGACCCCGACAACGCCATAGCGAGTGCCCTCAACTCGCGACCGAAGCACGTGGTGTCGCGCAGCCTCGAACGCGCTGCCTGGAACAACTCCAGCCTGATCAAGGGCGACGTGGTTGCCGAACTCCGCAAGCTGCGGGAACAGCCCGGCCGGACCGTGCAGACCTGGGGCAGCACCGAGTTGCTCCAGACGCTGCTGTACAACGACCTCATCGACGAGTACCGGCTGTTCATCTACCCGGTGGTGCTGGGCTCGGGCAAGCGGCTCTTTGGCCATGGCACGGTATCGGCTGCGTTCAAGCCGGTGGAGTCGGCTGCGAGCGGCAAGGGGGGCATCTACCTTCGGCTCGAGCACAGCGGGAAGCCGCAGTACGGGCAGATGGGGGGCTGAATGCGTTCCGCGGGCCGAGCGTGGCGGTCCGCCCCTACGACCCCTCTCGATAGCGCTCGATAAGCTCCACGATCGCACGCGACTCGAATCGCTCGGCCATGCCATACAGGCGATCGGCGAACGGCCGGTAGCGCGCGTCCTGCTCGCCCAGCCGCTTCGCGTGCTCGCGAATGCTGCGCATGTGGCCCACCTTGGCGAGCTGGTGCAGCGTGTTCAGGTCGTCTCCAGGCGGAGGCACCAGCGGCAACTCCTCTTCCTGCTGGGCAACGGGCTCGGCGGCCTGCGTCCAATGCAGGCCGAGCAGCTGGCCGACCTGGGCCAGCAACCGATCCATCGCGATGGGTTTGGGCAGGAAGGCGCTCGCGCCGGCTGCCAGGCTGCTGGCCTCGTCGTGGCCCGAGGCATTGGCCGAGACCGCGATCACCGGCACGTCTTCAAGCCCCGAGAGCTTTCGCAACTGCCCGATGGCCGCGAGCCCGTCCATGCCCGGCATCACGAGATCGCTGATGACGAGGTCGGGCCGGTGCGCCTGGGCCGCTGCCAGCAGCGCCTGCCCATCGTCTGCCTCGACGAGCTCGAACCCGAGCGTCTTCAGCAGGTCGACGAGCACTGCGCGGTTGGCGCGCACGTCGTCGGCCACCAGCACCGTCCGGCGCGGCCCTTCGTAGCCGGTCACGATGCTTTGGGGGCGTTGGGCTGCGGCGCGCGCGCCGAGCACCGGCACGTCGATCTCGAACCAGAAGCGGCTGCCGCGGCCCGGCTCGCTTTCGAGCCGCAGCTCGCCGCCCATGAGTCGCGTGAGCTGGCGGCTGATGGCAAGCCCGAGCCCCGTGCCGCTCGAGCGGCACTGCAGAGCGCGACCTTGCACGAAGGGCAGGAAGATCTCCTCGTGTTGTTCGGCGGCGATGCCGGGCCCGGTGTCTTGCACCTCGAAGTGCAGGCGAGCCCTGCCGTGGCTGAGCGGCGAGGCGGCGATGCGCAAGACCACGGTTCCCGCTTCGGTGAACTTGACTGCATTGCTCAGCAGATTGAGCAGCACCTGGCGCAGGCGCTTCTCGTCGGCTTCGATGACTGCCGGCAGCTCGGGGGGCACATGGCAACGGAATGCGAGCTTCTTGTTCACGGCCTCGACGCGGATGATGTCGTCGATCACTCGCACGAATTCGGGCAGGGCCAGCGCCTCGGGAAAAAGCTCGAGCCGGTTGGCATCGACCTTGGCGAGGTCGAGGATGTCTTCAATGAGCCCGAGCAGGTGTTCGCCGCTGCGCTGGATGGTCGCGAGGCCCTGCTTCTGCAACTCGGAAAGCGCTCGATCGCGCATGAGGATCTGCGCATAGCCCAGCACGGCATTGAGCGGCGTGCGCAACTCGTGGCTCATGTTGGCGAGGAAGCGGCTCTTGCCTTCGTTGGCAGCTTCCGCACGCTCCTTGGCGATGCGAAGTTCCTGAATGCGCCGCAGCTCGCCGATGTCGCGGCTGATGCCCACGATGCCGACGATGCGCCCTTCGTCGTCGCGCAGCGGTACCTTCGTGGTGAGCAGCCACCGCTGGTTGCCGGTGCTGCGGTCGAGTGCCGGCTCCTCGCGGCCGATGAGCGCCTGGCCCGAGCGCATCACTTCGCGGTCGTCGTCGAAGAAGCGCTGCGCCTGTTCGGCGGGGTAGTAGTCGAAGGCGGTGCGGCCCAGCATTTCGGCGGGCTTCGCGCCCGCGCCGGCCGCCGCCGCCCGGTTGACCAGGATGTAGCGCGACTCGGTGTCCTTCGCGTAGATGACGTCCGGCATGTTGTCGATCAACGTGCGCAGCAGCTTGCGCTCGGCCGCGAGTTCGGCGGTGCGCTCCTTCACGCGCTGGTCGAGCTCCGCGTTCAGGCGGCGGATCTCGTCTTCGGCGAGCTTGCTGCGATGGATGTCGCGGGTGATCCCCACGAGCCCGACGACCTCGCCGCGTGCGTCGCGCACCGGCAGCTTCGTCGTGAGGTGCCAGCGTGCTTCGCCGGCCACCGAGTCGGTGCCGAGTTCTTCGCGGTCTTGCAACGCCTCGCCACGCAGCACCGAGTCATCGTCGACCCGGAACTTGGCCGCCATCTCGGGCGCATAGAAATCGGCGTCGGTCTTGCCGATGAGCTGCGGTGGCGAGTCCGCGCCCATCACGCGCGCGTTGGCCAGGTTCGTCAGCACGAACCGGCCCACAGCGTCCTTGGCATAGATGTAGTCGGGTATCAGGTCGATGAGCGTGCGCATCAGCGCGCGCTCATCGCCGATGGAGCTGCTGCGCCTGCGTGCTCGACTTCGCATGAAGAGCCAGGTCGCCAGCGCGCCAGCGAATGCGCCGATCGCAATGCAGCCGAGCACGATCCAGACGAAGCCGGCGGAACGCACTTCGGACCCCTTCCCGATGAAGACCCACTGACCTGCGGCCAATATAGCGTCGCAGGTGCTGTGCGGGGTTATTGCCTAACCGGGTGAAGAACGGCAGTGCGGCGGTGGTGAGCACTTGTACCGGCGGGTGTTGCAAATGGCGGAGCGAGCCGTGCAACTGCTCACCGCTCGGTCGAACTTCACGTGGGGCTTGCTCGAGCCAGCGAGCCTGCAAACAGGAAAGTTCGTGGAAGTGAAGTGGGCCTGCTGGCCAAGTCATTCACTGTCGCTACTCGCTGCCTTGGCCCACCGACGAATGGTGGCGCGCAAAGCCCGCATGGCCTTGTCGTCCAGCGGCATCTGCGCAACCAGTTGAAGGACCTGCTCTAGCGAGACATAGCCGTACGACAGCAGCGCCGTGCAGAACTCGCGGTCCTTCTCGCGGCCGGCGGCTGCCTTTGACATGAACAGGTCTCCCACGTCGAGGCAATATCCGACCCGGTCGTTCGTGTTGTGTTCTGGACGCGGTGCACTCGTTGAATCCAGCCACTTGGCAATACGGCGGTTTCGGGGCCGACGCCCTGTGCGTAGTAGCCGTAGGTCTCATGAAACTGCGAGCCCTCGCCAAGCGCTCCCTCGATGAAGGCCGCTTTGCCGGGAGCGTTCATCGGGTAGATGTCTGCCTCTGCCGACATCGTGAATTCGTCTTCCGGGTTGGGCACGGAGCCGAGGATGGACTGGCTGCCAACGATGACGAACTCGTACTCCTGCGTGACGTCCGCACTGGCACGAATGATGTGTTCGAGCTCTTCCCTGGTCATCGCGGCTGCTGCTCCGTCTGGTCGCCGTAGACGACGCCCTGCTTGAGTTCGTTCACCTGCCGCAGCACTTGCTGCCGGACTTCCTTGGGAAGGATGGTCACGATCGGCGAAGCCTGGCGCAGTTCCTGCGCCCGACGCGTGGGGCCGAGCGCCTTCTTCCAGGTCTTGTCCTTCAGGATCCGCTGCCACTCACGCCACAGGCTCAGGGATCGCGAAGTCGCGTTGTCGACGATCCAGCGGTCCAGCGTTTCCAGCGCCTTGTCGCGCAAGGCGGGGTCTTGCTGGATCGCGCGGACAGCTGCCTCATGCAGCACCAGGCTCTGCAGGTCCTGGACGCGGTGCCGCGACGAGTCCGATGTCACTTGCACTTGAACGATGGGGCGGCTGCGCCGCGACCGGGCCGCTGCCGAGCCGGGCGGCGGCGGCTGCAGGGTGTCGCCAGCCAGCAGTGCCAGCTCGCCGCTCACGCCAAGCACCGACATGACCCGAAGATAGGTGCCCATGGATGGGGCCGGATCGCCGGACTCGACCGCGTTGAGCGTCGTGCGCGAGATGCCGACCCGGCTGGCCAATTCGACCGCGCTGAGCCCCTGCGACTTGCGCAGCAGCTTCAGCCGATCGCCTAGCTGGAGCAGCAACTGGCGGTCGAGGACGGACAGTGGATCGATGGTGATCATTTGTGCATTATTCTAGACATTGCTTTTATGAAATGTCCATTTTGATGTGCAGTTGATCCAATTGCACTCTTGGAACTATTTGACGTTGCCGGAGATGCCCGGCGCGGAGGCCTCGCACGCATAGCGCAGCATCACGATGTCGGACCCCGCGAGGCGGCGCTCCTCGATGAGTGCCAGCGGTGCCGGCAGGCCGGCCTCGAAGGTGCGCACGCCTTCACCGAGCACCACGTTGCCGACTAGCAGCCGCACCTCGTCGACCAGGCCATGCACCAGCAGGTCGTTCATCAGTACGTGGCTGCCGAAGGCCAGCAGGTCTCGGCCGGTGCCGGCCTTCAGTGCGCCGATGCGCGCATGGGCCTGTGCACGGCGCACCACCTGGGCATCGCTCCACGGAGCGTCTGCCGGCAGCGACAGCGTGTCGCTGACCACGAGCTTGCCCATTCGCTCGGTCAGCGCCGCGATTTCGGCCAGCACCGGGCCGGCCGACGGGTCCTTGCGCACCTGGGGCCAGAAGGCCTGGAACATGCCGAAGGTGATGCGGCCGAAAAGCAGCGTGCCGGCCGGGCGCAGCAGCTCGACGTTGTGGTCGTCGAACACCGGCCCCATGGGCAAGCGGCTGAGGTCGCCGCCGGGGCCGGCACAAAAGCCGTCGAGCGAAACGAGGTTGCTGAAGATGAGCTTGGCCATCGGAGGTCGCCTTTCTGCCGGGGGTTCATGAGGTGACACGGCCCGGCGCATCCGGGGCGCGTCACCTCTTCAGAGACAGGCGGCTGCGCAAACTCATCGGTGGGCGCCGATGCGCATCAAGAAATCTCTTCGGCCAGGCCAAACCGCCGGTGCACGGCCGGATCCAGAAAGCTGTGCAGGCCGGCAATGCGCCCCCCACGCAGACTCAGCAGGGTGATCCCGGCAAGCCGGAACCGGGCTTCCCCATCGGCCTGCATGTAGCAGGCAAAGCCCACCTGCCCGTTGGCCCGCAGCGGCAACAGGCGCCACGGTGTGGCGAAGACCCGTTCGACGATGAACTTCTCGACGAAGGCCCTGCCGTCGAACCACGACGGCAGCGGCGGCATCGTGAAGCGCGCGTCTTCGGTGAGCAGGCGTACGAGCCCTTCGATGTCGCGTCTCCCCCAGGCGGTGACGAAGCTGCCCAGGAGCTTGCGCAGGCCTTCCTCGCCGAGCGACTGCAGCTCGGCGGCTTGCGACACGGCGGGCATCTTGTCCTTCACCGTCTTTTGCGCGCGCTGCAGGGCGCTGTTCACCGACGCGACCGAGGTGTCGAGCACATCGGCCGCTTCGGCGGCGGAGTATTCGAGCACCTCGCGCAGCAGCAGCACGGCGCGCTGCGTGCCGGGCAGGTGCTGCAGCGCGGCCACGAAGGCCAGCGCAACGCTTTCGCGCTGCTGGAGCACGGCCGCCGGGTCGGCCTCGTGCGGGCCGAGCGCCGGCAGTTCATCGTCGGAAAGCGGTTCGAGCCACACCGGTCCGAGGACCATCTCGCCCAGGTCGGCGGTGGCATGGAACGGCGGGCCGTGGTCGGGCGACTCCATGCGGCGCGGCCGCTGAGAAATCAGGCGCAGGCAGACATGGGTGCTGATCTGGTAGAGCCAGGTGCCGAGCGCGCTGCGCCCTTCGAACGAGGGCAGCCCGCGCCATGCGGCGAGCAGCGTTTCCTGCAGCGCATCGTCGGCATCGTGCGGAGACCCGAGCATGCGGTAGCAGTGGTTGTGCAGCAGGCGGCGGTACGGCGCGACCAGGCGGTCGAAGGCGAGCGAATCACCAGCGCGGGCTTGAGCCAGACAGGTGGGGTCAGGAGGGGCGGGTTTCCTGGTGGGCACGGCCGGCAGATTCTGGCCGTTTCGTGGGTTGGCGCAATGCGCCGGCGAATTCGCGCTCGCGTGAACACCGGCTCACCGGCTCACCGGCTCGGACACCCCGCCGGCTGGCACGGACAGCCGCAACCCCTTGGCTGATGGCAATGACACTCGCCGGTCTTGCGATTGAAGTGGCAGCCACACGCGTTCAGGCCACCCCCGTGCTCGACAGGGCCCCAGCTTCGGCAGGGCCGCATGGGGTCCGCTGAAGCGCTGAGCGCGACGGCTGCAGCGAGTGCGGCGAAGAGCGGGTGAAACAGGCGCATGGCGTGTGCAAGCATGCGCCACTCGCTGGCCAATCGCACAAGCTGCGGCGGGGGAGGGGTGGCAATCCGTCACGCTGATGAGCTGCTTTGAGGGGGATCCGGTGGATGCCGTGAGTGCTTGCGGCTGGTGACTGCCGCTTGTGCGGCTTGTGTGCCGGCAGCCGGCCATCCGTCGGCGCTCGCGAAAGGCGGCTTTGGCTTCAGATTGCCTGGTCTGCCTGTGCTGCAATGGCCTCAGGAAACACCACCAATCAGCCATGCGACTGCCCCGCCGCTTCGACGACGCCCTGATGCACCCGCCCGACGCCTGCGAGGCCATCGACGCTGCATTGCTCGCCTCGCTGCGAGCCTGGTGCGACGGCGGTGCGTTCCCTGTGCTGACGGAGCCGCTGCGAGTGGCCAGTGTGGCGCCGCACCCCGGTCTGGACGCCGCTGCCTGCGTGCTGGATGGCAGCCATGAACTGGCGCGGATGAGCCGCTGGCGCGGCCTGTGGTGGCGGTTGCAGATTCTGTGGCGGGAGCTTGTCGCGGGGCGCGGCGCGCAGCCCGGCGATCCCTGGGATTGCGGTTGGTGGCGAGACGGGCCGCTCGGCCCTGCTGCAGGGTTCCAACCGCGCCGGGCCACGCTGCTGATGCTGCGGGAGCCGGACGCTGCCATCGCTGCCGCCCTGCTGGCGACGCTGCGCGCACGCAGCCCGTCCTATGACAGGCCGCTGCGCGTGTTGGTGGTGTCGGCAGCGGCTTTGGACGGGATCGCGCGGCTCTAGCTTCGGACCATCTCGATCAGTCGGCCGAGCACCTTGCCCGAGTGGAGGCCGTCGTGCTCGAACTCGTTCGTGATCCAAGGGCGCAGGCCGCGGATCTGGCGGGCCGTCTGTTCGGAGAACGCCCGCGGGACGTACATGTCGTTGACGTAGATGGCCGCGGCGCAGGGCACCTCGTTGACGGCCAGCACCCGCGGGTCATAGAGCGGGGCCCAGTGCCGGTGCGCCAGTAGTTCTGCGGCTTCGCGAAACGGTGCCAGGCCTGCGAACTCTTCGAACATCCACGGAAAGACGTGCTCGCCGGTGAGCAGCGTCGGGTCGTCGGCCAGGTCGGCCGGCATCACGCGCTGCGCCGACCAGGCGCTGACCTGGCCGTTGGCATAGCAGGACTCGTGGATCACCGCGTACAGAGGGTTGCGCACGAACGGTGAAGCTCTCTCCACGTCGTGCAGGAACGCGGGGCTTGCGGACGGGAGTTCCAGCAAGTGGTGCAACTTCTCCGAGCCCGTGCCGGTGCCCAGCATCAACCCGAGTTGGCGCAGGCGGTGCGGCGTCAGCCGGTCGCCACCGGGTAGCCGCACGTCCTCAGCCGCCAGGCGGGCCATCAGGCTGCGCACGCGATCGCGGTCCTGCGGATAGCGCTCATAGTGTTGGCCGGCCTTTTCCAGTGTGGTGCGGTAGGTCTCCCGGTACACCTCGTCGATTCCGCGATCCAGCGGGGGCAGGCCACCCGTGATGAAGGCTTCGCGCAACGAGCCCGGAAAGGTGGACAGGTAGGTCACCGCACAGAAGCCGCCGAAGCTCTGGCCCAGCACCGACCAGCGGTCGACCCCCAGGGCCTCGCGGAAGCACTCTGCGTCGCGCACGATGGCGTCGGCGCGGTACAGCGCCAGGCGGTCGGCCAGCCCCTGCGGCGCTGCCGCGCTGGCATCGGCCGGGCTCACCGGCGTCGAGCGCCCCATGCCGCGCTGGTCGAGCAACAGCACGCGGTAGTCGGCCAGTGCCCGCCGCAGCCAAGCCGGCGAGTCAGGAGATACCGGTCGCGGGCCTTCGAAGCCAGGCCCGCCCTGCAGGAAGACCAGCCAAGGCTGGTTGGCGTCCGCCTTCTCGGCCAGGACGACCGCACGCGCGAAGACTTCGATGCGTTCGCCATCAGGCTGCGCGTGGTCGAGCGGCACCTTGAGCGTGTGCTCGGTCACCCGCAGGCCGGGTTGGCGGTAGGTTGTGGATTGCATAGTGGCTCCGGGGGGGCGTCGAGAGGGCAGATGCTATAGGCCTTGCACCAAAGGTCCATGCCGCTGTGCAGCGAGCCGCGCTGGCTCTTGTGCGGCACACTCCACGCGATGCCCGCCGCCAAGTCCGCCATCCAGCCCGACTCCTCCCCGACCTTGTTCAAGAGCGCCAAGGCCTTCGAGACCTGGCTGAAGAAGAACCACGCCACCTCCGATGGCCTCTGGCTCAAGATCGCCAAGCGGGGAGCGAACGAACCCAGCGTCACCTACCCGGAGGCGGTGGAGATCGCGCTCTGCTGGGGCTGGATCGACGGCCAGAAGAAGGGCCTCGACGACCAGCACTTCCTGCAACGCTTCACGCCGCGGCGGGCGCGCAGCATCTGGTCGAAGATCAACGTCGACAAGGCCGAGGCGCTCATCGCGGCGGGCCGCATGCAGGCGCCGGGCCACGCGCAGATCGAAGCTGCCAAGGCCGACGGGCGTTGGGCGCAGGCCTATGACGGCGCGCGCACGTCCTTGGTGCCCGAGGACCTGTTGGCGGCGCTGGAAGCCGAGCCGAGGGCCAAGGCCTTCTTTGCAACGATCAACGCGACCAATCGCTATGCAGTGCTGTGGCGCATCCAGACGGCCGTGAAGGCCGAGACCCGCGCCAGGCGCATCGCCCAGCTGGTGGAGATGCTCGCGCGCGGCGAGACCATCCACATCTTCAAGCCCAGGGCCAAGGCCTGACCGCGAGGCGTATGCGTGGTCTCCGTGGCCACACCTCTTGAAGCTCAGCCACGAGGCTTCGCCCGAGGTCACTGGCGGCCTCAGCACTTCCTTCGGAACCAACTTTCAGGTCGAGACAAGACCAACGTCGAACATTGGGCTCGAGAGCCTGACTGCATGACTGCACGCCGGCGGCCAAGCTGCTGTCGGTTGGCAGTGACGGCTTCGGAGCCGTTCGCCAGCACTACCATTGAATCCATGGGCTCCAGCATCGTCTTCCACGGCTACCACCACGACGGTACGACCGGCCTCATCGACCACGTCCTGGAGTTGTGCGTGGAGGAGTTCGGTCGCGACGATGCGAGCCTGTCGAAGCCAGGGCTACGAGAATTCTTTGAGCGCTGCCACAACGGGTTTGGCAGCGGAAGCTACGTGTTCCTTCGCGTCGAACTCATTCAGGCGCCGGAAGATGCCGTGTTTCTCGCCGAACTTTTCGGGCGAGTCTTCGCACGATTGCAGCGGCCCGAGAGCGAACTTTCGGAGACCGGGCTCGACATGGTGGCCACGAACCTCATGCCACTGGTAGATCGGCTGCGCCAGTACGCCAATGGAGAGCTTCCACACGCCAGCGCCCCTGAGGGCGCAGCAGGGTGACTCGTTGCGGCCATGAGTGGCGCTCGATTCCAGCGAGCGAACTACAGCAGTGCAGCGCAAGGAGTCAGTCACGCTGACGAGTCCAAGATCGGGTATCTGCTCCGTACTTGCCGTTCGAAAGCCATGCGTGCGCGATGGCTTCACCTCCGCCATGGCGACTTTCAGCAGCGCGGAGGCCTACCGGAATCCGCGGTCACTCGCCAATCACCGGCTTCCGCAGCGCACCTGCGTGGATGCTTCAACACCGCTGCTTCCAGCTGGGTCACGCATTACGGCGCAGAGGCAGGGGCAGCAGCCACCAAGTAAGCATTGGCGATACCGCGAAAGCGGCAGCAAAACAGGAGAACGCCCAAAGCGAAGGGTTAGGCGTCGTGGTGCTCACGAAGCACGGACTCCTCGTACTTTGCTTCGTTCTTCCTTGAGCAGCGGCAGCACGAGATGGAAGTTCTGAATGAGGTCTTGCTCTGACATGACGGGCAGAGGAAAGTGCACTTGAAAGACACCCCATCGGCCCTCCGACGGCCCAGCGAGCTTTGAGATTGCTGGCCCACTGCTCTCCCACGCGAGGCCTGCCTGCCAGCCATCTGGATCCGCGACAAACAGATCACCATTCATCTTGGGCCACGGCCCGGGCCATGGGATTCCGATGTACCCCAGTACCCAACCGTCTCGTTCAGAGGCAGCGATCGCATTTGCTGCGTTGTATGTGCTTTTTGCTGGCATGCGAGTGCGACGCCTAACGTTTGAGCTGAGGGGCTGACGCCGGCAAGGCGCTTGGCCCGCGAGGCGGATGATGAACCACACCGCCTCGCGGGCCAAGCGCCTTGCCGGTGGCAGTCCACTCGAGCGAAGGGTTAGCGAAGTAATCGGCCCGCTGCCGCAAATCGCGCCGAAGA